>NZ_JBIQWA010000020.1:0-23035 GCF_046591575.1 Marivita sp. S0852
GGCCAAGATCTTTCCCGCACCGCAGCAAACGCGCAAAGCCTGACCAGAAAGGCGCTCGCGCTCTGTTCAGCGCATCACTTTCTGCGCTCGCAAACGTTAGTTTTTCCACAGAATCGGCGGGAAGCTGCCGTTTGCCGCGGATCGCATAAATGACTAAGATGCGCAGGAAGAGGACCTTGCCAAGCCATGTCCGTGAGCCGTACCAAATGGTAGGTTCGGTGGCCTTTGCTGTAATGCCTACATCTGGTAATGATAAATGCCCCAGCATTCGACAGTCGGAAGAACAACCATGAATTCCTCCGGCCAAAATCCACAATTCTTGACTATTTGCGGAAGACAAGTTTCCACTCGCATGAAGCTGGTAATTTCGGAGAGCACGTGTGCGCATTAAAAAAGTTCGGGTTCAAGGATTCCGCTTACTGCGTGACGTAGAGCTTATGCTCGAAGACACGGCGACGGTGGTAGTGGGTCGAAACAACAGCGGGAAGACGTCTCTCACTGACGTTTTTAGATGCTTTGGATCAGGCGGTTCATCTTTCAGGCTGCAAGATTTCTCGGCTGCGGGTCGCACCAAGTTTGCCGCTGCAAGGAAAGCCAGGCTGGCGGGGACAGCCCCTCAGGACGTGCTCGCCATGCTGCCAACGATTGCGATCACAATTACCATGAGCTACGACAAGGCAGCGCACGACATCGGTCCGATGTCGTCCTTTATGATCGACCTCGATGCCAATTCGGATATTGCCATCGCGCATTTTATCTACGCGCCTCGATTATCGGCCCTATCGAGCCTCTTGGATTTCGAGGCCGACGCCGAAGCCTTCGAACCGGAGGTTGAGTTCTATCGCCACATCAAGGAAATACTCGGATCCGCGTATGAAATCGAAGTGTGGGCACTCGATCCGACCACCCCGAGCAATCGACGTCGCCTGAATATGAACCATCTCAATGCGCTGATGAAGTGGGATCTGGTGCGGGCGCAAAGAACACTCGATCATTCTGGCCATGGCGACGCCGACGTCATAGGTAGCCTCTTAGGCAATCTCTACAAGACCGCCAAAGCCCCCACCGCCGCGGTGGCCGATCAGTTACTCGCCGCGCAGCTGAAGTCTTCGGTCGAGGGAATTGAACGCGGAGTCCAGGAGGATTTCGATGCAGTTCTAGCGGGCCTGCTGCCCGCGATGGACGTTCTCGGCTTTCCGGGGCCTAACGACACGACGTTGCGTCCAGAGACGGTCTTGAATGTCGAGGCCCTGCTCAACGATCACACAAAGGTCGTCTATGCCAGCAACGATGGGGTACATCTACCCGAGGGCTATAACGGACTTGGTACCCGCAATCTCATTTATATGCTGCTTCAGTTGCAGAGCTTTCACAAGGAATACAGGGCTCGGGAAACGCGGCCGAACACGCATCTAATTTTCATCGAAGAGCCCGAGGCTCACCTCCATCCGCAAATGCAGGAGGTTTTTATTGCCCAACTGCAAAAGGCTGTCGCCAAGTTATCTGAAGGATATCCCGATGAACCGGCGTGGAAGGTACAGTTCGTCATCACGACCCACTCGCCTCACGTCGCCAATGCTGCCACGTTTGAAGCGGTCCGCTACTTCCTCAACGCGGACCCGGTCGTCGCAGGCGCTCGAGAGACGAAGGTCAAGGACTTCAAAAAGGGCATGGCGACCATCCCGGACCCAGATAAGGACTTCCTGCACCAATACATGACGCTCACGAAATGCGACCTTTACTTCGCCGACAAGGCGATCATGGTGGAGGGAACGACGGAGCGCATTCTCGTGCCGAAATTATGCGACCTAGCGGACTTGAAGCTCCCGATTGAGCACAAACTAGCCCGGCAGTACGTGACTACAATGGAAGTGGGTGGTGCATACGCCCACCTGTTCTATCCCCTGATCGACTTTCTGGAACTCAAAACGCTCGTCATAACCGACATAGACTCCGTCATTGGCGTCGCGGCGAAGACGAAGACTGGAAAGGACACCACCAAGTACAAAAAGTGTCTTGTAGTGGATGGCGAACGCACCAGTAATTCGGCCATCAGGCATTGGTTCGACACGACTTCCAGCCCTAACCCACCCCACATCAAGCCTTTAGATCTGCTTGCCAAGACGGACGAGGAGAAAACTTCAGGGGTCCGCCGACTCGCGTATCAGATTCCGGAGGTGAAAGGGACAGACGTTTGTGCCCGTAGTTTCGAAGACGCCTTGGTACTAGCCAATCCCAAGCGTTTTGAACTCGAAGAAGATGAGAGCATGGCATCCGACGCATGGGAAATGGCCAAGGATATGGGGAAAGCGGATACCGCCCTGCAATTCGCTATCAGGGAAAAGGATTGGGTGGCGCCGCGTTACATCCGCGAAGGATTGGCCTGGCTGGCTGAGCCACCTCCACCGCCTTCCGAGCTGCCGCCGGTCCAACCGCCGGACACCGATAGCAAAGCTTCGGAAGCGGCGTCGTGACCAAATCAGTGGAAAATCCCGCCATCATCGCGGCGCAAGCGGCACAGGCTAAGGTCGACGCCTGCCTCGATGCAGGAAAGAGCTTCCGACTTGAGGCGGGCGCAGGCGCAGGCAAGACCTATTCACTTGTAGCCGCCCTCAAGAAGGTCATAGCCGAGCGGGGGCGTTCACTGGTTCAGGCCGGTCAACGCGTCGCGTGCATCACCTTTACCGAAGTCGCTCGTGACGAAATCGCCGTGGATATCGAAGATCATCCGGCAATCTTGGTGGAAACGATCCATGCATTCTCTTGGGGCTTCATGGCTTCGTTCCAATCCGCTTTGCGGTCTTTGCTGCCGGAGCTGGAAAGGCGATCGGCGGCGATCATTGAAGCCGGTGGTATTGGCGAGAGGGCTGTGGTCTACGATTTGGGGTTCTTCCGGATCGAAGAAGACCAGATATCGCTCGCGCATGACGATATCCCGGCGCTTATGGCCAAGCTGCTGTCATTGGAGAAGTTCAAGCGTCTTCTCACGCAGCAGTTTCCCGTACTGTTCATCGACGAATACCAGGACACGGATCGCGACTTCATGAATGCGATCGACGAACAATTTTTCAAGGGCGACGGTGGTCCGATGGTTGGGTTGTTCGGCGATCACTGGCAAACGATCTATCGGAGCGAATACGAGCTCGCTCATTACTCTGTCGAGGCTATCGATAAGGGATCGAATTTTCGCTCGGCGCAACCCATCGTCAATGTTTTGAACCGACTGCGATCCGAATTGCCACAGGTCGTTAGCGACCCTGATCTGCCGGGCGAGGCACGCTTTTTCCACGCTAACGCCTACAATGGGGAGAGGACCAACTCTCCCCATTCCAAGAACGACTTACCGCCTGAAATGGCGAAAGCGGCCAGGATCAACCTGATGGCGCGCCTAGAAGCTGAAGGTTGGGTGCCGGAGAAAACCAAGGTTTTGATGCTGACCCACAGTGTTCTTGCTGCTGAACAGGGCTATCCGGATATTGCAGAGGTCTTCAAGGGGCGAAACGATCAATTTGTCAAAAAGGAGGACCCAGTCGTCAAGTTGCTGACCGAGGTCGTCGAGCCGATGTGTGCTGCTTATTCAGACGGCGACTACGGGAAAATGTTCGATATTTTCGGGGCCGGTCCAGCTATTCGAAGCCACGCAGACAAACTCGCCTGGCGCGCCGATATGGACCATCTTCTCAAACTGAGAGGCGATGGCACTATCGGTAAGGTAATTGATCACCTCAAGCAGACGAGCCGTCCGGCTCTCTCGTCGCGGATCATCAAGAGAGAGGACGATCTTAAAGCGCTCCAAGGACAACCGATTCCCGAAGATATGGGGGCTCTGCAAAGGCATGCCAATCTGCGGGAAGTGCCCTATGTAGAAATCATCGAGGTCGCCAAGTTCGTCGAGGGCTTTACTCCATTCGCGACGCAGCACAGCGTCAAGGGTGCCCAGTTCGAGAACGTTCTGGTCGTCCTCGGAGGTGGATGGAACCATTACAATTGGCCTCAACTGCTTGAATTGCTGGAAACTAGAGGCCTAACAACAAAGAACACCAAAGCTTTCTATCGCTCCCGAAACCTGTTCTACGTGTCGATATCCCGGCCCATGAATCGCCTTGCCGTGCTCGCCACTCAGACCTTATCTGAAACCGCCTTGAAGGCCGTGACGCATCTGTTTGGGGTCGAAGGGGTGGAGGAACTCCCGCTTGAACAATTGGCCTAGCCTCTTGCTTGCTCAGGGAAGGCATGCCGCCGATCCGAAGTGGTGCTATTGGCAATTTCAGAAGGCGGCTGGAATGGCCGAAATGAGTGCGCGAAAGGGCGCGAAGCAGACTTTGGCTTTGAGGTAGTCGAGCAGCGGCTCAGGGCCGGAAACGTTATTCCTCGTTTGTTGCATAATTACTCACGTCCTCGCGCCAGTAGATCCGGCTCAAGTCAGGTGGCATCGCCAATAGTGCCACGTTGGCATTTCTAAGCTTCATCGAAAGCGCCCCCTGTGGACGCTGTGTAATCAAGGCGAGTTCACCCAAGGATATGAAGCTTGCTTGGAACTGCGCCACGCTATCAGTTGTGACGACAGTCGTGCCGCGACGATAGAGACCAGAAGCGTCCGAGCCACAGAGCATTCCGTGACGAACCAGATAACTAACAGTTTTGATTGTGACTCGTAGCTCCCGTGCGGCCTCACTGACGGAAACACGGCTGCCACCTTGCCGTTCGGCTTTGTCCGCAAGATCGTTAGGCCGACACTCTGTTCCTCGAAAGCACGTCTTCTCACGCTCATACGCGGCGAGCATTTGCTCGGTGACGAAGTTTAATGCAATGATATTACCATCCGCAACACGCTCTGCGAGACCACGGTAAATCAGATCCCTCGCATGATCCTTGGCAAACCCCTTGAGTAGCAGAGATTTCCGTGAGTTCAACGAAGCCATTCCATCCGAAGGCACCCCAAGAACCAGCACACCTTTTCTGACGGAGAAGTTGTCGAATACGTGCCGCCGCACCACGTCACGTAGCGGCTCGAACTCATCGCCGAGACTGCGACTTTTCAGCCATGCCATCCAAGGTCCAAAGAGCCGACCGAAGAACCTGCTATCCACCCCGTCCTCACGGGCCATCGCATCAAGGCAGTCAGAGAGCGCTGCGGAACCGTCTTTCAATATGTCGTAGCCCTGAGCGCCATACCTCATCCATTCGGTCTCGCTGTGTCCCTTCAGCGCAGCGTCTGGCCCCTTCGCAATGCGCAGGCCCAGCACTTCACATGCGCGGGACACCACATTGAGTTCCAGGCGATCAATCCATCGCTCACCCCGCTCGCTCAGGATGCGGTTAGTGAGATACAGCTCGAAAGCGCTGTGGTTCGCTTGTGTCACCGGCTGGTCCAGTATCCAGCCGTGATACTTCCGGAGCTGCGCGGCAAAGTCTTTGGCATCCTTGTAGAATTTCTGGGCGGGTAGGGACACGAGCATGCATCCGTGATCCGGGCAACTTCTAATCGACGAGAATTTCCAGTAGAGGCGACGAGGTAAGCGCCACGACTCAGCTGCGGATGGAACCTCAGACCTCGCACATTCTGGACAAACACGGACGCGGGCGCGCTGAAAGCTCTGAAGAGAGGCAAATTCATCGCGCAGACGAAAATGGCCCTTGCCAAGATGACGGATAGACACCCGCTCCAATGAGGCCGCATCGCAGCCTGCCAGTTGTGCCAGTTGCTCGATGGCGACCTTCTCGCCACGGAAGAGCGGATCGACGGGAAAAGCGATGTCGCCGCAGAACCGCCGCATGGAGCGGGCACCATTCCTGGCCGCGAGCCGCGACAGCAAGGAAGATGCCGGCTCGAACCCAGCATGAGCCACCGTCAATGGCAGAGGCGGAAAATCCGCTCCGGGGGTGGCAGGGAGGCTCTTGGCCAAATGGGGCTCCGCGATTTGATAAGTCCAGGACTGGCCTGACCTTATGATCGCAAGCCCAACCGAGCAACGTCACTTTACTATCGGAGTGATCCACCTTTTGGGTCAGTTATCTGTCACAAAAGTCGGTTTTGCTTGTCACCTAACATGGTTAAAGTGGCGGACCGAGGAGGATTCGAACCCCCGACCCCTTGATTCGTAGTCAAGTACTCTATCCAGCTGAGCTATCGGTCCACGAGGCGTGGGATAGACGCAGTGTCGAAGCGATGCAAGCGCAAATTCCAAGAAATCTGCCGACCGGTGGCGGATCGGTTTAACTTACGTCCCCCATGGGAAGCCGGACGCGAAACGCGGTGCCGGTTTCGTCGGTTTTTAACAAGCTCAACGTGCCGCCATGGCCACGTACAAGTTCCTCGGCGATGGCCAGCCCAAGACCCGAACCACCCTTGCGGGCCCCTCCGTGAAAAGGTTGAAACAGAAAATCCTGCGCTTTTTTCGGCAGGCCCGGCCCGGTATCTGTCACATCAATACACCAGGCGTCTTCGCTGGCATGGGCCGCGACATTGATCTCTCCGGGTTGCCCGGTGCCGATGATGGCTTGCCGGGCATTGCGCACCAGGTTCGACACGATCCGATACATCTGTTCGGGATCAGCCCGGATCATCAAGTTGCCGGGCACATCCTCGCTCAGGCTCAGGTCGAAATCGCCTATCGCCAGGCGCTCACTGTCAAGCACGTCAGACACCAGTTCCGCCAGATTGAACAGGGTCAGGGTCGGCGCGGGTTCTTCGGCCCGGCCAAACGCCAATGTGCTTTCGCATAAGGATACGGCGCGCGTGATGGAATTGACCAATTTCGGTGCCATGCGTTTGACCGTCGGGTCCTCGCTCATCTCGATCCGGTCGGTGAACAATTGCGCCGAGGTCAGGATATTGCGCAAGTCATGGCTCACCCGCGCCACGGCCCCCCCAAGCTGCGCCAACCGCTCCTTTTGCTTGAGCGCTTGGGTCAGCTGTGTCTGCAACAATTGCAACGCCTCCTCGGCCTCTCGGAGTTCTGTCACACTCGCCGACGGCTTGATCACCCGCCGCGCATCTTCGGGGGCCATCGCATAGCTTTGCATATGCCCGACAACCCCTTTGATCGGCTTTACCAACAACACGCGCACCGCAAGAAACAACAAACCGGCGGTCACGATAGAGATCATCGCAGACAGGATCAGAATACGGATGCCGTATTCTATGATCGCGTCGCGCAATTCGGTGGTTTCAAGCGTGATTTCAATCAA
Source organism: Marivita sp. S0852 (assembly GCF_046591575.1). Classification (NCBI taxonomy): domain Bacteria; kingdom Pseudomonadati; phylum Pseudomonadota; class Alphaproteobacteria; order Rhodobacterales; family Roseobacteraceae; genus Marivita; species Marivita sp. S0852. The sequence goes on from NZ_JBIQWA010000020.1 coordinate 7,192, forward strand.
CAGACCGCCATCCTGAAACGGGTTGCCAATCACCCGGATCATCTCTGGCTCCGGGGTCAACAGGCGCACCATCGCATCGCGGATCAGCGTCACAGCGGTGGCATCGCGCAGATCAAAGGTCGCGGCCACCTCGCCGGGCATCGGCGAAGATAGCACAAGCTGGCGCAATTCATCGCGTCGCAGAACCACGTTGAACACACCAGCATTTTGCAACAGCTCTTCTTCCAATGCGCTGTCGATCATGTCATCCGCCAACAACGCCAATGACGCAATCTGCGCCCGCTCCAGGCGATTCAGCAGGAAATCCTCGCGGTACCGGGCCACCGAAGGCACAAAGATCAGCACTTCGGCGATCATCACAAAAATGACCGTCAGGATCAGAAACCGACCGGAGAGTGAGTTAATCATGACCGCGCTCTCCGTATGTCCATGCTACGGAAGCCACTTCTGAACAAATCCCACCACCTTTTTCACCGCGCCACTTTCAAACAGCCGAGGTGAGAAATAGGCCCCCGCGGCGCGTTTGTTAAGCTCTCCGATGGTTGGGTAGGGGGCGACCATGCCAGCGACCTGTGACATTTTCATCTTGTTTGCGATGACCAATGCCCAAAGACTGATCAGCTCTCCGGCCTGCTCACCAACAATTGACGCACCCACGGGACGGCCTTTGACCACCATTACCTTGATCAGACCCCGGGTCTTGCGTTCCGCAATCGCCCGGTCGTTGTGGTTGAAATGGAACCGCACGACCTCAAGCTTGCCGCCATGTTCCGACGTCGCCTGCGCTTCGGTCAGACCGACATGCGCCAGTTCCGGTTGGGTGTAGGTCGCCCAGGGAATGTGGCGCGTTGTGGCTTTCGACGGCAGGCCGAACAGGATCGACCGGATGACGACACTGGCATGATAGCCCGCCACATGGGTGAATTGCAGGCCACCGGCAACATCCCCAATCGCATAGACCTTTTTGTTGGTGGTGCGCAGACTGTCATCTACGGTGATGCCCGCGCGATGCGTCTTGATCCCGGCGACATCAAGGCCCATCCCGTCAGTGTTGGCGCGGCGTCCCACTGCAACCAGGATATGCGTGCCTTTGAAGATGCGACCATCCTCCGCCTCAACCTCGATCGCGCCTGCGGTGCCGCGTACCTCCTTGGCCACTGCGTTTTCGGCAATCTCCACACCGTCGATGCGCAGGCTGTCCAACACGATGTCGGCCAATTCGGGATCATCCTTACCCAGCGCCGTCGCGCCCTCGATGACGGTCACGTTCGACCCCAATCGGCGATGCGCCTGCGCCATCTCCATCCCGATGGGACCACCCCCGATGATCAGCAGATGCTCGGGCTGCGCGCGCAACTCCCACAGGGTTTCATTGGTCAGATATGGGACAGACTCAAGACCCGCGATGGGCGGCACAAATGGCGAAGAGCCGGTCGCAATCACCACTCGGCGCGCGGTGATCAGATGATCACCCGCCTGCACCTGCGTCGGAGAGACAAAGACCCCGCGTTCCTGGATCACCCGCACGCCAAAGCCCTCGAACCGCGCGACACTGTCCATTGGCTCGATCTGCTGGATCACATCCGCAACATGATCCTTGGCCGCCCCGTAATCCACCGAGGGCGTCACATCGGCAATGCCATAGGGTGCGGCATGGGCCATGGAATAGGCCGTCTTGGCCGACGCGATCAGCGCTTTGGACGGCACACAACCGTAGTTCAGACAATCTCCACCCATTTTGTGCGCTTCAAGCAAGACCACGCTGGCCCCCATCTGGGCCGCCCCCGCAGCAACTGACAAACCGCCGGACCCCGCACCAATCACCAGAACATCTGTTTTGATCGTCTCCATGATCAAAGACCCTTCCTGCCGCGCACGGCTTTCAAAACCATGGGAAATGCGGCCAGCAGACACAGCCCAAGGATCGGCAACAGAATGTGCGGCTCAAAGATGATGCCCAGATCGGGCGTCTCGCCGCGTTCAAACACTTCGCCCAGACCGGCCCCGACAGACGTATACACAATCGCCCCCGGAATGATCCCGGCAAATGTCGACACGAAAAACCGATACAGCGGCACCCCCACAAGCGCCGGTACCAGATTGGCGACAAAAAACGGCACCGCAGGCACCAAACGGATCAGAAACAGCATCGACCACTGGTTTTCGTCAATACCGTCCTTGATCCTGCGCACCGCGCCGTCGCTGGCCTCCATCCGCGCGGCCAGCCGCTCGCCCAACCCATAGCGCGCCGCAAGAAAGATTACGGTTGCCCCCAATGTCGCGCCCATGACGTTGAACAACGCACCGGGAAACACGCCAAACAAAAACCCGCCGGTCAGCGTCGCAATGGTCGCCCCCGGAAGCGAGAAGCCGACAATCACGATATAGGCTGCAACAAACGCCAGCGCGGTCAACAGGAAATTCGCATCCCGAAATGCCGTCAGCACCTCGCGATTGGCAGCCAATGCGTCAAAACTCAGATAGTCCTTCAAGGTAACCGCGCCCAGAATGGCAATTGCGGCAATCGCGGCCATCGGCGCATACCGCTTCCAGCTTTGGGTGTCTGAATGTTGTGTCATATCTGTCATGTGTCTCACGGCCGGGGATTGGCCACCTTTTCCTATATCGTCTTGCGCGTACCCAAAACATGACCCTGCGCGCGGCTCGGCAACAGTCGCCTCACGGCTGCTTGATATGCAGTGACCGTTTGCGCAAAAATTCCGGTCTTCTCGGGCAAGACTGAAACAAACAGCGGCCAGACCGCAGGTTTTTGTTGCAGACTGTGTCAGGCGAACACGCCAGCGTGCGGATTTGTTTCAGGAAATCTGTGCCGGGGGGGCTCATGCAATCTCTGTTTCACAAATATCTCGGGGGACGGCGCAAAGCGCCGGGGGGCAGCGCCCCCAAAATCCGCAGCCACATTTATAAACGGAAAACCTGTAAAATCCCCCCATCCACCGTTTGACAACACACAGTCACCTGCCTATAGCAAGGGCTTCGAATAACCCCGGCGGACGAATCCGCGCCCCCGGACCGACAAGACGGAGTAGGACGCGATGAAACGCACCTTTCAACCTTCGAACCTCGTACGCAAGCGGCGTCATGGGTTCCGTTCGCGCATGGCCACCAAGGCCGGGCGCAAGATCCTGAACGCACGTCGTGCGCGCGGTCGCAAGTCGCTGAGCGCGTAACGCGTTTCACGACACTCAGGCATCGCTATGATCCCGCCGGAGGACTCCTTGGAGACGAGGGGAGCACCACCCCCGGCGGCATTTTCATGCCCAACGATTGTGACACTGCGCCACCGCGCCGATTTCCTGCGCGCCGCCCGCGCTCTGCGGCGCGGCACCACTGGCATGTTGGTACAGGCGCGCAATCGCGATGATGACGACCCAACAATCCGTGTTGGGTACACCTGTTCGAAAAAGATCGGCAACGCCGTTGCCCGGAACCGTGCCAAACGCCGGTTGCGCGCCGTTGCAGATGATGTGCTGCCGGATCATGCCAAACCGGGATTCGACTATGTTCTGGTCGGCCGCCCCGGAGTGACAATCGACCGACCCTTTGCAGCACTCCAAGACGATCTGCGCTACGCGTTGCGCAAATTGCACGCGGGCGGGCCGAAATGACCCCCCTTGCCTGGACCCTGTCATTACCGGTCAAAGCGTATCGGCTGATCTTTAGTCCCTGGGTCGGCCACAATTGCCGATACCACCCAACATGCTCGGCCTATGCGCTTGAAGCGCTGCAAAAACACGGCGGGATCAAAGGCGGCTGGCTTGCTGCCCGCCGCATTTTGCGATGCCACCCATGGGGCGGCACCGGTGTCGACAACGTGCCAGACTGACGGCACCGCAGATCCCGCGCTAAACCCCCAGACAATACCGCATGATCGCCTTTTGCACATGCAGCCGGTTTTCGGCTTCGTTAAAGATCACGGATTGCGGGCCATCCATAACCTCGGACGTCACCTCTTCGCCGCGATGCGCTGGCAGGCAATGCATGAACAGCGCGTTAGGATTGGCATGGCGCATTAGATCTTCGTTCACCTGATAGGGCCGCAGCATATTGTGCCGCCGCTCGCGCGCGGATTGCGCGTCATGCATGGACACCCATGTATCCGCAACAACCAGATCCGCGCCCTCCACCGCCTTTGCGGCATCGCGTTCGATCTGCACGGTCACACCGGCGTTACGGGCCAGACCCACAAACTCCATCTCGGGATCAAGCTGCACCGGTCCGGTAAAGGTGAAATCGAACCCGAACTGCGCCGCCGCATGCAAGAATGACGCACACACATTGTTGCCATCCCCGCACCACACCACTTTCTTGCCTTTGATCGGCCCGCGATGTTCCTCGTAGGTCATGACATCCGCCATGATCTGACAGGGATGGGTGCGGTCCGTCAGACCGTTGATCACTGGAACGCTGGCAAACTCGGCCATCTCTTCCAAAACGCTTTCATCAAAGGTCCGGATCATGATCAGATCGACATAGCGGCTCATCACGCGGGCCGTATCGGCGATGGTTTCTCCATGACCCAGCTGCATATCCGCTCCGGACAGAACCATGGTCTGCCCACCCATCTGCCGCACACCCATGTCAAACGACACGCGGGTGCGGGTCGAGGGCTTTTCAAAGATCAAGGCCACCATGCGCCCGTCCAGCGGCAGCGTGTCATCCGGCGTGCCCTTGGGCCTGCCAACACGTTTCGCCTTCATCGCGATGGCGCTGTCAATCACGCCGCGCAGGTCGCTGGCGTCGGTCTTATGAATGTCCAGAAAATGGTTCATATTTGCTCCTCACGCCATCGCTTCGGTCACGGCATCCGCCGCGAAATCAAGCCGGCTGATGGCCTCTGAAATCTCGTCTTCGGAAATATTGAGCGGCGGCAAAAGCCGCACAACGCCGTCCGCAGCCGGAACAGTGATCACGCCACACTCATAGCCCGCCGTCACCACGTCAATCGGGGCGGTCTTGCATTTCAACCCCATCATCAATCCAACGCCGCGCACAGTTTCAAACACCTCCGGATGCTCCGCCACCAGGCCTTCTAGCTTTTGACGCAAAAATCCCGCGCGGGCGTTCACGCCGTGCAGAAACGCGGGCTGAGCCACGATATCCATGACCGCACAGCCCACCGCACAGGCCAGAGGATTGCCACCATAGGTCGATCCGTGGGTGCCCGCCGTCATGCCAGACGCCGCCTCTTCGGTTGCCAGAACCGCACCCAGCGGAAAGCCCCCTCCGATGCCTTTGGCGACCATCATGATATCCGGGGCGACCCCGGCCCATTCATGCGCAAACAAGCGGCCAGTCCGCCCAACCCCGCACTGCACCTCGTCAAGGATCAGCAAGATGTCCTTTTCATCACACAGCGCCCGCAACCCCTTGAGGCACTGATCCGGCAATGGCCGTATGCCGCCCTCGCCCTGCACAGGCTCAATCAGGATCGCGCCGACCGTGTCGTCAATCGCCGCATCAAGCGCCTCGTGATCGCCCCAGGGCAGATGTTTGAAACCGGGCAAAAGCGGCCCAAACCCTTTGACCATCTTTTCCGATCCCGCCGCGGCAATGCCCGCAGAGGACCGCCCGTGAAAAGACCCGTCAAAGGTCAGGATCGTGGTCTTGTCCGGTTGGCCCGTGTCGTGCCAATGCTTCCGCGCCATCTTGACCGCCAGCTCACAGGATTCCGTGCCAGAATTCGTGAAAAACACCGTATCGGCAAATGTCGCGGCAACCAGCTTGTCAGCCAAGGCCTGTTGCTGCGGAATTTCGTACAGGTTCGACACATGCCACAGCTGTTCGGCCTGCGCCGTCAACGCATCGACCAACGCAGGATGCGCATGGCCCAGCGCATTCACCGCGATGCCCGCACCAAGATCAAGAAAGCGTCGCCCGTCCGCCTCGATCAGCCACGTGCCTTCGCCCTTCACAAAATGAAGCGGCGCGCGGGAATAAGTCGGCAAAACAGAGGGGATCATGGAAAACCTCATTTCAAGAAGCCCAAGCCGTGCCAAGCGGCGCGGGCCAAGTCAACGGAAAGGAATGGGAAAACAGGCAAAAGGTGACAGAACACCCACACGCGTGGGCGGCAAGGAAACACTTAGGTGGTTCGTCGGATCACTGTCATCTTGTCCATAACGGCCTCAATCAAACAAAATCGGCCCCAACGCAAGCCCATATCTGCCGAACCGTCCCCCGCGACACTCAGTCGGCAAACGGATCGTCCGGATATCCGACCCCCATCAGGTACAAACCATGCGGTGGCGACACAGGCCCACAGGCAGCACGATCACAGGCGTGCAGAGCACTCAGAACATCGTCCGGCTGCCACGCCCCGGCCCCGACGCGTTCCAGCGTTCCCACGAAACTGCGCACCTGATTGTGCAAAAACGACCGCGCCCGAAGCCTGAACTGGTATTCCGGCCCCCAATCCGTCTCCACCCTCTCGATCTGCAACGCGTCCAATGTCTTAACCGGCGACGCAGCTTGGCACATGGTGGACCGAAAGGTCGTGAAATCGTGCAAACCGATCAAATGTCGGGCCGACTCGCGCATCGGATCTAGCGCCAGAGCATGCTTGACCTGCCAGACCTGCCCTGCCTCAAGCGACATCGGCGCGCGACGTGTCACCAGCCGGAACAGATAGCGCCGCTCCACAGCCGAAAACCGCGCATGCCAGTCTTCAGAAACGGCAGCGGCATCCACAATGGCAACCGGCAGCGGCCGCAAATGGTGATTAAGCGCCTCGGACAACCGGAACGGGGCCCAGTCTTTTGCCAGATCGCAGTGACAGACCTGCCCGCGCGCATGAACCCCGGCATCCGTGCGCCCCGCCGCCGCAATGGTATGCGCGCCGGGTTCCAGTTTGGCCAAGGCCGCCTCAATAGCGCCTTGCACCGATGGCTGGTCTGCTTGCCGCTGCCAACCGGCAAACGGCGCTCCGTTATATTCCACTTTAAGCGCATATCTGGGCATGCGCCCCGCTTATCCTGACGCACTGCGCCAAACAATCCCCCTCACCGGCGGCGGTCCGGCACTGGTATGTCGGGGCCGTGACCTCTATCTCTGGGGTCAACACAGACAAACGAGGCCGCCGACTTGGTCATTTCCACTATCGCCGACACCGTGACACGCGGCATCGAGAACGTGACAGACACGGTTTCGGGAACCTTCTTTGAACCGGTGATCCGCCTGGGCGTCACAGGCCTTGCGCGGTCCGGCAAAACCGTTTTCATCACGTCTCTTGTCGCCAATCTGATGGATCGCGGCCGGATGCCCGGGTTGTTGGCCCAGAACGAAGGCCGCATCCTGTCGGCCTATCTGCAGCCACAACCCGATGACACCCTGCCCCGCTTCGATTTTGAATCGCATCTGGGCGATCTAACCGCCCAAGACCCGCGCTGGCCCGACAGCACCCGCAGTATCAGCGAACTGCGCATTTCCATGAAAATCCGCCCGACCGGCCTTTTGTCGGGGCTTCAGGGGCCAAGAACCGTGCATCTGGATATTGTGGATTATCCCGGCGAATGGCTTCTTGATCTGGGCCTTCTGGAAAAAACCTACCCGCAATGGGCCGCCGAAACGCTGGCCCGCATGGACCAGCGCAACAGCGCGCAAGACTATCTTGCACTGGCCCGCACCGTTGACGGCAGCGCCGATCTGGACGAGCCCCGCGCACAGGCACTTGCCGCCAGCTTCACCCGCTATCTGACGCAGGCACGGCGTGACGGGTTTTCCGATTGCACGCCGGGGCGGTTCTTGTTGCCCGGCGACCTGGCAGGCAGTCCGGTTCTCACCTTCGCCCCCCTGCCCGCTGTAACAACACCGCCGCGCAAATCGCTCTGGCGTGAAATGGAGCGGCGCTTCGAGGCGTATAAATCGCAAGTCGTCAAACCTTTCTTTCGCGGTCACTTTGCCAGGATCGACCGTCAGATCGTGCTGGTGGATGCCTTGGGTGCGATTCACGCAGGCCCCAAAGCCGTTGAAGACATGCGCCAGGCTATGACCGACATTCTGAGCGCATTCCGCCCCGGACGAAACGCGTTTTTGTCGCAATTGCTGCGCGGCAAGCGGGTCGAGAAGATCCTGTTTGCCGCAACCAAATCCGATCACCTTCACCACACCCAGCACCCCCGCCTGACCGCGATCATGCAGGCCCTGACTCGCGACGCCCGCGATCGTGCGCAATTCGCCGGTGCCGAAACCCGCGCCATGGCGATCGCAAGCCTGCGCGCCACGGTCGAAGAAACGCGGACGCATAATGGCACCGATCTGGATTGCGTGCGCGGGCGGCTTCTTGACAGCGGCAAACAGGCCGCGTTTTACCCCGGCGAATTGCCCCTGGACCCGTCACACCTGCTTGGCCCGGCCCGCGACGGAGCCGAGAAATGGCTCGATCAGGATTATCAGATCATGCGCTTCGCCCCGGCAAGGCTCAGCCCGAAACCCGGCGAAGGCCCGCCCCACATCCGGCTGGACCGCGCCGCACACTTCCTGATCGGAGACCGGCTGTGACCCGTCTGCGCGCCGCAACATCCCTGGACGCCGGCCCGATCGGCCACATCCTGTCCGGCTGGATCGACGAAACACCCTGGATGCCCCGCATCCATACACGGGCCCAGGACATCGCCCATGCCGGACTTTTGGTGGATCGCGGCTGGGTGACGGTGTCCGAAAACACCTCAATCACCGGCTTTCTGGCACGGGACGCGGACACCATTCATGCGCTCTACATCGCACCCGACGCCCGCAATAGCGGCGTTGGCTCTGCCCTGCTGCAAGACGCAATGAGCCGCGCCCCTGCACTGACCCTGTGGACATTTCAGGACAACACAGGCGCACAACGCTTCTACCAAAGACACGGCTTTGTCGAAGTCGAGCGCAGCGACGGCACCACCAACGACGAAGGCCTGCCCGATATCCGCTACCACTGGAAAAGGACCGCGCCATGAGCACCCCCAAAGGCCCCGTTCTTTTTGACCTCGACGAGACCGCACCGGCCCCAACCCCCGCCGACGCGCCCCCGGTGCCGGACATGATCGAACCCGCGACCCAGGGCCAGGCTATGACAACCATTGCCGCGCTCGCCGCGCGTCCCGTGTCGCGGCTGGCACGATGGTTCTGGACCCTCTTGCTTGCGCTCGTCACCACCATCGCCTCGGTTGCGGCGTGGAATTTTGTGACCAGCCTGGTCAGCCAGAACCTGTATCTCGGCTATGCGGTGGCGGCGCTGTTTGCCCTCTTCATAAGCGTCGTTCTGATGATCGTGATCAAGGAACTGTCTGCCTTTGCCCGGCTTGGACGCATTGATCGCATCCAGCACGACGCCGAGACAGCATTGGCCGGCGAAGACCTCAAGGCGGCGCGGGCGGTCGTCAAAGACCTGACCGATCTCTACAAACATCGCGACGACACGCGCTGGGGGCGCGACCGGCTACAAGACAGGCAGGCCGACATGTTCGACGCCTCCGCGTTGATCGCTTTGGCCAATCACGAAGTGCTGACCCCATTGGACAAAGCCGCCCAGCGCGAGGTCGAGGCCGCCGCGCGTCAGGTCGCAACCGTGACCGCTTTGGTGCCCCTGGCGCTGGCCGATGTGGTCGCCGCCCTGGGGTCCAACATCCGCATGATCCGCCGGATCGCCGAAATCTATGGCGGGCGCTCCGGCACCTTGGGCAGTTGGCGTCTGACACGCGCGGTGCTGTCGCATCTGGTGGCCACCGGTGCCGTGGCTGTGGGTGATGATCTGCTCGAACCCATTCTGGGCGGATCAATCCTGAGCAAACTGTCACGCCGCTTTGGCGAAGGTCTGGTCAACGGCGCACTGACCGCGCGTGTCGGTGTCGCCGCAATGGAAGTCTGTCGCCCGCTGCCCTTTTCCAAAGGCAAACGACCCTCGGTCCGATCCGTGATCAAAGCCGCGCTCAGCGGGCTGGTCAGCAGCAAAGCGTCTTGAGGCCCCCCACCGTCTTACCTTGCGTCACCGGCTCCTTTTTCAGCCCAGATTGATCTGGGTTAAAGCAATGGCAACGGACCCAAGCCAAACTAGACCTTATGCAGACTCAAGCCAGCGAACACGGACATTCGCAAGCCGAAATCGAAGCCCGCATTGGTCAGCCCGCTGGCCGCGGCTATCTCCGAGACATCGTTTACGGTGGGATCGACGGGTCGGTCACAACCTTTGCAATTGTGGCGGGTGTCGCCGGGGCGGGCCTGTCAACTTGGGTTATTATTGCGCTCGGCATCGCCAATGTGCTGGCCGATGGCTTTTCGATGGCCGCCGGGAATTACTCCGGCACCAAGGCCGAACTCGACGACGCCAAACGCCTGCGCCGCATCGAAGAACGCCATATCAAAAACGACCCCGAAGGCGAACGCCGCGAACTGCGCGAAATCCTGCGCCTCAAAGGCCTGTCCGGAGAACCGCTTGAAAGCGCGGTGGGCCAGATCAGCCAGAACCACGAACAATGGGTGCAATTGATGCTGGAAGGCGAATATGGCCTGGCCGGTGTTGATCCACACCCGGTCAAAGCGGCCTGGGCCACGTTTATGGCCTTCCTCATCGCTGGCATGATTCCGTTGCTGCCCTTCCTGTTCGGCCTGCAAAACGCGTTTCAACTGTCCACCATCATGACGCTGCTCACCTTTTTTGCCATCGGGGCCTACAAGGCGAAATGGTCACTCAGCCCGTGGTGGCGCTCTGGTCTGGAAACCCTCGCCATCGGCGGCACCGCTGCTCTGATCGCCTATTTCGTCGGCACGCTTTTTGACATCTGACATTGGCGTCTGATGGCCCTCTTCTTTTCAAAAATATGCCGGGGGTTTGGGGGCTGGCCCCCAATTGGTCCCCGCGCGCAGCGATAAGAAACACCGTCTAGACGCCGCGCAACCCGCCCCCTATAACCGCGCCCATGAGACACACCCCTGCGATCATTATCCGAATTACGTGCCCGGCGCTCTGACGACACGAGCCGCCGGGACAAGGCGTATGCCCATCGCGCCGACCCCTCACATCCTGACATTTGATCCGCATTCCAAGGACGCAAACCATGTGCGCCGACACAACAGACACACCTGACTACAAAGACACGCTGAACCTGCCGAAAACCGATTTCCCGATGCGGGCGGGTTTGCCCAAGCGTGAACCCGACTGGCTGGCCAAATGGGAAAAGATCGGCATCTACGACCGCCTGCGCGAGAAGGCTGCCCTCGCCCGGGAGGGCGAAAATGGTCAAGCACGCAAGCCGTTTACCCTTCACGATGGCCCGCCCTACGCCAATGGTCACCTGCATATCGGCCACGCCCTGAACAAGATCCTCAAGGATATGGTGGTCCGGTCCCAGCAAATGATGGGCTTTGATGCGCGCTACATCCCCGGCTGGGACTGTCACGGCCTGCCCATCGAGTGGAAGATCGAGGAAAAGTACCGCTCCAAGGGCAAGAACAAGGACGACGTGGATGTTGTCGAGTTCCGTCAGGAATGCCGCGAATTCGCGGAAGGCTGGATCGACATCCAGCGGGATGAGTTCAAGCGTCTGGGCATCACCGGGACGTGGGACAGACCTTACTTAACGATGGATTACCGCGCCGAGCGCATCATCGCCGAGGAATTCCAGAAGTTCCTGATGAACGGCACGCTCTATCAGGGATCAAAGCCCGTGATGTGGTCTCCGGTCGAAAAGACCGCGCTGGCCGAGGCCGAGATCGAATACCACGACCACAAGTCCCACACGATCTGGGTGCCGTTCAAGGTGGTGGAGCCGCTGATCGACGATGGCGGCGATTTCCCGCATGCCGACCAACGACTTGTCACTGCCGATCTGGCCAGCGCGAAAGTCGTCATCTGGACCACGACCCCCTGGACGATCCCGTCCAACAAGGCCGTCGCCTACGGTACGGATATCACGTACGGTTTGTACGAAGTCACAGGCCGACCCGACGAATGCTGGGCACAGGTCGGCGACAGCTATTTGCTGGCCGACACTTTGGCCGAAGACGTGCTGGCAAAAGCCCGGCTTGAGCCGTCCATGTACCGCCGCGTGCGCGACGTGTCGGCGGACGAACTGGGGGCTTTGACGCTGGCCCACCCTTTGCGCGGAGCAGACGGGGCAGACGGATTCTGGGATTACGATGTGCCCATGATCGACGGCGATCACGTCACCGACGATGCGGGCACCGGCTTTGTCCACACCGCCCCCAGCCACGGTCAGGAAGACTACGACGCCTTCGTCGCGCGCGGCTGGATGGACCGGATGACGCACAACGTGGGCGAGGAATCCGAGTTCCTGCCACACGTCCCGTTCTTCGCGGGCCTGCGCGTCCTCGACCACAAGGGCAAGGAAGGCAAGGCCAACACCGCCGTGATCGACAAGCTGGTCGAGATGGGCGGCCTGCTCGCCCGTGGTCGCATGACACACAGCTACCCGCACTCGTGGCGCTCCAAGGCCCCGGTCATCTACCGCAACACGCCGCAATGGTTTGCAGCCATCGACAAGGAGGTCGGCGACGGTCAGGACACCTACGGCAAGACGATCCGCGACCGGGCGCTGACAAGCATTGACCAGCTGGTCAAATGGACGCCGCAAACCGGCCGCAACCGCCTCTATTCCATGATCGAAGCCCGCCCCGACTGGGTGCTGTCCCGCCAACGCGCGTGGGGTGTGCCGCTGACCTGCTTTGTCAAGAAAGGCGCACTGCCCACCGACGACGACTTCCTGTTGCGCGACGAAACGGTGAACAAACGAGTGTTGGAAGCGTTCGAGGCGGAAGGCGCGGATGCCTGGTACAAGCCCGGCGCGAAAGAGCGGTTCCTGGGCAACGATTACAACCCGGACGACTGGGAACAGGTGTTCGACATTCTGGATGTGTGGTTCGATTCAGGCTCAACGCACGCTTTCGTCTTGCGCGACCGTGAGGACGGGTCCGAGGATGGCCTCGCCGATCTCTACCTCGAAGGCACCGACCAGCACCGGGGCTGGTTCCATTCGTCCATGCTGCAATCCTGCGGCACCCAGGGCCGCGCGCCCTATCGCGGGGTGCTGACCCACGGGTTCACGCTGGATGAGAAGGGCAACAAGATGTCCAAATCGTTGGGCAACACCGTCGCACCTGAGGATGTGACCAAGCAATACGGCGCGGACATCCTGCGCCTTTGGGTCGCGCAGGCCGATTACACCGCTGACCTGCGCATCGGGCCGGAGATCCTGAAAGGCGTCGCCGACAGCTATCGCCGCCTGCGCAACACGATGCGGTTCATGCTGGGCGCGTTGAGCCATTTCGAGGAAAGCGACCGGGTCGCGCCTGCCGACATGCCGGAACTCGAACGCTACATCCTGCACCGTCTGGCTGAGTTGGATGAGGTCGTGCGTGACGGCTACACCGCCTACGATTTCCAGGGCGTGTTCCAGCAGTTGTTCAACTTCTGCACCGTGGAATTGTCGGCCTTCTACTTCGACATCCGCAAAGACGCGCTGTATTGCGACGGCGACACAGAGCGCCGCCGCGCCGCGCGGACGGTGATGGACCTTCTGTTCCACCGCCTGACCACGTGGCTCGCCCCTGTGCTGGTGTTCACAATGGAAGACGTCTGGCTCGACCGTTTCCCGGGTGAGGACTCGTCCATCCACTTGCAGGACATCCCCGAAACGCCTGCCGATTGGAAAGACGCCGCACTCGCTGCGAAATGGTCGAAGGTCCGCCGCGCCCGCCGCGCGGTGACAGCTGCTTTGGAAGTGCAGCGGACGGACAAGGTGATCGGTGCCTCGCTTGAGGCGGCACCAGTGGTGCATATCGACGATAGCGCGACGCTGGAGGCACTGAAATCCGTCAATTTCGACGACATCTGCATCACTTCGGCGATCAGCCTCACCGGCGACCCTGCCCCGGCCGAAGCGTTCCGTTTGCCGGAAGTCGATGGCGTGGGTGTGGTGTTTGAAAAAGCCGAGGGCGAGAAATGCCAGCGCTGCTGGAAGATCCTGCCGGACGTGGGCCAGCATCAGCACCCGGGCGTCTGCGGGCGCTGCAATGACGCCCTCGGATAAAGAGATCGCGGATGTGCTTCTTGACCTCGCGCATCAGCGTGGGGTCGGGAAGACCTTTTGCCCCTCCGAAGCGGCGCGGCGGTTGGCCGACGACTGGCGGCCCCTCATGCCAGAAGTGCGGCGCGTGGCGAAGGATGTTTCGCTGCGGGCGACGCAGAAGGGCGAGGCGGTTGATCCCGTGACCGCGAACGGTCCGATCCGGTTGGGATTGTCCAAGTGAGCCAGTTCGAGCGGTCAATGGCGTCCCCCCTGGGTGATCTGACCGTTCTTGCCGGGACCAGTGGCATCACCGCACTTGAATGGCGCAAAGGGCGGATGGACGACACCCCTGCCCTGCAAAGGGCTTTGGAACAGCTTGAAGCATATTTCGCAGGCGATCTGACCGATTTTACCGTCCCAATCCGGCTGCGCTGTTCGGAGTTTCAGCAGACCGTTTGTGCGGCCATGACAGCGATCCCGTTTGGCGAGACGCGGACCTATGGCGATCTGGCCGCGCAGCTTGGGGTTCCGGCGCAGGCGATTGGACAAGCCTGTGGGGGCAATCCGCTACCGATCATTATTCCATGTCACCGGGTGCTTGGGGCCAATAGTCTCGGGGGCTATTCTGGCGATGGGGGCGTTGAAACCAAGGTGGCCTTGCTGCGCCATGAAAGAGCAGCGGGTCTTTTGATTTGACAGCTGCGGAGCGTGCGAGCACGCACCCTACGGGTTTTCGGTTTGGGCTCCGCGCGGTCTCCCCTCAAACGGTCCACCGGACAGTTTGTTTGCCTATGGCAAAACCGGCTAGGACTGTTTCGCGCGCGAAACAAAGGGTCCGATCCGGACCTAAATTTGCAAACCCGGTTAACAGCGCGTTAGGCTTTGCAAACCATTAAGAGACGTTAACACTTTCACCCTTCGACTGTTTGAAGCCCAAAGCCATCGAGGCAGCCCCGTGCATGAGCGGTGGCTTGTGACGTCTCGACAGCGTCAGGGGCGGGTGCCAAAATGACATTTGATAGATGAAAAGAACGGAGCGATCTGATGGACCCGGTGCTTCTTTTGGCCTTTTTGACAACGACGCTTGTATTTCTTGCAGTGCCCGGCCCTTCGGTGGCATTTGCAACAGCACAAGCGCTACGTCACGGGCCAAGGGCGGCATTCGTGGCCGTGGCAGGTGACGCGCTTGGCACGATGGTGCATGTGACCGTTGCAGTCGTTGGCCTTACAGCATTGGTCGCGCTATCGGAAATCATCCTGCCCTTTCTTCAAATTCTGGGCGGGCTTTTCATTCTTTGGATGGCCTGGGCCGCATTCAAGAATATCGGGACCCAATCGCATTATGCGGCAGCACCTTCAGACAAAACAACTTTCTGGGCCGGTTTTTTCGCCTGTGTGACCAATCCCAAAGCAATTGTGTTCTTTGTTGCGCTTTTTCCGGCGTTCATTTCACCAGACCACAACGTCTTCCTGCAAGGTGTTGTGTATGGAAGTATTTTTCTCCTGCTGGATGCATGCTCGATCTTAACCTATGCCCTCCTGACGACCGCTGCCGTCAAAAAGACTACATCACGTTGGCTCAGCGCTGATCTTCTAAGCGGACTGGGACTGACGGGTGTGGGCATCGCCATGGTGATCAAAGGCTATCGCTCTATCCCGTCAAGTTAGGGTCAGGATGCGTTGATTTTCAACGCGTTGCGTGTTTCACGGCTCGGAAAACGGAGCGGTAACATGAGCGACCTTTTCTGGCTGACCGATGAGCAGATGGCCAAGCTGTCTCCTTTCTTCCCGAAGTCGCACGGCAAGCCGCGGGTCGATGA
>NZ_JBIQWA010000021.1:0-15959 GCF_046591575.1 Marivita sp. S0852
TTATTCTCAGGAAAGGCTGCTTGTCAGAAAAACAGGTGTCGGTCTCAAGGCTACGGTGACAAAAAAGGCAGCGGCCTCTAACCAAGTCGTCTTCCACTATGTACCATTGTCGAAAGAGCAAAATTTCTTCCTCTACTATGTTTTGGGAGTGCTCTCGTCTCGCGTAATGTTCGCATACCACCTCCGAAAATCTGGTGAGAACGAATGGCGTTCTCACCCATACGTGACACCCAAGACCCTGAAAGAACTGCCTATTCCAGCACCTAAGGATGGAACTCAGGCGTGGCGGCAGGCCATAGAAATAGCCAACCGTGTCAAAAGGCATGTTCGCAATGGTGGCAAAAATAGAAAACTTGATCTTGAGATCGAAGGGCTTGTCGCTGGTCTCTATAACCTCAATCACTCTGATCTTGATTGGGTCAAGCAGGTGATCTGTGAGGCGCAAAATCTTGAGCCGATGCGTGCTCTAGGTGACTTTGATAGCCGGTCGATTCAGATCGAGATGGTGCCTTAAGAACCATGTCGTACCGCTATATTGGAAATAAAACGCGGCTTCTGCCGATTCTCTTGGATTCGTTCAAGACTGTTGTGAAAGACGGGGCCACCGTCGCTGATATTATGTGCGGTACTGCTGCCGTTTCAGAGGCTTTAAGGACGGCCGGCTACCGTGTCATCGCGTCGGATATGATGACATTCGCAGCGCATCATGCACGAGTCAGACTTCTGCTATCCGAAAAACCAGAATTTACCGGTACGGGCCTTGGAAGGTATGCTGGTGTCCTCGCTCACCTAAACCAGCTCAAACCACAAAACGGTGTATTTCATAAAGAATACTCGCCCGATGGTGTTCCTGAAAATGGTAGTGATCCCCGGAAGTATTTCAGTGGCGAGAACGCTGGCAGGATCGACGCGATTACCGCACAGCTTAACCAATGGCAGCAAGCAGGTGCGTTATCCGAAACAGAAAATTCGCTTCTGCGGCATGACCTTGTCCTTGCGAGTAATCGAGTGGCCAACATCGCCGGTACATATGGCCACCACCGATCCAAGTGGGGAACTTCAGCTCTAGCATCGCTTGAGCTACGCCCAACAACTCTCTTGAACGGGCACCGAACCGATCACATTGTTCATCAAGGACCAGCTGAGACGGTTGCACCGTTGATTGAAGCGGACCTCTGCTACATTGATCCGCCATATATGAAGCGGCAATATGCAGCAAACTACCACATTATCGAGACAATCGCGCGTGGAGACTCGCCAGAAGCGGTTGGTGTTAGCGGACTTAGGCCGTGGCGTGATCAATATTCAGACTTCTGTTCCAAGGTGAAAATCAGAGACGCATTTCGTATGATTTTCAACTTGGCGCAGTGCGACCAGTTTATGATCAGTTACAGTGAAGATGGTTTGTTGACTGAGGAACAGCTTATGGAGCTATTTTCGGAAGTTGGGACAGTTTCGCTCCAGAAAATCCCCTTCACGCGCTTCAGAAGCAACGCGGGAGGGCAGGGCGGCACGGTGATCGAATACCTCTTTCATATCAAGCGGTAGTGCCTCCAGCATCCGCGATGACTTTGGCATGCTCTGGTCGCCAAGTGATCGAGAAATTCTCACCGTTTATCGTAAAGTCTAGTTTGTCATCCACAATCTTGGCGAGGTCGATGCCTTCAACAACAGCGTAGTGTAGCATCCGATGGATGTGCGCGCTTATCACCACCAAGTTTGTTGGATTGTCTGAACCGCCTTCTCCTAACGGAACTAGGTGGTGAACTTCCAAATATGGCTCACCGTTGACCTTGGAAAAGATGAAATCGTCACCGGTGATCTGGCATGTTTTATAGAGCCGCTTTAGATCACGAACCGCTTTTCGATTCCGCTCAAACGTCTCAATGACCTTTTGTGTTTTTTTCACATCTTCTGATGAAGAGTCGTCTTGAAATAGGTCTGCGGCGATAGCCTCTTCAGTGCGACCAGCTTTGGCGTTGTATGGTGCTTTTTTCTTAGGACTTACTGGCTCGTGAGGAGCACCCACCTCTACCCCTTCAACGGTTTGAGGTCTGACACCAAAAGGATCCTTCAAGCTTGCCACGTTCAGCTCGATCGTAGGGTCAAACGTAAGATGCCCAGCAGGTTCAGTGAGCATGGTTTCGAAGCGCTGGTCTATCGCTGACAAGCGTTCAATCTCTTCAGTTTTCAACCAACCCGCCCAATACTCACCGTCTTCAGTTTTTAGTAGGAAAACTCGAACTCCAGCGGTTAGCTCGATGACACGGGGATCTTCTGCTGAAGCCATCTCAACTGGCGCGCGTGGAAAACCACCGTGATCTGGATGCCACGCAAAAACACGATTGCTAGATCGGCTAAAAAGTTTTTGCGAACGAATGTTTACGCTGGCATCCCGCCTTTGGCCGATGGCAACCAACTGCGCCCCCAAACCGCCAAGGCTATTAATCTCAACGGTCCACAATGGTCCACTTCTTGTATTTGTTGGTTCAATTCCATTGAAAAAAGAATGCCATGTAGCCAAGTCTACATTCTTCACCGGGACATCAATATAGGATTGACCACCACCTCGATCTTCAGTGCCTGGCTGCTTGTTAATGTTGAAGAAATCCGCAGGCGTAATCTGCCTGAAAATAAGCTCTGATACGTTTGTCACTATTCTGCCTCTGCCTCGATCATGCGAACTGAGTCGCAGTTATTGATCGGGACATTACATCGGATAGTACCCGTCCGTCATCTAAGCTCGCCGAACCGTCCGTTCGCTCACCCTGAACAGCCGTGCGATCTCGGGAACGGCGCGGTGTTCCTGGTCTCTCATACGCTGCACTTCGATCTTTTGGGCGGGGGTTAGGGCAGGGGGCCTGCCACCAATCCGCCCGCGCTTGCGAGCTGACGCCAGCCCTTCCTTAGTTCTCTCCGAAATCCGTTCACGCTCGAACTGCGCGATGGACGCAAAGACGTGAAACACAAGACGCCCAGCCGGGGTCATAGTGTCGATGTCCTCGGCAAGAGACCGAAAGCCGGCTCCGCGCGCCCGTATGATCTCTACGATCTCCAGAAGGTCTTTCAGCGACCGGGCCAAACGGTCATATTTGGTGACGGTCACAATGTCACCGTCACGGAGTTGGTCCAGCATTCTATCCAGCTCAGGCCGCTCGCGCTTTGATCCGCTGATCTTGTCAGCAAACAGTTTGTCAGCCCCTGCCGTTGTAAGTGCGTCAATCTGGGCGTCTAGGTTCTGGTCGTCAGTGCTGACGCGAGCGTATCCAATGATCATGTCTCACTGTGACAAAAACCTGCCAGAACCGCAAAGGTTTTGCCGTGGGTTTTTGTCCAGCTTAAGCGGTTGATCTGGCGTGGGGCAGGGCGGGGCGGCACAAACGAGCGTTTTTGGCCGGAAGGTTTTGGCCAAGGTGTTTTGTCCGCGCCATGGGATGAGGTCGCCCCTGCTAACCCACGACGAGTGACGTTTCGGGGTAGCAGAATTGCGCCGATATGCATGCACTGAAGTGAATAAGAGTTATGGCTGATGCCGTCGTTGTACTATCATTGCATCTGCTACTTGGAGTTGCGTCGTAT
Source organism: Marivita sp. S0852 (assembly GCF_046591575.1). Lineage (NCBI taxonomy): Bacteria > Pseudomonadati > Pseudomonadota > Alphaproteobacteria > Rhodobacterales > Roseobacteraceae > Marivita > Marivita sp. S0852. Next base: position 3,580 of record NZ_JBIQWA010000021.1, read on the forward strand.
GCCCACAGTGACCTTGATCCTCCGCGGAGATCAGATCGGTCGTTACACCAGTTTCTCGGGTACGGGGAACGGGCCAGATCGGGTCGTTACGGTAAATGGTGTCGAGGCCGTGGGAACGGCTGATCAACTTTACACAGTCATTGTGGAACAGGTGAATTCTGGTGTCACCGAGTTTGAGAATGGTCAGTTCATCACCATTCTTGACGCTGACGGGAACGTTGTCGTTCCCCGAACCGGCGTGCAGCCCGACATTGAACAAGGACGCGGAGCGGGGGATGAACATCTCTTGCTCAGCAACCAGCCCTTTCTGATCGATTTGGGCGGTGTTCCTGTGGGACCTGCAACGGTCACCTACACGGAAGCCGATGAAAGTTCGAGTGCCGGGGGCGACGACGACGGGCAGCTCGATTTTGAGGACTTCCCGTGTATTGCGCCTGGAGCAATGATTGCGACACCGACCGGTTCGACCGAGATTGCGGCGTTGAAAACCGGTGATTTGGTTGAAACACAGGATCATGGAGCTGTTCCGCTTGCTTGGGTTGGAAGACGGAGTCTCGACTTGACCAACCACGCGAGCGGGAAACCAATTCTGATAAAGGCTGCATCTTTCGGCAATCAGCGACCGCGTCGAGACTTGGTTTTGTCACCTGATCATCGGGTTCTTGTCGATGATCCGGCATGTGTTTGGCTGTTTGGAACATCTGAGGTCCTTGCGCCGTCAAAAGGGTTGGCAAGTCTGCCACGTATTCGGGAGATGCGTGGCAGACAGCATATCGAGTACGTCACACTGTTCACGGAGCGACACGAAATCATCTTTGCCGACGGCCTGGGTGTCGAGACGCTATATCCTGGCCCACAAGCGTTGCGTCGTCTCGGCGCTCTGGGCCGGGCAGCAATACTGTCGATTTGTCCGGCGCTGCGTCACCAGAGTGCATCGGTCGTGTATCCCTCAGCGCGTCGTCTTCTGTCGGTTCGCGAGAGCGAAGCGGTCTCCGAGGCGCTTCGTCTGAAGAGCCGGGTAGAAACTGCAGACGGCAATCTAAAGCCATCGGTGAAACTTCGGGTCTTAAAGTAGCCTATTGGAGACCTTCTCCGAACCGCAGGATGTGCCAAAACACAACCGTTTCTGTCACCGGCGGAAAGGACCGTTTGTTGAACGGTTCGCTAAACTTGACGTCTGTGGCGCCAACGCAAAGGAATTTTTTTGCTTTATTTACATGATACTGAAGGATTATCGTTCGATCAGCTCCTTCAAAGGCAATGGGCCAGAAAGCGCAAACCCCAAAATACTCTTCGTTGTGTCCAAAGAGCACCATATACGGCCTAGAGCACTGACTTCATCACAGGGAGCAGGATAGTTCAATTCGACCTGCAAAGACCTGACTGCCGCAGTTTGGGAGATTTTGGCCGCAACGCCGCTGACTACCAACTCATGCGATATAATAGTTACCGCAACGGCAAAAAACATGAGCCGAGACAACTTGAGGGTGTGACCTTTGAATTTCCCCAGCCCGGTATTCCGAACCATATGCCAACGTCGCTTTTGGAAAATTAGACTACAGATCAGGACCGCCAGAACAGGTAATGCAAAACTCGTGATGAGCAGAGGACGCCAGTCGGTGAGACCTGCGATCGACGCCTTTAACAAAAATCCGCGCTCGTAAATTATAAGTGGCAAAATGAAAGCCAGTAGCAAAACTGCTATCCGCATGCCTACAACGCCCGAAGATATTGATTTTTCTAGCTCGGTTCGTGCGGCGGCTATTTCGGTTTTGGTCTGCCCGTCAGAATCGTAATATTGGATCAGTTCACTATCACTGCTCGACGGATCTCCACGCAGAACGTTTAGGAAAGCTTCGCCGAGCGGAGTTTGGGCAAGAGTGTCAAAAGCGCGAGCCTGAAGGCTGCTATACACTGGGACAGACGCCTGCCGCTTCAAATTTTCAGATACGAATGGATCATGGGCCGGACTACCCAGTGCTAATGCGATCTCATCTTTATCAGTGAGTACAGCGGCATGGGCATGGGCGGTATAGGTCGCCCGCCCTGTGTCGCCAGACCGTTCGCCTCGAAAATTGCGAGGATTTCGTGCATCAGGATGTGACAGAAACCCCGGCGCTTTGGATTTGAGTTGCTTAAACCGTTGAAGGTCAGAGGTCTCATACTGCGTAGAACACCTCACACTGGGTTGTGCGATCACTCGGTTGTAAACTATTCCAGAATCACATTTATGACAGCGTATTTCGCCCGAACCTGAACACTTCGAACAAGCCACGGTAGATCGACCATTACATGTTGAACAGGTCACCTTAGCTGAGCCCATACACTCAAAGCACATTCCGTATTCACCTGAACCGCCACATAAAGGGCAATTCACCATTCTTTGCTGATTAGTGTAGCCAAATTCGCCGTTTGGTCGCTCCCATTTTACCATGTCCGTTTTTGAGATCATGCGCTGGCCGTAGCAGTTACTGCACTGCGCTCTGCCATTCTGACATTTGCCGCACTGGATGCGCCCAGATTGACACTGATACGTTGGGCATGGCTGTGTTTTTCTGCCGCTACAAGAACTACAGGTTACTTGTCCCTTCCCATTACAAACACTGCACTTGTCAGCAGATGTTAGCTCGGTTGAAGACAAACCTGTAAGCAGGTGATTATGCCATTGGGTTTGCATCAAGTCGTCAAACCGCTGCGCCTGAATTGTCTGCACCTCTTTTAGCGTACCAGCTATAGAATTACTGGATGTAACCCGTTCCGTTCGCACATCGTTTACTAGGGTCAGGTCGCATGTCGCGTCAAAGATATGTGTTTCAGTCGTGATATTTTTTGTGTGTCGCGCAATGGCATCCGATCCGGTCTCTTGTGCGATCTTGTTGAGACATGCCTGTAGACGCTGTGCAAGCTCTGCTTCGAAGCTTGCATCAGTCGTGAGCGACAGAGGTGCGCTTGTCACGGCTTGCGGCAATTAAAGGAGTCACCGCTTTGTGGTGAGTACCATGTGAAAGATGTCGGCGTGACATCAAACGTAGCGAACCTGTAGCCATCGGCCATCGTCACAAGGAAATTACCTGCGTTTTCTTCAATCGTGTCTATAGGTTTCCCCTGATATGTATCTGCGTCGATGGTCATAGGCCCACCATCACAGTCCCATACCCCAAAAATAGGCAAATTTTCCTGTTTGTCGGTGGCACACAGGCTAAATCCTGTATCCCCCAGACAGACGCCTTGCGCCGCGAGCTGGTCTCTCGCTTCATTCCGCTTGTCGCACCAGCCCTCGATATTCTCTTGACCAACGGCTCCACGACACTCTTCGCTGTAGATGTTGAACTTGGTCAGCAAACGGGACGTTTCCTCGGTAGGTCCCACATAGAAATTCCCGTTTGAAGACGGACTCAATGTTGCTGCGGAAGTGCACGTGCCGAACCCGGTCTCCGTCAGACAATTTTCTGCCGCTATAGCTTCATGCCATTCCGGATTAATCGTCAAAAGACCATCGATCTGGCCTTCCGTTTCTTCAGTGGATGCCTTCGGTTCAGCGATGACGATGTTCGACCCATCCGACAGTGCAGAAATACGGGCAACGCTAATCGCGCGACCGTCTTCGCTGCCAAAACCAAAGAGCATGACAGGGGCATGGTAGTTGTCCCTATAGCCAGTCCGCAGATCGAAGGATGGGATGCCGCCAGCTTCGCGTTGACCCAGATAGTAAAGCTCTCCGTCGAACTTGTAGGCGATTGACGTTCCGACAGTGGTCGGGGTTCGCTCATCATAGGTAAATGCAGCAGCAGTATCGCCAAGGATAGATTGCGTTAGCTCACGAAAGTTGGTCCGCGCGAAGTCGTCAAGAATGATGATTTCGGTCAGAACATGGGTGTCGCCCTGCTTGGCGAATGTCATTACACCACAGCGATCTGCGATATCATCTGTGTAACAGTCAAGCTGTGCGCCAAACCAGTTCGGGTTTGTCAGTTGGGTGATGTTGAAACCGGCACTGCGCAAAACACCTTTGGCATTTTCGTCGGTACTTGAAAATCCGATGCGAACAACATCCGAGTCAGGAACGAACCTCGGGAAAGGGCCCTCGTTCATACCTTCATAGGCCACAGGCCCGCTAAAGCTGCGCACGCTCCACGCAACGCCCTCGGCATTGTTTTGTGCCCAATCAAGACCAACAGCGAGATCGGTGCCAAGTTGTGGCACTTTCAGCGTGTCAGAAAGCGTGCGGGCAGCGGCCCCTAAATCGATGCTATCATCGATCTGCCGTGGTGGTGCCACGTCATAGCGACCCAGACTCTCCCCTTGGGGAGTCTTCATTTCGACGCTGGCGATGTCACCAGTTACCCGTTGACCATTCTCCGCAGAGACATGAAGGTTTTTCAACGTTACCTCTGCAATCACACTGCGCGTAGGAAGGCGGGCGATAATATCGCGCGCATCGTCCATTTGAAGAACCCAGAAACGGGCCTGAATCGGGTTCGAAAATGCAACGCCTGGGCCAATATTGATGTAAGCTCCCGCCCTGAACAGAGAAACCGGGAACGCGCTTTCAGCTGCATCCCATTCACCTAAGGATGTCGTGACCGCAAGTGTGATGCCATCGTATTGCGCAACATCTGTATATTGCTCCCGCAGTCGCGCGACCTCTTCTGTGAGAACTGTTGCACGGTTGAATTCATCCGCCTCGCGATAGGTAGGTGTGTTGCGCGCTTCAGCCTCGAAGTCGGGACTCGCTCCGGAGAGGATGTTGTGAAGAATTTCGACAAATGCTCTGTCAGGGTTGTCAGCGATTTGGGCAGCAGCCGGACCAGCTAGGCACATGGTTGCAAGAGGGATCAGCAAAGCGATGGATTTCAGAATTTTCATTTTTCCTCATCAGATCTTGGGGTTCACGGTTGACTAAAACGTTCAAAACCATGAACGCCAAAGAGGCTTGCACAACCTTTCGGAGAAATCGGTCGCAGCTTCAAGAGGCTGAAAGCAAAAAGCTTTTAGAATAATGCTGTTCTGAGGCTGGAAAGACTGAGCAACATCTTCTGTGTGCACCTGTCAAAACAAATCTGGCGCTTATTCACACTAGGTTCATCAGCTAGAAGCTTTTACCAACATCCACGCTTCAATATTCAAAGCCGTTGCCAGCCGAGCGATATTGTCGATGGAAATATTCTGCTCCGACCGTTCGACAGCGCTCAGATAGGTCCGGTTCAATCCGCTTTCCAAGGCAAGCCGCTCCTGCGACCAGCCGCGCTCTGCGCGCTGGAGTCGGAGATTTCGGGCGATGACATCGCGAAGCTGGCTTTTGGGCGTTCTTTTCACGCCCAAGAAACACCCCGTTGTCGGTTTTAACTCTACCTGTTTTAAGATACATTCAACATTGAACCTTCCGAATGGAGACTGATTTGAACCCGCCCGTGCATCCCTATGTCACCCGTCCGCAGCTCGTCGTTCTGATCGAGGCCGGTTACCTGATCGACATCGTTTGCATGACCGCGCCCCGCTTCAAGGCAGCGGTCTGGTACGGCGAGTGGGCGGTCCAGGTGCCCGAACATCGCGGCGAAGCTGAGCGGTTCCTTGTGTCCGCGCGCGGCAATGATGGTCCGCAGCTGAGAACGTTCAAAACCGGTTACGGACTGATCTCGTTCATGTGGAAACTGGGGTTCCGCAACATCACCCTGCCGATGGAAGAAGGCACATCGGTTCCGCACCGGATAGGTGCAGAATCTGCTGTGGCATCCCCACCTGCCTCTAGTACTGCGGATAAGACCGCTCCTGCTGTGCTTAATGACATCAGTACCGGTCTCATGCATCTCAGCGATCATGGCTTTACGTCTGTCAAAATCGCAACGCAGCTGATCGAAAAGGGCTATGCTATCCCGGAAAAGCTGGAAATCTACCGCGGCGAGGTCTCGCCGTTCCTTGTGGATGCCGTCCGTCTGACTGAGATCGGGCGTCTGATAAGGTTGATGGTTCCAATGTATGCAGATGACCCGCCTGCCGCCCCGGCCGACCTCATTCCCGACCGGGAGCGGGCCATCACGGATTATTATGTCAGCGAGAAGGCAGATGGAGGTATCCTCGTGGAAAACATCGTCTGCGCAAAAGCGTGGTATACTGGTCAGGTGGAACCGATCGGTTGGAAGTACCAAAAGCCGACAATGAAGCCTCCCCTCGTGAGGCGCCGCATAATGAAAACCACGCGATGCTGACGAAAAGGAGACGTGAATGACCGACCAACGCAGCGACCTGGCCCGGCTTCAGCGCGAGACGATCCGGCAACTGGCCATGGAAACCGCGCGGCTTCAAAACCGCCCCGCTCCGCAAGTGATATGGCACGCCATTACCATGGCGCTGGTCTGCATTCTGTTGGGCGTGGCGATCGCCGTGGGCCTGACCCTGCTCGGACGCATTCTGTAAGAGGAGCCTGCCATGCCGCTCTATATCCGCGACGATGAGGTTGATGAACTGGCAGTGACGCTGATGCGCGTCACCGGAGCCAAGACGAAGACCGAGGCCGTGCGTCAGGCGCTGGAAGCTGCCCTCGCACGCCACCACAAACAGACCTCTCTCAGCGACCGGATCAGGCCGTTGCAAGCCCGCGCCGCCGCCCTTGGCGCGGTTGATCCGGACTTCGACATGAAGGCGTTCACCGATGAGCTCTGAAAACCGGCACACCACCGAACCCGCAAAACTCTGGTGGGAAAGCCCCTGGGTGATGATCGCTCTGGTACTTGTGATCAGCCTGCTTGGGGCCATCGATCAGGCGCTGAACTGACCCCTTCCATATTTTAGGAAATGTACAGACTTGCCTCTCTTGAGGCCGAGCGATAATTGGGACGCAGGACAAATTGTCTAGTGAGTGTACATTTCTTAAAATATGGGGTGCGTGATGGCCGGTGCTGTGAACAAGGTGATGGGTCAGATCGAGATCGACCCCCGCAGAAACGGTGGTGCATCCTTGCGCCGCCCCAAGGGGGAACGCAAGTACGCCATTCTCCGGCTCAAAAAAATCTCCGGTGAAAAAGGTCGCGGCAAAGCAAACCTCTCCGCCGCCGCACGCCACAACCTGCGCGAACGCGATGCGGCCAATGCACGGCCCGAGGATGCGCATCGCAACATTCATCTGGCGGGGGCAAGGACCGCAAAGGAGCTGATGGCGCTCTGGGACGAACGCGCCCCCGAGAAGGTCCGCCGGAACGCCGTCCCTGCCATCGAATATGTCATGTCGGCCTCCCCAGAGGAGATGGCCCAGATGGGGAGCATCCAAAGTGAGGACTACCTGCGCGATGCCTTCGCCTGGATCGAGGAAAAGCATGGTGCGGAAAACATCCTCTCGGCTGTGATCCACATGGATGAGACCACCCCCCACTTGCAGGTCTTGGTCATACCGCTCGATGAGCGCGGCAAGCTGAACGCGCGGGACATCGTCGGCAACGCAAAAGATCTATCCGCGATGCAGACCGACTACGCTGAACGGGTCGGTGCGAAATACGGCCTTGAGCGCGGTCTCATGCGGTCCGGTGCCAAGCACGAAACCATCAAAAGCTTCTACGCCCGCGCCAATGCCAACGAAAACCTTTCCCTGAACCTCCCTGAGCGCGCCACAGGCGGCTTCATGGGGCGCGGCAGGGAAACGGACGAAGAATACCGCGACAGGCTCTCAGAGATCGCCTCAGAGGCTGTGAGAGCCGTAGCTGGCCGTTTGTCAGGGGAACGGGACGCCGTGGCTCAGGAGCTGGCTGAGGCGCGCCTGCACGCGGCCAACAGCGAAGCGAAGGCCGAAGCCCTCGCCCGCGATCTTGATGCACTAGAAGTCGCGTACAACGTGGCGAAACACGAAGGCCGGGACAAGCAGGCGGTTCTCAACCGGTTTCAGGATCAATACCTTGAGCGGGCCGCTGAATATCCCGAACACGTGCGCTACGCGATCGACAGCATTTTGAACGAACAGGGTGTGAAAGGTCTCAAACAGGTTCAGCAGGACCGCGAAGACAGCGCCGTTGCTAAAAATCTGGAAGGACTGGCCAGATGGGAAGCCCGCAGCCCCGATGACTATCTGCTGACGAACACGGCAGAGGAACACCTTGAAGTCATCGCGCTTCTTCGGGAAGCGACGACGCAGGCGCAGTATAACCGCTTCCGGCAAGGCGATCTGACGTCCATCGACCACATCACGACTGATCCCGTGTTCTCGCGCCAGCTGCTCATGCAGGCGGAGATGTACAATCGCGGCAACCGCTACGAAATGAGCCAGGAGACGGAGCGCCGGATGGAAGATAGCCGCGATATGCTGAAAGAGCATTTCGGGCTGGATCGTGGTGATGAGTACGTGAACGAGCGGGAGTGAAAGTTATGCGAAGCCCGACCTCCCTGCTCTGCCTGGTGGTGAGCTGTATGTATCGTTGAGCCGTTTGCACGATATGTCCTAAATCCCGCCTGTCTTGGTTCGGTCTGGGTGCTGTCGTTCTGGCTTTGGTGATGTCGCTGCTGCTGCTTTCTCACTTCTTAGCCAGCAACCCTGCAACTTGCGCTGTCCTTGGGGCGATGTGGCTAGCACAACAAGCAATTTTGATGCCTGCGTGCTCTACCAGCAGTGATGTTTTGCGTTCAGCTTTGGGAAGCCTTGGCTGCAAGCTGTGTGTTATATATGTGTTATATATGTGTTACGAGAATCAGCGGTTTCGTAACCTACTGATATTATTCCCCGATTCAGCCCCTTTTTTACCTGTTGGTGTGTAGAGTATCGAAGAACGGTGGGTAGACTATCGAGGAAAGGTGTGTAGAGTATCGAAAAACTCGACACTCTGGTGGGCAGACTGTCGAAAAATGGTGTGTAGAGTATCGAATAATGGCAAGACCAAGAAAGCGCACGGCCCTTTTGCCGGAAAGGCACACAGAGCCTGATCTGTTTGTGTGCGATATACTTGATGCAACTCCAAAAAGTGACCGTGCTTCGATGGAGCATCCCCTATTCTCGTTATCGGTGAAAAAAGACATGTCCGCGTTCCAGTATGAGCAGGGCAATGTGAAAGTGAAGATCACCCCTGCGGCTGAAGAAGGCCGCGCGAACGTCTTTGACAGAGACATTCTGATTTATGTTCTCAGTCAGCTCATGGCAGCAAAGAACGACGGGCAGGAAATTGGCCGCCGCGTGCAAATTTCGGCGCATGATTTGCTCAAGGCAACAAACCGACACACGACCGGACAGGCTTACGCAACGCTACGCCGCGCCCTCACCCGCCTCCAGTTCACGCAGATTGAAACCAACATCCACGACCATGGGATAGGTGAATGGCGTTCAATCTCGTTCATTACGGATGCGCGGATCGTAAAGGAAGACTCCACTGGACGGCTCCTGAGCGTCGAGCTGGAAATGGGTGATTGGCTTGTTAAGGCTATCGAAAACAAAAATGTTTTGACCCTTCATCGGGCGTATTTCCAGCTTCGGAAACCTCTGGAACGGCGTCTATATGAACTCGCTCGCAAGCATTGCGGAAAACAGGACGTCTGGCGGATCGGTTTGGACAAACTGCAACACAAGACTGGCTCAACCTCTACGTCGAAAGAGTTTAAGCGCCTTGTAAAAACCATCTGCAAAGCGGATGAGGCTCAGGCACACATGCCGGACTACCGGTTCCGTCTGTTGCACGACGTTTTGGAAGTAACGCCAAAGGCTGAGTTTCTTGAGATCTATGCCGAGAAACCAACCTCTGGTCTAGCCGATACCGTTCGCATTTCTTCCGAAGGGTATGAGAAGGCCCGCGATGCCGCCCCGTCATGGGATGTCTATTTCCTCGAACAGGAATGGCGGATGTGGATGAGCGAAGCTCCACGCCATGTCGACGGGGCATTCGTCGGGTTTTGTCGAAAGTGGTATGAGCGAAAGGGCAGGGCACCTTAATGGATATTACTTATCTGTTATCAATTAGTAGTTATGTGTTGACTGTTATCTGTTAACAGATAAGATGAGTAAAAAATGAGGCAGATCATGACGCAAGTTATCAGCGTAGTGCAAGAAAAAGGTGGAGCCGGGAAAACAACGCTTCTAACGGCTCTCGCAAGTCTGATGGTGGAGGATGGGGCAAAGGTTGTGGTGATCGACACAGACCCGCAACGGCACTTGGAATCTTGGGCGAAGAAAGGGCAGACTAGTCTTGATTGGCTCTATGAGGAAGATGATGAGAAGCTGATCCCAACGGTCAAGGCCTTGAAGAAAAACGATCCGCCTTATGATGTTATCTTCGTCGACACGGCGGGCTTCAAGTCCGCCATGGCGATGCACGCTATCGCAGCCGCCAATTTAATCCTTATACCTTCAAAGGCCAACGAGGCAGACGCCAAAGGTGCAAAGCGGACGTTCTCGCATGTTCAAAGCGTTGCAGAAACAATGGAAAAAGACATTCCAGCACTTGTTGTGATGATGGATGTAGATGCTAACACCAATATTACGCAGGCCATTGCGGACGCGTTTGATGCGCAAGATGTGCCAAGGCTCCAAGCCATGTGTGCTCATCGGACGGGCTTCAAGGAAATGACCTCGACAGGGCAGACTCCACAAGGACCGGCGAAAAGGTCCGCACAATCGGTATTGGCCGATTTGCAGGGTAGGGGTCTTATCAGTTTTTACAGGAGCGGATCATGGCCAAAGTCAGCGTAAATCTCGATGACGAGTTGGATGGCGATGATAACGCCCGGAAACTGAAGAAACTCTCTGCTCCGCTGCTAAGCGTGAGCAAAGCCAAGTCTTCAGCTTTGAAAGATGCTCCGCGTGTGCAGTTTTCTTTCACTAACGTGCCAGAGCCGATCAAAGAAGCCTTCGCGTCAGAGGCTCAAAAGCGGGGATTGACCAAAAAAGAACTGCTATACGAATGCCTTAGAGCTGGGGGGATCGACATACCCGCCAACGCAGAGATCGATGGTCGCAGAAGATAACACATAACAGGTAACTGTTATGGACTTGAGCGATAAACCAAATTGAAGAGATTTGGCTATTATAAAAAGAAGATAAGCACTCAAACAGTCATTTTGAGGGCGCCAGAGCAGGGAAGAAAACATGCTAATAACCAAACTAGAAAGGCGCATCGAAGACGCTGCGATTAGCCTTCCTGTTGGCTTTGAGAAAGGGCAGGTGTTCACCCCACGGTTCTTAGCAACGTGGGTGGCACTTCTCTTAAAAGAGCACCTTGGAGAGCATTGGTCTGGTAATTTACTTGATCCAGCATGTGGTGATGGCGAACTTTTGGATGCTGCATTCGAACAGCTCCCAAACGCAAAACTCTTTGGAATGGACATCGACGCTGATGCGTCGCGGGCCGCTCAAACACGTCTAGGTAGGTTAGCAGTCATTAAGACTGAAGACATGCTGCTATCGCCATCTGTTAACAAACGTCGCCAAAGTTTTAAGACTGGTGCTGTGATCTCCAACCCACCTTGGGGCGCTGATCTGCTTCATTCTTCTGGGCGTCTCAGAGCGTTGGGATACAGTCTTGCAAACGGGCAATTTGATAGCTGGTCTCTATTTGTCGAGATGTCATTACAGGCTTTGGAAGACGGCGGCATGGCTGTGTTCATCCTTCCCGACGCCATATTTTCTCCTGAACATGCTCCTACAAGATCGCTTATCTCTAAAAACCATACTGTTGAGCTGATTGCACGGTTGGGGGAGGGGATATTCAAAGGCATCTACCGGGGAACGACAGTTCTTCTGGTGCGTAAAAGCAAACCAAAGCCTACTCATGTTGTTGAGGTGCTTCGGCTTTCAAAGACGCAACGGGCAGCGGTATTGTCAGGTGACCTTGATTTGCAAAATACGCGAAAAAGCAGCAGTCACAAAGTTAATCAAAGCCGTTTCTTGTCGGACCCTGGGTGTCGCTGGGACATAGATGTTCGCACGTCTGACCAAAATTTATTGGGTAGAATTGAAGCAGCTGGAGGTAGCTGGACTGACTTGGTTGTTTCAGGACGAGGTGTAGAGCTTTCCAAACGCGGACTGGTCAAGGTTTGTAGCAACTGCGCTCGCGTCACTCCTGCGCCTACACGTCCCAGAGACGTGATCTGCCAAGGTTGTGGTCTGACCGCACATTCTGAAGGGATGGCGACACAGCAAATTGTTGAGACAGGTACGGAGAAACAGCCCGGATTTATGCCGCTCATCGTCGGTGAAGACATTGGGCGCTACGCACTGTCTTGTTCCCGGCAAATCAAACTCAACGTGACTGGTATCAACTATAAGAGCCATGAACTTTATTCTCAGGAAAGGCTGCTTGTCAGAAAAACAGGTGTCGGTCTCAAGGCTACGGTGACAAAAAAGGCAGCGGCCTCTAACCAAGTCGTCTTCCACTATGTACCATTGTCGAAAGAGCAAAATTTCTTCCTCTACTATG
>NZ_JBIQWA010000022.1:0-13905 GCF_046591575.1 Marivita sp. S0852
TTCAAAGAGACCGATGCCGGAACGGCCGGTGGTGTGCGTCTGGCCAAATCGGTGGAGGAAGCGGCGGAAGAAGCCAAGAAAATGCTGGGGCGCACTTTGGTGACGCATCAGACCGGCCCCACAGGCAAGCAGGTCAACCGCATCTATATCGAGGACGGATCAGGCATCGAGACCGAGATGTATCTGGCCCTGCTGGTGGATCGCCAGACCTCTCGCGTGAGCTTTGTGGCCTCCACCGAGGGCGGCATGGATATCGAAGAGGTCGCCGAACACACCCCCGAGAAGATCCTATCTTTCTCGGTTGATCCGGCCACCGGCTACCAGCCCTTCCACGGCCGCCGCATCGCCTTTGCGCTGGGGCTGGAGGGCAAACAGGTCAAGCAATGCGTTCAGCTGATGGGCACGCTGTACAAGATGTTTGTCGACAAAGACATGGAGATGCTGGAGATCAATCCGCTGGTGGTGTCCGACAGTGGCGATCTCAAATGCCTGGATGCCAAGATGGGCTTTGACGGCAACGCAGTCTACCGCCACCCCGACATTGGCGAGCTGCGCGACACCACAGAGGAAGATCCCAAGGAGTTGGAGGCGTCCAAATACGACCTCAACTACATTGCTCTGGATGGCGAGATCGGCTGCATGGTCAATGGCGCGGGTCTGGCGATGGCGACGATGGACATCATCAAGCTTTACGGGGCCGAACCTGCCAACTTCCTTGACGTGGGCGGTGGTGCGACCAAGGAAAAGGTCACCGAGGCTTTCAAGATCATCACCTCTGACCCGCAGGTCAAAGGCATCCTCGTCAACATCTTCGGCGGCATCATGCGCTGCGACGTGATCGCGGAAGGCGTCGTGGCCGCTGTGAAAGAGGTCGGCCTCAAGGTGCCGCTGGTTGTGCGCCTCGAAGGCACAAACGTCGAAGAGGGCAAGGCGATCATCAACACCTCAGGCCTCGACGTGATCGCCGCCGACGACCTCAAGGACGGCGCGCAGAAGATCGTTAAGGCGGTGAAGGGGTGAGCATGCGCAGTTTATATCTGGTTGGTGCGATGCTCACCACATTGCCCACACTGGTGGCAGCGGACAGCGTTCTGTCGTCCAAGGTGACGAAGCACGTTCAGGCGGCCACAACTGCGTGTGCCGAGTTTTTCACCAGCGGGCAAGACCTGTCGGTTTTAGAAAATGTCGGCTTTGACAGGGTCCGTCAGGATTATGTCTGGGACACCCGTGTGCCGAGCAATACGCGAGAACGCATGACCGTCACCGCAACGACTGAGTCAGGCAAATGCAACGTCCAATTATCCCGCGCCACCAGGCAGGATTCCAGAGACCTGAACGACATCATGACCGACGCCTTTGTGCGCCGTGGTTTCAAGGTCGAACCTGTTGCCAGCCGTCGCTTTGACCTCACTTCGGGCGACCAGAAACTAAGGCTTGTTGGTTTTGTCCATAAAAAGACAGATGTGCAATCCGCCTCAGTGACGGTCTACCGGCGGTAATGGACCTCAAGTCGCGAAACACCCGCGCAGATCATCTGCCGCTTTGAATTGAACATCGGGCATAGCGCCCGAAAGACGCAAGATTTTGTAAGGAGCCAACTGATATGGCCGTCCTCATCGACGAAAACACCAAAGTCATCTGCCAGGGCCTCACCGGCTCGCAGGGCACATTCCACACCGAACAGGCCATCGCCTATGGCACCAAGATGGTCGGCGGCGTGACCCCCGGCAAAGGCGGGCAGACGCATCTGGACCTGCCGGTCTTTAACTCGGTCCACGAGGCCAAGCATGTCACGGGCGCGAACGCCTCTGTGATCTACGTCCCGCCCCCCTTTGCGGCGGACAGCATCCTTGAGGCCATCGACGCCGAGATGGAGGTCATTGTCTGCATCACCGAAGGCATTCCGGTCATGGACATGATGAAGGTCAAGCGCGCGCTGCAGGATTCGTCCTCGCGCCTGATCGGCCCGAACTGCCCCGGTGTCATCACACCCGACGCCTGCAAGATCGGCATCATGCCCGGCCACATCCACAAGCGTGGCACCGTTGGCGTTGTGTCCCGCTCCGGCACGCTGACTTACGAGGCGGTGAAGCAGACCACTGATGTCGGCCTTGGCCAGTCCACCTGCGTCGGCATCGGTGGCGATCCCATTAAAGGGACCGAGCACATCGACGTACTGGAATGGTTCCTCGCGGATGACGAGACCGAGAGCATCATCATGATCGGCGAAATCGGTGGATCGGCAGAGGAAGAAGCCGCCGAATTCCTTGCCTCCGAGAAGAAGAAAGGCCGCTGGAAGCCAACGGCGGGCTTCATCGCAGGCCGCACCGCCCCTCCCGGCCGCCGCATGGGCCACGCAGGCGCGATTGTCGCCGGTGGCAAAGGCGGTGCCGAGGACAAGATCGAAGCCATGAAATCCGCTGGCATCGTCGTCGCAGAAAGCCCTGCAAGCCTTGGCGAAGCTGTGCTTGAGGCGATCGGGTAATCACCTGGTGGGAAGTGATTTGCAAACCGCTTCCCACCACTTTTCGAAAAGCGTTGCCCAACACAAACGAACCAAAACGTGATCCATTCGGAAAAAAAGCCCGGCGTGTTCTGCCGGGCTTTTGTTCTGTCGTGGTTCGCCGCCTCTATTCCGCCGCGATCGCGTCGGCTTTTTCAACCCGCACCGCCGAGAACTTGAACTCGGGGATTTTTCCAAACGGGTCCAACGCCGAGTTGGTCAGAATGTTCGCCGCTGCCTCCACATAGGCAAATGGCAGGAACACGTTTTTCTCTGACACCGCCCGATCCCCGCGCGCCATAACGGTGACTGTCCCGCGTCGTGTTGTAAGACGCAGATATTCACCCGGGGCGATTCCCAGTTCGCGCAGCGTTTTGGGGTGCATTGAACAGTTTGCCTCTGGTTCGACCGCATCCAGAACCTTGGTGCGCCGGGTCATGGAGCCTGTGTGCCAATGTTCCAATTGACGGCCCGTGATAAGCACAAACGGATAGTCGGCATCCGGCACCTCATCGGGCGGCATGACATTTGCCGGTGTAAACCGTGCACGGCCATCAGCCCGTGGAAACCCGTCTCCAAACACAATCGCCTGACCCGGATCATCCGGACTGAGGGACGGATATGTCACCGCGCTGCCTTCTAGGCGTTCCCAGGTGATATTGTCCAAAGACGGCATATTCAGCTTCATTTCCGCGAAAACTTCGGACGGGTGTGTATAGGTCCAATCAAGCCCCAGCCGCTTGGCCAGTTCCACCTCGATCCACCAATCCTCTTTGGCCTCCCCCGGCGGGGGCGCGACCGCACGGCCCATTTGCACCTGACGGTTGGTGTTGGTCACCGTGCCGGTCTTTTCGTACCAGGCCGAAGACGGCAGGATGACATCCGCGAAATTGGCTGTTTCCGTCAAAAAGATATCCTGCACAACAAGATGATCCAGCTTGGCCAGGGCACTGCGCGCATGATCGACATCCGGGTCGGACATTGCCGGGTTTTCGCCCAGGATATACATGCCTTTGATCTTGTCGTCGTGGATCGCGTCCATGATCTCGACAACGGTCAACCCCTTTTCAGAGGAGAAATCCCCCGAATTCCAAACCTCGGTAAAGGCCGACCGCACCCCGTCATCGGTCACGCTTTGATAATCGGGCAGGAACATGGGGATCAGTCCGGCATCCGACGCGCCCTGGACATTGTTCTGTCCGCGTAATGGGTGAAGGCCCGTCCCGGGGCGACCCACCTGCCCTGTCATAAGTGCCAACGAGATCAGGCACCGCGAATTGTCGGTTCCGTGGATATGCTGGGAAATCCCCATGCCCCAGAAAATCATGCCCGCCTTGGCCCCGGCAAAGGTGCGGGCCACATCGCGCAGAACGTCGGCCTCGATGCCGCAAATTTCGGCCATCTTGTCAGGGGGGAACCCTTTGAGATGCTCTTTCATGGCATCCCAGTTTTCCGTGTAGCCTTCGATATATTGCCGGTCGTACAGTTCTTCCTCGACGATCACATTCATGATGGCATTCAGCATCGACACATCCGCACCCGCCTTGAACTGCAGCATATGGCTGGCAAACCGTTTCAGGCCGGTGCCGCGCGGGTCCATGACAATGAGCTTGCCACCGCGCTTGGTGAATTGCTTGAAATAGGTCGCGGCAACAGGGTGGTTTTCCACCGGATTGCACCCAATCGCGATGGCGACATCCGCGTTTTCGATTTCGTTGAAGGTCGCGGTGACCGCACCGGACCCAACGTTTTCAAGCAAGGCGGCAACCGAAGACGCATGGCACAAGCGTGTGCAGTGATCGACATTGTTATGCCCAAAACCCTGGCGGATCAGTTTTTGGAACAGATACGCCTCTTCGTTCGAACATTTTGCCGAGCCAAAGCCCGCAACGTTGCGACCGTCTTCTTCGCGCAGGCGGGCCATGCCGTCAGCGGCGAAATCAAGTGCCTCGTCCCAGGTCGCTTCGCGAAAATGGGTCATCACATTGTCCGGATCTACATTCAGCCCCTTGGGCGGCGCATCTTCGCGACGGATCAGGGGCTTTGTCAGCCGGTGCGGATGATAGATGTAGTCAAATCCAAATCGCCCTTTGACACACAAGCGATTTTCATTCGCGGGGCCATCAATGCCCTCGACATATTTGATCTTGTCATCTTTGACCTTGAACGAAATCTGGCAGCCGACCCCACAATAGGGGCAAACGCTTTCGACTTCGCGATCGTAGTCTTTGCTGTCGCCCGCCTGGGTGTCGTCAAGAACGGTAGCCGGCATCAATGCACCGGTTGGGCAGGCCTGAACGCATTCACCACAGGCCACACAACTGCTGTCGCCCATCGGATCATCCTGGTCGAACACGATCTTGGCCTCATGGCCACGTCCGGCCATTCCGATAACGTCATTCACCTGAACATCCCGACAGGCCCGGACACATAGATTGCAATGGATGCACGCATCCAAATTGACCCGCATGGCGACATGGCTGTCATCCAGCAACGGCACTTTGTCGGCTTTGACTTTCGGAAAACGACTATGCGTCACGCCGTTCAGGTCGGCCATGTCCCAGAAATGGGATGACGCGTCATGCGGGACATCTGGCTGATCAGCAGCCAGCAATTCAACCACCAGCGCGCGCGATTTTTCCGCCCTTGCGCTGTTGGTCGTCACTTTCATGCCGTCAGCAACCGGGCGAATGCAGGAGGCTACCAAAGTGCGTTCGCCTTCGACCTCGACCATACACGCGCGGCAATTTCCGTCTGGTTTGTAGCCTTTTGCGGGCTTGTGGCACAAATGCGGGATGACCAGCCCCTGACCATGTGCGGCGTCCCAGATCGTCCAGCCTTCCGGGACGGTGACATCTTCACCATTAAGGCTGAAGGTGATTGTCTTGGTTTCGCTTGAATCCAGCATGGTCTTCCCCTTTAGCCTTTGATTTCGTCAGAAAAGTGCGTCATCACCAGACGGATCGGGTTGGGGGCCGCCTGACCCAGTCCGCAGATCGACGCATCCCCCATCACTTGACACAAATCCTCCAAAAGCTCTGTATCCCATGTGTCCGCCTGCATCAGCGTCACCGCTTTTTCGCACCCCGTTCTGCACGGTGTGCATTGACCGCAGCTTTCGTCTTCGAAAAACCGCAGCATATTCAACGCGGCATCTCGCGCCTTGTCATGGTCAGACAAGACAACCACAGCGGCCGAACCGATGAACGTTCCCAGGGGTTGCAGCGTATCGAAATCCAGCGGCACATCATCCATGTGCGCCGGAAGAATGCCCGAGGACGGACCACCCGGTTGATAGGCTTTGAAGACATGTCCATCCGCCATACCTCCGGCAGCATCGATGATATCGAGTATCGTCGATCCGGCTGGCAAAAGGTAAACACCCGGCTTACGTACGCGACCCGAGATTGAGTAGCTGCGCAAGCCTTTGCGCCCGTTCTTTTCAATCGAGCTTAGAATTTCAGGGCCTTCTCGGCAGATCCGGGCAACCCAATGCAGCGTCTCCACATTATGGACCAGTGTTGGCCGACCAAACACGCCGACCTGTGCCACAAAGGGGGGCCGATGCCGTGGCAGGCCGCGTTTTCCCTCAATCGATTCGATCATGGCGGATTCTTCGCCACAGATGTACGCCCCGGCACCGCGTCTGAGGTCGATATAACCCGGCTCGACAAGCCCCGCGCGTTCAAGAGCTGCGATTTCTGCCGCAAGTATCTTTAGAACAGCGGGGTATTCGTCGCGCATATAGATAAAGCACGTGTCCGCCTCGACCGCCCATGCCGCGATCAACATTCCCTCAAGGAACAGATGTGGCACACGTTCCAGATAGTAACGGTCCTTGAACGTGCCCGGCTCTCCTTCATCTCCGTTGACGGCCAGGTAGCGCGGGCCTGCGTTCATGCGCACAAAGCCCCATTTCTTGCCCGACGGGAACCCAGCGCCTCCAAGCCCCCGAAGACCCGATGACAGAACCTTGTCCTGAACGTCTTCCCAGTTCCCGCTCGCCCGCAGCGATTTAAGCGTCGCGTATCCGCCGTTTTCGACATACTCGGCAAAGGTTTCATAGGCGGGGACGTGCGTGTGCGTATCACCCACAGCGATGGCGGCCACCACCTTTTCCGGGGTCGCGTGATCAATATGGTTATGCCCGATTTCCAGCACAGGGGCGGTATCACACCGGCCCATGCACGGCGCTCTGAGAACGCGAACCTGCGCCGGATCAAGCCCGTCCTGCAACGCCGTGCGCAATTGCTGGGCACCGGCCATTTCGCAGCTCAAGGAATCACACACCCGAATGGTCAGCGCGGGTGGCGGGGCCTCTCCCTCGGCGACAACGTCAAAATGGGCGTAAAAGGTTGCAACCTCGTAAACTTCCGCTTGGGAAAGCCTCAGTTCGTCGGCAAGTGCCGCGATATGCGCGGCAGATAGATGCCCGTAGGCGTCTTGAATTAAATGAAGAAATTCAATGAGCAAGTCACGGCGGCGCGGCGCATCGCCAAGCAGGTCAACCACCTCTTGAAGCGCAGCATCGTCAACCTGACGTCCTTTCGGCGTCTTGCGGCTTTTTCCGGTGCCTTTCTTCTTCCAGATGCCTTCTTGAATATCTAACGGTGCCATTGCCATCTCCCTAGATTGGCAACACCCTATCCATCACGGTTTGTAAACGTCAATTGAGTTAAATTGATTTCACGATAAGCAAAGGTTATCTAGGTCAGATCCAAAACTTGCCGCAAGCCATACACGGTGGGCAGACTGGGTTCGCGCAAAGGTGTCGCCAGGCTAACATCTTTGTTCACCACCGGCTCCACAAGGGGCAGCGCAATCGCGCCCTGTGGTGAGCCGAAAGCATCGACCATCAGGTTTGGCACAACCGTCGCCGACAAACCTTCTGACGCCAAAATCAACGATGTCAGGAACTCCGAATTCTCCGAGATCACTTTCGGCTCAAGGCCAAGCGAGCTGAACACCTTATCAAGAATACGCCGGTTCTGCATACCCGGCTCCAAAAGGCTTAACGGCAGTTCAGCGGCCTCTTTCCATGTCACGTTGCCCGTTTTGCGCGGAGCCAGATGTTCGGGGATCACCAGTTGATAGGTTTCTTTGTAGACATCTTCGACGCGCAACAGATCTTCGGACACACCTTCGGAATAGGTAAGACCTGCATCATAAATCCCATTCTCTAGCCCCTGCTGGATTGTCAGGGACGTTGCTGTCTGAATGCTCGTTTTGATGCCAGGGTATCGCGCGCGCAACAGTTTGACGGCCCGCGCGGCAAAGATCACCGCTGTTGGAATAACACCAAGCGAAAGGGTTCCGGTGATGTCGCCCCGTGCCGACCGAAACTCCTGTTCCATGACCTTGACGTCATCAACGATTTTCCGGGCATGGCGCACAAGCGCTTCACCTTCGGCTGTAAAGCCCTGAAACCGGTTGCCGCGTTTGACAATGGCCGCATCCAGCTTTTCCTCCAGTTTGCGAATGCGCATCGAAAATGCAGGCTGCGACACACCACACTCCTCTGCGGCGCGTGCAAAGTGCTTGCGTCGAGACAGGGAGGATACAAATTCAAGATCTCTGAGGCTAATCAAAACATGCTCCTTTTTCACGACCTCTGACGCGGCAACGACAAGGCTGCCGCGCGTCGTACCCGGCACAGCGTATCATTGACAGCACATGCCTCACTGGTATACCAAGAACCACAACAGCGAGGAGTGTTACGATGATGCTGTCCGAATACCAGTCCAAAGAGCTTCTGTCGCAATATGGCGTCTTGATACCAGACGGCAAACTCGCCCAATCCGCCGAAGCAGCAGAAGCGCTTTGCAAAGATATCAACGCACGAAAGTATGTTGTCAAAGCACAAATTAACGCTGGCGGCAGAGGCCTCGCAGGTGGCATCAAATTCGCCGCAACGCCGTCATCTGTCGCGGAAGAGGCCCGCGCGATGCTGGGGTCCACGCTTGTCACCGAACAGACCAGCACCCTCGGGGAAACCGTAAAGTCGGTCTATATCGAAGCCGCGATCGACATCGCGCAAAACTACTTCATCGCGATTTCGTTCGACCCGAACAGCGGCATGCCGATTTTGCTGGCGTCCGATATCGGCGGTGTCGAATTTGAACAACTCGCCCGAATGGACAGCAATGTCGTCAAAACGCACCCGTTCGAAGACGATACGCCCGAAGCCCGGACACAGCTTGCCGCGTTCCTCAAAGAGCTGGGAATTGACGACACCGATGTTCTTGACGTGCTTTACGGAGCGCGGCAGGCATTTATGGAAAACGATCTCACCTTGCTTGAGATCAATCCTTTTGCCCGCACCAAAAACGGAAAATGGATGGCGATCGACGCTAAGATTGCTTGCGATAAAAACGCCGTATTCAGGCGGCCAGAGCTGGAATCCCTTATGGCCGACCGCGGCATGTCGGCGTCGGAAATGGAAGCGCAAAGAAACAATATCAACCTGGTCAAGCTATCCGGGGATATTGGCGTGGTGGCGAACGGGGCGGGTCTGGGCCTGGCGACCAATGACATGATCATTGATGCTGGTGGAAAACCAGCCAATTTCATGGATATCCGCACCACCGCCAAAAGCTTTGACATTGCCAAGGGGGTCGAGCTGCTTCTTGCAGATCCGCAGATCAAAGTTATTCTGATGAATATTCATGGTGGTGGGATGACCGCGGCGGACACGGTTGCCGAAGGCGTGAACTTTGCCTATTCGCGGTCAGACCATCATCTTCCGGTGGTTGCCCACATGTCTGGACATAACGCGGAATGGGGCATCAAAATCTTGAATGACCGCAAGGTTCCTGTGGAAACATTCGAAACCATGAGCGCCGCTATCGCGCGCGTCGTCGAAATCTCCAAAGGTGGGAGAACACGCTAATGGCAATTTTTGTGGACGCAGATACGCGTGTGATCGTTCAGGGGATGACCGGCCGCTCTGGTACATTCTACACCGACCAGGCCGCACGGTATGTGCCCTGTTACGTGGGCGGTGTGCGACCCGGCAAAGGCGGCACGGACCACCTTGGCATGCCGATGTTTAATTCGGTCAAAGACGCAATGGCCGCGACAGGGGCAAATGCCAGCATGGTCATTGTCCCCGCCCCATATGCCGGTGACGCCATGATCGAAGCCATAGAGGCAGGTATTGGCGTTGTCGTGTGTGTGACAGAGCGCGTCCCGCAACATGACATGAGTCGCGTGAAAAAAGCGTTACAATCGTCGGACACGGTGCTGATCGGACCAAATTCGCAGGGCATTCTGACACCGGATCAATGCAAGATCGGTGTTATGCCAACGCGCATGGCGAAACCCGGCCCTATCGGAATTGCGTCTCGGTCAGCATCCCTGACATCCGAAATCGTGGCACAGTTCAGCAAGGCGGGCATGGGTCAATCCACAACCGTGGGTGTGGGCGGCGATACCTTGCATGGGGTCAATTTTGTCGATTGCCTCAAGGCTTTCCGCGACGACAACGACACCGAAGCTGTCGTGCTGATCGGAGAAATCGGCGGGCGTGACGAAGAAGAAGCCGCCGCATATCTGGCATCTGTCGATTATGGCAAACCAGTTGTGGCGCTGGTCGTTGGGCGGCACGCGCCCAAAGGACGCCAAATGGGCCATGCGGGGACGCTTTCAGTTCTTGGCGGCGGATCTGCCAAAGAAAAGATTGCTGGCCTTCGGGATGCGGGCGTTGTTATTGCCAAGGATGCAGATGATGTTGTCGCAGCGGTCAAACGCGCCTCGGCATTGACCTGACATCAACAGAAACAAGGGCTTTATGATGCTTCCCGATCAGATGAATTGCGTTGAAATGGACGGCGTTGGCGGACCGGAGGTTCTGATATCCGGCAGTCGCCCGTTCCCGGTGCCAACCGCAGACGAGGTGCTTGTTCGCGTGATAGCTGCGGGTGTCAACGGTCCTGACCTTGTTCAACGCCGTGGTCATTATCCTCCCCCGGAAGGCGCATCAGACCTATTGGGGCTTGAGGTGTCGGGCGAGGTTGTTGCAGTTGGCGCGGATCAAACGCGATGGCAGGTAGGCGATAAAGTGTGCGCGTTGACCAATGGCGGGGGCTACGCGGATTATGTGTCCGTACTGGCGGATCATTGTTTGCCCATTCCTGAAGGCGTCGACGACGTCGATGCCGCCGGTCTGCCCGAGACGTTTTTTACGGTCTGGAGCAATGTCTTTTTCGGACATACCGTCCCGGAAGACGGTATTTTTCTGATCCATGGCGGATCGGGCGGCATCGGTTCAACTGCCATTCAGCTGGGGGCGGCGATGGGTCTAAAAACCTTTACGACCGTCGGATCACGCCGCGCCGCCGAATTTGCCAAATCTCTTGGTGCGACCCAGACGATCAATTATCACAATGAAGACTTTGTCGAACTCACCAGAGAGGCCGGCGGTGCGGATATCATTCTGGACATTATCGGCGGTGTCTATGTCGCCCGTAACATCAAAGCCGCACGTCACGATGCCCGCATCATCCAACTCGCATTCAACCTTGGATCAAAAGTTGAACTCAACCTGATGCCCGTAATGCTGAAACGGCTGACATATACAGGCGCGACATTGCGGTCCCGACCGGACAGTTTCAAAACAGATGTGGCCCGGGAGTTGGAGAAAACAGTCTGGCCCTTGTTCGCCAAAGGGCATTTGCGCAGCGTAACCCACGCAAGCTTTCCGATGTCAGAAGCCGCAGACGCGCATCGAATGATGGAAGGCGGCGCGCATCATGGAAAAATACTCCTCACAAACACCGCCTGACGTGTATCCATACACGCGCCAGACGATCAAATCGGATCAAACGCACAAAAAAGGCCCCCGCCATCACCGGCAGGGGCCTTTTTTGTGAACAATACTCAACCTAGCTTATGACAGCTGTTTTCACAGTTTCATCAATATACGGCAGATATTGCTCAAAGTTTTTCGCAAACATATCCACCAGTTTGGCGGCCTGAACATCGTAGTCATCCTGATTTTCCCATGTCCGACGCGGATCAAGCAAAACCTCGGCCACGCCCGACGCGGCAATGGGCACCTCGAACCCAAAATTCGGGTCCTTGCGGAACTCGGCCTCGGCCAAAGAGCCGTTCAACGCCGCTGACAGCAAGCTTCGGGTCACCTTGATCGGCATCCGTGATCCTTTGCCATACGACCCGCCTGTCCATCCGGAATTGACCAACCAACATGTCGACCCGTGGCGCGCAATTTTTTCACGCAGCAAGTTGCCGTATGTCTCGGGCCGACGCGGCATAAAGGGCGCGCCAAAGCAGGTCGAAAACACGGGCTGCGGTTCGGTCAGACCACGCTCTGTGCCCGCCATCTTTGCCGTGAAGCCCGACAGGAAGTGATACATGGCCTGCTCTGGCGTCAACCGCGCAATCGGCGGCAAAACACCAAAAGCATCACAGGTCAGCATCACGATATTTTTCGGATGCCCTGCCATTCCAGACATGCTGGCATTCGGAATATAGTTCAGCGGATACGCACATCGCATGTTTTCGGTCAGGCTGGAATCCTCGAAATCCAACTCACGCGTTTCTTCATCGAACACCATATTTTCAATGACGGTCGCGAATTTTGAACATGTCGCAAAAATCTCGGGCTCTGCCTCTTCGCTCAGATTGATGGTTTTGGCATAGCACCCACCCTCAAAGTTGAACGTGCCACGATCAGACCAGCCATGCTCATCATCTCCCAAAAGGGTACGATTTGGATCTGCGGATAGCGTTGTTTTGCCTGTCCCCGACAAGCCAAAGAAAACAGCTGTATCCGCCGGGTTTCCATTGGCATGGTTCGCGGAACAATGCATCGGCATGACGCCCTTTTCAGGCAGCAGATAGTTCAGCAATCCAAAAACCGATTTCTTGTTTTCGCCAGCATATTCGGTGTTGCCGATCAAAATGAGCTTTTTGTCGATATTCACAGCAATCACAGTTTCCGAGGCGCAACCATGCCGATCCGGGTCTGCTTTGAAACTCGGGCAATTGATGATGGTATATTCGGCGACAAAACGATCCAGATCTTCCCGATCGGGTCGGCGCAACATGTGCCGGATGAAAAGGTTGTGCCAGGCCAGCTCATTGATCACCCGCACACCGATGCTAAGCGCAGGATCAGCCCCGGCAATCAGATCCTGCACAAAGTAATCCCGGCCTTTCATATGGGCCAGCATATCTTCCAGCAATTGATCAAACGCATCCGGAGTCATCGGCGCATTGTTGTCCCACCAGATTTCGCTCTCGGTGGTTTCGGTCCGCACAATAAACTTGTCTTTCGGAGACCGCCCGGTGAATTCGCCCGTTGACACCAAAAGCGCCCCACCAATGCCCAGAGTGCCTTCTTTGCGCTGAACAGCGGCCTCGACCAGGGCTGGTTCCATGAGATTGTAATAGACACTCCCGGTCCCTTCGATCCCCTGATCAACCAGCCGGAACTGCGGGTTCACCCGTCCACGTGTCATACAAACCTCCTGTAATTCGGCTCAAATTCCGTCATCGCATCCCGGTTTTGCCCACCGCGCTGCGCTTTCGCGACTCAACGTACATCAGTGTTTCAGGTATTGACAGATGCCAGTTGCGACGTTAGCGCAACCAAATCAAATTCCTTTCTGTTGCCTCGAATCACTCGGACCAAACGCGCCGTGGTGATTGCTAATGCGGGGTTATAAGTGGCATTTGGATGTCTGCAGGAAGCAGTTCGTTTCCAAGGAAACTCACGGTGACTGGATAAATCCGGTCTCCAAAGCGGGCGCGGTTCGTTTGAATGTTTCAGATGCATCACTCTCTGCGCCAGCAACACGTTGTCTTCTATAAGTGTGCGGGACGCAAGAACTCCCTACAATCGCCCAAAAACACATGCGAAAAGCAGAGTGGCTGACATTTACGCCTCACGACCTCAAAATGCGACTTCAAAACAGATGTCACCGATATAGGCGAAGCTGTGGAAGATCTGACTGGATTTGTATTGGCTAATTTCTCAATGGCTTAGCCTTATACGCACGGCAATTTACACGCTCAACGTCGAGAAGCGTATTCGCAAGTTTCGGAGCAAATAGGGCGCAATTCGGGAGGATTGTGGCTCGGCAATAGGTAGTGATGTCCAAAACGCTAGAACACGAAAAGCAATTCCGGGCCGTTCATGATGATGAAGGAGGTATGTTGGTTGCGGGGGTAGGATTTGAACCTACGACCTTCAGGTTATGAGCCTGACGAGCTACCGGGCTGCTCCACCCCGCGACAGGGTTTTTTCATCGTATTGAGAGATATGTGTATTTTGGTTTCACGTTTTAGTAGGTTTGGCGGTGATCTACTTTCCCAGGTCTTGAGACGTCCGTGCCATTGGCGCGGTGGCGTTTGACGGTCGGGATCGACGCTGCAGGTCA
>NZ_JBIQWA010000023.1:0-13692 GCF_046591575.1 Marivita sp. S0852
CATGGGAAAGCGACGCCGCATGAGATGGTCACCCAAGGGAGCCCACCGGGTGGCCGTTGTCCGCGCCGCCGTACTCGACGGTCGGCTAACCGGCACCTACCAGAGAGGAGCCGCATAACCCCCAAGTTTTGCCCACTCCCGATGTCACGTGGAAAACGGTGGTGCTTGAACGGGGATCTACGCGGCATGCTCAACCTCAAAAGCCCAAAGTTGGCCGAGGACTGCGATTAATGCAACAGTCCCGCTGGTTATGGCTTCTGACCCGAGAGTATCCGCTCGGTGAACCTGATTTTTCAGAGTTTGAAAACGCCGCCGTGCCTCGGTCATCCGCGGTCGGGTGGATCAAGCTATGCCGTCAATTATACTACTATAAGTAGAACTAATTCGCTTGAATTCGCGACACATGACAGGCTCCACGCATGAGTTGAGGAGGTGAAAGAAATGGACGGCACGGTTTCAACTGGCATAAGTTCACAAAATATTGGTTTCGTTCCTGGCCATTCAATCGACGGCAAAATTGCAATCTTGTCGCATGGAGGACAGAGCAAATCGCCCGCCAGGAAACACCCGATTTTGTTCTTTCATGGCGCGACTGTCCCGACCCAGTTCACATCCGAATACAAGATCGACGGCGTGTCCTGGATGGATTGGAACGCGAAAGAAGGTTGGGCATCCTTCGGCTTTGACCTTCCTGGTTATGGACGGTCCGATGGTTATCGTCCTTCAACCGGCGCGGTAGACCCACGAAAGTATGGCAGCTCTGAAACGTTGATGACCGACATCGACAACTGTGTGAACCATGTTTTGAAGGAATGTGGATGCGACCAGTTGCACGTGGTCGCAATCAGCAGAGGTGCGATCCCGGCTGGATATTATGCCTCCAAATTCCCCGGCAAAATCAGAAGCCTGACCTTTCATGCCCCGATCACTCACAAGAATGGCGTGGACCCGGCCATCATCGAAGAATTGCTGGGGTCTCCGGAGGTTCCGAAAGTTGCAAATTTCGGCCTTTCGGCCATGGACCGCTTTCACCTGCTGGAAAGTGACCGCCCTGACGGAACAACAACGAACCTGGAGCCAAGCTTTATCACCGATTGGCCAAGGAACTACGGCGCGGCTTTGGCCGGTTCATCATCGCCGGAGCTTTCAGCGGAAGACCGCAAGATCGACACGCCGATCGGCTTTGCCGTGGATATTTTTGACGCCTGGCACGGTAAATACTTCGACCCGGCGGCGATAACGATGCCGGTACTCATAGTGCGTGGCGATTGGGATCGTTTCTTAACACCTGCGACCGAAACACAAGAGCTTTTTGAGCGCATCGCGAGCGCCGAAAAATACTATCTGCAAATGCCGAAATCCACGCATTCGATTTTGTTCGAACGCAGCCGATACCGGATGTACCGGGCCGTATCCGACTTCCAAGCAAACTTTGATTGAGGGAAACACAATGTTCAAGAAAGCCAGAAAGATCACGATCAAGGGCGACTACGACGATGAGCTCTACTGGGAGCGCGTAAAGCGCAATGAGGTCTTTCTCGGCCTTGATGCCAACCAAATGCGACTGTCACAAGAGAAGCTTTCGGGTGCCGTCGTTGGCGTCGCCGGGCAAGGTGGTCTTGGTGGGGCTGTGGCGATGCTTTTGGCGCGGCTCGGCGTTCGCCATCTCAAGATCGGCGATCCCGACAGTTTCGAGCTGTCAAATATCAATCGCCAGCTTGGCGCAACGCCGGGCAATGTCGGTCGCAACAAGGCCGTGGTTGTCGGTGAACTGATCAAGGAAACCACACCTGATGTAACCGTCGAAGTCTTTCCGGAAGGCATGCAAAAACACGTCGCCCGCGAATTCGTCGAAGGCTGTGACCTCATCATCGACTGCATCGACTTTTACAACGTCGACGAGCGATACGACCTACACCGTGAGTTTCGGCGAAGCGAGCGCTGCAAGGGGTGTCTGGCGTCCACTGTCGTCGGGTACGGCGCGAACGTTTATCTGTTCACCCGCGATGGTGTGACGCTCGAAGACTTCTACGACATTCCGCCAGACACGGAGCAGACCGAAGAGATTGTTGACAAACTGGTTCGTCTGCAGGCCTCGTTTTTGCCTCGCTTTCCAAGCAAATCAGTACTTTACGACTGGATGCGTCGAACCGGGAATGTCCCAATCCTCGCGGTCTCGCCGCCACTCGGGCAATATCTTCTTGTCGCGCGGGCGGCATTGATGCTCACGGACATGGATGTCGCACCCTATTGCGAGCCGTTACCACCCATGCCGCACTATCTCTGGTATGACGCGTCGACCATGGTCAGCGGAATTTTCGAATTCAACGGCGAATTCGTAAATGAGGGCGAGTTCGAGGATCTCTTTGGTGACAGTCCACCCGAGACCGCAGAACCCGCAATGAAGACCGCCTGAGATAGCAAGAGGAAGGGGGCGGGCCATGTTGCAGACGGTGGAACCACACAGCGATTGCCTGGAGACTAGGCTGTCCAGGGCGCGCGAGGAAGTTGAATGCGCGCGCGCCCTCTGGAGGACGGTTTACAGTGAGGAATTTGGCTGGCTGCCATCGAATGCCGATCCGCTTGCGGACCCGTATCACGCCCGGTCTCTCTACGCCGTCAGCAGGCTCGCCGATGGCACCCCGATCGGCACAATGCGGATCGTGCAACTGGCAGAGCCTGGTTTTTTCATCTCCGACAAGCTGGGGATGGACCCTTTGGTCGGCCACGTGACCAAAGGGTTCGAGGTGCAGCGCCTCATGGTGCTGAAGAACTTTCGGGATCGTCGATTTCCCGGAGCGCCGTTTGGAGTCTATGGCGCCATGGTCAAGACGTGCCTGTGGCACGCGATGGCAACGGCCTCGGATTGGGTTCTTGCGGATTGTCATCGCAACACCGAGATCGGCCCCCTGAAGTCGATGAAGGGCATGGGGTTCCGTGAAACTGGCCAAACCTACGTCGACGAAAAGAACGGGGAGGAGTGCGTCGTTTTGATTATCCGGACCAAGGATTGGATTGCGGGCACCATGAACAACCCCGGCCGCTTCAACCAATACCTGCTCGCCCCCGACGTCAACCTGACCATGGAGGTCTGAATGAACATCGCGATCTTTAATGCGCACGAATCCGACGTACGGCGATACGGTCGCACCTTTCCGGTGCTTCTTGACAGCGCTGCGGGCCCACGGGTCTTTGACGTCACCGGACGCGGATATCTGGACTTTATCCTTGGCTCTGGCGCGCTGAACTATGGCCATAACCATCCCGCCATTAAGTCGGCTCTCCAGGAATACCTCGCCCGAGACTCGATACTTCTATCTCTCGATATGTACACCGAGGCAAAGGCGCGCTTTATCAGTGAGATGGTCACAGGGATCCTGGGACCGCGCTCATTCGACTACAAGATTCAGTTCCCGGGACCTACGGGCACCAATGCGAACGAGGCGGCGATGGCCCTGGTGCGTAAGGTCACCGGGCGTCCGACGATTTTCGCCTTCTCGAATTCGTTCCACGGCATGTCGCTGGGATCGCTGTGTGTGTCGGGTTCGGAATCGACCCGGGATCTTGGTGGCATCGCCAAGCATGATGTTGTCCGACTGCCCTATGACGGCTTCATCTCACCGGACTTTCCATCACAGGACTATCTTGAGTGCATCGTAACCAAGCCTGGCGCAGGTGTGGACCTACCGGCGGCGATCATCCTTGAGACGATCCAGGCGGAAGGTGGTCTGAACACGGCATCGGTAAGCTTCCTTCGGTCTGTGGAACGTATCTGCCGCGAGAACGGAATTCTGCTTATCGTCGATGACATCCAAGCCGGAAGCGGACGGACGGGCTCATTCTTTTCCTTCGAGGAGGCCGGGATCACACCAGACATTGTGACGTTGTCGAAGTCTCTGAGCGGTCTGGGCATCCCTCTTTCCGTGGTGCTTATCCGCCCCGAATTCGACATATGGAAACCCGGTGAACACAGCGGCACCTTCCGCGGCAATAACATGGCCTTCGTCACCGGAGCCGCCGCGTTGTCGCTTTGGCGCGATGATGGTTTTCTAGATCAGGTTTCGTGGCTGACCCTCGAGATGGACACCCGCCTTGATCAGCTTTGCAAGGCGTTCCCCGATCACATCACGAGTCGGAAAGGACGCGGTCTTATGTGCGGTGTCGAGGTGGCGCCAAGCATCAACGCCCGGGATGTTATCGCCAGCGCCTTTGCACGAGGTCTTATCCTGGAAAGTTCGGGCCCCGACAGGCAAGTCTTGAAGGTTTTTGCCCCACTCACGATCGAAAAGGAGGCGCTTGATGACGCCTTCGGAATTCTCACCGAGTCATTTGAGGAGGTCATCCATGAAGGATAATGTAAAGGAGCGCCACGTAGAGGTACCCGAGTTTCGAATAATCAAGAGGGATGGTCTGATCCTGACCTCGGACATTCTGGAGCTGATATTCGGCCAAGCCACAGCCTTGCACATTCGCGGAGCTGCGACGCGCGAGACATGCGACGCGATCGTGCGCAATTTCGAGGCCAGCGAAGGGATTCTGGAGCGTCGGGACGGCGTGCCGGGTCGTTTTATCGGCTCGTCGCATTACAAGAAGACTGCGGATGCCTATTTTGCGGAATCCGAGGTCAACCGCCCTCACATCAACGCCCTTCTTGGCGACGTTGTGGACCCGATGCGCGCAATCTTCAATCTTCTGGATTGCAAACTCCGGGACAGGGGCGGGACCCTTCGGCTTGCTAAAGGCAAGAAAGGACGCGCCAACTTCTGCCGCGCCCTGTGCTGGACAGGTCAGGGTAAGTACGCGCTGGAACCGCACGACGATGCCGCGCAGGTTATGTATGCGGGCGAAGGCTTTGAGTTTGTTGACGCAGTGCGCCGCGCCGTCGTCGCAATCAACTTTTATCCAAGCATGCCAGATCAGGGTGGCGACCTGAGGATATGGAACTATCGGCCGACCCATGAGGAGAAGGTCGCGGCCGGCTTGGAAAAAACAGGATACCCTTACGGCTCCGATCTCATCGAAGGCAAGGATTATTGGGACCTGGGCGTGCGCGAGGGCGACCTGGTGTTGATCGACGGCGGCTATGTCCATGGCGTGACCCGCCAGAGCGACACCGGCAAAAGGCTTTTGCTGCATGCGTTCTGCGGCCTCGTGGGCGCCCAAGACGCCGTGTGGTGGACATGAGCATTCCTCAAAAAGCCAAGCCTGAACTTCAACGGTCAATGCCGGGCAATCCGTTCGTCATCCTCGTTCTTCAACTCTCGGCCTTGTCCCCTTCAGCGCGATGACACAGGCGCTGCGCGCCAAGCCAATGCACGTCTTGCCTGTCGACACTCCATCAGGAGAAGCACAATGACTCTGATATCCCAATCTGAATTTGCCGGCCCCCAATCCAAGGTGGATGACGTATGGAAAATCCAGGCCTTTCACGACATTCGTGACCGTCTGGACCCGCCATCCAACTTCCCATGCCTGTTTTCACAGACGGCATTCCGAAGGTCGAACCTGCTGTTCTCTTTCGTACACGATCTGTCTGAAAACAGCATGCAGCAAAGCGCCAGGGAACTGAAAGACTACATCGACAGATGCGAGGGATGGGATGGCACCTTATCATCCGCCGAGCCATTGCTGGTCATCTTTAACCCGAACAACGTTCGGGCGGACGATTGCAACACCTACAACGCCATTGGCTGGAATGTGCTGCAAAGGTGGCACGCGCTTGATCCGTCCCCATGGCCCAGCGAGGTATCCCAGGAACCGAGCAACGCATTCTGGACAATGTGTTTCGCGGGCACACAGATCTTCGTCAACATGAGCCATCCTGCGCACATCGTGCGCAAAAGCCGGAATCTCGGCGGTGCTTTGATCTTCGTCGTCAATCCGCGCGAACGGTTTGATATCGTTGCAGGCGATAACGTGACCGACCGACAGGTCAGGCGGCGCATTCGCGACAGGATCCTTGACTACGACGGGCAAGGCCACTCCCCCGATTTGGGAAGCTACCAAGCCGGTGAACTGGAATGGCCGCAATATGGGCTGAACGAAACAAACGAACCGCGCAGCGACACGTGTCTTTTCCAGATGCGAACAAAAGTATCCCCTGAATGTATGAATTGCGGCTCATGCGACAATTGTCGTCGAGAGTACGAAAATGAAACAAATTTCTGACAAGACGGTTCTCATACCCATTGATCTTCAAGTCGGGTTTGATGATCCGGATCAGCCTAATCGTTGGAACGTGGAATTTGACGAAAACTGTGCACGTCTCATCGGCTCCTGGAGAGAATCCGGAAGACCAATTGTCCATGTAAAACACGATTCAGAAGAGCTGGGTTCCCCTTTGCGGCCAGATCGGCCCGGTAACGCCTACCGCGCGGGTCTAGGGCCGATAAACGATGAAATTGCACTTGGAAAAAGAGTGAATTCCGCCTTTATCGGGACGGACCTGTTGGACATTCTGGCCGACATCGGCGCTGAAGAATTGGTTGTTTTCGGGTTGACAACCGATATGTGTGTGTCGACGACAGCGCGTATGTCCTCCAATCTCGGATTTCAAACGACCATCGTCTCCGATGCGTGTGATTGTTTCGATCTTCCGGGTTCAGTGGGCGTGATCTCTGCGCGGCGCAGCCATGAGATACACATCGCTACGCTGGCTTACGAATTCTGCGACGTCGTCACGACATATGAACTGATCGCGCGGCTGGGAAACGATTAGGAACCGGACCCTGGGCAGCATGAGGACCGCTTAGGAGTGGGCGAAGAATTCAGGCGAATTGGCCGCGTGGTCTTTGGCGCTGGTTCTACCTGCCCAATGTCGCGCCGGATGGTCGCGACGAGTTTGTCTCGGAACAAAGATGCCTTGTCGCATCGCTCAAGCAACGCAATTCGCAGACTTGGGAGCATCGGTAAGCCGTCACTTTCACCCAGAATGACGGCATCATCCGGAACCAGGCTGCGCTCGACCGAAGTGATCGATCCGAGTGATGCGACATTGCTCCGGATCGCTGTGATGCTGTTGCTGGAGAATACAGTCCGCCACGGGCAGTCGATCGCATCAAGAGCCGCTTCCATGGCATCGCGCACGTGACATCCGCGCGGAAAGCCCGAAAGCGGCAACGGATCGGTTCCCCGCTTCCAATCTCGTCCGGCGATCCACACCAGAGTCTCGAACCGGAGCGTGGTTCCTATGTCGATCCCCGGATCTGTCGCCACAACACATATATCCAATTTGCCGTGTTCCCATTGCGCAATGAGATCACGACTGTTGCCACAGGTAATCGACACACAGGCTTTGGGGTGGCTGATTTGAAACTCCGCAAGAACGTCAGCCAAGAGAATACTGGCATAATCATCCGGTGCACCCAACCGAACCTCTTGGGTCGGCACTTGTTGCTGCATGCACAGATGTGCGCGATCGCTGAGCTCTACGATAACCTGCGCATATTTGAGCAGAGTTTCTCCCTGCCGGGTCAATACAACGGCGTTCTTTTGCCTGTGGAACAGCTTGTGGTTTGTTGCATTTTCGAGCTTCTTGATTTGCTGACTGATTGCCGGTTGCGTTCTGAGAAGTTTCTTTGCGGTTTCTGAGAAACTGCCTGTTTCTGATAACATAACGAAGGTTCGAAGCGTTGGCGTATCCAAGTTGTTTAACAAAACTAAACCTCCAATAAATGACGGATCGGACTCGTTATCATACCACGATACCTGGCTTGTGTAACCTCTAGTTGAAATTCACCCGAACAAGCAGGAGGAATTCGGCCTAGGCCATCCTTTCTTAAATGCCGAAAGCTGCCGATCTGAGAATTGGCGATGCATTCGGTTAGGACCCGGACCCAATACTCCTGCTGCCCTGATCCTCCCCTCTCAAGCATCGCAAGCGATGCGTTGCCGGTCAGCGGCTGAACAGAAAATCTGTCAAACCAGCGGCGCAGGCCGAATGGGTCCTGACCCTAAGGACCGCCGGACAATGCCACTTTCACGCTGTTTTCCAGAGCGCGGACGGCTGCTTCGGCGTCGGATCGAACGACGAGGCGGACGGTGTAATCCGGCAAAGCTGGAAGCACATCGGCATCGATTGCCTCCAAGCCGGACCCCAACATGCTTTCGGGCAATGGCGCGACGGCGAAGTCCGCCGCAAGAGCCGCGACTTGGCCAGCAGAATGTTCGCTGGTCATCGCAACCCGGTAAGCACACCCAGCTGCGTTGCAAGCATCGATCGCGGCTTGTCGCCACGCGCATGTCTCATGTGCCAACGCCAATGGAACGGGCACCTGATAGGCCGCCGACCCGGACGCGGCTCCGATCCACACCAGTCGTTCGTGGTGGACGGTGGTTCCTAGAGGCCGGGGGTCATTATTGGCGAGCGTGACAAGCCCAACATCCAGTTTCTCGCTGTTGAACGCCGCCATGATGTCGCTGCTAGGGCCCAAAACCACGCTGACTTCAATCGCAGGATAGGTCCGCGCGAATGTCTTGAGGATCGCTGGCAACCAGCGCGTTCCGTAATCGTCCGGCGCCCCAAAGCGCACTTGGCCGGCTGTTTGACGTGTTCCAAACCGTGCTGCGATCTCACCGTTCAACGAGAGCATCCGCCTAGCATAGCTCAGCAATGCCGTTCCATCCTCATTCAGATGCACTCGTCGACCCCGCCTTTCGAACAGCGGCCGCCCGATCTGCCTTTCGAGTTTTGCGATCCGACCACTTATTGCCGCCGGAGAGCGATGCACAACCGCTCCGGCGGATCGGAATGATCCGGTCTCACAGACTGTCACGAAGGTGCGGAGCGCGTCCGCATCCAGTGCCTGGGCACTGTTGTATCGTGAAACTTCGGCATTCATGCTGTTCAGTTTTAACGATCAGCCTGAACAAAGCAACGTGTTTTGCCGCTCAGCCGAAACATGGCACTCTCAGGTATGACCGATGGTACGCCGACCGAACCGAAACCCGTGGCAGACATGGCACTGACATCCGACCAAGTGCGGCCCGAAAGCTACGGAACGGCTTTTGCTTTGATGGCATTTGGCATGCTGACCATCCCGTTCATGGACGTTGTTGCCAAAGTGCTGGCGATGAATGGGATGCCAGGCACACAAGTCGCGTTCGCGCGGTTCATCGGCCAAGGGCTTTTTACGCTTGCGCTCCTGCCGTTCGCCATCCTTTTCCTGCCCGGTGTTTTCCCTCAAAGCGCCTCTGCCACACGGCAACCGATGGGCGCGCTCATTCTCGCCGACCTGCGTGCGGCGTTGACGCTGGCCAATCTGGCACGCGGTGTCGCCCTTGCGGGGGCAACGGCGTGCTTCTTTACTGGCCTTGCCACGTTACCGCTGCCTGCGTCCGCTGCGATCCTGTTTTTGGCGCCGCTGATCCTAACGCTGCTCGGAGGCGTCTTTCTGAAAGAACGCCTGACCTTTCGCCGGGTCGCTCTTTGCGTCGCGGGTTTTCCATGCGTTCTTTTGATCGTTCGTCCGGGATTTGACGGGCTTGGCTACGATGCGCTTTATCCTTTGGCTGCCGCATTCCTGTTCGCAGTCTACTTTTTGCTAACACGCGTGGCATCAGGTCAGGGCTCACCGCTGTCGATGCATGTCATTGCGGCCGTCTCCGGAACAGTCGTTCTTGCGCTTTGGCTCTATGGCGGTGACCCGGGATCGGCCGGTGCTCATGTCGTGTGGCCAACGGACCCGTCCGCGTGGGTCGCGCTTGCGTCACTTGGCATCATTTCAACAGTCTCGCACATGGCAATCATCATTGCATTCGCACGCGCGCCCGCATCCGTGCTCGCCCCGCTCAACTATCTTGAAATCGTCTCGGCGACCGCACTCAGCTTCGTGGTATTCGGGACATTTCCCGATCAATGGACTGTTATCGGTGCGATGCTGATCATGGCGATCGGATACATCGCAACGCGACCTGAGTGAAAATGGCGTTGCACTGAACGACTACTGGCTGGCGCCGGTAGGATCGGCGATGTGCTTAGCGGGTAAGGAAGTAAAAAGTCCTGCTTAATAGCCACGTTGGGGTTCAAAAACACCCGCAATAACGCGGCTTATGATATGCACAACGAGGCCAAGGTGGCCACGGCCTTTCTTTTTGCGTTGATTTCTGGTCTTCAATTCAGCTGGACAGTTCCAATGAGTGACATAAGCGCCTACGGAGATTGGCTACTTAAGGATTGATGCACTGCGCGACCCCACAATCCGGTCATCGCGCGAATGTCAGGTTTTGGAAATTCACGCTTTCAGACTGCTGAGGGAGTGGGCAAAACTTGGTGGCTTACGTGGTAGGGTGAACTGGCCCCCATTTCGACCGGACACCTCGGCCTGAGCCAGGAGGCTAAAGGATAGCCTTAAGCACATGCTTATGTCTGAGATTGAAATCATTATCGATGGTGGTCGCCGTCGGCGCTGGTCTGCGGCGGAGAAGCTGCGGATCGTGGAAGACACCTTGTATGACTGCGAGAGCATTTCCGCCGTTGCGCGGCGCAATGGCGTGGCGCCCAATCTGCTGTATCGTTGGCGCAAACTGATGCTCGAAGGGGGCAGTATCGCCGTGACGGGAGACGACAGTGTGACCAGCAACAAGACGGTGCGGGAGATGGAAGCGCGCATCCGTGAACTCGAACGCCAGCTCGGGCGCAAGACGCTTGAAGTGGAGATCCTGAAGGAAGCGCTGGACAAGAGCCGGTCAAAAAAACCGACCTTGCTTGCGCAGTCGCAGAAACGGGAAGATTTGCCATGAAAGCCGTCACCGACACCCTGGGCGTGTCCCGCTCCAACCTGCATGACCGGCTGAACGGGAGCGCGGAGCCGCGTCGGAGCTATCACAAGGCTCAGGACGCGGCGGTGCTGCCGCGCATCGAGCGGCTGGTGGCGACGCGCCCGACCTACGGCTATCGCCGGATCACCGCTGTTCTGAACCGGGAGCTGCGTGCGGCAGGTTTACCGGCTGTTAACCACAAGCGCGTCTATCGCATCATGAAGACCAACAACCTGCTGCTGGAACGCTCCGGGTTCGACCGCCCTGAACGTACCCATGACGGCAAGGTGGTGATGATGCGCTCAAACCTGCGCTGGTGCAGCGATGGGCTGGAGTTCACCTGCGGGAATGGCGATGTCATCCGGGCGGCTTTCCTGATCGACGCCCATGACCGCGAGATTATCGCCTGGCGGGCCGTGGCCAATGCCGGGATCAGCGGTTCAGATGTGCGCGACATGCTGCTGGACGCTGTCGAGAAACGGTTTGGCACTCACTGTTCCCCGGAGGCAATCGAGGTTCTGTCTGACAACGGCAGCGCCTACACCGCCAAGGAAACCCGCATCTTCGCCCGCCAGCTCGGACTGAAACCCTGCTTCACGCCCGTTGCCAGCCCGCAATCGAATGGCATGTCAGAAGCCTTCGTGAAAACGCTCAAGCGCGACTACGTCCGCGTCAAACCGCTGCCAGATGCCGGAACCGTCATGGCATTGATAGGAAGCTGGATCGAGGACTATAACGAGAACCACCCACACAGCGGCCTGAAATGGCGCTCGCCACGCGAGTTCATCAAGGCCAAAACTGAATCCGCTTAGGTGTCCGGTGAAACGGGGGCTGAATCATAGGGTAAGGTTTCGGAACAATGCTGGATCCACCATGGAAGTAAGCATTTTTGTCGAGACGACGTTTGACGATGGAGAAACCAAGAGGCGCAATATCGGTCGACTTCGCCGTGCGCCAGACGAGCTTAGTTTCGAGAATTTGGGCCTTCTCCTCGACGAAGCAAAGACCTTGTTGAGGCGCTTGCAGGAAGCGATTGTGCAAGATCAGGTCGGTGAAGCAATTGAGGCTCGCCGGAAATGCGATGGCTGTGCCAAACAACGCGCGATCCATGATGATCGAGGCCGTATTCTCGACACTCTTTTCGGGCGAATTCGGGTGAAGTGGCCAAGGCTTCGACGCTGCTTGTGCCAACCGGCTGGGATCGCGAAATATGGACCGCAATCACCTCTTGCCGGGCTGTTCTCTGACCGTGCGACTCCCCAACTTCGGCGACTGCAGGCTGAATTGGGGGTCAGGCACTCGTTTCGGGAAGCCGCTCGATTGATCGAAATGTTCCTGCCCTGTTCGGTTCAGTCGAACACGACCGTTCGAAATCGCTTGGGTCGCGTCGCCGACGAGCTTGGCCACGACGACGCAAGCGAAGGAGACGCGGATACAATCGCGCCGCGCTCACCACTGACCGTTTTCTTGGATGGTGCGCACATACGATGTGGGAGTGGGCAAAACTTGGGGGTTATGCGGCTCCTCTCTGGTAGGTGCCGGTTAGCCGACCGTCGAGTACGGCGGCGCGGACAACGGCCACCCGGTGGGCTCCCTTGGGTGACCATCTCATGCGGCGTCGCTTTCCCATGCGGGTGTTGCCGATGTCGTCCACGCAGCCCTCAGCCCGGGACGAAGAAATCGGAAGACCCGTGCGATACCGCCGACCATAGTCGATCAGGCTGTCCATTTTGTTCGCAAGGTAGGAATAGAGGTCTCGGCACCGGGCTTGCACGCGTCGGGCTGCTTCAGTCGCCATGCGGTCATCTGTAACGAGCCGCGCGCAATCGACTGTCAACCATTGCAGACTGGTCGTCGCCGTAAGAACTTTTCCATGCCAAAGGTACCATCGCAGCGTTTCGGCCGGACGTTTGAACAGTGCTGGACTGCCGGAGAAACTCCTGCTCTGCAGCAGGCCCTTTACGGCATTCTCGACGTGCTGAATACGCATCGAGATATGCCACCAGTCGAGGATGTGGCGGACCTTTCCACCGACGGCATTGCGGACGAGGTTTGGCAGGGCTGGTTCCCCGTCCGAAATTACCGTGACGGATTGTTCGGGATCCCAACCGAGAGCCCTCAAGTCCTGGCGAAGCTGGCTGCCAGGTGACAGAACCGCCTGTTGCACCAAGCCGAAGCGACGACACCTATCGTGGCTTTCGATCTTGCCGACCACAACATCGAGGTGTCGCTTCTGGTATTCCGGCCTGCATCGGATATGCGCACCGTCCAAGAAAACCGTAAGCGCAGGCGCCTCTTCGGCGGCTGAAGGAACCAGCGGTTCAGTCTGCTCGCTGTCGCAGATCTCTCGGGCAACTTTACCCAGTCGATTGCGCACCGATGTGTTCACCTGCTTTGCGCAAGGCAGGAAGGTTTCCAGGATACGCGCCGCTTCCCGGAAGGAATGACGCGCCCCAAGTTCGGCTTGAAGGCGTCGCAGTTCCGGGGTCGATCGATCCGGAAAAAAGTGAGCGAGAGGCGAAAGCGGTCCGCCCAAGACAACATCGGATTTTGCATTGCAGGCGCAACGGCGAATGCGCGGCGCTTTGACCTCCAACCTGCCGAAAAGCGTGTCGAGGACCCGCGACCGATAATCATGTATAGCCCGGACCCCGTTGCAATCTGGACAGATCCTGCTGGCTTCGGAAATTTCCTCGATCTGGTCGCGCAGGATCGCGTTCTGCAATTGCCCCAGGATCGTCTTCGCATCTTCGAGCAACAACCCAAGCCCCTCAGGCTGCGTGCGCCGAAACGGGCGGGATAGACGGCCGAGACAATGCCTCTTTGTGGTTCCATTCTCGAAGGTTGTCTCGACAATAATCCGCACGTCCATGGTACTTCCCCTCTCAACGAACCACCAACATACACAGACACCCCCAAGTTTTGCCCACTCCC
>NZ_JBIQWA010000024.1:0-9205 GCF_046591575.1 Marivita sp. S0852
ATGCGGATCAGCAGTTCTGGATCGACGGATGGACGACCCGTGTGGCTGTAGAACGCCGCCAGATACTGGCGGATATCACTCAGATCGACGAACCGATCAATCGACCTCAGCAGATGATCTTGCGGAATGTGATCCTCGAGGGAAAACTCGTAGAACAATGCCGCCTGCGCTTCCTGCCTCGGTCCCATCATCATTCAATCCCCCATCTAACACGGAAATTGAATCAGCGACTTCTGTTTCGATCAAGGGCGAGTTTTTCAACGAAATACGCCTATGTGCGAGCGCTTGGTCCGTGCTGCGCGAAGCTCGAAGGTCGTGGACGGGCTGGGAGCGGCCAACTGCTACGCGCGTCATGAACAGCATTTTTAGGCCGAAGGTTACATATCTATCGTTGTGCCCGACCGAGAGATCCGCTTTCCTCGCCATTCGGGCGTACTTAGGACGCGACGAAATGGCCTCCTGCCACTACTCCCAGCCCTCATCCATGAAGCGTTTCATGTCGAAATCTGGATCTTGTGGCCCCATGCGTTCAACCTGCTCCTGAAGCGAACGCACACGTTTGCACAGGTCTTCGCTAGCCGTCAAACGGTGGAGTTCGCGAAGCAATACCGTCCTTAGGTGGTCATTGTACACATCAGACGACACATCCATCTCGCTCCTCCGCAACAGCAAAGACTTCAAGCGCTCAGCCTCATTTTCCATCTTTGATGCTCCTTGCGAAAACCTCACGCTCTGCAACTTGCGAACGCTCGTAGGCACGAACGTGTCGGCCACCGCAGGTGACTGTCGGAGCGCCTTCCCTATCCAGCTGTCGCGCCAAATGCATCGGGGCAACCTGCGCCGATGTCGCAAGCTGTCCAAGCGTAACGAAACGCGCCTCAAATGCCCGAATACTGGACCCGGTTATCAGGGAATGACGGTGATTGGTATCTGCGTTGAGGCGCTTCGCGTGACCAAGATACCCCGCATCCCGAAGCGCCCGAATGGCTCCGACCCCAATTTTCAGGTAAGCTGCGGCTTCTAGCGGCGTGAGGTCTCGCGTGGCGATCGGGGTGTCGCGCGCGCCAACGTCCACATCTTGCGGCACACTAATCGCTTGAAGTCCTGTCACGTCCGCGCTGCGGGCGAAACCGCCGACCTTGCCCTCCTGCCAGTGAGTGATGAGACGAACCAGTCCGATGCGATGGTTTCGGCAATGGTCGCGAAGCGGAAGGAAAGCCCCGACATCGGGCAATTCAGGTAAGGCAGCCGCTTCTGACAAAAGGCGACCCACATCCTCAGCGAAGACATATCGCAGCGCGGTTCCAAACCGGGTCGAGCGCAATATCCCCTTTTCAATCAGCCCCTTCACCTGCGTCGGACGCACATTCAACGCGACTGCAGCGGATTTGAGATTTCGCAACCCGCCCCAGAAGTTAATCGCTCTGGATAGCTGGTCAGGCGTCGTTTCCGTCAGCGCTGCGGATTGTGCCTCAGAGAGATTATCGACGTGAGCGATCTGCCGTTTAAGAAACCCCACCCCAAGCCCCGACTGTTCACGAGCGGTTTCAAACGAAATGCGTTTCACAGCAGGTACGGTTCTGCCCAGCACGCGCTTCTTGGATTTCATCGTGTAATTCCGGACTGCAAACGCATGGACGCAATCGACGATGGGCTGCACCTCCGCTTCGCCATGCGCGGATCGCAACCAGACATAAAATGTCCCCAAGTCTGTCGAAAAATAGGGACGTCGAGCGCCGGACCGGGATTTCAGCCCCTCCATGCAGGCCATTAGGCTGCCTGGCCCAGTGGAGAGAACACCAAGACCCTCGTCGCAGAACTGGCGTGTCAGCTCAGGCTCGACATCTGCGAAATTCGCGAGGGACATCCCGCAGATCGTGGCGCCAAGGCTCAGGCAAGCACCGTGTAATTGGCTGAGTTCCAACCCATCCAGCCAGTCCGCCTGCGGACCATAATTGATTCTTGTCCTCACGTACCCCTCGAACGCGGTCGGAGCATATATCGGGGGCGCATCTGCGGCCTTCTTCACCACGTCGCTGTGCCGGGCGATCTGGGCGGCGATGTCGTAGGTTTCGTGCGAGGTTCCTGCTCGGGGAAGCTCAACGAGTGCTACTTTGTGACGCTCACAGCCGTGCAGACACATGACGTTCCATTCCAGGCGCTGGTGCGCTCCATGAACCCCTTCCTGCGTGAGTGCCTCTTCAGTACAGGTAGGGCAGACCCGTGTCGCCGTCCGCCGAA
This sequence comes from Marivita sp. S0852, assembly GCF_046591575.1. Lineage (NCBI taxonomy): Bacteria > Pseudomonadati > Pseudomonadota > Alphaproteobacteria > Rhodobacterales > Roseobacteraceae > Marivita > Marivita sp. S0852. The sequence goes on from NZ_JBIQWA010000024.1 coordinate 2,242, forward strand.
AGACGCCGGTACTGCTTCGGGTCCTACCGACCCGATAGCGCCCGATCCCGATCTTTTCCGGATTCCAGCGATCAAGTTGCGCGAGGCTGAGTCCGGTCACATCTGCAAGGTAAGACAGTTGCTCCGGATAACCAGTGCAAAGGAACGGCCACCTCAAACCTAAATCCGAGCATAGGTCCCGTGGGGCGATCCAGTTTCTCGCCGCGATCCGCGAAACGATGCTTGCGGGGGTCTCACCAGCAAAAGGGGTAACAGTCAGGCCGAGTTTTCGTTCATGCATTCCAATGACGCTCATCATCAGATCCATCATCAAAGCACTGCCGCGGATCGATCCGGGTAAAATCCTCAGCCAGAAACGGGTTGAGCCCCTGGATGGCAGCGGTGCGCATGAAGTAGACCTCTGCGAAGTGGCGCTTGGAAAGGGAAGCTTCCAAGCCGTCGGATCGCAGAGCACGGGTCAGGGCTTCCACGATAAACTGAGCCAAGAGGCCGAACTCGTAGTCCGCTGCATGCATCAGACGTGATGCGAACTCCGTTGTTCTTAAATCTTCATCGCATCGCACCTTCGCCCTATCGCAGTAGCGCGCCACGAGGCCAAGCACCTGATCCTGCCCCGCGTATTGCGATAGGCGCTCGATTTCTATCGAGTAAATTCGGCGCGCCAGCTGCGCATCCTGATTGATGATCGCCTTGAGGCCGGGCATTCCTGTCAGAACAAGGCCGACAGGCCACTGGCTGTTTTCCATGAGAGATTTGAGCGTATTGACGATGGCCTGACGCTCCTTGTCGGTCTGGTGCTGAGCCAAATCCTGCGCTTCATCCATGTGCATGAAGAGGGTTTTCCGCAACTTGAACTGCTGCTTCACAAGGCCCCAGATCACAGCTGCCGACCGGTCACGGACAAGCGGGTAGCCCGCGGCATGAAGCGCCGCCGTCGCGACGAACTTCATCGTTGCCGGCGAAGGCACTTTGAGACCGACCATCTCGTTGACACCATCTGGCCCGTCACAGACCAGCCGGTTCCGGTAACGCCGCCTTAGCTCATGCATGGCTGTTGTCTTTCCCGCCCCGGAGCCGCCGACGAGGGCAATGCTCCTGAGATCGGTTATTACGCCCTCGGCAAGGTCCGCGCGGCGCTGTTCGAGCAGCTGGTCGAAATAATCATCGAGACGGTCGTAGGCCATCGTCGGGACATAGGCGGACCGAATGTCTTGAATGATATTGCGGACTTCTGGATTACTCTTGCTCATCGTCATCGCTGAACCTCCATTCGGGTTGGAAACTGACAGACGGCTGGGATTGGTCTAAATCATCAGTGGTCGGGGGCGTGCCTGCCCTGGCTGTCCCATTGAATGCTGCAATGTCGGAAAGCGTGCCGGTCAGGCTTGCCGTCCCTATGGCCGGATGCTCCTTGACCACCTCGCCCGGAGCAGAGCCGAAACTCAGGCCGTAGAAGCTTTCATGCTCGGCCCGGCGAATGTCTTTCGCGGAAACGGTCAGAGGACCGATCTGACGCCATGCGCGTTGGTGATCGTCTATCTGTTTGATGCGCTCGAGCGCCGCATCGACGACCTCAATGTGGAGACGCGCCGCGGCCTTGTTCGATCGGCGCAGATCCCGGATGGTCGCTTCCCATACCGACAGCGACACTCCGCGCGCATTCTGTAGCCCCGCAGGTATGGTATGCCATGCATCGTCGAACCAGGCAGACAGGTATCCCATGTCCTCAGGGTCGAGGCGCAGGTCAATCTGTTGAGCACCGCGCCGCTGGAAAAAAGTCGCAAGATCGCGGCTGGTGAAGGCTATTCCGCAAACAAGTACGCCGTGCCGACCAAGCTGGCGTTGCAGGGAAATCCCGAGAAAATGGCGCAGAACATGGGACGACTTGGCAGGGCTATATCCGTACAGCCCCATCAACCGGTCCCAGGTATCCGCGGGGGTGGCATACTCAAGGCCGCGATGCGGGCGATGATGATAAGCATCGACGACGAAGCGCACCATGAGCTCCACAATGCTGTCAGCAGTATGAACCACATTCTGATCAGCAGGATAGTCGCCGCGTTCTTGCGGGTTGCCGAACGTCCGCGCCGTCAGAAACGGCATGAGTATTGTGCCGAAAGTGCGAAAGATGCGTTCTATGCGCCCCCGCAGCTTCGGCACGCCCGCTGGCAGCACGTCATACCCTATCCCGAGGTCTGATAGGGCGGCTTTGAAGTCCGGATTGACGAAAGCAGCCCCATTATCCACCACGACGTTGAAGACGTGCCCATGCTGGCTCCAGTTCTTTTTACACCCAAGCTGCCTTGATATTTCGCTCTTGTCACGCATGGCCAACCACAAGGTTGCCAATGCCGTTTCGACACTTGGCGTCCTCGCAACCTTGATGGCCAAGATCACTCTCGTTGCCGCGTCGATAGCCGCGCAGATCCAGAACCGCCCTGTCCGAAGTTCATCGAACCTCGGCTCGCTCACATCGATCCCCGCATGTTCGAGAAAAGCAAGGAGATCGATCTGCCACTCATCCATTTCGATGCGCTGCAAGGGTGCCTCAATCTCAAGGCCCTGACCATAAGGCCCGAACTTGTTCTTGGCTTTGGCTACGCCCTCCCGCGCGGCATAAGTCTCGAACTGGTTCAGGTCCTCGATGCGTCGCCTGACAGTCCTTTCGGATACTTCCTGCTCCGGAAACTGATCGTCCAGCGCGAGCGAGGTATTCAACGCGCGTATCAGGCGATTGGCTTCTTCCGCGACGCGTGGGACGTTGACCCGATTGGGGTGCAAATAGGTTTTGATCGCCGTCTGAATAATCCCCTCGACCTGAGACGAAACCCGCTTGGCATTGGCGCCATTGAACCGACTTTTCTTGACGAAACACATGGGATCGCGTGTTTCCTCCCATGCCCGCACCCAAGCCATCAGAGAGGTACGACCGGGATTTTTCATGGAGAGAAGCTTGCCCAGTTCGGCCGCGTCCCCGCCCAGACGTATGTGCTCCAGAATCCTGGCCTCAACCCGCTTTGCCAAATTAGGGAGGAACGAGATGCATGAGTCATTGGAGCGGCTCACTTCGCCGTTCTTCTCAGCTTCTAAAAAACAATTCACGTACAGCTTCTTACGGAAAATCCGGGATTTTTCCACCGCGCTCATCCGGCTGATGAGCGCGCTGCCTGCCAGCGCCCGCCGCGCTGCTTGGGCACTTGAAAAGTACCCGTATTCGATGACCGCCTTACACTCATCCAGCATGCGTTTGACATCAGCATGGCTGAAGCAGAGCAGGTCGGAGCTGCCATCCAGGGGGCGCAGTTCCAGCGTGCTATCCGTGACAGCGCTGACCACATGTACGATACCGCCCGCGATCACGGCATCTGATTTGCTGATGCGAAGTCTTATTGTCATCACCGCACCTCCGGCATCGACAGCATACTGGCTTCGGTCACCGGAAGAGACAGGTCCGTCAGGACGATCCCATCGAAGATCGCCTTGAACGCGGCACGGAATGCGCGCCCCTGCAGGCCGGTAGCAGTGACGACCTGCCCCAAAGACGTATCGCAGTTCATGCCCCGCAATATCTGCTGAACCGCCGCATCTGCCTCGGCGTCCTCGGCCTGCCGAAACATGTGAAGCAGCTCTGCGTTGCGTACTTCAGCCGCAGAAAAGCTGTTTTCGGTGACAAGGAGTACATCGTCGGCGAACTGCTTGGCGGTCTGCGCCTTGATCAGCGCGATCTCTCTATCAAACCTATACCGTTCAACCAGCGCACCCGGCTTGACGGCGATCGCGATCTTGTTCCCATCCTCCAACGTGACAAGAAAATCGAAGGTGTGAAACGCGGACTTCCCTCCCCGGTTTCGATAGATGATGTGCGGCGGCTGATCCCATATATCGACGACCGATTGCTGCGAGAGCAGTACCAGGAGACATTTCCGTTCAAGGTGGCTTTCAAAGATGAGCTGCCGCAAGGCCGCGCTGGCCCGCGGTTTCGCGATAACGAAGCCTCGTCCGCTTGCCCGCGAGCGCGCCGGAAACATCCGGGCCGCGCGGGTTCGCTCGGGCGGGACATAAGGTCCCCCGAAATCATCATCATACATAGGCTGTTGCTCCCGGCACTGGGGCATGGTTCTCAGTGGAGCGGGTTCCTCTTTCATTGAGACACAAGGCCCCGGCCCACAGAATCCTCTGCGTGCTTGACCGGGGCCGAAAGTTGGGTCATGAATGAGGTGTATCCTGCTTCAACTTGATACACCTAAAGGGCCTCTGGAGCGGCAACTCCGGGGCCTTTTGCTTTTCTAGGTCATGGTCTCTCCTTCCTCTTGGCAGATGGGAAACAAATCCTGCGGCGACTTGCCCACGGCCAGAGCCAATGCTGCTTCGATGCGCTGCGATCGACACATCCGCTTGCCGACCAAGGTCAGCGCGGAATCGCTGACCCCGAGTTCACGTGCAATCTGCGCCAACGACGTTCCACGGATTCGCAGTTCCGCCTTCAGCCGCTCGTGAGCGTCCAGATCAGCTTTCGTGGGGGTGCGCATTGAAGCGATCTCCAGGTTCTCAAGGTGCGAAAGGGGCCGGATTCACCATCCAGCTAAGGAACTCCATCCCGAAACGTCAATGTCGCAAGTTGTTGTTGTAAAATAAAAAAAGATCCGGACCATTCGGTCCGCGCGGACCAAACGGTCCACTGACTATGTTTTATTGACCGTTGACACGTTTTCCCAGCTAAGGTTTCTAAGTACCTTTGGGAGCGTCCTCATCGGAACATCAGATTTGATCCCCTCGCAAGACCACTACAAATCGATTGCCCGGCAGGTCGGCGCGGTTAATCTGCTTGCGCTCCGTAGGTCCAAAGGGATGAGTCAGTCTCATTTGGCTACGGCTATTGGCTTGTCAGACCGCGCCCTGCGCCGCTATGAGCGGGGAGAGCGCGAGTTGCCTCAGGCAGCGCGGCTCGCCATCATCAAGGCGTTCAAGGTTGATCCGCTCGCCAGTAATCAACTCGCCGTCGAACTGGGCCTTGGAGACACGGACGTTTCGCCAGCCGCGCAGTCCCAGACGACAAAGGATGAAGGCTTCTGGAAAACAATGCGCCGAGAAGGTCAGGAATTCAGAGAACAGCATTATTCTCCGCTTGGACAGCTTTTTCTGAAAATCCGTGACCACGCCTATGCCAGCGCAACGATGTACTTCGCGGCGGAAAACATCACGTTCTCGTTGGGTATTCCCTTCGGCTTCGAAATCAACGGTATCGACTGGATGTTTCTTGGCGCATTTGCGGTGATTGTGCTTCTGTTCTCATCCTTTGTCGCTGAATTGCCCATCTTGAAGGTCGCGCAACATGTGATCAGGAGCATTAGAGCGCGCGTCGCGTCGTAAAGGAGCGTAAAGGCGGCGGTCTGTCGAAAGGGCATATTTCGTTGAAAAACTCGCCCTTGATCGAAACAGAAGTCGCTGATTCAATTTCCGTGTTAGATGGGGGATTGAATGATGATGGGACCGAGGCAGGAAGCGCAGGCGGCATTGTTCTACGAGTTTTCGCTCGAGGATCACATTCCGCAAGATCATCTGCTGAGGTCGATTGATCGGTTCGTCGATCTGAGTGATATCCGCCAGTATCTGGCGGCGTTCTACAGCCACACGGGTCGTCCATCCGTCGATCCAGAACTGCTGATCCGCATGCTTCTCGTCGGCTACTGTTTTGGCATCCGATCCGAGCGGCGGCTATGCGAAGAGGTGCATCTGAACCTCGCATACCGCTGGTTTTGCCGACTTGATTTGAACGACCGGGTGCCGGACCATTCGACGTTTTCCAAGAACCGGCATGGGCGTTTCCGCGAGAGTGAGTTGCTGCGCCATTTGTTCGAGACAACCGTTGCCCGCTGCATCGAAGAAGGTTTGGTCAGCGGCCAGCGCATGGCAATCGACGCCAGCCTGATCGAGGCGGATGCCAACAAACAGAACTCGACACCGAAGGAAGAGTGGGACGCGACAAGCATCGACCCAGGTGATGCACCCCGTGCCGTGCGCGAGTATCTCGACACCCTGGATGAGGCCGCATTTGGCGCAGCGAGCGAGGTGCAGCCCAAGTTCACGTCTCATTCCGATCCGGCCAGCCAATGGACCGCAGCGCGCAAGGGGCCTGCATTCTTCAGTTATTCCGACAATTACCTCATCGACACCGATCACGGCGTGATTGTCGACGTCGAGGCGACCCGATCCATCCGGCAGGCTGAGGTTGGATCGACCAAGACCATGCTGAAACGGGTGAAGGAGAAGTTCGATCTACATCCGGAGCGCCTGATCGCGGACACCGCCTATGGCACCGGGCCGATGTTAGGCTGGCTTGTCGACCGCAAGATTGCCCCGCATATCCCCGTCTTTGACAAGTCCGGACGCAACGACGGCACCTGGACCCGGGCGGATTTCGAATGGGTCGCTGAGAACGATCAGTACATTTGCCCCGAGGGCCAGGAACTCAAGCAGTTCCGCCGCAACTACTCCGACCCGAACCGGGGGCCAACCGGCAAAGGCACGGCGCGCTATCGCGCCTTGAAAGAAGTCTGCCAGGCCTGCCCATCCAAAGCCAAGTGCTGTCCAAACGCAGATGCTCGTAAGATCAGTCGCGAAGAAACTGAAGACGCCCGCCAGATCGCGCGCGATATCGCCAAGACCCGCCAATACGACATCTCGATGAAACTCAGAAAGAAGGTCGAGATGCTCTTTGCACACCTCAAACGCATCCTCGGTCTGGGGCGGCTCCGATTACGTGGGCCATGTGGTGCCAATGACGAATTCCTCCTCGCCGCCACCGCCCAAAACCTCCGCAAACTGGCCAAGATCTTTCCCGCACCGCAGCAAACGCGCAAAGCCTGACCAGAAAGGCGCTCGCGCTCTGTTCAGCGCATCACTTTCTGCGCTCGCAAACGTTAGTTTTTCCACAGAATCGGCGGGAAGCTGCCGTTTGCCGCGG
>NZ_JBIQWA010000025.1:0-7652 GCF_046591575.1 Marivita sp. S0852
CCTCCGCCGAAAACACCGAAACTATCCAAACCGAAACATGATCGCAGGCAGATGATCAGTCGCGCCCGAACTATCCGGGAATTACTGAGACGGCTGTCCGGGAATTAGCGTAATCGCTGTCCGGTATTTCTGAAATCCGCAACGCGAAGGGGATACGTTTGTGGTGCCAAAACTTGACCGGCTGGCGCGTTCCGTCCCTGACGCCCGCGCGATTGCGGCTCAGCTTGAAGAGATTGGCGTCAAACTCGCTATCGGTGCAAGCGTCCATGATCCAGCCGACCCGATGGGAAAGATGTTCTTCAACATCCTCGCCACCTTCGCTGAGTTTGAATCCGATCTGATCCGCATGCGTACCCGCAAAGGCATGGCTATCGCCCGCGCCAAGGGGAAACTGAAGGGTAAGAAGCCCAAGCTCTCGGACCGCCGCCAGATCGAGCTGCGCCGGATGTATAATACCGGGGAGTATTCGATCAGCGACCTTGCCGAGCTGTTCGATGTGTCGCGACCGACCGTCTATCGCGTGCTGCAACGGACCCAGAGCATCGATGGGGGAACAGCATGACCCCCACTGACTGGCCCTCACTGACGCATCAGATCTCCCTCGCAGACCGGCTGTTCGGCCAGCGCGGAGCAAAACTTCTTGGAGCTTGGCTGCACGAACAGATTGAGCGGATCACTGATCCTGCCTTCGCGCGCCTCTTCTCCGACCACATCGACCTGCCGGGTATAGTGCCAAGCGACTACAATCATCGCTTGATCGAGATCGGCGGTCAGCGGCTGCTGGGAGGCATCCGTTTCTATGGCGGGGACGTCGAACGGCCCTTCGTAGACATCGTTGCCCATGGGTTCGAGGATTGGGAACAGCTCCGGGACTGCGTGACGGCTGAGTGGGCGAGTTTCGCGCCGCGCCACTTTCGGACGCTCGTAGCAGCGGGTGCTGCGCTACCAAACGGTGCGCATGTGGATATGACGGTCTTCGCCGCCCGCTATCGTGACATGGCTCCGGCGGACGGCCGGCTCACGCTCGTCCCCTTCGTGGACGTGGAAGAGGCCGTCGGGATGGTTGCCGCCAGATACGAGGAACTGGCTAGAACCCAACCAACGCTCGCACGTAACATATCGGCGGCCGATGCAGATGATCTGCGACGCTGGCACAACGAAGGCCGATTGCGGGCAATCCGCGCGGCGGTCGAGGGCATTGAACGAACGGTAGGCCTGTTCACATCGGCCCCCGGCTCGGTGGAGTGGATTGATGGCGACGAGGTGAACGAGGAGGTCGTCCTGCACGCATTTAACGGGAATGGGTTCGCCGCCTCTGCCCAAAAGGTCTGGGCTGCCCGGCCCGATCTCGATCCTGACCGCCTGCTTATCGGCACAATCGACGGGCTGAACGCGGCCTCGCGCCGTTCCGCACAGCGTGCCGGGCGAGAAGCGATTCTAAACTACGTGTTTGTGCCCCTATGTTGAGGCCACTTCAGGCTAAGGACTCTCATTGAGCCACTTGTGACCGTGTGCTGGTTCAACTTGTGAACAACGACGCCAACCTCGTCATATCTGCCACATCGCACTGAACAAATTGCACCAGATAGCGCGGAAGGTCACAGAATACAGCGATTTCCTCAACCTGCCTCAAACGAACGATATTGGTGAAAAACTCGACCCACTAGATGTTGTGTTTTGCGAGACCAAGCTTTCTCAACCCTCTGTGATTGCGGGCAAAGGCGGTGTTTTTGGCGGATGGTGTGTGGGGTGATTTCGAATCTTAACTCGGAACCATTTTGGCAAGGCGTTTTAGGTTCTGTACGGTCGCTGCCAGGAGGAATTCTTCGGTTGCTCCTTTGAGGCCTCTGAGCCGGAGGCGTCTCAGGCCGAGATGTCGTTTCAAATGGGCGAACAACATCTCGACCTTTTTACGTCGTCGTCGGCTCTCGTCGTATGCAGACGTGTGCTTCAGGTCGCGCACGGTTTGGCGGGCATCTTCATCCATGTGGCGCGTGACAGTTCTGAATGGCGCGTCGGTACAGGCTTTGCGGATCGGACACGCGCCACAGGCTTGCTTGCTGGGGTAGTAACTTTTGATCCGGTCGTTTTCCTTGACCCGGCGCGGCGGCATCTCGTGACCTTCGAGACAGGTGAAGCTGTCCCGCTCGGCGTCATATTGGAAATGGCTGATATCATATTTGCCATTTGTCTGATGCTTGCGGTCCAGCACTGGAATGTGCGGCGTGACATCGCGTTTGAGCAATCAGGCCAGAAACGGGCCGGTGCCGTATGATCCATCTGCCGCGATCCGGTCGGGCTGGAAGTCATACCGTTCTGCACTGCGCTCCAACATCGTTTTGGTTGCGATGATCTCTTGACTCAGACGCGCAGGCGTCGCCTCGACGTCCATGATGATCCCATGATCGGTATCGATCAGGTAGTTAGTCTCATAGCTGAACCGGCCAGGCCCGTCTTTTAAGGACCAAGCGGCCTCCGGGTCGGTCTCGGACAGATACTTTGGGGGCTTCTTCTTTGGCCCAGGAGCTAGCTCATCTGTGTCTGCCAGCTTGGCAAGATATTCTGCTACGGGGCGCTGCACTTGTTCTTTGCGCGACCACAGCTTCTCGATCTCCTGTGGGGCATCTTTGCGATCTCTGTTGGCATCTGCCTCAATGGTGCTGCCATCGACTGCGGCATCAGTTCCGCCGACAAAGCCGAAACCCACGCATTTCTCCACGACGCTCTCAAACAAGCGACGCATGATATCACCATCGGCAAAGCGCCCATGCCGGTTCTTTGAGAAGGTCGAGCGGTCCGGCACACGGCCTTCCAGGCCCAGTTTGCAGAACCATCGATATGCCAGATTGAGATGGACTTCCTCGACAAGCCGCCGCTCAGACCGGATACTGTAAAGATAGCCGATAAGCAGTATGCGCAACATCAGCTCTGGATCGACAGAGGGGCGGCCTGTGTGGCTATAAAGGTCGGTGAGGTCAGCGCGGATCGAGTCGAAGTCCAACAGCCAGTCTATCTTGCGCAGCAGGTGATCTTTAGAGACATGATCCTCGATCCGGAACCGGTAAAACAGGTTCTCTTGCGTATCCAGCCGTCCCATCATCGCCTGATCCTCCTTGATGATATAGCAAGTGAATCAGCCCGTTGTGCCTTGATCAAGGAGAAAGGAAAAACATGCAAGTTCAACGAATAGATCACGTCCACATTGAAGTATCAGATCGCGAAACAGCTGCAGACTGGTACAAAAAAGTTTTAGGTCTGGAGCGCCACAAACAACTCCAGAGTTGGGCGGAAGACCCCATGGGGCCTCTAATTCTCCAAGGTGGCGATGGACATCCGACGCTTTCGCTGTTTGCGCGTGACTGCAAAGAACCAACACGCGACAGCACGATTGCATTCCGTGTCGATGGGCAGGAATTTCTTGAATTCTGCGAAAGCCTCGATGCTTTGAAATTGAGGGCAACGTCCGGCGGCATTCTGACCCGCACCAACGTGGTGGATCATGAAGTGTCTTGGTCCGTGTATTTTCTTGACCTCGACCAGAACCGGATTGAGGTCACAACCTACGACTATGACCAAGTTAGAATGGAAGTTTCCTGACCAATTTATGCCCAGTGTTTTTCACCAGTATCGAACGTTTGTGAAATATGCTGATTGGGTATGCTCGCGTCTCGAAAACAGACGGAAGCCAATCGCTGGATTTGCAGCGCGACGCTTTAATTTCAGCGGGTGTCGACGAGGATCAAATTTATTCAGATCACGCCTCAGGGAAGACAGATAAGCGCCTAGGACTAGAGGCCTGCCTGAAGGCCCTCCGCGCCGGCGATGTCCTGGTAATCTGGAAACTGGACCGGATGGGCCGCAGCTTGAATCATTTGGTGAGAACCACGACCGCGCTGACAGAGCGCGGTGTTGGACTGAAGGTGTTGACTGGTCAGGGAGCTCAGATCGACACGACAACCGCTGCCGGGCGGCTGTCATTTGGGATTTTTGCTGCATTGGCCGAATTCGAAAGCGAGCTGATCCGAGAACGCACCATGGCCGGTCTTGCCGCCGCACGCGCCAGGGGTCGGAAGGGTGGACGCAAATTTGCACTAAGCAAAGCCCAGGTGCGCATGGCACAGGCCGCAATGGCGAACAGAGACACCTCTGTTTCCGAATTATGCAAAGAGCTCGGGGTGAAACCGGTTACTCTCTACCGGTATGTCGATCCAAACGGAAACCTGCGCGATTACGGGAAGCGGGTCTTGGCGGCATGACCAACGAACGGCATATTTCGGGGAAATTCGGTGCGTTTCCACTCGACGAAGACAAAATTGACGATGCCACACTGGCGCTTTTGCGCCTCGGTCTACATGGCGAAAGCCGTGCTTGGAAAGGGTTTGACTGGGACAGCATGGAAAGACTTCACGAAAAGGGGCTCATATCTGATCCAGTTGGAAAAGCCCGTTCTGTCTGGCTCACCGATGAAGGTTTGGAAAAATCAGAACATCTTTTGCAGCAGCTGTTCGGGAAACCGTCCGATCAATCATGAAGTTCAGCATGCAACTGGCTCATATCGGCTTAGCGTAGGATTCCACACTCTCCCGCAATGGACCCCAATATTCGATCCTTTTGAGTGAAGGTCCGCTTGTCTTGCCAGTCTACGTATATACAGGGAAGTCTCCCTTTGAGCCAAGAAAGGCACTAAGCATATCGCCGATCTCCTGTCGCATACTTTCTTCAGGCAATGGAATACCATCTTCCACGATCCAAGCATGAATCAAAGCGTCTGCCGTCCCCACCAGCATGCTGGCTGTGCGGTCGCGCGACCGGACATCGAGGGGCAGCAGGGTCGCAACTCTATCAACGGCGCTTTCCTGTAGTGCTAGAATTCGCGTGCGATGCGCATCTGTCAGCGGGACTTGTGAGGACAGTACCCGGTGCAGCAAGGGGTCGTCCGAATGGAGCGAGACGAACGTCCCCACCAGCATGTCGACCAGCTCTTTCGGGGTGAGACGAAGGCACGGCCCATGCAGCTCGGCCATACGCGCGTCCACGTCTGCTACAATCTGCTCGGCTCGACTCAGGTGCCGATCCACGATCGCGTCAACCAGATCGCCCTTGCAACTGAAGTATTCGTACAGAGAGCCAATCGACACACCTGCGCGCTCTGCAACCGCATTTGTCGTGAATCCGGCCCAGCCACGCTCGACCAGAATCCGAGTTGCCCCCTCCAGGATCGTCTCGACCGTATGACGCGACCGCGCTTGCCGAGCCCGCCGGACCGTGCGTTTGCGGGGCTTGATTACGGCACGAGCGGCTCTTTCTCCCATGTTTTTCTCCGTCGCAAATCCGAGTGGCAAAAAGCCGAGTAATCTCTCAACTTATTATCATGCAGTACCTAAATTCACATCCATGGAAAACCTATCGCAACATCCTGCAGGAGGAATTTAATCTAAAGCTCCACACCGAACCGATGGAAAGCCGCCGGATCGTGAACGGACATGATATCCATATTGATGAATGGGCGGCCCGTGATCCCGACGGGACAGTGCGCAACGCACCCCATGGCACGGTGGTGCTGGTTCATGGCGGTGGCGGCAATGGCCGCGTCCTTGCGCCCTTCGCAGATGCGATTACGCAATTGAGTTGGCGCGTGGTTGCTCCGGACCTACCGGGGTTTGGACTGACAAAGCCCAGGGCGGACTGGCGAGGAAACTACGCCGAGTGGCCAAAGCTCGTGGCAGAGATCGCCGATGGGGAAGCAGGTCGGGTCATCTTGATGGGCTTGTCCATGGGAGGTCTGACGGCTGTTTACGCCGCAACGTTGATGAGCCGCCCCGCAGGGATCATCGTCACGACCTTGCTTGATTTAGCGGAGCCATGGACGTTTGTCGGCACCGCGCGAAACCGCTTCCTCGGTCTTGCAAGCCTTGTTTCAGCCCGTATCACGCCCTTCGTGATGGATCGCCTGAGCCTGCCACTCGCACTTGCCGCACCCCTCGACGCCATGAGCGCGAACGCGCGCATGACGCACTATTTCCAAAACGATCGCTTGCTCGGAAGGCGCTGGGTTCCCTTAAGGTTCTGGAGAACTGCCCATCGGTTCGGCCCGCCGCCGACGGCACTCCCTTGCGATCTGCTGTTGGTACATCCCGGAGCAGATGCTTGGACGCCCCCAGCGAAAAGTATCCCAGTCTTTGAGCGTATCACAACACCGAAGCACTACGTGCTGCTCGACGGTGGTTCGCACTTGCCGATCGAGCCGGCGGCGTTCGCTCAGCTCAGCGCCGAAGTCGCGACCTTTCTTGCTGAAAGGAGTTGACTGTGGTGGAACCGACCACGGCAGTTGGTGAGTGACGCACTAGCCAAATCGTTTGCCTAAGCACCTCAATTTGAAGATAAAAAGTCACTGAGCCCAGACCCGAATGGGACTCTATGCGCCATGTGGCTCAATCTCCAAAGCGGTTCTCTGATCGCGGTTATGTCAAGGGCGTTGGGTTTGTTGTCCGCCGGGGTCGTGGTTCTCTCCGAAGTCAGGTGATGCTGCTTCATGATGGCGTCCGGGGCTGATCGTCTGGAATGTCATTCACGAGGTTGATGCGGCAGGGTCACCTCGACCGCTTTACGCGAGATCGATCTGCCTCCGTCCCGGAGGACGCGAAACCCGCCCAGTGCTCAGGCGGGTATGCTGGGTGTCAGGTTATGGGCTCCTTCGTCCAATTGAATTCGGTTCCATCACGCCAGATGGCGTGGAGGATCACGGCGATTTTGCGCGCGGTTGCCACAGCGGCCTTCTTGAAGCCTTTGCGCGCGCTGAGCCGGATCGCCCAGGATTTAAGAGGTGAGAACCTCCTGACCTGCGTCATCAGGGACGTGGCGGCGGAGACGAGCAATCGGCGCATCTCGGCATCCCCACATTTGGAGATGCGGCCCGACCTGTCGATCTCACCCGATTGATATCGTCGTGGTGTCAGGCCAAGGAACGCGCCGACATCGGTTGATCGCCTGAACCTGTTTGAATCATCTATTGTCGCGATGAAATTGAGCGCCACGAGTGGACCGATGCCCGGCACTGTCATGAGGCGACGGGCCAGTGTATTCTGCTTGGCAATATGCATCAGGTCATCGCCCAGGGCCTCTTCCGAGGCGCAAAGCGTTTTGTGAATGGGTATCATGGTCTGCGCCAGAAGCCCCAGCATTGGATCACATGCACCTGCCTCGGCGAGCTGGTCGCGGAACCCCTGGCGATGATGGGCGCGCAAAACAGGCCCCATAACCGAGCTCGTCCAAGATAACCAAGTCGACCTTGGTCAGCATCTCAGCCATCTTTCCAGCCTTTCCGAGCGCTTTTTCCTGCTCCAATGCATTGACCAGTTCGACAGTCGAGAAGAAGCGGACCTTGCGCCTGTGATGTTCGATCGCCTGAACGCCGATTGCGGTCGCGGTGTGGCTTTTATCCGTTCCGGGTCCGCCGATCAGCACGACATTCTCAGCGGCTTCGATGAACTCGCATCGATGCAGCTGGCGTACGGGAGTGGGCAAAACTTGGGGGTGTCTGTGTATGTTGGTGGTTCGTTGAGAGGGGAAGTACCATGGACGTGCGGATTATTGTCGAGACAACCTTCGAGAATGGAACCACAAAGAGGCATTGTCTCGGCCGTCTATCCCGC
>NZ_JBIQWA010000026.1:0-7307 GCF_046591575.1 Marivita sp. S0852
GGAATGATCCAGACGTGCGGCCTGGTGGGCGAAGGCGCAGGCAAGCCAGGTCTTGCCGGTGCCGGTTTGGCCAGTAAGGATGATTTGTTCGCGGGCCTTGATCCAGTCGCCTTGCGCGAGCGCGAGGATCTGACGCCGGTCGAGCCCCCGGCTGGCAGCGAAATCGACATCTTCGATGCAGGCGTTGGGAAAGCGCATCTTCGCGTTGCGCAGCCTGTTGGCGAAGCGCTTGTCGGCGCGGGCTGCGGCTTCGCGGTCGAGCATGAGGCCGAGCCATTCATTGCGCTCGAGCGCCTGGCCCGAATCCTGTTCGGCCAAGGCCTTCCAGGCGTCGGCCATGCCTGTCAGGCCGAGCGCGGCCATCTGGTCGAGTGTCGGATGTGTCAGCATCTGGTTCTTCCTTCCTTGGGTTACTGGTAGTAGCCGGGGCCACGGATATTGTCGTGGACCGGCGTGGCGGTGACGGGGTCTGGCCGGCTGGGCGCGCGATCCAGACCGGTGATCACGATGGAGCGCACCGAGGCATAGCTGACCGTGCCGACCGTCAGGGCGCGTTCACAGGCCGCTTCCAGCCTGTCCGCCCCGAACTGGCGCTGCAGGCCGAGCACACCGAGGGCAGAGCGATAGCCCTGTTCGGGGTGGGGTCTGTCGCGCATCAGCCGCTCGACGAGCGCGGCGGCATGATAGCCGGCGCGGGCGGCGCGGGTGATCAGGCTTTCTGGCGTCATGCCGCCGTAGCGCTGATGCGCCTTGGGCATGTGCTCCTTGATGGTACTATGGCCGCCGCGCTGACCACGGCGGTGATGAGCCGCAATGCGTTCATGGTTATGGAAAATCTCGATCATGCGGTGGGTCAGGCGGACATCGACCTGTCGCCCGATCAGGCGGTGCGGCACCGAATAGAAACCGTGCACAACCTCGACATGGTAATCGGGATGCACCTTGGCACGCTTCCATTCGGCGTACTCGAAGGGCGTATCGGGCAACGGGCTGAGTGCGGGGCGTTCGATTTGCTCGAACAGCTCACGTCGTGAGCGCCCGACCCGGCGCATGGTCCGGGCATTGAGATCATCGAGCAGCTCGGCAATGGAGACGTTCAGCGCCTCGATGGAAAAGAACTGCCGGTTGCGCAGACGGGCCAGAATCCAGCGCTCCACGATCAACACCGCGCCTTCAACCTTACCCTTGTCGCGCGGCTTGCGCGGCCGCGTGGGCAGCACGGTCGTGTCGTAATGCGTGGCCATGTCGGAGAAGGTCTTGGTCAGCGACGGCTCGAACCAGAGCGGTTTGGCCACGGCGGCCTTCAGGTTGTCGCAGACGATCGCCTTGGGGACTCCGTCGAAGAACTTCAGGGCCCGGACCTGGGCATCAATCCAGTCGGGCAGCTTCTGGCTGAGGCTCGCCCAGGCGAAGGTGTAATTGGACGCCCCCAGAACCGCGACAAAGATTTGCGCGCGATGCTCAGCACCGGTGCCCGGGTCGATCACCGGGATCGTGTGCCCGGCGTAATCGGTCTGCATCACCGCGCCGGCCTCATGGCGGTTGCGATACCGGGGGTTGATGCGGCTCTCGAACGCGCGGTAGCGTTCGCAGAACCAGGTGTAGCCATAGCCATCAGGATGCGCCGCCCGGTATTCCTCCCAGAGCAGCACCAGCGTCACCCCCTTGCGCTTCATCTCCGCGGCCATCTTCGGCCAGTCGGGTTCGCTCAGATCCCGGGGCGGGCGTCCGACACGCTGGAACAGGATCTGCTTCAGCGTCGCATCGTCATCGCGACCGGATGGCAACGGCCAGCAGTTCAGACCAGCCTCCCGGGCGCGAAGCAGGTAGGTCGCCACGGTCGTCTTGCTCAGCTTCAGCCGCAGACCAACCTCGCGCACCGAAAGGCCCTGTTCATGCGTCAGCCGCAATATCGTTCGTATGTCTCGCACGGTCGTACGCCTCGGTTGCTTGCGTCTTGGCATGTCCCCTCCCGGTCTCGATCAAGACCGGCAGAATGCCGTGACGGCGCAGGCGATGACCAACCGTACCCAAGGCCTCCGGAGCTGTCCGGGAATTACCGAAATCCCTGTCCGGGATTTACCGAAACGCGTGTCCGGGAATTACTGAAATCCGTGTCCGGGAATTTGCGAAACCCGCACACTGCGCGCCGAGATGCGAAGGCGGCCAAATCCTTTCTCAACAAGGCGATCGAGCGTGTCCGTCTGCATCGGCCTGTTACGATCTGTACCGAAAAAGCGCAGGCCTACGCCCGCGTCATCCGCGAGATCAACCACCGCTATGACCCTCATTTTGAAAGCGTCCGGCACATCGACCGAAAATGGCGCAACAACCTCATCGAAAGCGATCATGCGGCGATGAAGCAGCTGCTGGGGTACCGCCAGAGCTTCCGCTCACTCCGAACAGCCAAAGCGACCCTCAGCGGGATAGAGACGATCCGAACAATCAAACGCGGCCACATCCAATACAAACAACCAGGTGTCCTTGGCGAGATCGCGTTTATCGACAGCCTCTTCGGCACCACCGCATGATATCTGGAGATGACAGGGCACGCCGCTTTACTCATCCGATTAATGCAACAGTCCCCTCTACAGTAAGCGTCCGGTTCGGGCGCTTGGCTTTATTTTGCCGAGGCTGGCAACCACTCAATATCGTGAACGTGTGGATTGGCCTTTGCGAGGATCGACCAGCCTGACTTTTGAGGCCACGACCGTATTCTCAAATTTGATTTCCCGTTCGCGTCCAGCTCAAAAGCGAGCCACGCGATCGGTGCCGCCAGTGTAGCGATCTTGCCTGCCGTTTCTATCGCATTTGTAATTCTCTCTTGCACGTTATTTGGCATGTATTGCCATGCAATTGAATGCACAAGCACGCGCACCCGCCCTTTCGTCGGTTCCGATTTAAAAACCTTCTCCACCCAATCAGCAGCGTCTGCCTTTATTAGGTTGGGTGGGTATTTTTGTGCGATAGTAATGGCCTTCCGTGTTCTAGCCAAGCGTTCGGGCTGATCTGGCCAGACATAAGATAACAATCTCAGTACCTGTGCAATATCTGACACATCCAGCGGATTTAAATCGCATCCCTGCCGTTCCACGATCTTTGGATTTACCGTTGGCACTGGGCCAATCCATTTCGGCGAGAGCCGGAGATCAGCACCTTGCAAGCCAAGTATTTGCGGGCCAAGCCGATGTTCGAACCGGTCGAGGTTCAGGTTTAGGCCACCTGATGCACCAATTTCAAAAATCTCAACTTCCAGCCCTGTTTGCTGTGCAATATGTGCCAAGCCAGCAATGAGAACCGAAGATCGCGAGACCTCATTTGTTTGCGGTGCATGATCCAAGAAGCTGGATAGTTCGCGATCATGCACACTGACCGCATTGACAATAGCTGTTGCAAGCTCATTAACTTGATCGATGTTTGGGGGGTAGAGTTCAACAAGCTTTGCATCTGCCCCAGATAGCACCAGAGAATGCAGCGCGCCCGCCAGCCTCAAAGGAACGACATCTTTCAAAGGCCCTGCCGTACCTGGCCAGTTGAGAACCATCCGACCGGTTAAGGTCGTCTCATCCAGAACTGCCAACGCGGATTCCAGCAAAGTTGCAGTAAAGGGCGATCCGAGGGCCTTACACCATTCAGCCTGCTGTAGGAACGCCGCTTCAATCTCGCGTTTCATCGGAAGCCCCACCGCATCAGTTCACAGATGTGGTTGATTTTGTGATCGGGCAGCCGCCCGAGCACCCATGTGAGCCAGGCTTCGGGGTCAACGTCATTCATCTTGGCGGTCTCGATGAGGGTGTAGACGATGGCAGCGGCCTTTCCGCCACCGACAGACCCCATGAACAGGTAGTTTTTGCGACCCAAGGCAATGGGACGAATGCTGCGTTCACAGATATTGTTGTCCAGCTCCAGTCGTCCGTCGCTGAGATAGATGCGTGCCTTTGCATGCGGCTCAGGACATATCTGATTGCTCCGGCCAGTTTGGTTTTGCCCGAGAGCTTGGGTAGCTGGGCTTGCAACCACGCTTCCTGATCATCGAAGATCGGTTTTGCGTTCTCTTGCCGCAGGGCGACACGTTCTTCTGGCGGTTTACCTCGTACTTCCGTCTCAACAGTATAGAGGTCTGCGATCCGCGTGATGGCCTGCTTGGCGATATCAGCGCCGGTGCGCTCGAACTCGTCCACAAACTTGCGGCGGACATGCACCATGCAGGCCATCTCGGCGGCTTTGTCTTTCCCGAACAGGCCATTGAAGCCAGCGAAGCCGTCGGCATGCACGGTATCTTTGTAACCCGATAGATGGTTGACCGGATGCTCGCCCTTGCGGTCTGTGCTGAACTGATACCACGCGCAGGGCGGGGCATCGCCACACCACGGGCGCTCATCGCGCACATAGCTCCAGAGCCGCGCGGTCTGGGTCTTCTTGGGTTTGAGCTTGCTTTGCAGTTTGACCGGCGTGTCATCGGCAAACAGCGCGGGCCCTGCCCTGACCAGCTTGCCGATATGATCGGCCAGAGGTTCCAACAGCGCGGTGCTGCGCCCCACCCAGTCGGTGAGCGTGGAGCGATGCAGATCAACCTTCTCGCGGGCGAAGATTTTGGATTGCCGGTCCAGCGGCAGGTGATCGCAATGCTTGCCAACCAGCACATGGGCCAGAAGACTCGGGCCGGGGCGACCGCGCTCAATCGGACGCGATGGAAGTGGTGCCTGGGCAAAAGCCTCACAGCAGGTGCAGGCCATGCGTGGGCGGACAATGCGACGAACGACAAAGCAGCCAGGAATATACTCCA
The DNA here is from genome assembly GCF_046591575.1 of Marivita sp. S0852. Classification (NCBI taxonomy): domain Bacteria; kingdom Pseudomonadati; phylum Pseudomonadota; class Alphaproteobacteria; order Rhodobacterales; family Roseobacteraceae; genus Marivita; species Marivita sp. S0852. The sequence continues at coordinate 4,787 of NZ_JBIQWA010000026.1, forward strand.
GCTTCTCGGTGACATCCTCACCGATCTGGCGCAGAGAGCCACCGCAATCATCGCATGCCTCTCCGGCAGACAGCACTTCGTCTTGTCGCTCCAGATGATCAGGTAATGGTTTGCGGCTGTGCTGGCGTTTGGCCGGTTCGGTGTCAGCTTCGGCGGGTTCGTTCTTCTGCGCCTCAGCCGCAGCGTCAATCTCTGCGTCTTCCGCCAGATCGAAGGCCAGTTGATCCAGGCTCTCGGATTTGGAGCCGAACCGCGCCTTGCGATGGCCATGAAGCTCGGCCTTCAGCTTCTCATTTTGGTAGGTCAGCGATTGCACCTCAGCCATCAAACGCTCGCTGACCGCCCTTAGTTCAGCGGGGTCTTCTGGCAAGGATTTGAAGGCGTCCAACATGCCGTCGGATATAACCCACTGCAGCAAAAAGGTGAATCGCAAACCACCCGTTCGCGCCGATATATTGGCCTATCCCGTGCTTGAGGGCCGCCATGTCTTCTGCGGCATCCGCCAATCGATCCCTTCGAGCAGCATCGAAAGCTGAGCGGCTGTCACACTGATCTTGCCGTCCTTGGCGGCAGGCCAAACGAAGCGCCCACGCTCCAGATGCTTGGAGAACAGGCAAGCGCCCTGGCTGTCCCACCAAATGATCTTGAGCAGATCACCCCGACGCCCCCGGAACACAAACAGATGGCCGGAGTATGGATCGAGTTCCAAAACCTTCTCTGCATGCGCCGCCAAGGTGTTGAATCCGCGCCGCATTTCCGTCACGCCCGCTGCCAGCCATACCCGCGTGTTCGATGGGACAGGAATCAAGGCATCAGCCCTTCAACCAGCGCCAGAACAACTGGCAAGGACGTCGTGCCCTCTACCAGAATGCGTCGGCCATCGGACAGCGTGATGTCCACGCGCTGCGAAGAAACTGGCCCAATGGACGCCGGTGCGGAAACCTGTATATCAGGATGTGACGGTGCCGATATTGCACCCTCAAGCTCTATCGGAAGAAAATCAGGGGCTTCATCAGCGGGCACAGTTTCCACATCGCAATCGGGGGTAAAACGAGGATCACGCAGCCACTTGTGGATCAGATTGGCGTTCATAGCGTAACGCCGAGCCACCTGTGCAACCGAAACGCCCGCCGCTCGGGTCTGCGCGCAGATCGAACGCTTCTCGTCATCCGACCAAAACCGCTTCTTCTGACCCTTCTTGCCCGCCATAGAGTGCCCCATGATGTCCACTATCGATGGTGGACATTATCAACTCACTCCATCTCCCGTCAGAGCAGCGAAACCGGACGGATACCCTCTACATTGATGCCGTTAGCAACGGCCCGAATGAGTTCTTGGCCTAGAATTGCGCAGATTTTCGCGCATCACGCACAGTGCGTTGAGACCAGTTTGACCTCTCGATAGATGTGAGCATTAATACACTTATTAGTTGAACTCGTGCGAGGCCTCTAGCTAGGACGCATTGTGAAAATTCTTGCTGTTGATGACGAGCCCCACATCCTTGAACTGCTGACCATGATGGCAGCAAGGGCGGGGTTCACTGACGTCTCAACTGCTTTGTCGGGTGAGATCGCCTTGGGGATGCTGAACACCGGCGATGCTGTTTTTGATTGCCTTCTCCTCGATATCAGTATGCCGGGTATGGACGGGATCGAGCTTTGCAATCTTGCCCGTAGGCTACCTGGCTATAGCAAAACCCCGATCATCATGCTGACCGCTATGACCGATAAGGACTACATCGACAGCGCTTTCAGCGTGGGTGCGACAGACTACGCAAATAAACCGTTTGATATCGTTGAACTGCACTCCCGTCTGCAAATGGCGGAAGAACTGGTTGCTGGCAGGCAAACGGCAATATCGGGTAAAACCAAAACAAACGGGTCGCACTCGGATGATATACATAGTCAGGATCTCGATCTTTCGGAAGAGATCGAGATTGAGGCCATCAAGAACTTCATCAAATACAATGCATTGGGAAACTACCTGACGCAGCTATCAAGTTCAGGGATAGCCGGTTCACAAGTTTTGGCAATCAAGATAGATCAAATTGAGGCCATCTTTGCACGGGCGTCTTCTGAAGAGTTCATTTACGTGCTCACTGAGGCGGCAGAGGCGATCAGTGTGGTCTTCAGCAACGAGGGATATATGATGGCCTATGCCGGAAACGGGACGTTTATGGTTGTCTCAACCAAAGCCCCCCTGGAAACCTCTGTCGGGCTCGAGATCGAAATTCAGAACCTTCTGGATCAGAGAAACATAGAATACGACAGCGGCGATTCTGTGGACATTGACATCTCGATCGGAGATCCGCTTCGAGCCAGCACCAGCAAGACGCAATGCATCCGAAAAACCTTTGATCGCGCCATCGCACGCGCTGAAAAGTAAGCGGTGCGCCGGTCACACGGGCTTGGGATAGTTCCAGGGAAGCAACTTGTTGATGTCGTTTTGTTTGTGTCCGCCAGCGATGGCTGTCAGGACAGTGGACAGATAGCCATGGGGCTCGATCCCGTTGAGTTTACAG
>NZ_JBIQWA010000027.1:0-2500 GCF_046591575.1 Marivita sp. S0852
TTTTTTCATCGTATTGAGAGATATGTGTATTTTGGTTTCACGTTTTAGTAGGTTTGGCGGTGATCTACTTTCCCAGGTCTTGAGACGTCCGTGCCATTGGCGCGGTGGCGTTTGACGGTCGGGATCGACGCTGCAGGTCAGGTGCTGCCTGCCACACCGTGGAAAGTTGGGTGTAACCTAAATCAAATCTGACACTTACTAGGTTTGGCGGTGACCTACTCTCCCACGTCTTGAGACGCAGTACCATTGGCGCGGTGGCACTTAACGGCCGGGTTCGGAATGGAGCCGGGTGTTTTGCTCACGCTATGACCACCAAACCGAGAAAGTGTCAGATCGCACCGCAGATGCGAGCGGCGGGAGGCAGGGTATCGCGCAGCAATGCCCGTTCCCGCACCGTTCGAATACTGGGTGCGACGATTGTTGTCCAAGTCAGTACGCGTTTGTGTGTACTTTGATCGTGTTCCCAGCATGTTACCGTGTGGCAACGCGCATTCTTTGCAAGAATACGCTGCCTGCCACTGGCCGCCTTCCTGACGGAAGGCGTCCGGGTTTTGTTTCTACTGGATCAAATCAAGCCTATCGGACCATTAGTACCGGTCAACTGAACGCATTGCTGCGCTTACATCTCCGGCCTATCGACGTGGTGGTCTACCACGGTCCTCAGGGATACCTTGTTTTGAGGGGGGCTTCCCGCTTAGATGCCTTCAGCGGTTATCCTGTCCGATCATAGCTACCCTGCACTGCGGCTGGCGCCACAACAGGTCCACCAGTGGATCGTTCACCCCGGTCCTCTCGTACTAGGGGCAACTCCTCTCAAGTATCCTACACCCACGGCAGATAGGGACCGAACTGTCTCACGACGTTCTAAACCCAGCTCACGTACCTCTTTAAACGGCGAACAGCCGTACCCTTGGGACCTGCTCCAGCCCCAGGATGAGATGAGCCGACATCGAGGTGCCAAACACTGCCGTCGATATGGACTCTTGGGCAGTATCAGCCTGTTATCCCCGGCGTACCTTTTATCCGTTGAGCGATGGCCCTCCCACTTGGGACCACCGGATCACTATGGCCGTCTTTCGACTCTGCTCGACTTGTCAGTCTCGCAGTCAGGCTGGCTTCTGCCATTGCACTCAACGAGCGATTTCCGACCGCTCTGAGCCAACCTTCGCGCGCCTCCGTTACGCTTTAGGAGGCGACCGCCCCAGTCAAACTACCCGCCACGCAGGGTCCCGGATCCGGATAACGGACCGCGGTTAGACATCAAACAGAACAAGGGTGGTATCTCAAGGGTGGCTCCACCGAGACTGGCGTCCCGGTTTCAAAGCCCACCACCTATCCTGCACGTGTTGTGTCTGATGCCAGTGCGAAGCTGTAGTAAAGGTGCACGGGGTCTTTCCGTCTAACCGCGGGAAGCCTGCATCTTGACAGGCAATTCAATTTCGCTGAGTCGATGTTGGAGACAGCGGGGAAGTCGTTACGCCATTCGTGCAGGTCGGAACTTACCCGACAAGGAATTTCGCTACCTTAGGACCGTTATAGTTACGGCCGCCGTTTACCTGGGCTTCAATTCAGAGCTTGCACCCCTCCTTTTAACCTTCAGGCACCGGGCAGGCGTCAGACCCTATACGTCGTCTTGCGACTTCGCAGAGCCCTGTGTTTTTAATAAACAGTCGCCACCCCCTGGTTTGTGCCCCCAGCCCCTAGTTGCCTAGGAACCGGGCCTCCTTCTCGCGAACTTACGGAGGTATTTTGCCGAGTTCCTTCAACATCGTTCTCTCAAGCGCCTTGGTATTCTCTACCAGTCCACCTGTGTCGGTTTAGGGTACGGTCTGATGATGGAGCTATTTCCAGGAACCTCTCAACGGCTCCTCCAATCCGATAAGGAGGAACAATCTTCGAGATCCGTCACTTCCATCTGGCCCACGAATATTAACGTGGTTCCCATCGCCTACGCCTTTCGGCCTCGGCTTAGGGGCCGGCTTACCCTGCTCAGATTAGCTTTAAGCAGGAACCCTTGGACTTTCGGCGAGAGTGTCTCTCACACTCTTTGTCGCTACTCATGTCATCATTCTCGCTAGTGATCACTCCACGGGATCGCTCACGCGCCCGCTTCACAGTAAAGACTTCGTCTTTCCTGATCTCTTTATTTGCACTACCGCCTTCGGCTACTTGAGTGCGAACACTCTTAGAACCGATGACACCAATACAAGAGATCAATAAGACGTAGCCTTATGTCACACTACGCTCTGCTACCAGTGCTTACGCACTCCGAAGCTTCGGCTCATGGCTTGAGCCCCGTTACATCTTCGCCGCAGGACAACTTATTTAGACCAGTGAGCTGTTACGCTATCTTTAAAGGATGGCTGCTTCTAAGCCAACCTCCTGGTTGTTTTGGTCGTCCCACCTGCTTTCCCACTTAGCCATGAATTAGGGGCCTTAGCTGTCGGTCAGGGTTGTTTCCCTCTCCACTACGGACGTTAGCATCCGCAGTGTGTCTGCC
>NZ_JBIQWA010000028.1:0-3609 GCF_046591575.1 Marivita sp. S0852
TTTCCGATGCCCGGAGTGATGAACACCATCGTCGGCAGTTTCAAATCCGACACCATCGGCGTGGCGCGGGTGGAACAGGTTGGCACCAGCAAGATCACCAATGTGGGTGCGAGTTCGCTGGAAAGCGTCGGGAAATACAAGAAGATCGCCGTTGGTGAGGAATTTGTGATCGAGGTGGGCGACAGCAAATTGGTCATGAAGTCGAATGGCGAAATCCTGATCATGGGCAAAACGTTCAACTTTGTTGCAACGGACCATTTCCAGATGCGCGGAAAACCGATTGACATGAACTGAGCAGACCGATGAAGCTCTTCAATCCCTCAGGGTTCGCGGCGTTTGCCTTTCGTCAATATGACGCCGAAGGGCAACTGGACGTTGTCGTTTCTGCCCGGGCGTGTTTTCTGCACAAACAGGGCGCGACAGTTGCGCGGGACCGCTCCGCTGACGCCTTTCAATGGCAAGACAGTTACGAAAACGACCCCTACACGTCCCCACTTGTCATACAAAGCGATCTTGTCCCCGACAAACCCGGCACAGATGTCACCTTTCTGGGCGAAAGCTATTGCGACGACCCACCGCGTTCCGAATGGACGTGCCATCTGGCCCTCGGACCCATTGCAAAGGAACTAGCCGTGACCGGCCCCCGGTGCTGGGTGAAGGCCAAGGCCAGCGCATTTTCATCCAAAGCGCCGGATTGGCAGCCGGGTGCGCCTGAACCAGCCTCTTCTGTCCCGATGGACTGGCGTTTGACCGCTCGGGGCGATGGCACGGATGCCGGTACAGAACACAATCCGATCGGATTGAACCGCCCGGTTGAGGATGGCAAGGACGCAGAACACCCTGCGCCGCAGATTTCCATCCTTGGGGATGACAGGCTTGAACACCCTGCCGGGTTCGCACCCGTTGCGCCATTCTGGGCAGGCAGGGCACAATATGCAGGCACCTATGATGAGGCGTGGACCCAGACCCGCCACCCGCTTTTGCCGCGCGATTTCGATCCACGGTTCTGGCAATGCGCTCCGCCGGATCAGATTGCCATGCCCTATCTGCGGGGGGACGAGCGGTATGAACTGACTAATTTGCATCCCGAATATCCCGTCGCCAAGGGGCAGCTTCCGGGCATTGATCTGGCCGTGCGTTGCGAAAACAACGGTGCCGACAACTGGCACATACTGAACCTTGATGGCGTACATTTCGACTGGCGGGAAACGGACCGCGTGTCGTTGACATGGCGTGCGCGGTTTCCGCTGCCTGACGCCATGCGTGCCAAGCTGACCCTGCAAAGGGTCACGTTCGTCGATGCTGCAGACGTGTCGGAAGGGGCGCTGGCATGAGCCTTCCTAAAGATGACTATGTCGGTGAGCCGGGCTATCCAGCCCCGTGGACAACATCCGTTCCTCGCGAAGGGCTGCGCGACACGGACGAAGCCGTCATCGTGTCGCTGGCCCCCGATGTGTGCCGATCAACCAGCACGCCGATCCCGTACCCGGTGGTCGATTTTTGTGGCCACGACGACGGCTACACCCCGTCCGTTCGCTTTACCGGGCAGCGCGCCATGGTCCTGCGCTCACATACAACCGAAGTTCACGGCGATGAACCGGGTCGCGGCGGCGGGGTTGTGTCGGGCACTTACGGCGGCATTTGCGAACCGATCGAGCATGCCGATCAGGTCTTCGCCGAAGGCAGCCCCGTCATCCGCCACCTCGACCGCTTCCACATGAACAACCGCAATTGCGAGGGCGAGGCCTATTTCGTCCGCGATATGGGGGTCTATGCGGCCCCGGTTGATGACGATCCGTTGCCGGGGTCTTTGCTGTTGGCGGATGCGTCGGGGACTTGGACGACGGTCGATTATCTGCAATTCGCCCAAGCCGAACCTGGGGTTTCGGGATTTGCCGGTGTTGAACCGCCTGCGACAGTCGACATTCCGATCGAATTGCCAACTGGAAATGCCCCGGTCCCCGAAGGCCCACTTCCGCCTCCGACGCCACCCGAAGACCCACCACCCAATGCGCTTCAAAGGCTTGGTCAGTGGGCAAGGGTACTTGGTCGGGCGAACATTCTTCTGAATGGAGATCCCGTTTCGAACGATATGGGCTACCGGATACTTGCCCAATCAGAAGCTGATCGAATGCTGGACGGGATAACACCACGCACCCCCGCAGAGCAGGACGTATATGATGGTGTCCGGGAACGGATTTGGAGGCACATATACGAGAACTACGGCGAACTTTTCGGGGGTCGTGACGAAGACTATTTACAAGAGGAACTTGACTATCTCGAACGCGAGATTGCCAGACAAAGAGAGGCCGAGACTCAAACTGAGACGGACACGGACACCGATCCAGTCCGAATATCTGAAGACTACGAAAGTCGCTGTCCTATCGTGACAATCCCATTTGATACGCATGGTGATCCCGTGGAGTTCTCCCGCCAGATCGAAGAGCAAGAAGCGCGGTTGAATCGGATGACGCCAACTGAGTATCTTGCAAGACGTACGCCCATTTCACCAAATGCGCCGGGACGTAGGAGTGTTTTGCAACAACGAAGACGTGCTTCGCTGCCGCATCAGGACCGAGTACGCGCTGCATACGAGCGAGAGAATAGGGACGACTACATCGAAGAACACGGACTTGCCGCTTGGAGAGAGCACTTTGGAAACCTCGCAGCCACACATGAGCTGGATCTCATTGCCGGGGGGTATGAAAGCGAAATCTCTGGCATGGGCGGTGCGGTCGAGAATAGCTCTATTGGACCGCAATGGCGTGCGGATCGACGCAGCGGTGTGCTGGATCGCCATGCGGAAGAACTTGAACAAAACGGATGTCCTTTTGTTCGAGTAGACCTCGTTGCGCAATAAGGAAAAAAAATGCCTCAGGATGAAGTCCCACTTTCCAAACGAGACCCGTTTGGCGAGATCATTGAAGAATTCGGTCCCCCGGACGGGGGTGGTCCTATTGATGCGCAAGACGCAGAGCGGTACGAAGGGCGTGTCCCTGACGGTCTGATCGACTTTTGGCGCACTCATGGTCGAGGGACCTGGCGCAATGGCTTTGTCTGGCTGTGTGATCCCGAGCCCTTGATGCCGATCATCGAGACCCTTTTTCGTAACGATCCCGAATTCGATTCCGCGCTTATGGTGCCCTATTTGCGCGATGCGTTTGGGCAATTTCACCTGTGGCATCCTACGCTGAAACTTGTCACGGTTGATGTGCATCTGGGTGAAGTCACGACGACAGATATCACCGGCGTGCGTCCAAGTGGAAAGGTCCGCTTCGACGACAATTTGGCGGTTGCATCTCCGGTGAATGCCGCTGTCTTTGACGGGCGTGGCTGGGTCGACAACGTCACCGGACAGGCCGTCTTTGACGATGTTTATAAACGCCTTGGGCCGGTTGCGCAGGATCAAGCGTATGTGATGTCACCCCACTTTCGTCTTGGCGGTACGGGCGTTGCGGAAGACTTTTCAATCGGTGGTCTGGTCGAATATCTGGGGTTTCTGGTGCAACTCGGCCCGTTCACCCGCACGCGGTATATTGACCCCAAGGACGGCGGACGCGGCCCGTACGGCCATGTGGAGACAGTGCGCACAATCGGCCATAGCACGCT
>NZ_JBIQWA010000029.1:0-2938 GCF_046591575.1 Marivita sp. S0852
ATCGGTGGTCTGGTCGAATATCTGGGGTTTCTGGTGCAACTCGGCCCGTTCACCCGCACGCGGTATATTGACCCCAAGGACGGCGGACGCGGCCCGTACGGCCATGTGGAGACAGTGCGCACAATCGGCCATAGCACGCTGATCGAGGAGTAAACGCGCAAGCTTTGCCGATCAGGTCTTTGCGATAGGCAGCCCCGTCATCCGCCACCTCGACCGCTTCCACATGAACAACCGCAATTGCGAGGGCGAAGCGTATTTCGTCCGCGATATGGGGGTCTATGCGGCCCCGGTCGATGATGATCCGGTGCGCGGGTCGTTGGTACTGAGCCGGTCGGCGTTCATCGAGGGCGCGGAATACCAGGTCGCGCAGGTTGCGACTGGGACGATGAAGGATGCGGCGCCGGCAGATTCTGCCGGGGCCCAGCCCCGCACGCAGACCAGCACAAATCGCCGTGGTCGTTTTGGAGAGCCGTGGTTCTTGCCGCTGCTTGACGGGGTGCTGGGCGGTGCGGTCACGCGGCGACGGATCGAGACGGAGCTGAGCCAGCTCGATCATTATGCCACGACACCCGAGTTGGGATTGACGGCCGGACAGATGGCCGCGCTCGGACGTGCCGCCGACATGATCCGTGGCGGAGCGCTTCCGGCCAGTGATCTCGAGCAGGCGCGCGACATTAAGGACCGGGCCTGGGAGCTAGTCGGCGCGGGTCCAACAGCTTTCGAAGGTCCAGGATTGCTCACCGACGACGATATCGACAGGATTCTCCGCGGTGAGATCACGCTCGAAGAGGCGATGAGGGAGCCTGACGAGGATCCGGAGCCCGAAGAGGACCCGCCGCCGCCTTTCCCGATCCCGTTCCCGCCGGGGTGCGGGTTGACGAGGCCGCATGTTATCCTCTCATTATCCCTTTTACAGTTCCTCAAAACGGGACAAGAGCGGAACTGCAACGCCAGTTGGGATTACAACAGGCGGTTTTGAACAGTAAGAATCCATGTGCGGCGGCTCAGGATATTGCAAACTACACAACGGTTCGGCCCTTTGGAGAACGGGCGCGCACGCTGGAACGTCGTCGATTGATCGGCAATCGCGCTGACCAGTTGCAGGCAATAAATCAAAATTTGACCCGAGGGGAAGCGATGACCAGAGCACGGAGTTGGGCACGAGGACGAGATGCGATTCACACGCTTGATATGGTTGCGGGAGGACATCCAACCACATTTTCTGGCCTGGGTGGAAGTAGCGAGAACCGGTCAATTGGGTCTCAATGGGGTCCGGGTGGTCGGGCACAAACATTGTCAGACTATGCTGTCACACAGTGTCAAAACGGTTGTCCGTTAATGCAAACTCAGTTGACCGTCATCTAGGAGGTCTTATGAATTTTGGATATTTGGCGGAACTTGCAAGCGGAGCGACGACGCTCCAACGCGTTACGTCCGGTGATACGGATGCGTTTATCGGTCGTGTGCCGGATGAGCTGATGTCATTCTGGCATCAAAACGGGCTTTTGTTCTTTCCCGCGTCTGCTTTGACGCTTTGTCTGCCCGATCTCTACGACCCTCATCTCGAACATCTTATGTCTGTTGTCCCGGATTTGCATGCGGGTGATTTCGCCGCTGTTGCATATGACTGTTTTGGGACGACGTATCTTTGGCAGAAGACTGGTCATTTATGGATTTATGATTTGCAAACAGGCCTTTTGGACAATCAAACAGCCAGACGGCAATTGGATGCTGTTCCTGATGACCTGGCGCAGCTCTATGCGGATGCCGGCGTCGAAATGCCATTGCAAGGTGCAGAAGAGCCGCTATTGGCACTGGCGAATGCGCCCGAGGATTTGGGTAACACACTTGCGAACGCCGTGGTTGAAAGTGTCATCAATGGCCATTTGGATGCTGATGGCGTGCCGCTTTTCCCTCAGCTTGTGGAACGGTTTGGCCCTGTTCAGGAAGGCCAAGTGTTTGCATTGATCCATCCAGATAATAGACATGATATTAATTCTTATGAAAAAACCACCATTTCCGACGCTCTGACGAGATGGCCGTTTCAATTGATGGTTTCCATTCAGCGTGCGGGCGGTAATCTGCCAGAGGTTGAAACCAGAATTTACGACATCCCGGAAGGCTGATAGTCTCTGGGGTGGTATGTGGGGAAACACTTTCAGCTTCAGAAAAGCCCACGCATGGTCGCCAGAGCGGTTTGTGGTTGCTGTTGGTGAACTGGACTATGACGATCCTTTCACGGCGCTCTTGAGTTATGACGGAATGCAAACCCAACCTTGGCAGCGTGTGGATGTTCAAAGGGAAATCTACGATCTGGGATTTCTCGCACCAAACTCGGAAGCCGAAGTAACAGACGTTGCTTTGTCAGACGAGGGAGATGTCTACCTAATCCATGACGAACGGGTTGAGCGATCCAAAATTCCCGGTGCGGGTGTGTTGAGCGATGACGCGACGGGTCTAGGGGCCGTTTATTCGCTTGTCGTTCGGGACCGGCAACAGGTTGTGACGGGCCGGTCCCGACAGATGTATGTTCGGAACGGTCGTGGCGATTGGTCGACCCTTTCGGCAGGGGCGATCAAATTGGAAGGCTACGGCAGCGAGGATTTCGGAGACAAGGCAGCATTCCTTTCCGATGGGTCTCTGCTGCTAAGCAGCAGTCAGCGGCCATCTGGCCCGAAAGGCACGCTGATGCAGGACCCCCGTCTTAGGACCAGGATCCATAACCAGTAGATGACGGTTGCAGCGAGGGGGATGTCTGAGAGGAAGACCTTGGGGCAGCGGTCATAGCGTGTCGCCAAGCGCCGCCAATCTTTGAGCCTGCCAAACATGATCTCGATGCGGTTGCGCCGTTTGTATCGGCGCTTGTCATATTTCACCTTCGTCGTGCGCTGCTTTCGGCCACGGATACAGGCGCGTATCCCTTTGTCTTTCAACGCGT
>NZ_JBIQWA010000003.1:0-546056 GCF_046591575.1 Marivita sp. S0852
TGACCTGCAGCGTCGATCCCGACCGTCAAACGCCACCGCGCCAATGGCACGGACGTCTCAAGACCTGGGAAAGTAGATCACCGCCAAACCTACTAAAACGTGAAACCAAAATACACATATCTCTCAATACGATGAAAAAAATTCAATCAGGCCGGTGCGCAAGCGCCGGTTTTTTTGTATTTTGACTTACGCATATTGCAGCCTGGCTTCTTATCGCTTTCACCCTCACTCACACCGAAAACGCATCGGTCGCCAATTGCGCATTCAGGTGCGGTTTGGCATGGTGCCGGCGGGTATGACACAAAGGCAGGCACATGGCAGACGGAACTTTTGCGGCACTTCTGTTTATTATCGGACTGACCGATATGGGCATGAACCACTGCGGTACAGATGCCGGATGTCTTGGTAAGTCCGAGACACCGCCGCGCCTGTCGCTATCGGGTGGAGAGGTTCTGGAACGGCGAGCTGATCCGGCGGCAGAGGTGTATATACGCTATGATCTGGGCCACATGCGCGGCCCATTCGGCAGCGCGGCCGGTCTTTCGATTGGCGAAGACGGGGAAACCTGGGTTGGTTTTGGCGCGACCTATACGCACAATTTTGGCCGCAGCGGAGTCTATGCCGAATTGCATGCCATGCCGGGGCTGTATTTTGACAATGGGGGATTCGACCTTGGTGGGCCAATCGCCTTTCGGTCCGGACTTGAATTGGGTTACGAGACGCGACAGGGGTGGCGGATGGCGCTAAGCTATGACCATCGCTCCAATGCCGGGATCTATGAAGACAACCCGGGTGTGGAAACGGTGCAGTTCAAAGTGTCTGTTCCGCTGAACTAGGCCAAAGCTTATCGCAGGCGCTGTTCGGTTTGCGCGTCAAAAAGAAAAAGATGGTCCGGATCAATCTGCAAATTGACCATGTCACCCTCGGATGACCTGTGATCTCCGCGTTCTTCGACAACGATTTTTTCACCGCTGGGGCAGGTGATATAGGCATATGACACCCCGCCCAGACTTTCGGTGAGGTCAACACGATGCGCGCCGCCTGCGGTGATGGCAAGATGTTCGGGCCGCAGGCCGATCAGCACGTTCTGGCCGTCTTGGGCCGCGATGGTTTTGGCCACCGGCGCGCCCAGCCCGGCGGACGAGATCGTGTCGCCTTGCACCGTACCGGACACAAAATTCATCGCCGGAGAGCCGATAAACCCCGCAACAAACCGGTTGTCCGGGTCACGATACAGATCCATCGGGGCACCGACCTGTTCGATCCGGCCTGCCCGAAGCACCACAATCTTGTCGGCCAGGGTCATTGCTTCGACCTGATCATGGGTCACATAGATCATTGTGGCCCCGATTTCCTTGTGCAAACGGGCGATTTCAACACGCATTTCAACGCGCAATTCGGCATCCAGGTTGGACAGGGGTTCATCGAACAGAAACACCTCTGGTCCGCGCACGATGGCGCGGCCAATTGCGACGCGCTGACGTTGGCCGCCAGACAAGGCCGCCGGTTTCCGCGTGAGATAGTCATCAAGTTTCAGAATGCGGCTGGCCTCGGCGACTTTGCGGGTGATTTCAGATTTGGGATGGCCGGTCATCTTGAGCCCAAACCCCATATTTTCCTGAACGGTCATATGCGGATAGAGGGCGTAGGTTTGAAACACCATCGCGACGCCGCGATCTGAGGGATCAAGCCGGGTGACATCCCGTGTGCCAATGGTGATCCGGCCTTCCGTCGTTTCCTCCAAACCGGCCACCATGCGCAGTAATGTGGATTTGCCACAGCCAGAGGGGCCGACAAAGACGCAGAATTCGCCGTCTTGAATATCAAGATCGACCCCATGGATCACCTGTGTGGCTCCATAGCGTTTGATCACATGGTCAAGCGTCACTCCGGACATAGGTTTGTTCTCCCTGTGACATGATCTGCGGTGTTTGTGGCTGGGGAAAGATCCAGTTTTCCGCGTCTTGCGCAATAGATTGCGCGGCCTGTTTCAGACGCGGCCCAAGCTGGCGCAATGTGTCCAGATCGGTGCGCCGGGTGCTGTCGGTGATCGACAGGGCACCAAGAGGGCGCATCTGCCGGTTGAGGATTGGCACCGCCACACAGATGATTCCGACCTCGTGTTCTTCGCGGTCAAAACTAAGCCCCGTGGCGCGGATATCGGCCAGATCGACGCGCAATTCCTCGGGCGAGCCGTGGGTTGCATGGGTGAAGCGGTGCCAGCTTTGCTGCGCCAGAGCATGGCTCAAGTCCGGCTCCGGCAGAAACGCCAGCATCGCCTTGCCGACCCCGGTACAATAAGCCGGGCCGACTTTGCCGGCTTGACTGAACATTTCGATCGGATCGTGCGCGTTGCGTTTGTCAACATACAGCACTTGCGCGTGGTCCAGCTGGGCCAGATGAACGGTTTCGCCTGTTTCGGCGCTTAGCGCATCCACATGGGGGCGGGCAACCGGGGCCAATGACGATTGCGCCCAGGCCGCATGTGCCAGTCGGACAAGCCGCAAACCGGGGGCGTAGGTCTGTCGTTCCGGATCATATTGCAACATTGCCTGATTGGTCAGCGTTTGCACAAAGCGGTACAGCGTTGCTTTGGGCAACGAAGATGCCGCCAGCACTTCGCCAAATCGGACAGGCCGCCCGTAAGATGCGATCTGGTCTAGCACAGCCAGCGCTTTGCCCACGGTTCCGTCGTTTTTATCGACTGCCGACATATTCGCGAAAATCCTCCCTAAGCCGCCCGTCGCGTCGCTGCGGCTGTTGACAATGATAGGCGATGTGCTGTTATGATTTCAATATGCAAAACAAGGTTTCAAATAATGAAACCATTTGTACCAGATTTGGATGCATTAGGGAGGATACCATGCGTTCCACATTGAAAGCGTCAGCGTTGGCGCTTGCGGCGGCGTTTGCCGCTCCGGCTGCATTTGCAGAGACACTTAGCGGCGACCTGAAGATTTTCCTTGATACATCGAACCCGGCACCGCGCGCGACGATGGAGGCGATGATCGAGCGGTTTGGCGAAAAACACCCGGACTTGAACATCGAAACAACGGTGATCGACCGCGAAGCCTACAAGACGCAGATCCGCAACTTTCTGACCGCAGACGCACCGGACGTGGCCACGTGGTACGCCGCCAACCGAATGCGCCCCTATGTAGAGGCGGGGCTGTTCGAGGATGTGTCCGATCTTTGGGCAGAGCCTGCGATTGCCGAAAACCTTGCCTCGACAAAGGGCGCGATGACCATCGACGGCAAGCAATGGGGCGTGCCCTATACGTATTACCAATGGGGCATTTACTACCGCAAAGACATTTATGACGAATTGGGCCTGTCAGAGCCGTCCAACTGGGACGAGATGAAGTCCAACTGCCAGGCCATCGTCGAGTCAGGCCGCGCATGCTATACAATCGGGTCGAAATTCCTGTGGACCGCGGGTGGTTGGTTTGACTACCTGAACCTGCGCACCAATGGGTTTGATTTTCACATGCAACTGGCGGCAGGTGAAATCCCATGGACCGATGACCGCGTGCGTCAGACCTTTGCCAATTGGCGCGAACTGATCGACATGGGGGCCTATGTCGACAATCACCAGAACTACAGCTGGCAGGAAGCGTTGCCCTTTATGGTGAACGGCGAAGCGGCGGCGTACCTGATGGGCAATTTTGCCGTCGCCCCGTTGCGTGAAGCGGGACTGACGGATGATCAGCTTGATTTCTACCAATTCCCCCCAATCAACCCCGATGTCGAGCTGGCCGAGGACGCCCCGACCGACACGTTCCACATCCCGGCCAATGCCGAAAACAAAGACGCGGCGCGTGAATTCCTTCGCTTTGTGGTGTCGGCCGAGGAACAGACGATCATCAACAATGGCGAAAACCTGGGTCAGCTTCCGGTCAACGCATCGGCCTCCATTGACGATGACAAATTCCTGAACGAGGGCTTTGCCATGCTGTCGTCCAACAGCCCTGGTGGTGTGGCGCAGTTCTTTGACCGGGATTTTCCGGCCGAAATGGCCGCCGAAGCGATGCAGGGTTTGCAGGAATTCATGGTGATCCCCGACAATCTGGATGACATTCTGAACCGGTTGGAACAGGTGCGCCAGCGCGTTTACTAAAAATAATGGGGTGCGTGAAATCACGCACCCTACGCCAACCATCGTAGGGTGCGTGCTCTGCTTGCACCATGCTGCGCGACATATCCGCAAGCCGCCCAAAGGTTTTCGCATGTGCCGTGCGCAGGAGACCCGACCATGACCGTCACAGCTTTGCCAGACACCAAAGCCCCCAAACGCGGGTGGTACAAGCGCAACGAGATTGCGATCACGCCATGGCTGTTCCTCGCGCCGGCGCTGCTGTTTTTCGCGGTTTATGTGATCATCCCGATCTTTCAGAGCTTTTCGATCTCGCTTTACGATTGGGACGGGCTGGGAGAGGCCGAATATGTCGGTCTGCGCAATTATTCCGAATTGATGACCGACCGCGCGTTCGAAGTGTCACTGTGGAACAACCTCAAATGGCTGTTGTTCTATCTTCTGGCCATTCCGGCGGGATTGTTCATTGCGCTGTTTCTGAACCAGACGGTGGCGGGGATACGGATTTACAAGTCGCTGTTTTTCTTTCCCTTTGTGCTGTCTCAGGTTGTGGTTGGGCTTGTGTTTGCGTGGTTTTATCTGCCGAATGAAGGGCTATTGTCCAACATGCTGGGTTGGTTCGGGTTTGATCCGATCAACGTGTTGGGTGATCCGACGCTGGCAACCTATGGGATTATAGCCGCAGGGCTGTGGCCGCAGACCGCCTATTGCATGATCCTTTACCTGACCGGCCTGAACGCTGTTGATCCCGAACAAGTCGAGGCCGCGCGGCTGGACGGGGCCAAGGGGTGGAAAATGCTGTGGTACGTGATTGTGCCCCAGCTCAAGCCCGCGACGTTTATCGCGTTTGTCGTCACCATCATCGGCGCGCTTCGGTCGTTTGACCTGATCTCGATCATGACCAATGGCGGACCGTTTGGGCAAACCCGTGTGCTGTCGTTCTATATGTTTGAAAAGGCGCTATCGGAATACGGGTTCCGCATGGGCTATGGCGCGGCCATTGCGGTGGTGCTGTTTCTGATCATGCTGCTATTCATCGCCTATTTCCTGTGGTCGATGTACCAAGACGACAAGGGGGCGCGCTGATGTTTCCCCGTCCGATCCAACACTCTAGTCCGGTCGCGCAAACGGCGTATAAAACGATGCTGCCCATTGCGCTGATCATGTGGTTGCTGCCGCTGATCGCGGTGGCGATGTTTTCGATCAAGCCTGCATCTGACTTTACCCAAGGCAATTATTGGGGCGTGCCGGGATCGTTTAACCTGGTGGAAAACTACGGTCAGGTGTTCTTCAATTCGGACATGCCGCGCTACATGCTGAATTCGGTGCTGATCACTGTGCCGACCGTGATCGGGGCCGTGACGCTTTCGGCGATGGCCGGGTTTGCGTTGGGGATTTACAAGTTCAGATCGAACCTCTGGGTGTTTTTCATGTTTGTGGCCGGCAATTTTGTGCCGTTTCAAATCCTGATGATCCCGGTCCGCGATCTGACGCTGGATTTGGGGTTGTATAATACAAAAACCGGTCTGGTGCTGTTTCACATTGCGTTTCAGACGGGGTTTTGCACGCTGTTCATGCGCAATTTTATCCGGCAATTGCCGTTCCCGCTGATCGAAGCGGCCCGCGTTGAAGGCGTCGCCGAATGGCGCATCTTCTGGTTTGTGGTGTTGCCCTTGATGAAGCCTGCATTGGCTGCTTTGGCCGTATTGATCTTCACCTTCATCTGGAATGATTATTTCTGGGCCATCGTGCTCACCCAAGGCCCGGACGCACAGCCCGTCACCGCTGGCATCACCAGCTTTAACGCACAATTCCGCGCCGCCTATCACCTGATGAGCGCGGGCAGCATCGTTGCCGCCTTGCCGCCGGTGCTGATGTTCTTCCTCATGCAGAAACACTTTATCGCGGGTCTGACCTTGGGCGCGGTGAAATAAGGACATACGACAGATGACACGGATCGCCTTTATCGGGGCAGGCTCGACCATATTCATGAAAAACATCGTGGGGGATGTGCTGCACTTTCCGGCATTGGACGATGCAACTTTTGCGTTGATGGATATTGACGCGGCCCGGCTAGAGGAGTCGGCGCTGGTTGCGCGCAAACTGATTGCGGCGTCGGGGCAGTCGGCCACGGTGGAGACGACGACAGACCAGCGCCGGGCGTTGGCGGGCGCGGATTTCGTTGTGACCGCGTTCCAGATCGGCGGGTACGAGCCGTCGACCGTCATCGACTTTGACATCCCCAGGCAATATGGCCTGCGTCAGACCATCGGCGACACGCTGGGGGTTGGGGGCATCATGCGCGGCTTGCGCACAGTGCCGCATCTCTGGCGCGTCGCCGCTGACATGGCCGAGCTGTGCCCGGACGCGACGCTGTTGCAATACGTCAACCCGATGGCGATCAACACTTGGGCGCTCGCCGAGCGGTTTCCTCAGGTCAAGCAGGTCGGGCTGTGCCATTCGGTGCAGAACACGGTGGAAGAACTGGCGCATGACCTTGATCTGCCCAAAGACGAGATCCGCTACCGTGTGGCGGGCGTCAACCATGTCGCGTTCTTTTTGGACCTGACGCACAAGGGCCAGTCGCTCTATCCGGCCTTGCGCGATGGCTACCGCAATGGACGGCTGCCAAAGCCGCCGCTTCTGATGCCGCGTTGTGCCAATAAAGTCCGCTACGAGGTGATGGCGCATCTTGGGTATTTCTGCACCGAAAGCTCGGAACATCTGGCCGAATACGTGCCGTGGTTCATCAAGGACGGGCGCGATGATCTGATCGAAGCGTTTAGCGTGCCTCTGGATGAATACCCGCAACGCTGTGTGGAGCAGCTGGCGGATTGGTCGAAACAGGCCCAAGCCTATCGCACGGGCGAGGCAATCACCCTTGCCAAAAGCCACGAATTCGCCGCCGAGATCATGAACGCGATGGTCACGAACCAGCCCTACACGATCTATGGCAACCTGCCGAACCGCGGACAGGCACCGCAACTGCCCACAGGGGCGGCGGTCGAGGTGCCGTGCCTGGTGGATCACACCGGTGTGCAGCCTTCGGTGGTCGATGACATCCCGCCGCAACTGGTGGCGCTGATGCGGACGCAGATCAATGTTCAGGAACTGGTGGTGCGTGCCTTGGTTGATGAAGACGTGGAACACGTCTACCACGCCGCCATGATGGACCCGCACACCGCAGCCGAGCTGGACCTGCGCCAGATCCGCAGCCTCGTGACCGATCTGCTGGTGGCGCATGGGGAGATGCTGCCCGACTTTGCCCGACTGAAAAAGGCTGCTTAATGACATCTTACGCGACATTCCACGATCTCAAGGATGCCTCGGTCTTCATCACCGGCGGCGGGTCCGGCATTGGTGCGGCATTGACAGACGGCTTTCTGGAGCAGGGGGCGCAGGTGGCCTTTGTCGGCCGCTCTGACGCCTCCGCTTTCGCCGCCGAGATGGGCGAAAAGCACGGGCGCGCGCCGCTTTTCATCCCGTGTGACATCACCGATACCGATGCATTGCGCGCCGCAATTGCGCAGGCCTCTGATGCGCATGGCCCGGTGCAGGTTCTGATCAACAACGCGGCCAATGACAAACGCCACAGCGCTCTTGAGATCGACCCCGCGTTTTGGGATTGGTCTCTGTCGATCAATCTGGATGCCTACTTCTTCGCCTGTCAGGCGGTGATCCCCGGCATGCAGGCGGCGGGCGGGGGAGCCATCGTGAATTTCAGCTCGATCAGCTACATGATGGGCAATGCAGGCTATGTCGCCTATACCACGTCAAACGCAGGGATCACCGGCATGACCCGATGCCTCGCGCGGGAGGTCGGCGCGGACAACATCCGCGTCAATGCGCTTGCCCCCGGCTGGGTGTTGACCCCAAAACAAAAAGAGCTGTGGGCAGACCCCGCATCGCTGGCCGCGCATCTGGAAAAGCAATGCCTGAAAGAGCATCTGGTCGAACAGGACATCGTCGATGCGGTGCTGTTTCTGGCCTCAAAAACCAGCCGAATGATGACCGGTCAGACAATTGCGGTGGATGGCGGCGTTGTCACGGTGAGCGCGTGATGGACTGGATTGCGGTCGATTGGGGAACATCGCACCTGCGGGTTTGGGGCATGACGCGGGATGGTCAGGTCAAATTCCGCAAAGACAGCGATGCCGGAATGGGAACGCTGGACCGTGATGGATTCGAGCCCGCGTTGCTTGATCTGCTGGGCGATGCCTTGGGTGATGACACCATGCCGGTGATCATATGTGGCATGGCCGGTTCGCGACAGGGCTGGTCCGAGGCCACGTACCATTCCGCCCCTTGCGCGCCACCCGGAGCACGCTTTGCAACCTATGTGCCCACCCAAAGCAGCAACATCTCGGTTCATATCCTGCCCGGCGTCAAACAAGACAGTCCGGCCGATGTGATGCGCGGCGAAGAAACCCAGATCGCCGGGTTTCTTGCGCTCAACCCCAAATTTGACGGGGTGATCTGTTTGCCGGGCACCCACACGAAATGGGTGCATATCAGCGCAAACGAAATCGTCAGTTTCCGCACCTTCATGACCGGAGAGATGTTCGCGCTGCTGTCAGAGCAGTCCGTCCTGCGGCATTCGGTTGACGCAGACGGCTGGTCGGCTGACGCGTTTGAAGACGCGGTCGCCACCGGCATGTCGCATCCCGCAGAGCTGGCTGGACGGCTTTTTTCGTTGCGTGCTGAAGGGTTGCTGCACGATCTTGATGCGCAAACCGCGCGGACACGGTTGTCTGGTCTGCTGATCGGGGTCGAACTTGCCGCGGCGCGTCCATATTGGCTGGGTCAGCATGTGGCGCTGATCGGTGATGATGAATTATGCCAGGCCTATGCCAAGGCGTTGGGTGCGCAGGGCTTGCCGGTGGAACGTACCGATGCGGACCGCATGACGTTGGAAGGTCTCAAGGCCGCCTATACCCACATAATGGAGCGCCTGACATGAGCCGCAAGATCATCGCCATCCTGCGCGGCATAACTCCGGACGCGGTCATG
Source organism: Marivita sp. S0852 (assembly GCF_046591575.1). Classification (NCBI taxonomy): domain Bacteria; kingdom Pseudomonadati; phylum Pseudomonadota; class Alphaproteobacteria; order Rhodobacterales; family Roseobacteraceae; genus Marivita; species Marivita sp. S0852. Next base: position 9,104 of record NZ_JBIQWA010000003.1, read on the forward strand.
CCCGTTGCCGAAGCGCTTGTCGACGCAGGGATTGACCGGATTGAAGTGCCGTTGAATTCACCCGACCCGTTTGTGTCAATCGAACGGATGCTTGCAACTCTTGGCCAATCGGCCCTGATCGGTGCCGGTACGGTCCTGTCGCCAGATGATGTCCACCGTCTGTCGCGCCTTGGAGCGGGCATGGTGGTGTCGCCCGATTGCAATCCCCGCGTGATTGTTGCGACCAAACAGGCGGGTCTGCAAAGCTATCCGGGTGTGATGACACCGACGGAATGTTTCGCCGCGCTGCGCAACGGCGCAGATGGGCTCAAGATGTTTCCCGGCGCGCTGATCGGACCGGATGGGCTCAAAGCCATGAAAGCGGTGCTGCCGGACGACACCGAAACCTATGCGGTGGGCGGGGCCGGCCCCGAGACCTTTTCGGCCTGGGCCGCCGCCGGTGCAAGCGGTTTTGGCATCGGTTCCGCGCTTTACACACCCGGCATGTCGGCTCAGGAGGTCAAGACCCGAGCGCAGGACATCGTCGCGGCCTATGATGCGGTGATGCGATGACGGTGGAGATATTCAGCGACACGATCTGCACTCTGGGCGAGGGGCCTTTGTGGCATCCGCAGGAACAGCGGCTTTACTGGTTCGACATTCTGGGCAAACGCCTGTTCCGCAGCGATGGCACCGACGAACAGGTGTGGGATTTTGACGAATATGTGTCGGCCGCAGGTTGGATCGACAGCGGGGTGCTTTTGATTGCCAGCGAAACGGCCCTGTCGGTGTTTGAGACAGACAGCGGGGAAAGCACGTTTTTGCAACCGCTGGAGATCGACACAGACAGGACCCGGTCCAACGATGGGCGTGCCGATCCCTGGGGCGGGTTCTGGATTGGGACCATGGGCAAAAACACCGAACACGGTGCCGGTGCGATCTATCGCTACATAGATGGCAGGCTGCACCGGTTGTTCGACAGCCTTACAATTCCAAACGCGATCTGTTTCGCCCACGACAGGTCCTGCGCTTATTTCACAGACACACCAACCCGGACCATCATGCGCGTGATGCTGGATGCAGATGGCTTTCCCGATGGCGCGGCCCAGGTGTTTGTTGATCTGAACCCAGAGGCGTTGAACCCGGACGGGGCGGTCGTGGATGCCAATGGCAAGCTTTGGGTCGCGCAATGGGGCGCATCGCGCGTCGCTTGCTATGGGCTGGACGGCGGATTTGAAACGGCGATTTCCGTGCCCGCACGCCAAGCGTCCTGCCCGGCATTTGGGGGCCCGGATCTTGGCACATTGTATATCACCTCGGCCACAGAGGGGCTGACCTCTGCCAATGCCGGCGATGGCAAGCTGTTCTCGGCTCCGTCGGGCACCACGGGCCAGTCAGAACATCGGGTTTTGCTATGAAACGCACGCTTGGCACCTGCTATTATCCCGAACACTGGCCGCAGGAGATCTGGGAACAGGATGCTGCCCGCATGGCGGCGCTTGGCATGACCTGGGTGCGGATCGGAGAGTTTGCGTGGTCCCGGATCGCCCCGTCAGAGGGCATTTTCGACTGGGCCTGGATGGACACGGCGATTGACATTCTTGGGGCGGCGGGGCTGAAGGTTGTGTTGGGCACACCCACCGCAACACCGCCGCGTTGGGTGTGTGACAAACACCCCGATATGTTTGCCCGTGATGCGATGGGGCATCCGCGCGGCTTTGGTTCCCGCCGTCATTACTGCTTTAGCCATGCCGGATATCTATCTGAAAGCAAACGTATAGTCACCGCTCTGGCCGAACGATACGGGCGCAACCCGCATGTTGCGGCATGGCAAACAGACAACGAATATGGGTGCCATGACACGGTTTTATCCTATTCTGATGCCGCCATGGCCGCTTTTCGCCACTGGTTGCGCGACCGGTACGGGACGATCACTGCCTTGAACCAGGCATGGGGCACGGTGTTCTGGTCGATGGAATACGATGATTTTGATCAGGTCGATCTGCCAAATAGGACAGTCACAGAACCGCACCCGGCCCATATGCAGGCGTTTAGACGGTTTTCATCCGATCAGGTCGTGGCGTTCAACCGCGCACAGGTTGAGTGCATTCGTCCCGTCTCAGACGCGCCGATATCGCACAATTACATGGGCCGCATCACCGAATTTGACCACTTTGCGGTGGGGCAAGACCTGGATTTTGCAACATGGGATTCCTATCCGCTTGGGTTCTTAGAGGATCGTGTCGGAGCCACACCCGAGGCGCAACGCCATTTTGCGCGACAAGGGGACCCCGATTTTCAGGCCTTTCATCATGATCTATACCGGGCGGTTGGGAAAAACCGCTGGTGGGTGATGGAACAACAGCCCGGTCCGGTGAATTGGGCCCCGTACAACCCGGCACCTTTACCGGGGATGGTGCGCCTCTGGACATGGGAGGCGTTTGCGCATGGGGCTGAAGCCGTTTGTTATTTCCGTTGGAGGCAGGCCCCGTTTGCGCAGGAACAGTTGCATGCCGGTTTATTGCGACCCGATTCTGTGGCGGCACCGGGCTATTTCGAAGCCGAGCATGTCGCAGAAGAGTTGAAAGAGTGTGAAGATATTGCGCACCAGACGGCTCCGGTCGCGATAATTTTCGATTATGACGCTGCATGGGCCTGGGATGTGCAGCCTCAGGGGCGGGGTTTAGACTATTTCAGCCTTGTTTTTGCGCTCTATCGCGCGATGCGAAAGCTTGGGCTTTCGATTGATATTCTTCCGCCCAAATGCCGGGATTTTGGCGCATATCGGCTCGTCTGTGCGCCGGGAATGGTCGTTATGCCCGACGACTTGAAAGCGGCCTTATCGACCAGCGGCTGCGAGGTTCTGATCGGGCCGCGATCGGCCGCGCGGGATGCGGAATTCAATATCCCGACACCCTTGCCGCCCGCATGGCCAAATCTTGATGTAGCCGTGTCGCGTCTTGAAACCTTACGGCCAGACATGCCGATTGCGATTGCCGGTGGCGGGCAGTGTCAGCATTGGTTTGAACATCTTGAAGGATCGGCCGAAACGGTCTTCGAGACCGAAACGGGCCTGCCCGTGGTGATGCGATCTGCACAGATAAGCTATTGCGGTGGATGGGGTGATGAAGTATTTTTCGAACGTCTTATCAGTGATCTATGCGACCGTGTTAATGTAAAAATACGCGCTCTTCCACGCGGGGTTCGTGTGCGTGAGACGGGGACTGAACGGTTCTGGTTCAATCACAATCCGCATCCTGTCACCTGTGAGGCCGGAGACCTGCCAGCGGCGGGTGTGATCCGTGAGAGCCTCTAACACTCTGCCCTGCGGTGGTTTCGGGAAAAAATGCTAACCGATAAGCTCTGTCAGATGCGCCGCAGAGCCAGACAGCGCCGCAAAGTCATCTTCGATGACGTGCACCGGAAACTGGGTCAGGAACTCTGCAAATCGGCCTTTATCCAAAAAGGCAGCTTCGAATTCCAACCGCTTGAGGTGGCGTGAAAAATGCCGTGCGACACCGCCGCAAAGATAGATGCCGCCAAACGGCAGGTGAACCAAAGCAAGATTGCCGGTGGCGCGTCCCAGGATGCGCACAAACAGACGCGCGGCGGCCTCGGCCCGGGGATCGGTGCCTGTGTTGACCGCCGCCATGATCTGGCCCGCGTTAAGCAAGCTATCGGCACCGTCTTCATGACACAGCCAGGCGTAAACCCTTTCGAAACCTCTGCCCGATAGAACGTCCTCCAAACCCGGCGGGCCATATGTGGCCGTGATCCAGTTCAGCAAGCGCAGTTCGGTGTCGTCCTGCACGGGAAGCGATACGTGACCCGCCTCGGAAGGGGGCACCAGCGTGCGTTCATCAAGTCGGTAGACCGCGGCGGCGTTCATCCCAGTGCCGATGCCAATCACCAACCGCGCCGCGTGGTCGCTTGCGGGATGACCGGCACGGATGGTGTGCACCGTGTCCGGTGTCAGATGGCCAAGGGCATGGCCCTGCGCCTGAAGGTCGTTCAGGACAGCGACGGTGTGCGCGCCGGTGACTGCGGCTATGTCATCGCGCGACACTGTCCAGCTGAGGTTCGTCAGCGCGCCGACACCGTCGCGCACGGGGCCTGCCATGGCGACACAGGCGGCGTCCGGCGTCACCGGCTGGTCGGCCATATACGCCCGCAAAACTGCCGGAAGATCAGGATGGTCGGCATTGCGGAACCGTTTGATCGTGTCGGTGCGCACGTGCGCGCCCTTGGTCAGGGCCACGCGTGTGTTGGTGCCGCCAAGGTCGGCGACGAGGGCGGTCAGGGGCATGTCAGCTCCGGGTCAAGGCGGATTGAAGCGCGTGATAAGAGGCTTTGGGCGTGCGGTCCAGACTGTCAAAATCCGTGTGAACCAGGCCAAATCGCTTTTCATACCCAAGCGCCCATTCGAAATTGTCCAGCAGCGACCAGATGAAATACCCCTGTACCGGCACCCCTTCGGCCAGCGCTTTTTGCACCATGCCGACATGCTGGTTGATGTAGTCGATCCGCTGTGTGTCGATGACGGCCCCGTCGCGGATCACATCCGGCGAAGCAAGCCCGTTTTCGGTCACATAAAGCGGTAGGGTGCCGGTATAGTCGCGCGCCGTTCGGGTTAGGAATTTATAAAGACCTTCCGGGTAGATTTCCCAATTCATGAGGGTCTTGCGCAAGGGGCCCTCAACCTCGTGATGGCTTGGCCATGGGCCATCGTTCGGGGCGATGATCTTACGGGTATAATAGTTGATGCCACACCAATCGAGGGGGGCTTGAATTACATCAAAATCATCCTGCCAGCCTTTCGGCATATGCGGGCCAAGACCGTCCAGAACAGTGTCGGGATAGCTGCCTTTGAACACGCCGGACATGAAAAAATGGTTGTAGTACCCATCATACAGCGCGGCTGAATCCTGTGCCGCTTGGCTGTCATCGACTGGGGTTGCCCATTCCATGTTGAACACGCCGCCAAGGTTCGACAGGCCCAATCCGCGCATGGTTTGGATGGCGTGACCATGGGCCAGCAGAACATGGTGCATTGCATGGGCCGTCGCCCGGATATCGCGAAGGCCGGGCGCGTGGTGGCCGAGGAAATGCGACAGCCACGCAACGCACCAGGGTTCATTGATCGGCGCGACCGAAAACATGCGATCTCCGATGCGGGACATCAGGATCTGTGTGTAATCGGCAAACCATTTGGCAATGTCGGGATTACGCCAGCCGCCAAGATCGGCCAAGGCGGCGGGCAGTTCCCAGTGATACAGCGTGGCGCAGGGTTTCAATCCCCGCTCTAGCATGGCATCGGTCAGACGGTCGTAGAAATCCAGCCCCTCGGGATTGGGTGTGCCGCGCCCATCAGGCAGGATGCGCGCCCAGCTGGTGGAAAACCGGTACGCATCCAGACCAGCGGCTGCGACAAGATCAAGGTCTTGTTCGAACCGATGATAGTGATCACAGGCACGGTCGCCGTTTTCGGCACGCACCACATTGCCAGGTGTGGCGGCGAAGGTATCCCAATGCGTTGGGCCAGCACCGCCAAAGGCGTGGCCTTCGATCTGGTAGCTGGAGGTTGCTGTGCCGAAAAGAAAATCGGCGGGAAACTCCGCGCGGGAAAACGTGAACATAAAATAAAAATGTCCTTCAGTTTGGGGCAGGGCCGGTGGAGCGGCCAATGATCAATTCTGCTTCCAGCAGCCGCGATGAGGGCGGATCGACGGGGGCCGCAATCAGCGACAGAAGCATCTCGGCGGCTTCGCGCCCGGCATAGCGGACAGATGACCGCAGCGCGGTGAAGATCGGAACATCGTCACCGTTTTCAAGATAGCTGAGCGCGTCGTCAAACGTGATGATCGAGACATCCCGCGCAAGGGTCAGACCGGCCTCGTGCACCGCGCGACGGGCCCCGATGGCGGTGATAATCGAAGAACAGACCACGGCGGTTGGGGCAGCTTTCTGCGCCAAGAGATCCTTGGTGGCGCGATAACCGTATATTTCGGTCATTTCTTCGCTGCGCATCAGGTGAGGGTCGATCGGCAAGCCATTATTTTGCAACGCAGTTTCATATCCCTTCCGTCTGCGAAAGGCGAAATCCATATGTTCCAGACCATTGAGCAAGGCAATTCGGCGATGGCCAAGTTCGATCAGGAATTGCACCCCCCGTTCAAACGCGCCGCGATTGTTCACGTCAATCCACGCATAAGGGATGTTCACATCCGTTGACCGCCCATGCACCACAAACGGCAACCCGATCCGCGACAGCAGGGCGATCCGGACATCGTTGATCACCGGTCCATGCACGATGATGCCGTCAACCATGCCGCGGGCGCGGATGTCCTGATAGGTGTGAGCCTCGTCCTGATCGGCGACCAGCGACAGCACCATGTCATACCCCGCCTTGGCATAGCTTTCCCCGGCACCGGCGATGAAATCCCCGAAAACCGGGTTCACCATTTCATGTTGGTTGGACACCGGGATGACATGGCCAATGGCCAACGCGCGCCCCGTGGCCAGACCTTTCGCGCGGGTGTTGGGGCGATAATTCAGGTCTTTCGCGGCTTTCAGAACGCGGCTGCGGGTGGTTTCATTCACCTCTGGATACCCGTTCAGCGCACGGCTGACCGTGGTTTGTGACAGATTCAGATATTCGGACAATTGTTTGAGGTTCACGATCCAAATCCCAAAGCGCTTTGATAATCATGTCTGACTAACACATAAAACGCTGACTCGGGAAAGCCCTTTTCTGATGGCAGTAATGCTGCAAAGCAGCGAAAAATAGTCGGTTTTTAAGAGGTGCTATGAATTGACAGGTGAGGGGAAATAAGCGACCGTCGCGCATCCAAAGCGCTTTGGACTGATTCCGGAGCAGCGACTTGACTACAGTGCCAACGTGCGCACCTTGGGAGGTATTTCATGAAAAAGACGCTCATATCGAGTGTGGCAAGCGCAGCGCTTTGCGCAACCGCCGCATCCGCAGAAAACCTGACCGTGTTCGGCCCGTGGCTGGGCCCGGACCAAGCGCTGGTTGAGCAGGTTCTTGCGGATTTCGCTGAAAAGTCCGGCCACTCGGTCAGTTACGTTGGCTCGGACAGCTTTGAGCAGCAGATCGTCGTGGACGCCGAAGCGGGCTCTGCGCCGAACGTGGCCGTCTTTCCCCAGCCGGGTCTGGCCTCTGACATGGCTGGACGGGGCTTTTTGACTCCATTCCGCGATGGCACCGCGGACTGGGTGCGCGACAATTATGCGGCCGGTCAAAGCTGGGTGGATCTGGGCACCTATGCCGGTCCGGACGGAGAAGAGGATCTTTACGGATTTTTCTATAAGGTCGATGTAAAATCACTGGTTTGGTACTCTCCCGAGAATTTTGAGGATGCCGGGTACGAAATCCCGGAAACCATGGAAGAGCTGAAGGCGCTCACCGATCAGATCGTGGAAGATGGGGAAACGCCCTGGTGCATCGGTCTGGGATCGGGTGGGGCTACCGGCTGGCCCGCGACGGACTGGGTCGAGGAAATGATGCTGCGCACGCAGCCGCCCGAAATCTATGACCAGTGGGTTGCCAATGAAATCCCGTTCAATGATGACCGCGTGGTTGCCGCCATCGAGGAATTCGGCGAGTTTGCCCGTAATGACGATTACGTGGCCGGGGGCGCGGGTGCCGTGGCGTCGACCGATTTCCGCGACAGCCCCAAAGGATTGTTTTCGGCCCCGCCCCAGTGCTACCTGCATCGCCAGGCGTCGTTTATCCCGGCCTTTTTCCCGGCGGGCACCGAAGTTGGCGCGGACGCGGATTTCTTTTATTTCCCGGCCTATGAAGGCAAAGACCTGGGCGCACCGGTTCTGGGCGCTGGCACGCTTTGGGCGATCACCAACGAAAACGAAGCAGCGCATGATCTGATTGCGTATCTGCAAACCACGGACGCGCACGAGATCTGGATGGCCAATGGGGGCTTCCTGACGCCGCATAAGGGTGTGGATCTGTCCAAATTCATTGACGAACCTACGGCCAAGATGAACCAGATCCTGCTTGATGCGACCACCTTCCGGTTTGATGCCTCTGACCTCATGCCCGGTGGTGTGGGGGCAGGGACGTTCTGGACCGGTATGGTCGATTATGCCGGGGGTGCCGATGCCGCAGACGTGGCAAGCGAAATTCAGAACAGCTGGGACGCGTTGAAATAGTCACGGCGGTCCATGCGCCCCGGGGACGACGCGGGGCGTTTTTGTAAAGCCGGGGCAAACATCGGTGTCGACGTTTCGGCGTTCGTCCGGAACAGGTTTTCAGCTTGGGAGGGGCAATTATGAATCCCGCGATACAAGGTCTATTGACCATCGCCATCGGTGTTGGTGGGTGTCTGAGTTATTTCTATTTCTCCAATCAGGTGTTGGACAAGGTGATCTTTCCGGCCAAGGGGCCGAATGCGGGCAAGAACATCAACCGCGCCAATCTTGTGCGCCCCTGGTTGTTCATGCTTCCTGCGCTTTTGGCGCTTGGTCTGTACCTGGCCTATCCGGTGGTCGAAACGATCCGTCTGTCGCTGACAGAGCGCGCGACGATGGCCGATGGCACAACCACCTACGATTTCGTGGGGTTCGCGAATTACGTGCAGATGGCGTCCGAGCCGAAGTTCTGGGAAGCCATGCGCAACAATATGCTGTGGCTGATTGTGGTGCCTGCGATGTCAACGGCGTTTGGTCTTTTGGCAGCACAGCTGACCGACCGGATCAGCTGGGGCAATATTGCCAAATCACTGATCTTTATGCCGATGGCGATCTCGTTTGTCGGCGCGGCGGTAATCTGGAAGCTGGTCTATGACGCGCGGCCGCCGGGCACGGAACAGATCGGCGTGCTGAACGCAATCTATGTCTGGCTGACGGGCAATGATCCGAACCAGTGGTTGACCATTCCGTTCTGGAACAGCTTTCTGCTGATGACCGTCCTGATCTGGATTCAGACCGGCTTTGCCATGGTGATCCTGTCAGCTGCGTTGCGCGGTATTCCAGAGGAAACCATCGAGGCGGCGATCGTGGACGGGGCCAGCCCGTTCCAGATCTTCTTCAAGATCAAAATCCCGCAGATTGCCGGGACCATCGTGGTGGTCTGGACGACGATCACGCTGGTGGTTCTCAAGGTGTTTGACATCGTGTTCGCGATGACCAACGGCCAATGGGAGACGCAGGTTTTGGCCAATTACATGTTCGACAAACTTTTCCGCGCCAATGACTGGGGCGTGGGGTCGGCCAGTGCGATTGTGATCATGCTTCTGGTGACGCCAATTCTGGTCTGGAACGTGCGCAACGCACGCAAGGAGATGCGCTGATGGCTCGCGACCAAAGGGAAGCAAATCATGGATAATATTGCAGGAACCAAATCGTCGCTAACCTGGGCGGTTCACATCTCGGTTGTGGTGCTTGTGGCGCTGTGGCTGTTTCCGACGGTGGGTCTGTTTGTGTCGTCGTTTCGTACTGCGGACCAGATCTCAACCTCGGGCTGGTGGAACGCCATGTTCCCGACCGAACAAAGCCTCACATTGCGGGCTGCCGGACCGGATGCGCAACAGCAGGTTGACGGGGTCTATGTGATCGAGGGCAACCTGTTCACAGACGCCGAGGCCGATGTGCCCGAAGGCATCGAAATGTCGGCATGGGGCACGTCCTCGCGGGATGTCGGGGCGTACCAGCCGGGGGAAACGGCCGAATTGCGCCGTGGCGGAACGGTTACTTTGAACGCCGATGGCAGCTACCGAATGGAAAACACCGAGGCGTTCGAGGGCAGTCGGGGGCAACGGATCTTTGTCACTGCCGAAGTGCCTCCGGATTTCACCACCGAGAATTATCAGCAAGTGCTGTTTTCAGGCGATGCGACCGACAGTATGGCCAAGGCGTTCTTTAACACGCTGACGGTGACAATCCCGGCAACGATCATTCCCATCGTGGTTGCGGCATTTGCCGCTTACGCACTGGCGTGGATGGATTTTCCGGGCAGGGCGCTTTTGATCGCCGTGGTGGTGGGTCTGTTGGTGGTGCCGCTGCAACTGGCGCTTATTCCGCTGTTGAAGCTGCATCTGGGGATCGGCATCGGCAAGGGGTATCTTGGCACCTGGCTGGCGCATACCGGGTTTGGCCTTCCGCTCGCCATATACCTTTTACGAAATTACATGGTCGGCCTACCACGGGACATCATTGAGAACGCCCGCGTGGATGGAGCGACGGAGTTTCAGATCTTCGTCAAGATCATCCTTCCGCTGTCATTCCCGGCGCTGGCCAGCTTTGCGATCTTCCAGTTCCTGTGGACTTGGAACGATCTGCTGGTGGCCAAGGTGTTCCTGATTGACGCCACGGGCCAGACCACGGTGATGACCAACCAGATCGTTGAATTGCTGGGCACACGGGGCGGCAACTGGGAAATCTTGGCCACGGCTGCGTTTGTGTCGATCTCGGTTCCGCTTTTGGTGTTTTTCGCGATGCAGAAATACCTCGTGCGCGGCCTGCTGGCAGGCTCTGTCAAATAACGTGTCGCGTCCGATGTGGCGCGGCCAATGTCAAAAGGTGCGGGCGCACCAGTTGAAGGAATGCAAATAATGAACGTGGCACATGCAAACGCCGCTGTGAAACCCGAGGTGGACAAGGACTGGTGGCGGGGGGCGGTGATCTATCAGATCTACCCGCGCAGTTTTCAGGACAGCAATGTTGACGGCATCGGCGACCTTTTGGGCATTGCGCAGCGGTTGCCCTATGTTGCGTCGCTTGGCGTTGATGCGGTCTGGATCAGCCCGTTTTTCACCTCACCGATGAAAGATTTTGGCTATGACGTGAGCGATTATTGCGACGTCGATCCGATGTTCGGGTCTTTGGCGGATTTCGATGTCCTGGTGCAAACCGCGCACCGGTTGGGCATCCGCGTGATGATTGACCTTGTGTTGTCACACACCTCGGATCAGCATCCATGGTTCATCGAAAGCCGTGCGGATCGGACCAACGACAGGGCCGATTGGTACGTGTGGAGCGACCCCAAAGACGACGGCACGCCGCCGAACAACTGGCTGTCCATCTTCGGCGGTTCGGCCTGGCAATGGGACGCGAGACGCGAACAGTATTATCTGCACAATTTCCTGACATCGCAGCCCGATCTGAACTTTCACAATCCCGATGTGCAACACGCGTTGCTGGACGTGACGCGGTTCTGGCTGGATCGGGGGGTTGATGGCTTCCGGCTTGATACCATCAATTTCTATTTTCACGACAAGGACTTGCGCAGCAATCCGGGTCTGCCCAAAGAGCAGCGCAATTCAACCATCGCGCCATCGGTAAACCCGTATAACCACCAGGATCACATCTATTCCAAAAACCAACCCGAAAACCTTGAGTTTCTGACCCGGTTTCGTGCGCTGCTGGACGAATACGATGCCACAACATCGGTGGGCGAAGTCGGAGACGCGCAGCGCGGGCTGGAATTGATGGGTGAATACACCAAGGGCGAGGACCGCGTCCATATGTGCTATGCCTTTGAATTCCTGTCAGGCGTTACGCCCACGGCGGATCGTGTCGTCTCGGTGCTGGGGCAGGTGGATCAGGTGGCCGCAGATGGCTGGGCCTGCTGGGCGTTTTCCAATCATGACGTGGTGCGCCATGCCACGCGCTGGGATTTGACGCCAGCGGCGCAACGTCTGTTTGCAACGCTGCTGATGTGCCTGCGCGGATCGGTGTGCCTGTATCAGGGCGAAGAGCTGGGCTTGTCCGAGGCTGACGTTGGCTTTGAAGATCTGCAAGACCCGTATGGCATTGAATTCTGGCCCGAATTCAAGGGCCGCGACGGGTGTCGCACGCCGATGGTCTGGGAGCTGTCAAACCAGAATGGTGGCTTTTCTGAAGGTCAGCCCTGGTTGCCGGTGAGCCATGAGCATCTGCAGCGCACCGTGGCCCATCAAGAGGATGATCCGGCCGCCATTCTGCATCATTACCGCCGCGCTATCGCATTCCGCCACGCGCAGCCTGCGCTGGCCAAGGGCGATCATGACGGCGTCAAGAAAACCGATAGCATCGTGTATTTCACGCGCAGCTATGAAGGCACCACGATTTTTTGCGCTTTCAACCTAAGCGATCAGCCCGCGACCATGAACATGCCAAAAGGCAGCTGGGCGCAAATCGGTCTTGAATTGGGCAGTGCCGGACCTCAGCCGGACGGCAAATTGCATCTTGGCCCGTGGCAACCCAGCCTCGCGCTGAAAATGAAATCCTGAGCGGTCAGGGTAAGGGAGGGACAGATCATGGCAAACCTGAAGCTGACGGATGTCGAAAAGACCTATGCTGGCGCGGTGAACGTGCTGAACAACATCAATCTTGATATCAAACAAGGCGAATTGATCGTGTTTGTCGGGCCATCCGGTTGCGGCAAGTCCACGCTTTTGCGCATGATTGCCGGGCTTGAAAAAATCACTGGCGGCACGCTCGAAATTGATGGAGAGATGGTCAATGACATGCCGCCTGCGATGCGCGGCATTGCGATGGTGTTCCAGTCCTACGCGCTTTACCCGCATATGACCGTGCGCGAAAACATGCAATTCGCGCTCAAGATCGCCAAGAAACCACAAGCCGAGATCGACGAGGCCGTGAACCGCGCAGCCAAGATGCTGCAGCTTGACGAATATCTTGACCGTCTGCCCAAGGCCCTATCAGGGGGACAACGCCAACGCGTTGCCATTGGCCGCTCGATTGTGCGCGATCCCAAAGTGTACCTGTTCGACGAGCCGCTTTCCAATCTTGATGCCGCGCTGCGGGTGGCGACCCGGATCGAGATTGCCCAGCTCAAGGAACAGATGCCTGAAAGCACCATGATCTATGTGACGCATGATCAGGTCGAAGCCATGACGCTGGCGACCCGGATCGTGGTTCTGGCCAATAAGGGTATCGCACAGGTCGGCGCGCCGCTTGAGCTTTATGAACGTCCGAACAGCGAATTCGTGGCGCAATTCATCGGCTCGCCCTCGATGAACCTTTTGCCCGGCGAAATTGTGGGCACTGGTCAGCAGACCACGATCAAGATGGACGGCGGCGGCACGGCTGTGTCGGATTACCCGACAACGGATGCGGATATGGGGTTGACGGTGAATGTCGGGGTGCGTCCCGAGGATTTCCTTGAAACCGATGGTGACTATATCTTTGAAGGCAAGGTCAACATCACCGAAGCCCTGGGCGAGGTGACGCTGCTTTATTTCGAAGAGCAGGGCGATGGCGAACCGGTGATCGGCAAACTGCCCGGTATTCACGCGGACCTGCGCGGCAAGCCGGTTAAGCTGGGCGCGGCTCCGGACAAGGTTCATGTCTTTCACAACGGAACGTCACTGCTCTATCGCTAGACGTTTCCTGCGGGTCACTGCCGCATGTTCCGCCTTCGTTCTCACTTTTCCATTGGCTAAACCGGCGCGCTCCCCTATGTGTTAATGCACGAGCATGGGGGCAGTATGGCTGAGTTGAAACAGATCGAAGTGCGCGGCGCGCGCGAACACAATCTTAAAAATATCGACGTGGATATCCCGCGCGATCAGCTTGTGGTGATCACTGGCCTTTCGGGGTCGGGAAAATCATCGCTGGCCTTTGACACGATCTATGCCGAAGGGCAGCGCCGCTATGTGGAATCGCTCTCGGCCTATGCGCGGCAATTCCTTGATATGATGGAAAAGCCCGATGTAGATCATATCGCGGGCCTGTCCCCGGCGATTTCCATCGAACAAAAAACGACATCGAAAAACCCCCGCTCGACCGTGGGCACCGTCACCGAGATTTACGACTACATGCGCCTTCTGTTCGCGCGCGTCGGCACGCCGTACAGCCCCGCAACCGGTCTGCCGATCGAGGCGCAGCAGGTGCAGGATATGGTTGACCGCGTGATGGCGATGGAGGAAGGCACGCGTGCCTACCTGCTGGCCCCCATCGTGCGCGACCGCAAAGGCGAGTATCGCAAGGAATTCCTGGAGCTGCGCAAGCAGGGCTTCCAGCGCGTCAAAGTGGACGGGCAGTTCTACGAATTGGACGAGCCGCCCACGCTCGACAAGAAATTCCGCCATGACATTGACGTTGTGGTGGACCGGTTGGTGGTCAAAGAGGGGCTGGAGACACGCCTGGCAGATAGTTTCCGCACGGCCCTGGATCTTGCTGACGGGATCGCAATTCTTGAAACTGCGCCCAGCGAAGGTGAGCCGGAACGTCACACGTTTTCCGAGAAATTTGCCTGTCCGGTCAGTGGCTTCACCATCTCTGAAATCGAACCGCGGCTGTTTTCGTTCAATGCCCCGTTCGGGGCCTGCCCGGACTGTGATGGGCTGGGTGTTGAATTGTTTTTCGACGAGCGGCTTGTCGTCCCGGATGCGACGCTGAAAATCGCGGATGGTGCGTTGGCCCCGTGGCGCAAGGGCAAATCCCCGTATTTCCTGCAAACCATCGAAGCCATCGCCAAACATTACGAATTCAACAAAAATTCCCGCTGGAAAGATCTTGATCCCTTTGTGCAGCAGGTCTTCCTTTACGGCTCCGGTGATGAAGAAATCCCGTTCCGCTATGACGAAGGCGGCCGCGTTTACTCGGTCACGCGCACGTTCGAAGGCGTCATTCCCAACATGGAGCGCCGCTACCGCGAAACAGACAGCAATTGGATTCGCGAAGAATTTGAACGCTATCAGAACAACCGCCCCTGCGGCTCCTGTGGCGGCTACCGCCTGCGGGAAGAGGCGTTGGCGGTCAAGATCGCGGGTCTGCATGTCGGGCAGGTGGTCCAGATGTCGATCAAAGAAGCGTTTGATTGGTGCAATACCGTGCCGGAGCACCTGACCAACCAGAAGAACGAGATTGCAAAGGCGATCCTGAAGGAAATTCGCGAACGGCTTGGGTTCCTGAACAATGTAGGTCTTGAATACCTGACCCTGTCGCGCAATGCCGGCACGCTGTCAGGTGGCGAAAGCCAACGGATCAGGCTGGCGTCGCAGATCGGGTCGGGGCTGACAGGTGTTCTGTATGTGTTGGACGAACCCTCTATCGGGCTGCACCAACGTGACAATGACCGACTTCTTGGTACGCTGAAATCCCTACGGGATCAGGGCAATACCGTGATCGTGGTGGAACATGACGAAGAGGCGATCCGCGAGGCGGACTACGTCTTTGACATCGGCCCCGGTGCGGGTGTGCATGGCGGTCAGGTGGTCAGCCACGGTGTGCCGAAACAGGTGGCCGATGATCCGGCGTCATTGACCGGTCAATACTTGTCCGGCGCGCGCGAAATCGCGGTTCCGACGACGCGGCGCAAAGGCAAGAAAAAGACGGTCAAGGTAGTCAAGGCCACGGGGAACAACCTTCAGAACGTCACCGCCGAATTTCCGCTGGGTAAGTTCGTCTGCGTGACCGGTGTGTCCGGCGGCGGCAAGTCAACGCTGACGATTGAGACCCTGTTCAAGACGGCTTCCATGCGCCTCAACGGCGCGCGCCAGACGCCAGCACCCTGCGAGACGATCAAGGGGTTGGAGCATCTGGACAAGGTGATCGACATTGACCAGCGACCGATTGGCCGCACGCCCCGGTCCAACCCTGCGACCTATACGGGCGCGTTCACGCCAATCCGCGACTGGTTCGCCGGTCTGCCGGAGGCCAAGGCGCGAGGCTACAAGCCGGGGCGGTTCAGCTTCAACGTCAAGGGCGGGCGCTGCGAAGCGTGTCAGGGCGATGGTGTCATCAAGATCGAAATGCACTTCCTGCCCGATGTCTACGTCACCTGCGAGACTTGCAAAGGCGCGCGCTACAATCGTGAGACTTTGGAAATCAAGTTCAAAGGCAAAAGCATAGCTGACGTTCTTGATATGACGGTTGAAGATGCGCAAGAGTTCTTCAAAGCGGTGCCCAGCATCCGCGAAAAGATGGATGCCTTGGTGCGGGTCGGGCTTGGTTATATCAAGGTCGGCCAGCAAGCGACGACGCTGTCCGGCGGAGAAGCGCAGCGTGTGAAGCTGTCGAAAGAGCTGGCAAAACGCTCGACCGGGCGCACGCTCTATATTCTCGATGAGCCGACAACTGGCTTACATTTCGAGGATGTACGCAAACTTCTTGAAGTGTTGCACGAACTTGTGGATCAAGGCAATTCGGTGATCGTGATCGAACATAACCTGGATGTGATCAAAACGGCAGACTGGCTGATCGACATTGGCCCCGAAGGCGGTGATGGCGGTGGTCAGATCGTGGCGACCGGCACGCCGGAACAGATTGCCGAAGTTGCCGCATCACATACCGGGCGATATCTCAAACCGATGCTGGACGCCAAAAAACAGATCGCTGCGGAATAAGGGGCTCAGGCCGCGCGCGCTTGCAAGGCGCGCGCTTCATGCGTCTTAAGGATCGGGCGCGCGGCTTGCCATTCATTTGAACCTGTGTCTGCAAGCTCGGGAAATAGCGTGATTATTTCGTTCTGCGCCTCGGCGTCAAAGCTTTTGGACATCATGGGGCCGGGCAAATAGCTTTCAGAAGCCAGCCCACAACTCTCTAGGATTTGATGGCGATCGAACAGCAGGTGAACATAGGTCACATTTGTCCCGGTCGCGACACGCTTCACACTGGTTCCGTTCACGAGATCCTTGGCTTTGACCAGAACCTCCGGCTCTCCGAAAAGCAGTTCGGCCCAGATATCACGCACCAGAACGCGATGCTGTGGCGACAGCCAGATATCCGATGTCGCGCCATGATGACCGGCGGCGATGCAAATGGGCGCAAAATCGCCTTCGGCGATGGTGTCCCGCGCACCGGCCCATCGCACCGGTTGCGGCCCGTCATCCAGCGTCAGAACAACGTCCCCGGCCTTTAGCGTTTGGACAGGCACGGGACCACCGGGTGTGTCGATCAGTGTTCCGGCGACAAAACACGGCATTTGCGTAACCTGCACGATGGCCGTGTCGGAATTCCCAAGACCATTTTCGACGGTATAGTTGAAATATGCGGTTTCGGCGTCCGCATCGGCGTCAACTGTCAACGTCCCGTCCGCGTTCAGCGTGACCACCTGACCAGAGGTGAGTGTCACAGAGTCGCCCGGGTTCACGGCAATTCCGTTGATTTCAGTGACCACCAAGGTGCCACCATTTGCAACGTCATTGCCCAGAACGTCGATCACTTTGGTGCTGTTCAGCCCGACATTGGCCGCATCGTCAACCGCCACAAGGTTCGATTGCGCAGACCCGCCTGCGATCAACAGATTGGTGTCGTATCGAAAGTCGGTCAGGTCAGCCACACCAATCTTGATCGTGTTCGGCTCCCCCGGATTAACCGGTGCCGATACGCTTAGAGTGACGGTGAAGCCGTCCATTTCGGTGTTGAAGGCATCGTTGTTGGCCCCAGTGAAATTATCATTGTACAGGTTTGGGGCAGTGGCACCGTTGATGTTGCCAACCGTCACCTGACCACTGCCTATGCTGACGGTCGCTTGCACGCCGTTGATCCAGATCCCAACCGCGTCAAGATATTGCGAGGTTATGAATTCCGGATATTCTTCAGAGCTGATCACGAAATCCAGCGTCAACACATTTCCGTTCGGGACGAATTCGGCCTGAAGGAAAGCCACGTCATACACCTGTGCCGCGCCGGCCAATGCGTTGAAATCGGCGTCCGAGCTTGGGAAAAAGTTGTTGCGCGAGGACGTTGACCCAGACGTGTTGGTGTTCAACGATCCTGAATTGTTGGTGATGTCCCGGGCGTCGCCGGTGGACAGGATGACCCCGCTGTCGCCAGGTGTCAGTTCCGGGGATATCGTATCGCCGTTGGAATAGATGCCAGACGCGCGGCCCGCGCCGCTGTAAAAGGTCACGGCCGCGCCTGGATTTACGGTGATGCCAGCGCCAAAAATGGCTTGTGCCATGTCGAACGCAGATGCGCCCGTATTGATGGGAAGATCCTGAGCTATTGGCATACCAACACCGCCTTGAGAAACATCAAACGATTTGACGTTTGATCGCGGAACAAGGCGGCATCAGTGCGCAGGAATTTAGGTTAATTATTGGTTGTTAAGCGGCGATTGTTTCCAATTTCGCCGCAATTGGTCACGTGGTTACGGTTTCGGGCAGGTTCTGATCCCGAACAGGCTATAGGCTGGGCAGGTCTTGGTCAGGCCGGTGACAAGCGGCACAATGCCGATCAGAAACAGCCAGTTCCAACTGCCTCCGACCCCGGCAAAGAAGGCAACCAACAAGGCCAGACCGACGACAATGCGGACAGTCCGATCGACGGTCCCGACGTTTTTCTCAAACATATCACTCTCCTGTTCAGTTCAACCTCCATCATAGGTGATATTCCGTCGCTCGCATATGACACAGGTCAAAAAGCTGAATCTCAGTTTCAGGTTCTGCGCCGTGTTTCAAACCGAGGCAACATCGCGGAAAAGTCTTTGCCCTTGCCATCTTCGTCCTCGACAAAGGTCGTATACAGATCGGTTGCGGACTGCCCCAGGGGGGTGTCGGCATCCACAGCCTGCGCGGCTTGCTGGCTAAGTCTGAGGTCTTTCAGCATCAATTCCGCGGCAAAACCCGGTTGATAGGAATTGTCTGCCGGGCTTTGTGGGCCCACGCCGGGGGCGGGGCAATAGGCGTTCATTGACCAGCTATACCCAGAGGAGGTGCTGACCACGTCAAACATCGCCTGACGATCCAGACCCAGCTTGTCGGCCAGCGCAAAGGCTTCGCAAGTGGCGATCATGGTCACGCCAAGGATCATGTTGTTGCAGATTTTGGCGGCCTGACCGTTTCCGGATGCGCCACAATGCACCGCCTTTTGTCCCATGATGTCGAACAAGGGCAGGGCGGTGTCATAGGCTGTGTCTGATCCACCCACCATAAAGGTCAACGTCCCTGCTGATGCGCCGCCAATGCCACCGGACACAGGTGCATCCAGCGGCAGCAAACCAGCCGCATCGGCATCTGCGGCCACCGCACGGGCACTTTCGACATCGACCGTCGAACAATCCAAAAGCACGGCCCCCGTCTTCATCGCGGGAATGATCTGTGCCGCAACCGCGCGCAGGATGTCGCCGTTGGGCAGCATGGTGATCACAACATCCGCATCTGCCACGGCGTCGGCCGCGGATGTGACCATCGAAACACCCTCGACCGTCACATCTACCGTGTCGAAGCCGACAACATTGTGGCCAGCCGCCGCCAGGTTGGCCGCCATGGGGGCCCCCATATTTCCCAATCCGATAAACCCGATATTCATTCCGCGCTCCTTTTTTCGAATGTCAGCCGGTCGCCTGAAACCGGACGCAGCATCGCGGCGATGTCGGCCTTTGGCACCCGGCCCATGTCATGCCGCCACTTGGGCGACTTGTCTTTGTCAATAATGGCCGCGCGGATGCCTTCGAGGAAATCACCCTGTTGCATGCTGCGCGATGTGAAGCGGTATTCCAGATCAAGCGCGCGGCGAAGGGTAGGCGTTTCCGCGCGCAAGCGTTGCAGGATATCCAGCGTACAGGCCATCGACAGCGGTGAATTGCGCGACAGTTTCTTAAGAGCCTTTGACGCGAAGTCGCTGCTGTCGTCCGACAGGGCGTCGACAATATCCTGGACCGACGCCCCTGAAAACAGCGTGTCGATCCTGGCTTGCACGTCGCGCAGCGGTGCGTTGTGTGTCGGGGTTGCGGCCTGAGACAGCCCGGCGACATCGCCGCTTGCGCAAAGCTGCGATTTGATCTTGTCCCACTGCGCTTGCGGGATAAACAGATCGGCAAACCCCACATGAATCGCATCGCCAGGGCCCATTCTGTCGGTCGTCAGCCCCAGATATTCTCCAAGCCGACCTGGCGCATGCGCCAGAAGATACGAGCCGCCCACATCCGGGATCAAACCAATCCCACATTCGGGCATCGCGATCTGGCTGGTTTCGCCGACGATGCGATGCGAGCCGTGGCAGCCCACGCCCACACCGCCACCCATGATAAAACCTTGCAGGAAACTGACCACCGGTTTGGGGTATTCCGCAATCAGCGCATTCATCCGATATTCATCACGCCAGAACCGCTGACCATAGCTATAATCGCCGGCGGTGCCTGTGGCATACATTTCAGCGATATCGCCACCGGCGCAAAACGCCTTGTCGCCTTCGGCGTCGATCAAGATCAGCTTGATCGTCGGATCGGTTCGCCAGGCCCATAACGCGTCTTCAATCGCCAGACACATATCATATGTCAGCGCATTCAGCGCTTTCGGCCGTTGCAGGGTGATATGTCCGGCATGGCCGTCTTGGCGAATGTGGATATCAGTCATCGCGCTTTGCCTTTTGGTCGCGGGGGCAGGGGGCGTTGCCCCCTCGGCCTGCGGCCTCACCCCCAAGATATTTATGAAACGAAGAAAATCAGGACGCCAGCATCTGTCGTGCCACGATCAGTCGCATGATTTCATTGGTGCCTTCAAGGATCTGATGCACCCGCAGATCGCGCACCAGTTTTTCGATGCCATAATCGGACAGGTAGCCATATCCGCCATGCAATTGCAGGCACTGATCGACCACGGTGCTGCCGGTTTCGGTGACCAGTTTCTTGGCCATGGCGCAGAATTTTGGGGCGTCCGGCGCTCCGGTGTCGAGCTTCCAGGCGGCTTGCCGCAGGAAGGTGCGCGCGGCTTGCAGGTCGATCTCCATATCCGCCAGGCGGAATTGCAGCGCCTGGAACTGGTCGATGGGTTTTCCGAACGCCTTGCGTTCGTTCATATAAGCCAGCGTCGCATCCAGCGCGGATTGCGCGGCCCCCAGCGAACAGGCGGCGATGTTCAGGCGCCCGCCATCGAGACCGGCCATGGCATATTTGAAACCCTGGCCTTCCTCGCCCAGCAGGTTGTCTGCCGGGATCTTGCAATCGTCAAACTGCACCTGGCGTGTGGGTTGCGACCGCCAGCCCATCTTGTCTTCCAGCCCGCCAAAGCTAAGCCCCGGGGTGCCATCCTCGACCAGAACGGCAGACACGCCTTTGGGGCCATCTTCGCCGGTGCGCACCATGGCGATATAAAGATCGGAATAGCCGCCGCCAGAAATAAACGCCTTGGTGCCGTTGAGCGTGTAGCCTTCATTGGTCCGATCAGCGCGGGTTTTCAACGCCGCCGCATCCGACCCGCTGCCCGGTTCGGTCAGACAATAGCTTAGCACGCTGTCCATAGTGATGGCCTTGGGCAGCACGCGGGCCTTGATGGTGTCATCGGCATATGTGTCGATCATCTTGGCACACATGTTGTGGATCGACAGAAAGGCCGCCACCGACGGGCAGGCCATGGAGAGGGCCTCAAACACCAGCGTCGCATCGAGGCGCGACAACCCGGTGCCGCCGCTGTCTTCGGAGACGTAAAGCCCGGCAAAGCCCAATGCGCCGATCTGCGACCACAGGTCTTTGGGGATGGTGCCCTGCGCCTCCCAATCGCGTGCATGGGGCGCGATGTTGTCCTGGCCAAACGCATAGGCCATATCGAAAATCGCGGTTTGCTCTTCACTCAGGGCAAAATCCATGGCGTCGCTCCTCTTGTGGGCCATACTTTTGGGCTGCGTGTACGTGCCAACTGTTTCAGAAGTTTTGCAAGCCCTCACAGCCCCTCGTGAAACGCCTCGACCAGATCGGCAACCACGGCGCGCATCTGGGCATCGGTGTCTTTGCCGTCTGCTTGCACTTTGGCGGCGACAGCGCGTTGGCGCGATGTTCCATTGCCTTTGGCGACAATCGTCTTGCTGTGTTCAACTTCGCGCACGCAGTGCAACACGCCGGCATCTTCTTCGATCAGCAGCATCAGTTCGTCCATAAGATCGGACATCGAGACAATTTCGCCCCGGCCAAAATCAATTAGCCCGTCGGTGATGCCGTACCGCTGCGCGCGCCAGCGGTTTTCGCCGATCAGAAAGGGGTCATAGCGCCGCCAGCGTTGGTTGCGCACCCGCAGACGCCACAGCATGCGCATCAGGCATTGGTTGAGCGCGGCCAGCGTCAATGTGTCCTCAATGCGGGGCTGCACATCCATGATCCGGGTTTCAAGCGTGGGAAACTGCGCCGAAGGGCGAAGATCCCACCAGATCTTGGAGCTGTCTTCAATGATGCCGATATCAATCAGCACCTGCACCGACCGTTGATATTCCGACCAATTGTCAAATTGCGGCGGCAGGCCGGTGCGCGGCAGGTTGTCAAAGACCGAAATGCGATAAGACGCAAGGCCGGTGTCTTCGCCCTGCCAAAACGGGGAAGAGGTGGACAGCGCCAATAGATGCGGCAGGAAATACGCCATTTGACCCATCAAATCGGCGCGCAGCGCATCATCGTTCAGGCCCACATGCACATGCATGCCACAGATCAGCATCCGCCGCACAACACCGCCAAGCGCATCCTGAAGATCATTATAACGGTCCTTGTCGGTGTGGTGCTGGGTCTTCCAGTCGCCGAACGGATGGCACGAGGCAGCAATCGGCGCGAGATTGTGCTGCCTGGCACAGCGCGCCACCGTGCTGCGCAGGCGCTTGAGGTCATCACGGGCCTCTTTGATATCGCCGCAGACCTTGGTCCCGATTTCGATCTGACATTGAAGAAATTCAGGGCTGACCTGTTTTTCCAACTCTGCCGCGCAGTCGGTCATCAAGTCAGGCGGCGCTTCGGCCAGTGCATAGCTGTCAAGATCGACCAGCAGGTATTCTTCTTCTATGCCCAATGAAAATTCGGGTTCCTGCATGCCGCACCTCATGTCTTGTTCATCGCATCTTAGCCCCTCGGACGCATTTGTCACCGGCTCAGGCGGATTGCGATGATCCCGCTTCCAGCAGCGCGGCAAATGTTTCAAACGGCACTCCCAGGGATGACAGGGCCGCGGCTTCGGAATCCTGAACAATGGCCACCACGCCATGCGCGTGCGACCAGCCGTTTTTGGCCAAGGCCGCCGCTTTTTGTGAAATCGGCGATATGGCATAGTAGACCATCATCGTTTCAAGCTCGCGCGCGGCAAGGTCTTCGCCTTTGCGCGCCTGCAGGGCCATCACGCGTGCAAAATCGCGTTCCATATCGGTGATGCGGGACAGGTCGATCAAATGGCGCTGCCCCGGTCGCGCCTCTGGATGTTGTGCATATGCGCCAAACGCTTTGAGGCTGTCTTCGACCAGCATGAGGCCGCTATATTGCACATAGACCAGGTTATGATCTGCGAGGATTTGAAACGTTGCAGGCATGACATCTCTTTTGAATAATGAGGGTGAGGGATGCAAAAATCTGGCACCGTCTGTTCGCACTGGACCGCGTGTGCGGCTGGGAGAAGGGCACGCCGATATTGCGCGGAAACCCAAGGTTTCGCTTTGGCGTGGTGTCGACTGCGATGGGCATAATGACTTTCGAGAAAACGGTGTGAACCGGATCAGCTTTTCCGAAGTCTTGCAAAAAATCAATGGATTAAAGATATTATCGCGCGGTCTTTCGCAATGAATGACGACCGGAACCAGAACCCGCCCCAACCGTAGCAGGCGAGATATGCGGTTTCGCATGTCGAGGACAGCCGGGCCGGCAGGACACGCGGCCATGTTTTCCAGCGCGACACAGGCGCGGCCAATGCGGCGGGCCGCCCCGAAATGGAGCGGCCCGGTCTGATTTAGTCCATTGCTTTGAAGTTAAACTCGCCGCCTTCTTTGATGCCCGAGGGCCAGCGCGACGTGATTGTCTTGGTGCGGGTGTAGAACTTGAAACTGTCCGGTCCGTGCTGGTTCAGGTCGCCAAACATGGATTTCTTCCAGCCGCCAAACGTATGATAGGCCAGCGGCACCGGGATCGGTACATTGATGCCGACCATGCCGATATTCACGCGGTGCGCAAAGTCGCGGGCCGTGTCGCCGTCGCGGGTAAAGATCGCGGTGCCATTGCCGTATTCGTGATCCATCGCCAGCTTGAGCGCCTCTTCGTAAGACCCTGCGCGCACGGTGCTGAGGACGGGACCAAAGATTTCCTGACGGTATATGTCCATGTCGGGCGTCACCTTGTCGAAAAGGTGCGGACCAACAAAAAAGCCGTCCTCATAGCCCTGCAATTTGAAGTCGCGGTTGTCGACGACCAGCTCCGCGCCTTGATCGACACCCGATTGGATCAGGCCCAGAATCCGCTCTTTTGCTTCGCGGGTGACAACGGGGCCGAAATCCACATCATCCCCGTCTGTATAGGGAGCGACACGCAGCTTTTCGATGCGCGGCACCAGCGCGCCAATCAGGCGGTCGGCGGTTTCTTCGCCGACAGGCACCGCAACCGACACCGCCATGCAGCGTTCGCCAGCCGCCCCGAAACCAGCCCCGATCAGGGCATCGGCGGCTTGGTCAATGTCGGCATCCGGCATGACGATCAGGTGGTTTTTCGCCCCGCCAAAGCACTGCGCGCGTTTGCCGTTCGCGGTGGCGCGGCTGTAGATATACTGCGCGATGGGGGTGGACCCGACAAAGGACACGCCCTGGATGATCTCGTGATCGAGCAGGGTATCCACGGCTTCTTTCGTGCCATTCACAACCTGGAACACACCGGCAGGCAGGCCCGCTTCGACAAAGAGTTCCGCCAGCATCAGCGGCACGGATGGGTCGCGTTCAGACGGTTTCAGCACCACGGCATTGCCGCAGGCAAGCGCAGGGCCGACATGCCACAGCGGCATCATCGCCGGGAAGTTGAACGGCATGATCGCCGCGACCACACCCAAAGGCTGACGCATGGAATACATGTCAATGCCGGGGCCTGCGTCATCGGTGTATTCCCCTTTGAGCATCTGCGGCGCGCCGATGCAGTATTCGATCACCTCAAGCCCGCGCTGCAGATCGCCTTTGGCGTCCGGGATCGTCTTGCCATGTTCGCGGCTCAGCGCCTCGGCCAGCTTGTCCATGTCGCGGTTCATCAGCGCGACCATCTTCATCATCACCCGCGCGCGTTTCTGCGGGTTGGTGGCGCCCCAGGCGACCTGCGCCTCTGCCGCGTCTTCGACGGCTTTCGACACCTCGTCCGGTGTGGCCAGCGGCAGTTTTGCCTGAACCTCACCGGTTGCCGGGTTGAAGACATCGCCGAAATCGCCAGAGGTGCCTTTGACCTGTGCGCCATTAATAAAGTGCGTAAGCTCTTGCATGATAATTCTCCCAATCTGCATGCAGGATAGCCTTGCAAATTTGCGTATCAAAGAGGCAATGTGCCAAAGGAGTTTTGCAAAAATGCAAAGGATGACCTGTGCAAAGCTGGGATGATCTGCGAATTTTCCTGTCCGTGACCCGCAATGAAACCCTGTCGGGCGCGGGCAAAGCGCTGCGCATGGACCCGGCGACAGTGGGTCGGCGGATTGCGCGGCTGGAAGAGGCCGTAGGGCAGGCGCTGTTTGTCAAAAGCCCCCAGGGCTATGCCATGACCGACGCGGCCACGCGGCTGGTCGATCATGCTGAACGAGCCGAACAGGCAATGCAGGGCGCGCGCTCTGTGCTGACGGGGGATGCGGAAACGCTGTCCGGTCAGATCCGTATCGGAGCTCCGGATGGCTGTGCCAATTTTGTCCTGCCACGCGTCTTTGCCGATCTGTCCAAGGCCAATCCGGATCTGGACCTGCAAATCGTGGCCCTGCCGCGTGTGGTGAACCTGTCACGTCGCGAGGCGGATATGGCGATCACGGTCAGCCCGCCAACTGCATCGCGCCTGTCTTACAAGCGGATCACCGATTACCGTCTGCATCTGGCGGCCAGCGACACCTATCTTTCGACCCTGCCACCGATCACGTCGCTGCAGGATCTGCACGGACACCGGATCGTCGGCTATATCCCCGACATGATCTTTGACAAGGAACTGGATTACCTCAGTGACCTGACCCTTGACCGCGTCGCGCTGGCGTCCAATTCGGCCTCAGTCCAGCTTCAGCTTTTGCGCCACCACGGCGGGATCGGGATCGCGCATGACTTTGCACTGCCGTTTGCGCCGGGTGTGCGGCGTTTGCTGATCAACGAGGTGTCGTTTTTGCGCAGCTTTTATCTGGTCCGTCATGCCGAAGACCGGCGTCTCGACCGGATCAGCCGGTTTGCCAACGCGCTTGCCCAGGGCGTCAAAGCCGAAGTGATGCGGCTGGAGGCGTTGTTATGATGACTTGACAGATCGTTGTCAGGTGAGGACGCTATAGAAAATGCGTCGCTACTGGAGGAGGAGCCGCTATGACCGTGCAAAAAATCCTGAAAAGTAAAAACAATGACGCTGTCGTGACGGTTGCATCCGGGACGATGGTGTCGGAAGCGGCAAAAATCCTTGCCGAAAAACGGATAGGGACCGTTGTCGTTTCGGATGATGGTGTGACCGCCAAGGGCATTTTGTCGGAACGGGATATCGTGCGGGAATTGGCGACACGCGGCAGTGCCTGTCTGACCGAAAGCGTGGATGCCTATATGACATCGAAACTGGTGACCTGCGAACGGCAGGAAAAAGCCGATGATGTGCTTGCCAAGATGACGGCGGGCCGGTTTCGGCACATGCCTGTGGTCGAAGACGGCAAGCTGGTGGGTCTTATCACCCTCGGGGATGTGGTCAAAGCCCGGTTGAATGAACTCACGATGGAGAAAGATGCGCTCGAAGGGATGATCATGGGGCACTAAAAGCGGATCTGGGTGCCTTGCACTTCCCAGAGTTTTGATGCCAGACAGGCGAAACACCACCACACGCCGGAGATCGCCCATGCGCATCGCTCTTTACCCCGGGACATTTGATCCGATCACAATGGGCCATATCGACATCATCCGCCGGGCCTCGGCGCTGGTGGACAGGCTGGTGATCGGTGTGGCCATAAATCGCGACAAGGGCCCGTTGTTCACGTTAGAGGAACGTGTGGCCATGATCGAAGCGGAATGTGTGGCGCTGGCGGAACAGACCGGGATCGAGATCATCGCCCATCCGTTCGAAAACCTGCTGATCGATTGCGCGCGGGATGTCGACGCAACCTTGATTGTGCGCGGTCTGCGGGCGGTGTCTGATTTCGAATATGAATTCCAGATGGTCGGCATGAACCGCGCGCTTGATGACAGTGTTGAAACGGTGTTCCTGATGGCCGAAGCGCGCCACCAGGCCATTGCCTCCAAGCTGGTCAAGGAAATTGCCCGTCTGAATGGCGATGTGAGCAAATTTGTGACAGCACCTGTGCGGGATGCCTTGGTCAAACGGTTCTCGGACGCGTAACGCGCCTTGCTGGTTGATCGGGGCGGAGCGTGACATGCCAACGGTGTATCAACTGGCGCTGATGGCGGAAGATATCTACACGCGGGACGACTCCGGTATTTATGCCGCGTCTTTCCCAGATCCTGCGCCTGCCGATCTGCCCGACGCTGCCACGCTCAACCGACTGTCCTATACCAGCGACAATGGCTTTGCGGCGGCCGTGTACGAAACGCATGATGCGGCAACGATCACCTATCGTGGCATTGATGCGTCGGCAGATCCGATACCGGTTGACGCAGCACCCGAAGATGTCCCGCCCCAATTCGCGCGGGCCATTGCCTTTGCCGAGGCCATGATCAAAGACCATCATCTGGTCCCGGACCGAACCTATCTGTGTGGTCATTCGCTGGGCGGTGCTTTGACGAAATACGTCGCCCATCATCTTGCCGGGCAGAATTGGCTTGCGGCGGCGGCGGTGTCGTTCAATGGACCGGGTTTGAGTGTCTCGATGCTAGATCGGGCACTGGTGGCGGGGATGTCCCGTTTGACCGATGACCTGCCGGTGGGTGTGGGCGTCCGTGCGGTGCATCGTTTGATGCAGCAGGCGGATGTGCCTTTGCGCGACCAGACCAAAGCCCATCTGATCAACATCAATCTTGACGGTGACATCGTCAGCAGGATCGGCGATGCGGCAGGTGTGACCTTTACGCTGACCGCGCCGGATTTTGTGTGTCCGGCGCAGTATAGCTATGGCGGTCGTGCCAGATTGCCCATTCATCCCCAGGCCAGAATCGCGTTGCTGCGCGAAGTGTATCTGCACAGCATGCATACCCTGCGCCGGGTGTTGGCAGACGATCCCTTGGGGCGCGCACAGGCGCGTGACCTGTTGGACCACCAGACGTCCTGAAACGACAAAAGCCGCGCAAGGACCGCGCGGCTGTGTCAGAGTGGCTTTGGGAATCGACGATCAGCGGCCGTAAACAGCCTCATATGCGATTTTCTCGGCATCGCCGGGATAAATATCCAGATCAAGCGCCACATCCAACGGCATAGAGCGGATTTCGCTGACAGTCTGATAATAGGCGGCCCGTTTTTGAAGACGGGTCCGCAGGGAAGACATAAATTGGGCCATGTACTAGTCCTTTCCGTGCTTTATGGTCCTGCGCTGCAGCGCTGTGAGCGCTAACAGCTACAAGAGACTAAATAGTCATGCTGCAGCGCAGCACAATGCACAGAAAGGAAAGGCCGCCTTGCATGTGCTGCAAGGCTGGATCAGGTGCCTAGATCAGCTTGCCCATGGCAACAGCCGTGTCCGCCATCCGGTTCGAAAAGCCCCATTCATTGTCATACCACGTCAGGATGCGCACCATCCGCCCATCCATGACCTTGGTCTGGTCGGTGTGAAAGATCGACGAATGAGGATCATGGTTGAAATCGGACGACACCAGCTTTTTGTCGGTATATCCAAGAACGCCTTTCAGCGGACCATCCGCAGCCTGCCGAATGGCGTCGTTGATCTCTTCGACGCTGGTGTCGCGGGTGGCGGTGAATGTCAGATCGACGGCCGACACGTTCGGGGTTGGCACACGGATCGCCACACCGTCGAGTTTACCATTCAGTTCCGGCAACACCAATCCCACCGCCTTGGCCGCGCCGGTCGACGTAGGGATCATGCTTAACGCCGCCGCGCGGGCGCGGTAGAGGTCGTTATGCATGGTGTCCAGCGTCGGCTGGTCGCCGGTGTAGGAATGGATCGTGGTCATAAAGCCGCGGTCGATCCCGATCGCGTTGTTCAAAACATAGGCCACGGGGGCAAGGCAATTGGTGGTGCAGGACGCATTTGAGACAACGATGTCGTCTTTGGTCAGGGCATCGTCATTCACGCCATATACAATTGTTTTATCGGCATTTTTACCCGGTGCGGAAATCAGGACACGGCTGGACCCATTGTCAAGATGCGCCTGACACGCCTCTTTGGAGTTAAAGACGCCGGTGCATTCCATCACCACATCCACATCCGACCACGGCAAATCCGCCGGGTTGCGCATGGCTGTGACCTTGATCGGGCCACGCCCCACATCAATGCTGTCCTCTGACGCACTCACTTCGACCGGGAAACGGCCATGGACGCTGTCATATTGCAGCAGATGCGCATTGGTTTCCACCGGACCAAGATCATTAACCGCCACCACCTCAAGGTCGGTGCGGCCGGATTCAATGATGCTGCGCAAGACGTTTCGGCCAATGCGGCCAAAACCATTAATCGCAACTTTGATGGTCATGGGATGTCCCTCGCTCAGTCTGAATTGGCCCACGCATTAAACCGCGCCGGAATGACCTCCGGAGGATAACACGCAGGTGTGTTACCGCTAACAATCAGAACAGCGCAGAGCTGTCAAGCAACCTGCGGATCGCGCTCAGCGCCAGAAGGCGATCCATTCGAGAAGGTCCAGAAATTTGACCGCGATAAATGTGATCCCGTCTCCGCCGGTCAAAACCGCGTCAAGAGTCAGACCTCCAACGATCAAAACCCCCAAGCCAATCGCGATTGAATTGGTCATCGCCTGTTCGCCCTTCTGCTCTGCGCCGCACCATGCCAGAGAGGATGAGGCTTGTCACGCCAGCGGGATTGATTGCCATGAAAGCGCGGCGTGACAAGCAAAAACGCCCCGCGTTTTCAGCGAGGCGTTGCAAATGTACGGACGAGGTGCTGATCAGTGCAGCAAACGCCCCATCGCGCCAGCAACATCTGCCATGCGCGCCGAGAAACCCCATTCGTTGTCATACCACGCCAGAACGCGCACCAACCGCTTGCCGACAACCTTGGTCTGGTCCGGCGCAAAGATCGAGCTGTGCGTGGTGTGGTTGAAGTCAATCGACACCTTGGGTTCGGGGTCATAAGACAGGACCGTACCCATATGTGTTGCGGCGGCTTCGGCGACGACCTCATTCACATTGTCTAGCGTCACATCCTTCTTGGCATAGAAGGTCAGGTCAACCGCCGACACATTCGGCGTGGGCACACGCACGGCCGAGCCGTCCAGCTTGCCTTTCAGGTTCGGCAGAACCTCACCCAGCGCCTTGGCGGCCCCGGTGGATGTCGGGATCATCGCCATCGCAGCGGCGCGCGCGCGATAAAGGTCAGCATGGCGGCGGTCGAGCGTCGGCTGATCGCCGGTGTAGGAGTGGATCGTGGTCATGATGCCCGACTCGATGCCAATCGCTTCGTCCAGCACTTTGGCCAGCGGTGCGAGACAGTTGGTGGTGCACGACCCGTTCGAGATCATCGTGTCGCCCGCCACCAGATCGCGGTGATTGACGCCGTAGACGACGGTTTTCTGAACATTCTTGGCAGGGGCGGAAATCAGAACCGATTTGGCCCCACGCTCCATGTGAACGCCCGCTTTTGCGCCATCGTTGAATTTGCCCGTGCATTCCAGAACCACGTCACAGCCGGACCAATCCAGCTCTGCGGGGTTGTAGGTCGAAAAGACCTCCATCGGACCACGACCCAGATCCATCGTGGACCCGCTGATTTTGACATCCCCGGCAAACCGGCCATGGACGCTGTCATAGCGCAGCAGGTGAGCATTGGTTTCAATCGGGCCGGTCGCGTTGATCTTGACCACCTGAACGTCATTTCGGGAACTCTCGGCGATATGCGCCAGCGTGCAGCGGCCAATGCGCCCGAACCCGTTTATCCCCAAAGTCACCGTCATGACACCATACTCCTGCAATCGCCGTTGCCTTGCGTATACGGGGCGCGGCATCTTTAAGGAAGGAAAAACATGTTTTCCGACAATATGTTAGCGTTAAATGTGACGGGCTGTCCCGTGCTTGCGCTAACATTTCCGCATTTCCAGGAAACCGTTTGCGGTAACGCCGCATTTGATTCAGCTTGGTCACGGAATCACAGGGCTGGCAGGTCACACCGCCGGACGGTACAGTTTTAACGAACGATACAGTGGAGAACCCATATGAGCGGCTTGTTGGCCTTGCTGGATGATGTCGCAGGCATTGCCAAAGTTGCAGCGGCGTCGGTCGACGACATCGGGGCCGCCGCCGCCAAGGCAGGCACCAAAACCGCCGGTGTTCTGATTGACGATGCCGCGGTGACGCCGAAATACCTGCAAGGGTTTGAACCGGCTCGCGAACTTCCGATCATCTGGCGGATTGCCCGTGGGTCCATCATCAACAAGCTGATCTTTCTGCTGCCTGCGGCCATGCTCATGTCAGCCTTTGCGCCGTGGCTTATCCCGCCCTTGCTGATCTTGGGCGGAAGTTACCTGTGTTTCGAAGGGGCCGAGAAGATTGTTCATGTGCTTAGGCCACATGACGCCCAGTCTGGCGGGCCGGATGGCAGTCACGATGTGCAAGATCCCACCCATCTTGAAGAGGAAAAGATCAAGGGCGCGATCAAGACCGACTTTATCCTGTCCGCCGAGATCATGACCATCGCCTTGTCCGTGATTGAAAGCCCGAATGTCTGGATGCAGGGCGCGACACTGGCGCTGGTGGGGCTGATGGTGACGGCCGCTGTCTATGGCGCGGTGGCGGTGATTGTGAAAATGGACGATGTTGGGCTTTGGATGACCAAGGTGGGACGCACCGGGATCACACGGTCTTTGGGACGTGGGATCGTGAAATTCATGCCGTGGCTTTTGAAAACGCTGACTGTGGTGGGCACGGCAGCAATGCTGTGGGTCGGTGGGTCGATCATTGTGCATTCGATCGCACAAATGGGCTGGCACAGGCCCGAGGACACGATCCATGCGCTTGCCGTGTCGCTGGGTGGCGGCTCGGGGTTTCTTGAATGGGCCGTGACGGCGGCTGTTGATTTTGTCCTGGGCCTGATGTGGGGGCTTTTACTGGTCCCCGTTGGGGTGAAAATTGTTGGTCCGGTTTGGAATGCCGTGACACCCAAAGGCATTTAACCCGGTGTTAACCCTCAGGCGGTCATGGTTTTGGCATGACAGCCTCAATTCATCCCGATCCTGATCTCTGGATTCGCACCATCTTTTCGGCCCAAGAGGTCGGGCAGGGTGGGGTGATCCATCATAGCATTCACGATGTTGACCACTATGCCGGGCGCGACCGGTTTTTGGCAGCGGTGCGAAAACGCGGTTTCACACTGGTTGAAAACAGCGACCATTACGTGATTTTCTGCAATCGCAACCCGGTGCGTCTGGTGACGCCGCATGCCACGCAAAGCTTGTCGGCACGGGCCTTTCCGGTTTTTCGTCGGTCATCAATCGCAAATGAAAACGCGACAACCCCGCCTTAGCGCTAGACGTCCTGGTAACATCGGTCCGACAGATCTGCCGGACCGATAAGGCGTGTCCCCGCTCAGGTGCGTGGATCGGCCTGCCAGCGGCCTTCGACCAGATCGCGCACTTTCTGCGCCACCGCTTCGGCAGTGATGCCGAATTCCTGGTAAAGCCGGTCCGCCGGGGCAGAGGCTCCGAACCCGTGCATGCCCACAAAACCGGATTTCTCGCGCTTGCCGCGTTCGCCGAACAGCCACCGGTCCCAGCCAAAGCGGATGCCCGCCTCGACCGCGACACGCACCGGACCGCCGGGCAGAACCCGTTTGCGGTATTTTTCATCTTGTTCTTCAAACAGCTCCCAACAGGGCATGGACACAACCCGCGTGCCAATGTCCTCGGCTTGCAGAATGTCCCGGGCAGCCAATGCAATCTCGACTTCTGATCCGGTTGCCATCAAGATCGCCTGACGTTTGCCCTCGGCATCGGCCAGCACATAGGCCCCTTGGGCCACCATGTTCTTGGTCTTGTGTTCGGTCCGCACGGTCGGCAGGCCCTGACGGGTCAAGGACAGCACCGATGGCGTGCTTGTCTGTGTCAGCGCGATTTCCCAGGCCTCGGCAGTTTCCACCGTGTCGGCGGGGCGGAACACCAATGTGTTGGGCGTCGCGCGGCTGATTGCCAGATGTTCAATCGGCTGATGCGTCGGCCCGTCTTCGCCCAGCCCAATGCTGTCATGTGTCATCACATAGACCGTCGGCACCTGCATCAGCGCAGACAGGCGCATCGCGGGGCGGGCGTAATCGGTGAAACACATGAACGTGCCGCCATAGGGGCGGATGCCGCCATGCAGCGCCATGCCGTTCATTGCCGAGGCCATGCCATGTTCGCGGATGCCCCAATAAACATAGCGGCCTTTGCGGTCGTCGATGTCGAACACGCCCATGTCACCGGTCTTGGTGTTGTTCGATCCGGTCAGGTCTGCCGAACCACCGATGGTTTCCGGCAAGATCGGGTTCACAACCTCCAGCACCATTTCCGAGGATTTGCGTGTCGCCACCTTAGGCGCGGTTTCGGAAATCTGCTTTTTCAGGGCCTTGATGGTCGAGGAGAGTTTCTTGGGCGCCTCTCCTGTCATGGTGCGGGCAAACTCCGCCTGTTTGGAGCCGGACATCTTCTCAAGCCGGGCGTTCCAGGCGTCGCGTTCGGATGCGCCGCGCGCGCCAATCGCTTCCCATGCGGATTTTGTCTCGGCTGGCACTTCGAACGGGCCGGTGGTCCAGCCCCAGAGCGCCTTGGCGGCGGCGTTCTGATCGTTATCCGTCAACGCGCCATGCCCCTTGGACGTGTCCTGTGCCGCGTGGCCCAGGGCGATATGCGTCTTGCAGGCAATCATCGACGGGCGGTCGTCTTTTTTGGCAGCCGTGATTGCGGCGTCGATGGCGGCCGGGTCATGGCCGTCGATTTCCTGCACATGCCACCCGGCTGCGGTAAAACGTGCGACCTGATCGGTGCGGTCGGACAGATCGACTGTGCCGTCGATGGTGATGTTGTTGTTGTCCCAGAACACAATCAGGCGTGACAATTGCTGACGTCCGGCGATGCCAATGGCCTCGTGACTGACGCCTTCCATCAAACAGCCGTCACCAGCGATGACATAGGTGTGGTGATCGACCAGCTTGGGTCCGAACCGGGCGCGCAGGGCCTCTTCGGCCATCGCAAAGCCAACCGAATTGGCAAGGCCCTGACCCAGCGGACCGGTTGTGGTCTCGATGGCTTGGGCAAGAAAGTTCTCGGGGTGACCCGCGGTCTTTGCGCCCCACTGGCGGAAATTCTTGATCTCGTCGAGCGTGATCTCCGGATCGCCACACAGGTAGAGCAGCGCATAGAGCAGCATCGAGCCGTGGCCAGCGGACAGGATAAACCGGTCACGGTCGTGCCAATCGGGGTGGGCCGCGTCGAATTTCAGGTGTTTTTCATAAAGCACGGTGGCAACATCTGCCATGCCGATGGGCATCCCGGAATGACCGGAATTTGCGGCTGCCACGGCATCAAGCGTCAAGGCCCGAATGGCTGCGGCTTTGCTCCAATGGTCAGGGTTCTGGGCTTTCAGGGTCTCGATATCCACGGGCCGTGTCGTCCTTGTCATTAAGATGATGGGGTCTGTTAACGCGCTCCATATCAGTGTTGCGCCAGAGTTCAAGCGGCACACCATTGCCGGTTGCGTATAGGGGGGCGCATTTTTGGTCGCGGATTGTTAAACTTTCACATTAAGAGGACGGAGCGATTCGTTTCGAGAGCACGGAAAAATGCGCCGCACCCTGCATTAGGTCGGCCAGGCGAACAACAAACAGGGATCAGGCAAATGACCCAGATCGACGAGCTTCAACACCGCATCACAGCGGCCCTTGACCGGGTGGCGCAGGGCGTCGCCCAAATCGAGGCGCGCGTTGCTGACGTGCCCGAGACCCCACCCGAGCCACAGGTGGACCCCGAGGAAATAACCCGTCTCAAAGAGGCGTTGGAGGATGAAAAGCTGGCAAATGCGCAATTGGAAGAGCGCGTGCGCAAGCTACACGAGACCCATCAGCGCGAGCTGGAAGAGGCCCGCGCCGCGTCGGTTCCGGCCCCTGCGCCGGCCCCGGAACCCGCGCCAGAGGTGCCAAGTGTTGATGTCGCGGCGCTTGATCTTGATATGCAGCGCTTGCAGCAATCCAACGAAATGTTGCGTCGCACCAACGAAGAGCTGCGCCGCGCCCTGGCCGAAAACGTCGGAGAGCCGCATCTGATCAACAAGGCCATGCTGGCCGAGCTGGAAGGGCTCCGCGCCGCGCGGGCTGTGGAAACGGCCGAAACCAAAGCGGTTTTGGCATCACTGACACCGCTGCTGGAGGCTGCAGCCGAAACACAGGAGGCCACCTGATGCCCGAAGTTGAAATCTCGATCGGTGGGCGCAGTTTTGATGTTGCCTGCCAAGAAGGGGAAGAACAGTACCTGCGTTCGGCGGCCAAGATGCTGGACACCGAAGCCCAGGTTCTTGCCCAACAGGTCGGACGTATTCCCGAAAGCCGGATGCTTTTGATGGCGGGTCTGATGCTGGCGGACAAGACAGCCGGTCTGGAAGACAAGCTTCGGGCCCTGGAGGATCGGGCGGCCGGGTATCTGTCAGAGCTGCAAACGCTCAAGGCCGCGCCCCCGCCAGAGCCAGAGCGGATCGAAGTGCCGGTTGTTCCAACCGAGGTGACAGAGACGCTGCAAGAGGTGGCCGCCCGCGCGGAAGCACTGGCGCGCGATGTCGAAGAGAAGATCGGCTAGGGCGCATGGCCCCGGACACAGAAAACGGCACCGCATCGGGTGCCGTTTCGAAACATCGCCCAGTGGTCTGGATCTAAGCGTTGGCTTCGCGGATTTTCTCGGCAGCCTCTTTGTCGAAGGCAACACCGTTTTCCTCAAGCAATGTGTCCAGCTCTCCGGACAATGTCATTTCGATGATGATGTCGCAGCCGCCCACAAATTCGCTTTTGACATAAAGCTGCGGGATTGTTGGCCAGTCGGAATAATCCTTGATGCCCTGACGGATGTCTTCATCGGCCAGCACGTTCACATCTTCAAATTCGACGCCCATATAATTCAGCACGCCCGCGACTTTGCTGGAAAACCCGCATTGCGGCATGGTTTTGGTGCCTTTCATATACAGCACCACATCATTCGCTTTGACGGTGTCTTCGATGGTTTGTTTTGCGTCAGTCATTCTTTTGCTCCAATTCTTCGCGACGTTTCCGGTCTTTGCGGATATACGGCATGGTCGCGCCAACGGTGATCAGGGTGACAAGACCAATGGCAAAGAACATCGGCCAGGTGTTTGTCAGAAACTCTATCATGTCGGTCCTGCCTGTCCCGGTGCGTCGCGATCCGGTGACCGCCACAGGAAATAGGCAAACGGGCCGATCATGGCAAGCATGAGACCATTCCACAACGCGCGTGACATCACTCGGGTGCCTTTGTGGTCAGCGCCAGCGCGTGAAGCTCTCCTGCAGAGCCGTCCATCTTTCCCTTGAGTGCGGCATAGACCGCGCGTTGTTGTTGCACCCGGTTCTTGCCTTTGAAGCTTTCGTCAATCACTTCGGCGGCGTAATGGTTTCCGTCACCGGCAAGATCGGTGATGGTGATCTTGGCTTGGGGAAACTCTGCCCGGATGAGATCTTCGATTTCCCGCGCTTGCATGGCCATGGGGCAGCCCTCCGTCGTTTGTTGATAAAGATGTATGTTGAACAAAGGTATTACGCAAGGCGACGCAACGCCTATGCGTCAAGTGTCACCCAGACGGGCACATGATCCGATGGTTTTTCCCGCCCGCGCACCGCGCTTTCGATCCAGCACTCTGTCAACAGATCGGCGCATTCCGGGGTCAGCAGGAAATGATCAATGCGGATGCCATCGTTGCGGTCCCAGGCACCGGCCTGGTAATCCCAGAACGAATAATGCCCGTCACCAGAGGTGCGCGTGCGGAACGCTTCGGTAAAGCCAAGGTTCAGGATTTCGCGAAAGGCCTGACGGGTTTCAGGCCGATACAAAGCGTCTTCCACCCAGCGTTCCGGTTTCTTGGCATCCTCGGCCTGCGGGATCACATTGTAATCCCCGGCCATCAATGCGGGCATTTCGTCATCCAGCAACGCTTGCGCCCGCGCCTTGAGCCGTTTCATCCAGGCCAGTTTGTAATCGTATTTCGGGCCTGGTGCCGGGTTCCCGTTGGGCAGGTACAGCCCGCACAGACGGACGGCGGTGCTGTCGCCGATCACGGTGGCCTCGATCCATCGGGCCTGTTCGTCGCTGTCATCGCCGGGCAAGCCGCGGGTGACGTCTTCCAACGGCAGCTTCGACAGGATCGCCACGCCGTTAAAGCCCTTCTGGCCATGTGTCTCGACAGTGTATCCCAGATCTTCCAACGCCTCGCGGGGAAAAGCCTCGTCCACGGATTTGATCTCTTGCAACAGGGCCACGTCCGGTGCGCTGTCTTGCAGCCAATCGGTCAGGGCTGGCAGGCGTGCTTTGATGCCGTTGATGTTGAATGTGGCGATTTTCATGCTGCACCTTTCGAAGTTGTCCTCTCTATCCCAAGTTGGCGCGGGGCGTACAAGGTGCCATTGCATCGAATCGTGCCTGCGATTCTTGCTGATTTTTCTGTGAGGCACCGGCGTATTGGCCCGATTGGCCGTTCAATTCTGACAGCGTCGCGAAGACGCGCGGACTTATCCCCAGTTTTCTTGCGTCTGTGCATAAGCCAAACTCCGTTGTCGCTTGAACAACCTATGCGAGAAACTTCTTGTGGATAAGTTGAATAGACACACGCTATACGTTATTTTAACTTTATAAAATCAACTTTGACGTGCCAGCCTGAGGTCATCAACCCAGCCACAGGAGGCAAACATGACCGCACTTCGTAAAATCCAAAATACTGAATATTCCGTTGACGCCCACATTTCAGATTCCGCTATCGCCACGCTTCATGGCGGCGATGCTACAGCGCTGTTCACATCCGGCTCGGCCCCTGTGTCGTCCGCCGACGCGGTGCTGGGCGATGCGGTCGAGATGTTCACGTCTGGCTCTGCTCCGCTGCAGCAAACCACCGCCCTGACAGGTGAGGCGACAGGCCTTTTCACCTCCGGCTCCGCGCCGCAAAGCACTATGGCATCGACGGGTGACGCGGTTGAACTGTTCACCTCTGGCTCTGGCCCGATAACATCGGATGCGCGTATAGGTGATGCGGTTGAGGTGTTCACCTCTGGCTCTGCACCCACCACATCGGATGCCCGCACAGGTGACGCGGTTGAGGCGTTCACTTCTGGCTCTGCACCCACCACATCGGATGCGCGTACAGGTGACGCGGTCGAGGCGTTCACCTCCGGCTCAAGCCCGGTCACCAGCGATGCGACGACCGGGGGTGCGGTTGAGGCGTTCACCTCCGGGTCCAGCCCAGCGATGGCCGAAAAGACCTTTGGCGGCGACGGTTGTGCGCTGTTCACATCTGGTTCCTAAGCGCTTGATGTGACCCGGGGCGGGGTGGCCGTCCTTTGTATCCCCAAGGAGACATGGATCATGACCAACATTGTCCAACTTACCCCCCCGTCCCGGATCGATCCTCAGGAAGCGCGTCTTGGCGCGCTTCTGAGCTGCTTTGCCGAGCACCGCCGGTTTGGCGATGATGTGTTCTGGCTCAAGGAAAATGCTGAAATCCTGAATATTCTGGAAAGCACAGGCACGGCTGCGGGCGACGCAGCGCTGGCCCCGTATCAGTCTTTTTACGACAGTCTGGAAAAACGCATGCGGTTTTTTCCGCAATATTACCGCTTTTTCCTGTCTTTGGCGCTGGATCTCGAAGACTTGGGCATGGCAGGTGATCAGGCGCAAAACCTGATTGACTGGGCCCATGCACAAGACCTGCCACAGGCGGAATTGTCGGATCTGCAGCGTCTTGAAGCGGTGCGTCTGATGGCGCGTCGGGGCGTGACGCCGAATGGCGATTGTGCGGCGCTGGAACAGCGCGCGCGCGATTTCATGGCCCGGTCCGACACGTTTGCCCTGCCAAACAAAAAGGCCGCTTATGAATTGACGCATATCGTATTCTATTTGAGCGAATATGGCCGCAAGGACCCGATGCTTGATCCGGCGGCAAAGCGCAGCCTTCATTTTGCCGGTCTGCTGGCCTTTATCGAACAAAACGCGGATTTGCTGGCCGAAATCTGCATCGCGCTGCAGTTTGCGAAAGACGTGCCGCCGCCGCTTTGGACAGACTGGCTGCGTCGCGAAACGGCGCTGTTTTCTGTGCAGGACGGGGCCGAAGTCAGTATCCATGACGATTATCATGAATTTCTGGTGTGCAATTGGCATCAGGCCGTGGTGGGCGATGCAGCCTTTGCCAAGGGTTTTGTTTACGACCGGATGCGCTTTGACCACAGTCCAACACGTGCGGCACCGATGCGTGAAATGTCCGAAGCAATGTTCAACCTCGACGACGCGCGCAGCGGCGACTGGATGTCCATGCGCCTGCACATGCAAGACGCATTGTCACCCGAGGCCATGACCGTCCTGTCACAGGCCGAAACCTCTTCCTTGCATTTCGAAGAGTTCTTCCACGGCTTTGCCCGCGCCGAACCCGCGTTATCCTGACGTTGATCGGACTGGCGCAAATGCGCGCCAGATGCGCCGCAATGGGCTACATTGAAAAACTGGTGCCGCATCCGCAAGAGGATGTGGCATTTGGATTTTCAATCACAAACCGCGCGCCGATCAGTTCTTCTGAAAAGTCGATGACGGCATTCGACAAAAACGGCAATGACACCGAATCCACCACCACCTGTTCGCCTTGCCCTTCGAGAACAAGATCGTCCTCGGCCGGTTCGTCCAGTTTGATTTCGTATTGAAACCCGGAACATCCGCCGCCTTCAACAGCGATGCGCAACGCCTTGCCATCAGCGCTGGCACCGATTTCGGACAAACGTTCGAATGCGCGGGGGGTGACAGTGGGGGGAAGCTGCATCTCGGCCTCGGCTTTGCTTTAACTCATGGTCATCTCTTCATATAAGGGCCAATGGGACAGGCGACAAGAACAGGCGGTGCGGCGATGACGGCGCGATTTGCGTGCGACCCAGATGGATCGCGCGGCAGGCTTTATCCAGAGGACGAAAGTGAATTCCGATCCTGCTTTCAGCGGGACCGGGACAGGATCATTCACGCATCCGCCTTCCGGCGTCTGAAACATAAGACACAAGTCTTTATCGAACATGAAGGCGATTACTTTCGCACCCGGCTGACGCATTCCATCGAAGTCGGTCAGGTCGCGCGGACAATCTCAAAGACACTTGGGCTGAATCTGGAACTGACCGAAGCGGTGGCGCTGGCGCATGATCTGGGGCACACCCCTTTCGGCCACACCGGAGAGGACGCGTTGAATGCACTGATGCAGCCCTATGGCGGCTTTGATCACAACGCGCAGGCCATTCGCATCGTCACCTCGCTTGAACGGCACTATGCCGAGTTTGACGGGTTGAACCTGACCTGGGAAACCCTTGAAGGCATTGCAAAACACAATGGCCCGGTGGGTGATCCGGTGCCGCTTGCGCTGGCCGATTACAACGCGCGGCACGATCTGGAACTGCACACCCATGCCAGCGCCGAAGCACAGGTCGCGGCCTTGTCCGATGACATCGCCTACAACCATCATGATCTGCATGACGGATTGCGCGCCGAGCTGTTTTCAACCGACGAGCTGGCCGAGCTTCCCATCGTAAGTGACTGCTTTTCCCGGGTCGATCAAAAATACCCCGGCCTGAATTACTACCGCCGCCGCCACGAAGCCCTGCGCCGCTTTTTCGGCATTCTGGTGTCCGACGTGATCGAGGTCAGTCGCGCAAATCTTCGGGATCTGGACCCGCACACACCACAAGACGTGCGTGCGGCGGGCCGTATGATGGTGCAATTTTCGCCCGATCTTTGGTCAGATCTTCAGGTTATCCGGAAATTCCTGTTTCACCGCATGTACCGAGCGCCCGATGTGGTCGAGATGCGCAAACAGGTCACGCACGTGATCAACGAGCTGTTTCCGCTGTTCATGTCGGACACGTCGCTGTTGCCCAAACAATGGCGCAAAGATGTGGCCGAGGTGCAGAACGATATCGAACTGGCCCGTATCGTGGCCGATTACATCGCAGGAATGACCGACCGTTTTGCCCTGCAGGAACATGCGCGCCTGACGGGGGCGGATGTCATTATTGCCCGGTCCTGAAAGGAACGTCCATGGCCACACCAACCGAAGCCGGTCTGAGCCCCGTTGCGGCATTTGCCCTTGTGGGGTGTCTTGGGGTTGGCGCGCAATGGCTGGCCTGGCGGCTGAAATTGCCGGGCATTGTTCTGATGCTGGCGGTTGGGCTTTTGGTGGGACCGGTCTTTGGGATTCTAAACCCATCGGACGCGCTGGGTGATCTGTTGCCCGCGTTGGTTTCGATCGCTGTGGCCATCATTCTGTTCGAAGGCGGTTTGACGCTCAAATTCAAATCCCTGTCGGATGCCGCAACCGGTGTCAGGCGACTGGTGATTGTGGGTGCCCCTGTCGGTTGGATCACTTCGGCCGCGGTTCTGCACTATGTCGGCGGGCTTAGCTGGGCAACATCGGCCGTGTTCGGAGGCATTATGATTGTCACTGGCCCCACCGTGATAGCACCGCTATTGCGGCAGGCGCGACTGAAACGGCGTCCGGCTGCCTTGTTGCAATGGGAAGCCATCTTTAACGATCCGGTCGGCGCGCTTGCGGCTGTTCTGGCGTTTCAGGTGGTTTTGGTCACCATGACCTCTGCCAGCGCGGCCGAGGCTATCTGGTCGCTTGTGCTCGGCGTTGTTGTGGCGACGTTCGCCGGCATCGCTGCGGGTTGGGGCATTTCCACCGCGTTTCGTCGGGCCTATGTTCCGGAATACATGAAAGTGCCGGTGCTGTTTGTGACCGTGCTGGGCACATTTGCCGCGACCGATGCGGTGCTGCATGAAAGCGGGCTTCTGGCGGTGACCCTTATGGGGGTCTGGATCGCCAATGCCCATTTGCCCAGCTATGCGGAAATGCACCGTTTCAAGGAACACGCCACGATCCTTTTGGTGTCGGGGGTGTTTATTCTGCTGGCCGCGAACATGTCAGCGGACACGTTGCTTGGCCTGAACTGGCAAAGCCTGGCAACCGTCGCTGCGGTGGTTCTTGTTGCGCGTCCGCTCACCGTCCTGGTGTCCTTTGCCTTTTCCGGCGTGCCATGGGCCGAACGCCTGCTGGTGGCCTTCACCGGACCGCGCGGTGTGGTTCTGGTTGCGGTGGCGGGGCTTTTTGGCGAACGGCTTGTGCAGGCCGGGGTCGAGGATGCGGCAGGGATTGCGCCGCTGGCCTTTGCGCTGGTGGCGGGCACCGTGGTGCTGCACGGCTTTACCCTGACCCCATTGGCGCGCCTTTTGGGACTGACCGCATCGACCACGCCCGGGGTTCTGATTGTTGGCAGCAATCGCTGGTCCGTCAGTCTTGCGCAGGTGTTGGCAAAACTTGAACTGCCGGTGATGATCGCTGATCCGAACCGCAGCCGTCTGCGGGTCGCGCGTGACGCGGGATTGCGGGTGTATTCCGGCGATATCCTGTCCGAAGCCGCCGAGCATCGGCTCGACCTCATGGCCTATGGACGTATCATCGCGGCCACCGACAATGATGCCTATAACACTCTTGTGGCAACGGATCTTGCGGCGGAATTCGGCCGGGAAAACATCTACCAACTGGCCCGTGATACATCCGAAAGCGCCCGCTATGCCTTGCCGCCGAAACTGGGCGGCAGGTCCATCGGGACCGGAGAAACCTATTGGGATCTGCAAAACCGCATGTGGAACGGCTGGGAATTTCGCGCCACGAAACTGTCCGAGGAATTCCCACTGGAGCGCTGGTTCGAGACCAATCCAGACGGCATCCCCTTTGCCGAGATGGACGCCAAGGGAGAGTTGCGAATTCTGGATGCCGACAGCGCCCCCAAGGGTGGTGAGGACGTGCATCTGATCGCAATGGTTCCGATGAAAGAAAAACGTGCCTTGGCCGAAGGGCAGGGCTGAGCCATTTGACCTTGGGCACCAAGGTGGTAGAGGACGTGCCGAACAAAGGACGTGAGACATGAACCTCTTTTCCGATATTCGGACCCTGGTGATCGACAATCTGGACGCAATGGTGGCAAGCGGCGCTTTGCCCGGCGGGCTGAGCTTTGACAACGTGACGGTGGAGCCTCCGCGCGATCCGCTGCATGGCGACATGGCGACCAATGCCGCGATGGTTCTGGCCAAACCAGCCGGTCAGAAACCGCGTGACATCGCCGACGCCTTGGCGGTGAAGCTTGCGGATGATCCGCGTGTGTCCAGCGCCGACGTGGCCGGACCAGGTTTTTTGAACCTGCGGCTTGATCCGTCGGTCTGGCAATCACTGCCCCGTGCAATTCTGACCGAAGGTGTCGCCTATGGGACATCGACCATGGGGCAGGGCAAGCGGGTCAACGTGGAATTCGTCAGCGCCAATCCCACCGGCCCGCTGCATGTCGGCCATACCCGCGGAGCGGTGTTCGGCGATGCGCTGGCCGCGTTGCTGGATTACGCAGGCTACGATGTTACCCGCGAATACTATATCAATGACGGCGGCGCGCAGGTCGATGTGCTCGCCCGGTCGGTTTACCTGCGCTATCTTGAGGCGCATGGCAAAGAGGTCGCCTTTGAAGACGGCACCTATCCCGGCGATTACCTGATCCAGGTCGGTCAGGATCTGAAAGCCAAGGTGGGCGATGCCTATGTCGATAAGGGCGAACACCTCTGGCTTGAAGAGGTGCGCGAGTTCGCCACCGACGCGATGATGACGCTCATTCGCCAGGATCTGGCCCAGCTTGGCGTCAAGATGGACACGTTCTTTAGCGAAAAGTCGCTTTATGGCACCGGTCTGATCGAAGCTGCGATCAAGGATCTGGACGATAAGGGCCTGATCTATCGCGGCACGCTTGAACCACCCAAAGGCAAAAAGCCCGAAGATTGGGAGCCGCGCGAACAGACCCTGTTCAAGTCTACGGCACATGGCGATGATGTGGACCGGCCCATCATGAAATCAGATGGGTCGTGGACCTATTTCGCCCCCGATATCGCCTATCACTATGACAAGGTGCAACGCGGCTATGATCTGTTGATCGATATTTTCGGTGCCGATCACGGCGGCTATGTCAAACGGATGAAGGCCGCGGTTTCGGCGTTGTCCGAGGGCAAGACGCCTTTGGATATCAAGCTGACGCAGCTGGTAAAACTGTATAAGAATGGCGAGCCGTTCAAGATGTCGAAACGGGCAGGGACATTTGTTACCCTGCGTGACGTGGTTGACCAGGTCGGCCCAGACGTGACCCGCT
The DNA here is from genome assembly GCF_046591575.1 of Marivita sp. S0852. Classification (NCBI taxonomy): domain Bacteria; kingdom Pseudomonadati; phylum Pseudomonadota; class Alphaproteobacteria; order Rhodobacterales; family Roseobacteraceae; genus Marivita; species Marivita sp. S0852. The sequence continues at coordinate 53,458 of NZ_JBIQWA010000003.1, forward strand.
TTGTCATGCTGACACGCAAGAACGATGCGTCGCTTGATTTCGACTTCGACAAGGTGCTTGAGCAATCCAAGGACAACCCGGTCTTTTACGTGCAATATGCCAACGCCCGTGTGCATTCGGTGCTGCGCAAGGCGGCCGAGGCGGGCATTGCCGTAGATGATGCCACCCTTGCACAGACCGATCTTGCCAGCATGACACATGACAGCGAACTGGCCGTTGCGCGCAAGCTTGCCGAATGGCCGCGTCTGGTAGAGATCGCCGCGCGCACCAATGAACCGCATCGCATCGCGTTCTATCTGTTTGAATTGGCCTCTGATTTGCACGCGCTCTGGAACAAGGGCAACGACGTGCCCGAGCTGCGGTTTTTGCAAGACGGCAACACCCAGGCGACACAGGCGAAAATCGCCGTCGCACGGGCCGTGTCTGTTGTTATTTCCGCCGGTCTTGGTATCTTGGGCGTGACGCCAGTCGAAGAAATGCGCTGACAAAAGCGCCATGGCTGGCCGAGGCAAAGGCAAGGAACACCGGCGACCGTAATCGCCGGCACATGAGGCAGACATGGCAGACATGCATATGACGGGCTCCGTGCAGGGGCAGGAGTCGTCGGGCAATATCGCCTCGGCGGCCAATTGGCTGGGCGCGGCAATGTCACTGGCGTTGATTGTTGGTGTATCGGTCTGGGGATACCGGCTGATCATGCGGGACGTGTCAGGCGTGCCGGTGGTGCAGGCCATTGAGGGCCCGATGCGGGTGGCCCCCGACAATCCCGGCGGTCGCATAGCGCGGCACGAAGGTTTGGCGGTCAATGATGTGGCGGGCACGGGCGCGTCGACACCGCCGCCAGATCAGCTGGTCCTGGCCCCCCAGCCGCTCGACATCACCGAAGAAGACATGCCGGTGACGCAACTGGCCGCACCGCAAGAGCCGGATGCACAACAAATGCCGGGCGCGCTCAACGCACAGGAAGAGGTCGCGCTGGCCTCTTTGCAACAAGAGACCCAGACGGCTGACCCCGAACAGGCGCTGGCCGATATCGTCAACGCGGATGATCCGATTCAGGCGCTGGCCGATCAGATTGCGGCCAATGCGACACCGCTGGGCCAGATCGACGCAGACCCCAACGCAGGCGCGTTTGACGATGCCGTGCAAGCACAGGTTGCCGCCATCGCCCCTGTGGTTGACAGTATCCCCGCGTCGGTGCCCGGCGTGTCCCGGTCCTTGCGCCCCGCACCGCGGCCCGCCGGTTTGGTGCAGGCGTCTTTGTCGGTGCCCGCAGCCCCGTCACCCAGCACGTCTGAAATCAACCCGGCAGAAATTCCGGCAGGCACCCGGCTGGTTCAGTTCGGGGCCTATGACAGCCCCGAAATCGCCCGTGAACAATGGCTCAAACTCCAGGGCCGGTTTGGTGAATATCTGACCGACAAGGACCGCGTCATCGAAGAGGCCACATCCGGCGGTCGCGTGTTTTTCCGGCTGCGCGCGCACGGGTTCAGCGATCTAAGCGATTCCCGCCGGTTCTGTGCTGCTTTGGTGGCCGAAGGGGCTGACTGCATCCCGGTTGTGAGCCGGTGACACCACACCCCTGTGCGGCAGCCATTTTTGGATGCGACGGCGCACGTCTGTCAAAAGACGAACGCGCGTTTTTTGCTCGGGCCAACCCGTTCGGGTTCATACTTTTTGATCGCAACCTCAAGGATCGCGACCAGATCCGCGCGCTGACCGGAGAGCTGCGCGCGGCGGTGGGATGGGCCGCGCCCATCTTCATTGATCAAGAGGGCGGCCGTGTTCAGCGCCTGCGTCCCCCGCTGGCCATGGAATGGCAACCGCCGCTGGATCACGTCGCACGGCTTGGGGCCAATGCGGTCGAAGGGATGCGGCTGCGATACCAGATCATCGCGCATGAATTGATGGATCTCGGGATCGACGCCAATTGCGCCCCGATGCTGGATATTGCCCGCCCCGAAACGCACCCGTTTTTGAAGAACCGCTGCTATGGGTCCGATCTGGACACTGTGATCCGCATTGGCCACGCGGTGATTGACGGTCTGGTGGCCGGAGGCGTGTTCCCGGTGATCAAGCATATCCCGGGCCACGGGCTGGCGCAGATGGACAGTCATCTTGATCTGCCCAGAATCGACGCGTCGGCGGATGACATGATCAACATGGATTTCGCAGCGTTTCGGCCTTTTGCGGATGTCGCAATGGGGATGACGGCACATCTGGTCTATACCGCCTTGGGTGAAACCGGTCCGGCAACCACCTCTGCGACCATGATCAAGCGGATCCGCACCGATATCGGCTTTACCGGTTTGCTGATGACCGATGACATTTCCATGCAGGCCCTGTCAGGTACGGTTCCCGACCGTGCGGCTGCGTCGATTGCGGCGGGATGCGATGTTGTTCTGCATTGCAATGGCGATCTGCGCGAACGTCAGGCGGTGTATGACCGTATTGGACAGATGTCGGCAGCCAGTCAGGCCCGCGCCAAGGCCGCTCTCGACACCCGCACCGAAGCGCAGGATGTTGACATTGCAGCGCTCAAAGCCAAGCTGGCCACGCTAGAGCAAGGGCCCGGGACATGACAGACCCCACATCAGACGCGTTTGACACATCCGTCGCCGAACGGCTGGCGGCCGAGGCGCTGATTGTGGATGTGGACGGGTTTGAAGGCCCTCTGGACCTGTTGCTCAACCTGAGCCGCACGCAAAAGGTGGATTTGCGCAAAGTCTCGGTTCTGCAATTGGCGCAGCAATATCTGGCCTTTGTCGATCAGGCCAAGGCACTCAGGATCGAACTGGCGGCAGATTATCTGGTGATGGCCGCCTGGCTGGCCTTTTTGAAATCGCGGTTGCTTTTGCCGCCCGATCCCACGGATGACGGCCCCACCGGCGAAGACCTTGCTGCGCATCTGGCGTTTCAACTCGAACGGTTGCAAGCGATGCGGGATGTTGCCGCCAAACTGATGGCACGGGATCAATTGGGGCGGGATTTTTTCGCCCGCGGCCTGCCCGAAACGGTCGAACGTGTGCGCAAGGTGGATTACACGGCAACGCTTTTGGATCTGATGCAGGGCTATGCGCGCATTCGCACGAAAGACGAATTCCGCCCCTTTGTCATGGACCGCGACGCCGTTTTTACGATGGAACAGGCGCTGGAACGTATGCGGGGGCTGATCGGTTTTGCAGGCAGCTGGACCGACATCGCGACCTACATGCCCGATGGCTGGAGCGAAGATCCGGTGCGCTGGCGATCGGCCACGGCATCGACCTTTGCTGCCTCTCTGGAGCTTGCCAAAGAGGGCAAGGTCGAGATACGGCAATCCGATACGTTCGCCCCGATTGAACTGCGCCGCAAGGAGCCTCGCAGTGACTGAAACGTCCGATATTCCAGAAAGCCTGTTCGAAGCGCCCCCCATGGCCGAACAAGAGCGCATGGTCGAGGCGATCCTTTTTGCCACATCCGAACCTGTCACGGTCAAGGATCTGAACGATCGTATGCCACACGGCTCGGATGCCGCCGAAGCCCTGATCTATCTACGCAAACGCTACGAGGGCAGGGGGGTGACTGTCGTCAAGGTCGGAGATGCCTGGGCGATCCGCACGGCGCCCGATCTTGGGTTTTTGATGCAGAAAGAGACGGTCGAGACCCGCAAGCTTAGCCGCGCCGCGATCGAAACACTGGCGATCATCGCCTATCACCAGCCCGTCACCCGCGCCGAGATCGAAGAAATCCGCGGCGTGTCGGTCAGCCGGGGCACCGTCGATCAACTGCTTGAAATGGAATGGATTCGCTTTGGCCGACGGCGTATGACGCCGGGCAGGCCCGTGACCTTTGTGGTGACACAGGATTTTCTGGATCACTTTGGCCTGGAATCCGCCCGCGACCTGCCGGGGCTCAAGGAACTGCGCGCGGCCGGTCTTTTGGAAAACCGCCCACCGCCCGGCACCGTGCCGCAGATGGGCGACGGCGATGTGGATGCCGAAGAGCAGGCCGCAGAGGGCCAGTCCGAACTGTTCGAAGATTAACAGCGTCACAAGCGCGATTTTTCGGAAAGGCACTGGAAATTGGCGAAAAATACCTCAGATTTTAAGCACAATGCCCGAAAATCGACGCAATTGTCTCTTAGCTGACAGGCTGAGGCAGTCTTGAACGCAGTGATAGGAGGACACAATGAACCTCAACCAGATCATTAACATGGTCATGCGCACCGTGATGCGGCGCGTGGTCAATTCAGGCATCAATGCCGGTATGAACGCCGGACAAAAGGCGCTGACCAAGCGGAAAAAACCGGCAGAGCCGGTCGACGACAGGCAGCCCTAGGCGCTGGCGAAATGTTTGGACAGTTTTAACCCCTGTCCCTGATAATTCGATTTGATTCCCGCGCCATAAAGCTGGCTCGGGGATTGATCCATTTTTTCATACACCAGACGCCCCACGATTTGCCCGTGCTCCAACACAAATGGCGCTTCGTGGCATCGCACCTCAAGCACGCCGCGCGATCCGGTCCCGCCCGCCGCGTCATGGCCAAAGCCGGGGTCGAAAAAACCGGCGTAATGCACACGGAATTCTCCGACCATTGCCAAAAACGGAGCCATTTCAGCAGCATAGTCCGGCGGGATATGAACCGCTTCGCGGCTGACCAGGATGTAGAACGCATCTGGATCAAGGATCAATCGGCCATTGCTTGTGCGCAATTCTTCCCAAAATTCCGCCGGTGGGTAATGTCCCAGCTTATCAAGATCAATCACCCCGGTATGCGGCTTGGCCCGGTATCCGACCAGATCGCCGGTTTCGGGACGAAGATCGACAGAAAATCCCAAACCGTCGCTGATCACCGCCGGGCCGCCATTTACCAGCGTTTGCGCGTCGTGCAGGGCTTTTAAGGCGGTGTCTGACAAAACGGATTGGCCGCGGCGAAACCGGATCTGGTTAAGACGCATTCCCGGACGTACCAAAACCGAAAACGAACGCGGACAGATCTCGGCATACAGGGGGCCGGAATAGCCTTGTGCCACACGGTCAAATTCGGTGCCTTCGTCGGTGATTGTGCGGGTCAGCAGATCCAGCCGGCCTGTCGAACTCTTGGCATTGGCCACCGCGCTGATATCGTCGGGCAGGGATAGGCGCTCCATCAACGGCACCAGATACACGCAACCTTTTTCCAGAACCGCCCCGCCCTCCAGCGAAATCCGGTGCATCTCGAAATCAGCCAGCCGGTCCTCGACCCGTTGTCCCATACCCGCGAGAAACGACGCGCGCACGCGGTAAGCCACTGAACCTAAACGCAAATCAAGGCTTGCTGGTTGAACCTGACCGGCCACGAACGGGTGCTCTGCCGCGATGACACCTTGGTCCATCAGCTGCGTGATTTGCTGGTTGGCCAGAACGCCTGTCATAGTCTTTGTCCTTGTCCGCCGTTTGCTTTGCATATCAAGCCGGACACCCGCGCACGAGGGCGATTCGCGCGGCGCGTTGGTGATAGCGATGGAAATGATTGGTCGGGCTAGCAGGACTCGAACCTGCGACCTTCCGTCCCCCAGACGGACGCGCTACCAGGCTGCGCCATAGCCCGACTGACGCCTGTCATAACGGTTTTGCATCAGGCCGCAAGAGCGAAAATCGCACCTTGCGCACAGATCCGTTAACCGACTCTTGCCCGAAGCTGTTCGACAATCGGTGCAATCTGCCGGGCCGTTTCCGGTGTCAGATGGGTGATCCGCGCCAAAACCGACAGCGCACCCGGCGGCGGGTCATCCGCTGGCGCATCGACAACCGCCTCTGGCATTTCCATGGCAGGGGTAGGGTCGGGGTCAGCGGCAGCGACAGGTGTCGGATCAGGGGCCGATGGCGCAGGCGCGTTTGCTTGGACCTCCTCTGGCTGCTGTATAAATCCAGGCAAAGGGGCTGGCTCTGACGCATCTCCCGGCTCGTCATCAGGGATGTCAGACGTCTCCGGCACCGGTTCCGCAACCTCTTCGGGACTGTCCACCACATCCGGTTCAGGCGTGATGTCCGCATGCGCGACAGGCTCTGGTTCGGGCGGGATTGTCTCTGGCTGAGGCGCATCATCGGGCTGATCCTGCGCCTCTGGTTCAGGCTGCTCTGGTTCGGCGGAGGGTGTTTCGGGCGGCTCCGCTGCAATCTCTTCAGGACCGACATCTTCGGCGACCGCGTCTTCAGCAACAGTTTGCGGTGCTGGATCAGTGTCTACCGGCTTAGAGAACGGAATAACCCGGTCCTCGGGATCAGGGATAACGACATCGTCGATAAAGACATCTTCGGCATCCTCTTCGTCTCCTACACTTAATGTGCAAAGTGAAGAAACGTGTTTAATCCCTTTTTCACGCAGTATTTTTTGTGCGCCTTTGATGGTCATACCATCTTCGTGCAGCAGCTTTTTGATCCCCCCCAAAAGCCGCATATCCGCAGGCCGGTAATAGCGTCGGCCACCCGCACGTTTGACGGGTTTGACTTGGGTGAATTTGCTTTCCCAGAAACGCAGAACATGGGCGGGCGTGTCCATCCAGTCAGCGACTTCGCTGATGGTGCGGAACGCATCTGCGGACTTGCTCATGGCGATTTAGCCCTTGTTGCCAGCGGCGACGCGGTCTTTCATAAGGTGCGATGGGCGAAAGGTCAGAACCCGGCGCGGGTTGATCGGGACCTCTTCGCCGGTCTTGGGATTGCGGCCGACACGGGCTGCCTTGTCTCGAATGGAAAAGGTGCCGAAAGACGAGATTTTGACCTGTTCTCCGGCCACCAGAGCGTCGGACATATGGTTCAGAACCGCTTCGACCAGGTCGGCGCTTTCATTGCGCGACAGGCCCACTTCGCGAAAAACAGATTCGCTAAGATCCATCCGTGTCAGTGTTTTTTGGCTCATCAAACAATCCCCCGAGTTTTCGCCAGAATGAGGCCAGCGAATTTCCGAGTCAATATCAATGGCTTGCGGCAGGGAATTTAGAGGAAATTCGCCTACCAGCGCAGGACAACGGCCCCCCAGGCCAAACCGCCGCCAATGGCCTCGGTCACGATCAGATCGCCTTGCTTGATCTGGCCGCGCTCGACCCCGACAGACAGGGCAAGGGGGATGGATGCCGCCGACGTGTTGCCGTGGTCCTGAACCGTGACGACCACATGATCCATCGACAACCCAAGCTTTTTCGCGGTGCCCTGAATGATGCGCAGATTGGCCTGATGTGGGACAATCCAGTCGACCTCGTCACTGGAAATCCCTGCGCCGTCCATGGCCGCTGTTGCCGTTTTTGCCAGCTTTTCAACGGCATGGCGGAAAACCTCTTTGCCTTGCATGCGCAAAAATCCGGTGCTGCCGGTGCTGACACCGCCATCGACATACAAGATGTCTTTGTGCTGCCCGTCGGAATTCAGATCCACCGACAGGATGCCGCGATCGGTCTTGTCGCCAACGCCGTCCTGCGCTTCGAGGATCACCGCCCCGGCACCATCTCCGAACAAGACGCAGGTCGATCGGTCCGTCCAGTCCATGATGCGGCTAAAGGTTTCGGCCCCAATCACCATGATGCGCTTGGCCTGGCCAGACACGATCAGCGCATTGGCTGTGGTCAGCGCATAGACAAATCCCGCGCAGACCGCTTGCACGTCAAAGGCAAATCCGCGCGTCATTCCCAGGGCCGATTGCACCATGGTTGCCGCCGAAGGAAAGGTCAGGTCCGGGGTAGAGGTGGCCAGCACGATGGCGTCCAGATCATCGGGGGCAAGCCCGGCATGGGCCAGCGCCTTGCGCGCGGCCTGAGTCGCCAGATCCGAGGTGGTTTCCGTATCGTCGGCAAAATGGCGGTTTTGGATGCCGGATCGCGCGCGAATCCACTCGTCGGAGGTGTCGAGCGAGGCTTCGAATTCAGAGTTTGGTACAACCCGCTCGGGCAGGTAATGCCCCAGCCCAACGACAACCGCGCGTGTGGTCATTTCGGGCTCTCCTCCATGTCGTGATGCTCGGCCAGCGTGTCCGTAGCAATATCTGTGATGGATGCCAACCGCGCGGCAAGCCGATCCGAAAACCCCGATTGCGCCAGCTGAAAGGCCAGCTTGATCGCGGCCGAGACGCCGGTGGCGTCTGCCGATCCATGGGATTTGACAACGGTTCCGTTCAATCCAAGAAAAACCCCGCCATTGACGCGGCGGGGGTCGATTTTCCGTTGCAACCGGCGCAAGGATGTCAGCGCCAGAACAGACGCGATTTTCGACAGCAGGGAATAGGCAAACGCCTCTTTCAGACGGTCGCCGATCAGGGATGCGGTGCCTTCGCCGGTTTTCAGCGCCACATTCCCGGTGAACCCGTCGGTGACAATCACATCGCAGGCCTCGCCGGGGATATCACCACCTTCGACGAATCCAACAAATTCGAACTGCGCGCGGTCGGCGGCCTTGGAAATCAGCTCATGCGCGTCTTTCAATTCGGCACGGCCTTTATGTTCTTCGGTGCCGACATTCAGCAAACCAACCCGCGGGCGCTCAAGCTCTAGCCCGTTGCGGGCATAGGACACACCCATCAGGGCGTACTGCAAAAGGTCTTCGGCATCGGCGCGGATATCTGCGCCCACGTCCAACATCACGTTAAACCCCTGCGGATTGCGCGAAGGCCACAGGATCGCAATAGCCGGGCGGTTCACACCGGGCAGCTTGCGCAACCGGATCATCGACAGCGCCATCAACGCACCGGTATTGCCACAGGACACAGCCACGGTCGCGTCATTGTTGCGCACAGCGTCAATCGCTGCCCACATGGACGTGTCCTTGCCATTGCGCATCACATGGCTGGGCTTGTCTGTCATCGACACGACCTCACTGGCCGCGCGAATCTCGCACCGGCCCGCAAGCTCTTTGCGGCGGTCGATCAGACGGGTCAGTTCGGCCTCTGGCCCGCAGACCAAAAACCGAGTGTCGGGATGTGTGGCTGCAAAATGAGACATACCGGCGACAACAGTCGCCGGTCCCAGATCGCCACCCATCGCGTCGATCGAAAGCACAATCGGCGCAGCACCCGCTTTCTTATGATCCTGCGACGAGGTCATGCAAAGGGGTACGCCTTATCGTTGCTTATGCTGCGTCTTCGTCCAGGTCGATTTCGTCGGCCTGTGCAACCACTTCGCGGTCTGCATAGTGGCCGCAGGACGGGCACACATGGTGCGGACGCTTGAGTTCACCACAGTTGGTGCACTCGTTCGGGTTCGCTGCGACCAGAGCGTCATGCGCGCGACGATTGTTGCGGCGCGATTTCGATACTTTGTTCTGTTGGACAGCCATGTCTCAACCTCAATTTTGTAAAATCTATGGCATGATCGCCATGCCGCGTGTCGGGTGTGTCCGGCCTCTTACGTGGAAACCGGGCCGGGGGGCAACCCCCACTCTCAGATGAAGGCGCGAACATAGGGGCAATCGCAAAATCCGCAAGCGTTTTCTGTGCTGCGGATCAGCTCTTTTTTTCAAGCTCATCGCGCAGGGCGGCCAAACCTGCAAAGGGCTTTGTGTCTTCGTCTTTCAGCGGCGTCACACCGTCCTGCGCGAACACCGCTTCGCCCAGATCGACACCGGGCACGCGTGGATATTGCGGCAAGGACAGCAACAGCGATTCTATCATCACGTCATAGGCGGATATCACCGATCCCAACGGTTCGGCGTTTGTGTCCTCTGGCATCTCGGTTTCCGCGCCGTCTTCAATCTCGTCAAAAAACTCGGCGGGCATGTAGAGGCGCTCAACGGTTTCATCAATCCGCGTGGTTACCGGATCAAGTGTCACCACACAGGGCTGCACCACGGTTGCGCCAAGCTGCGCGGACAGCGCCCAGCTTTCACCGCCCGCCGGTGCGATTTCGCCCGCAAACCGCAGCTTTTTTAACGCTGACACGCCAAGACGCTCGGCAATTTTAGCACATTCCGCCGCATCCGGTCGAAGCTCGAACCGGGTTGGATGCCGTGTAGAAAGATCATTGACGCGAAATTCGCCGGATTTTCGGACCTGTTGTGGCATATCTTGTGTTCACCCTTTGCTTGAACGCAGGCCAAAGGCCGTGTAATCGAGATAGAAGGCAGTGAACGCCAACGCAAGAGAGGCGCTATGCAGGGCAACGGATCGAGACTCAGGATCGGACTTGGGGCGCTTGCGCTTGTTGTCCTGGCCGGATGTACGGCACAATATCGCACACATGGCTATGTGCCCTCCGAGGACGAGCTGCAACAGATTGTTCCGGGGGTCGACACACGCGCCACGGTGGAAGATCTGGTTGGGGTGCCGTCGACATCCGGCACATTGGAAAATTCCGGCTTCTATTATATCGAAAGCGACATCCGCCAATTTGCCTGGCGTCGTGCCGAAGTGGTGGACCGCGAAGTTCTGGCCATCACCTTTGACAGTGCCGGGGTCGTCGAAAATATCGAACGCTATGGGCTTCAGGACGGTCAGGTCGTGCCATTGACGCGCCGCATCACACGCTCTGGCGATGGCGATATCAGCTTTATCCGCAAACTCTTTGGCAATATCGGCGGCATCAACGTGGCAGAATTCATAGACTGATGGGGGCGCATGCCGCGACAAGGGGTGTCGTGGCGGCAAAGCCGCTGGTTGATCTTAGTTTTGGTCCGTATGTCGCGCGTGTCGATCGCGACATTCCGCATCAATCCAACGCGATGGCCCTGCGCGCGACCTGTTTTCGCGATGGCGCGTCGGATCGTGACCGCTTCGATCCGCTGTGCTGGCATGGGTTGGTCACCGGCCCCGGCGCAGTGCCTTTGGTGGCGTTTCGTCTGCGCCTTGCCTCGGGGTCGCTGCTGGGCTCGACCTATACGGGGGCGTTTTACGACCTGTCGCCGTTGGCGGCGATTGGTGGGCCGTTCCTTGAAATCGGACGATTCTGTCACGCGCCCGGTCGCTGTGATCCGATGGCCTTGCGTCTGGCGTGGGCCGCGATTGGCCAGCTGGTGGATCACCACGGCGTTAAAATGCTGATCGGGTGCAGCTCTTTGCCTGGGTCTGATCCGGCGGATCATACCGCAATCCTGGCGACGCTCCGCCGCGATCATGTGGGGCCCGACACCCTGCGCCCGCGTCGCACATCGCCAAGGGCGGTCGATCTGCCCTGTCTTGACATCCCGCGTGCGGCGCTGCCTGCGCTTTTGCGCAGCTATCTGGCGATGGGCGGGTGGGTCAGCGATCACGCGGTGCAAGATCCCGATCTGGACACGCTGCACCTGTTCACCGGCCTGCAGGTGGCAACAATTCCGGCCCGCCGCAAACATCGCCTGCGCGCCTTGGCGCAGGACGCCAGCCGACACGCCCGATCCGACACTTGACCTTGCCAGCCGCGCGCCGTAGCGCCGTGCCATGGCTGTTATTCCTCTTTTGCAACTGAACGACATCTCGTTGACCTTTGGCGGTGACCCGGTGTTTCACAATCTGGATCTGATTGTCCAACCGGGGGACCGCGTGGCGCTGGTGGGGCGCAACGGGTCGGGAAAATCGACCCTGATGAAAGTCATGGCCGGGCTGGTCGAGGCGGACACCGGTGACCGTGTCGTCGCCCCCGGCGTCAGCGTGGGTTATATGGAGCAAGACCCCGACCTGACCCGCTTTGACACGCTTGGGGCCTATGCCATGCATGGGCTGGACCCGTCCGAATTCTACAAGGTCGAACGCGCTGGAGAGGGGTTGAAATTCGACCCGGATCGTCAGGTGGCCACAGCGTCAGGCGGCGAACGCCGCCGCGCGGCCTTGGCGCGTCTGATGGCGCAGGACCCCGAACTGATGCTTTTGGACGAACCGACCAACCACCTGGATATCGAGGCGATTGGCTGGCTGGAAAACGAACTCAAGCGCACCCGCAAAGGGTTTGTCCTCATCAGCCACGACCGGCGCTTTCTGACCGAACTGACCCGGGCCACGCTGTGGATCGATCGCGGACAGGTGCGGCGGCAGGAAAAGGGCTTTGCCGCCTTCGAGGCCTGGCGGGATAAGACTTGGGAAGAAGAAGACCTTCAACGCCATAAGATGGATCGCAAGATCAAAGCCGAAGCGCGGTGGGCCGTGGAAGGCATCAGCGCCCGGCGCAAACGCAACATGGGCCGCGTCCGCGCGTTGAAAGACCTGCGTCAAGAACGCGCTTCCCTGATCCAGCGCCAGGACACGGCGGCGATGGCCTTGGCCACCGGGCCGAAATCCGGGCGCAAGGTAATCGAGGCCAAAGGGCTGAGCAAAACCTTTGGTGAGACACCGATCGTGCGCGATTTTTCTCTGACGGTGCAGCGCGGTGACCGCGTGGCCTTTGTCGGGCCGAACGGGGTTGGCAAAACCACTTTGATCCGCATGTTGATCGGCGAAATTGAACCGGACGCGGGACGTGTCAAACTGGGCACGAACCTTGCCGTGGCCATGTTCGACCAGACCCGCGCGCAACTAAACGGCGATCTGAGCCTTTGGGAAAACCTGACCGGTGATCCTGACATGCGGGTTTCGGGCAAATCCGACCAGATCATGGTGCGCGGCATCCCCCGGCATGTGGTGGGCTATCTCAAGGAGTTTCTGTTCGATGACCGGCAGGCCCGTGCGCCGGTGCGATCCTTGTCCGGCGGTGAAAAGGCCCGCCTGCTGCTGGCCCGGATTATGGCGCGCGAATCAAACCTTCTGGTGCTGGATGAACCGACCAATGATCTGGATGTTGAAACCCTGGATCTGTTGCAGGACCTGCTGGGCGAATATGACGGCACCGTTCTTGTGATCAGTCACGACCGCGATTTTCTGGACCGCGTCGCAACAACAACCGTTGCAATGGAAGGGCGCGGCCGCGCCACCGTCTATGCCGGCGGCTGGAGCGATTACCGCGCCCAACGCGGCGAGGATGGCCCAGACAGCCCTGACGCGAAATCCGCACCGATGCCACCATCGAAACCGGCCGCCAAATCCGCGCCTGCCGCGAAACCCAAAACCGGGCTGAGCTTTACCGAAAAGCACCGCCTCGAAGCGCTCCCGGACGAGATTGACCGCCTGACGGCCGAGATTGCAAAACTCGAAACGCTGATGGCCGATCCCGATCTGTTCACCCGCGAACCGGTGAAATTTCAAAAAGCGTCCGAAGCTTTGGTCAATCGGCAATCCGCTCTGGCCGAGGCCGAAGACCTGTGGCTGACCCTGTCGGAAAAAGCCGAAACCGGATGAGGTGGTGCACCATCCGAATGTCCAGACACGGTGCGGCGTTTTCTTGCGTCCTGCCCACTCTATCTGGTCGCAGATGACCAAACCGATCTTCATAGGGGCGCGCATCTATCGCGGCTCCAGCTATGGCGCGCATCATCCGCTGTCGATCCCGCGCGTTCCCACCGTAACCGATCTGTGCCGCGCCTTGGGCTGGCTGCCCCCCGAGGCCTATCGCACCAGTCCCTGCGCCAAGCCGGGTGCCTTGCTGGGGTTTCACACAGCGCCCTATATCGCGGCGCTGCAACAGGCCGAACGCACCCAGCAGCCCGATCTGGATTATGCGCTAGGGACGGTGTCAAACCCCGTCTTCACCGAAGTCTACCGCCGCCCCGCAACCGCTGCCGGTGGCGGCCTTCTGGCGGCTGAACTCGTGCGTCATGGCGGGCAGGTCTACAATCCGGGCGGCGGCACCCATCACGGTTTGCCCGACCGCGCCAACGGGTTTTGCTATATCAACGAACCCGTTCTGACCATCCAGCGCCTGCTGTCGATGGGGCTGCGCCGCGTGGCTTATGTCGATATAGACGCGCATCATTGTGATGGCGTCGCCGTGGCGTTTCATGGCTCTGAGCGCGTGAACATGATATCTTTGCACGAAGACCGGCGCTGGCCGTTCATCGGGGCACTTTCCGACACGGCGGGCGGGGCGGCGATCAATATTCCGGTGCCTCGGGGCTTTAATGACACCGAATTCGATGTTGTCCTGTCAGAGATCATACTGCCTGCAGTCGTCGCGCACAGGCCCGATGCCATCTATCTGCAATGCGGCGCGGATGCCGTCACCGAAGATCCGTTGTCGCGCCTGACCCTATCGAACCGTTGTTATGTTCAGGCGATCACCGCGCTGCGCGATCTGGCCCCACGGCTGATCGTTTCCGGTGGCGGAGGTTATAACCCCTGGAGCGTTGCGCGCGCGTGGTCCTGTGTGTGGGCCACTTTGGCCGGGCATCCGATACCTGACGATCTGCCCCCAGAGATCGCGCACATTCTGCGTGCGCTGCGCTGGACGCGCAAGGCGCAACCTTCCGAAAGCCTGTTAACCACCCTTCTGGATGCACCGCGCCCCGGTCCGATTTCTGACCAGGTCAAAACCGCGGTCAAACTGCTACGCGGGCGGATCACCGTCAGCAGCGGGTAGGGCAATGCGCAGCACCAACGCTTCTGGCAAGGCTTGCGTGTGCGTTGTCAGTGCCTGACCGTCACAAAGTTCGGCCAGCAAGGCAAACTGCACATGCGCGGGCCGCAATTCGGTGCTTTCGCGGCCCTGCGGGGATTCCAGCCAGCTCCACAGGTCAGAATCCCGGACAAGAGCCGGACCCGTTGCCGTGATCGACATATGGGTCGCATCAGAAGCAACAGAAATCACGCCTCCTTGTGGCAGGGCAATTTCCATACACATCACGCCAAGATAGGCCAGCTGCACAATATGACGTCCGGTGGCGTCTGGAATACACCACTCTGGTGTGATGCGCGTCCCGGTGTAATGATCCGCCAAAGTTTTTTCCGCCTGCAGGCGCGGCACGGGCCGCGTCTCACCTGCACTGCCGAACGCGATGCGAAAAAACTGAATACGGGCGGTGGCATTGTCGCAGCTTTGCTGGATCAGCGACATTTCGGGACTGACAGGGGCAGGCGCACCCATGGACACCAGTTCCAGACCGTTGGAAATGGCACCGATGGGGTTGATCAGATCGTGGCATATGCGCGATCCAATCAATGCCGCCAGTGAAGATGGTTCGTTTTGCACTATATCCTCCAACGAGCAGCAAGGAGCCCGCATATGTCTGACCTGAACGGCCTGTTGGAACCCGGTTCCCTGGTGCGCCATCCCGAACAACCGGATTGGGGCATCGGGCAGGTACAGTCCAACATCGGAAGCCGGATCACCGTGAATTTCCGCGAAGTTGGCAAGGTGGTGATTGATGGAACAAAAATCGGTTTGGTGCCTGTGTTTGATGAGTAGATAATCAACTAATAGTTGATAGACCGTTAACAGAGAAAAGATCAAACCTCTTTCCCGCAGTCTGATCGCGTTGCGTGGCTCTGGGGCAGGGATTACACTGCCCCGAACAGCACGTCGTTGGGCCCATGTTACAGAACACCGCCAGTTTGCACGCGTCTTTGGCGTGCTCGGATGCTGATATCCGGGCGGCGCAACGCCTGCGCTATCGTGTTTTTGTTCAGGAAATGGGCGCAGGTGGTCCCGGTGTGGATCATGCTCGGGAACTTGAAACAGACCGGTTCGACCCATACGCAGATCATCTTTTGCTGCGCGATACCCGTTTGACAGGCGGCGAAACAGATGGCGTTGTGGGCGTTTACCGGCTGATGACATCGGCCCATGCGCAGGCGGCGGGGCAATTTTATTCCGCCTCGGAATTTGACCTGTCGCCGATGATGCAAAGCGATGCGCAGGTGCTGGAGCTGGGCCGCTCCTGCTTGCATCCGGCCTATCGGGGCGGGGCGGCATTGCTTGCCCTGTGGCAGGGCCTTGCGCGCTATGTGCAGGATCGTCGGCTGGACCTGGTGTTCGGCGTGGCAAGTTTTCCGGGGGCCGATATACCACGCCATCTGCACGCCATTTCGCATCTGCACGCGGCCTATCTTGCCCCGCCCACGCTTCGGGTGACGGCGCGTATGACGCAGCCGTTGGATGTTCTGCCACCCGATAAGATTGATCGCAAGGCGGCGATGCGTCAGACCCCGGCCTTGATCAAATCCTATCTCAAGATCGGTGGCGTGATCGGGCAGGGCGTGTATGTGGATCACGCCTTTAATACCACCGATATTTGCCTCATCCTTGAGACCCGCAATCTTCGCTCACATGTGATGCACCGCGCGTCCGAGGCGGCGCAATGAGCCCGACATGGGACAGCGACACGCCGATCGAAAGGACGCCGATTTCCCCTTTGGGGTGGGCGCGCGTTGTGCTGCGCGGTACAGGTCTTGGTATCGTGGTTTTTGGCGGGTTGGCGTTGCTGCTTGTCCTGCGTGTTTTTGAACGCCCGATCTTTGGGATCGACCGCCCGATCACGCCCTATATCACCCAAGGCGTCTGCAGAACGGCGTTTGTGATCCTGGGTATGCCGATGCTGGTGCGGGGGCCACGTTTGAAGGTGCGCGGGGCGGTTGTTGCCAATCATAGTTCCTGGCTGGATATTTTCGCCCTGAATGCGCGCAAGAACGTCTATTTCGTCTCCAAATCCGAAGTCGCCAGCTGGCCTGGCATTGGCTGGCTCGCGCGGGCGACGGGCACAGTGTTTATCCGGCGGGATCGACGCGATGCAAAAAACCAGCTGGCGCTGTTCGAGGACCGTCTTCAACATGGTCATCGCCTTTTGTTTTTCCCCGAGGGCACTTCTTCCGATACGCTCCGGGTGCTGCCGTTCAAGCCGACTTTGTTTGCCGCCTTTTTCTCCGATGCTCTGATCCATGACATGCATATTCAGGCGGTGACCGTGATCTATCACCCGCCGGAAAACGCCGATCCCCGGTTCTATGGCTGGTGGGGCGATATGGGATTTGCTGACCATTTGATTAAAGTCCTGGCTCAACGCCGTCAGGGCAAGGTGGAATTGCTCTACCACGCACCAGTGCGGGTGGATGCCTTTCCCAATCGCAAATCGCTTGCCAGTTTTCTGGAAACGCAGGTGCGCTCCGGGCACAGCCGTTTGGCCGATTAGACACAAAGGGCAGGTGCCGCATATTAGGCCGGCATGTGTTTATGTGGCCTCGGCAGCCGTTACCAAGACACGGCAAAGGACCAATCGCGCCAAAATGCGCGGCGATCATCTGGCTGGTGGGCAACACCGCGTAACGCGGCGAATAAACCCGACCATCCAATGATGGATGATCGGGTCCTCGTGCTAAAAAATATGCCAAGTGAGGATGAGGGCCACACCCGGCACGGTCGTGAAAGGGTTTGGTCTTAAACAAGTTGGTCTAAATGCCTTTGCGCAACACACATGGTCAAACCGACTGACAGGGAGGTATAAGTCCGCAGTTTCGTGTGTGGCGTGAACAATCCTTTCAATATCTTTCTACGCCTGACGCCGGGTAAGCGCAGGTCAGGAATTCCGGACTTCGGATTATTTCCGATATGCGGACACAAGGAAAAAGTACAAAGACGCAGGCGCAGGGGTTTGAGTTTCGGGTTCAAACAAGACCTACGCCGGAAACATATACAAACAATTAAGCGGCGCAGAATTACTCTACGCCGCTGTCATTTTGACTCGATTGGATGCTCGCGCGGTGTTCCGCGTGATCAGCTCTCTGGCAAGGCGTCGTCTTCATCCCCCTGATCCGCAATCCAGGCAACCGACACCACGGTTTCGCCAGCGCCCGTGTTAAAGACTTTGACACCCCCCGCACTGCGCGACCGGAACGAAATACCCTCGACAGGCACCCGGATCGACTGACCTTTGGATGTGGCCAGCATGATCTGATCGTCCATTTCAACCGGGAAACACGCCACCAGAGCCCCGCCGCGCATGGCCTTGTCGATAGCCTGAACGCCTTGTCCGCCACGGCCGCGCACCGGATAATCATGCGATGACGACAGCTTGCCCGCGCCTTTGGCGGTGATGGTCAGGATCAGGTTTTCGGCCGCCGACATTTCGGCATAGCGCTCCTGCGGCAATTGCGCGTTTGCGTTGCCTTCGTCCTCATCGGTGATGTCGGTTTCATCGGTCACACCGGCCACCAGACGCCGTTGTTTCAGATAGGCGGCCCGCTCGTCTGCCGAGGCTTCGAAATGCCGGATCACTGCCATGCTAACCACGCGATCGCCATTGTTGAGACGAATGCCCCGAACGCCTGTGGATTTACGCCCTTTGAACACCCGGACATCGGTGGTCCGGAACCGGATGGCGCGGCCTGCATCGGTCACAAGCATGACATCGTCATCCTCTGACGCGATGCGCGCATTCACCAATTCCACCCCTTCGGGCAGGTCCATCGCGATCTTGCCGTTGCGCATCACATTTGTGAAGTCTGACAAGGCGTTACGCCGCACATCTCCGGCGCTGGTTGCAAAGACAATCTGCAAATCGGCCCAGTCTTTTTCATCCCGATCCACCGGCATGATGGCCGCAATCGACACACCCGCCGGGATCGGCAGGATGTTGACAATCGCTTTGCCTTTGGCCGTGCGCCCGCCTTGCGGCAAGCGCCAGGTCTTGAGCTTGTAGGCCATCCCGTCCGTGGTGAAGAACAGCAATTGCGTGTGTGTGTTGGCCACAAACAGCCGCGTGACCACGTCATCGTCTTTCGTGGACATGCCAGACAGCCCCTTGCCACCGCGTTTTTGCGCGCGGAAATCGGCCAATGGCGTGCGTTTGATATACCCCGATTGCGTGACGGTGACGACCATGTCTTCACGTTCGATCAGGTCTTCGTCTTCCATGTCGCCGGACCAGTCGACAATCTCGGTGCGGCGGGGCACGGCAAACAGGTCTTTCACCTCGCGCAGCTCGTCTGAAATGATCCCCATGATGCGGTCGCGCGATCCAAGAATTTCAAGGTATTCCTTGATCTTACCCGCAAGCTCTTCAAGCTCGTCCGTGACCTCTTTGACACCAATCTGGGTCAGGCGCTGAAGGCGCAGATCCAGGATCGCGCGTGCCTGTGTTTCGGACAGATTATATGTGCCATCGTCATTCGCCTTGTGGGTCGGATCATCAATCAAGGCGATATAGGGCAGGATGTCTTCGGCAGGCCAGCGCCGCGTCATCAGCCGCTCGCGTGCCTCGGCAGCATCGGCAGAGGACCGGATGGTCGCGACGACCTCGTCGATATTGGTGACAGCCACCGCCAGACCACACAAGACATGGCTGCGCTCGCGGGCTTTGCGCAACAGATAGGCGGTGCGCCGCGCCACCACATCTTCGCGGAAATCAATGAACGCCGTCAGGAACTTGCGCAGCGTCAGCTGTTCGGGCCGTCCCCCATTCAGCGCCAGCATATTGCAGCCAAAGCTGGTCTGCATCGGGGTAAAGCGGAAAAGCTGGTTCAGCACCACCTCGGCTGTGGCATCGCGTTTTAGCTCAACCACCACGCGCACGCCATTGCGGTCAGATTCGTCCTGAACGTGGCTGATGCCTTCGATCCGCTTTTCGCGCGCGGCTTCGGCAATGCGTTCGATCATCGTGGCCTTGTTGACCTGATAGGGGATCTCGTCAATCACGATGGCCCAACGATCCTTGCGGATCTCCTCGACCCGCGTTTTCGACCGGATGATCACCGACCCGCGACCTTCCAGATAGGCTTTGCGCGCACCGGACCGGCCCAGCATGATGCCGCCCGTGGGAAAGTCGGGGCCGGGGACATAGTCGATCAATTGCTCGGATGACAGGTCCGGTTCCTTGATCAGCGCCAGCGTGGCATCCACCACTTCACCAAGGTTGTGCGGCGGGATGTTTGTCGCCATGCCCACCGCGATCCCGCCCGCGCCATTGACCAGCATATTCGGGAACCGGGCCGGGAGCACCGTCGGCTCCTGGTCTTTGCCATCGTAATTGTCCTGGAAATCAACGGTTTCCTTGTCGATATCCGCCAAGAGATACGCCGCAGGCTTGTCCATGCGCACCTCGGTATAGCGCATTGCAGCCGCGTTATCGCCGTCCATCGACCCGAAATTGCCCTGACCATCCAAAAGCGGCAGCGACATGGAAAAATCCTGCGCCATGCGCACCAACGCGTCGTAAATCGCAGAGTCACCATGCGGGTGATATTTCCCCATCACATCGCCGACAGGCCGCGCCGATTTGCGATAGGATTTGTCGTGACTGTTGCCGCTTTCGTGCATCGCATACAGGATGCGCCGATGCACCGGCTTAAGTCCGTCGCGCAGATCGGGGATCGCGCGGCTCACAATGACGCTCATCGCGTAATCCAGATAGGATGATTTCATCTCATCCGTGATCGAGATCTGTGGCCCGTCATGCTTGGGACGCTCAGGCGGCATATCTTCTGTGTTTTCAGGAGTTTCTGGCGTGTCGCTCACGTGGATAGCCTGCTGTCTGTCAATCTATATTTTGTTGGCCGAACCTATATCAGATGCAGGATGTAGCCTCAATCCCAATGACGCGGCTTGGTGTGTCTGTGATTTGTCACTCAGTTGCTCTGGTGGCTAACATACTGTTTTTGTTGAAAAGTAACGAATTGATGGCACAGTGAGTCGGACAAGAAAAAATGAATGAGGTTTGCATGTCTGACGTGAGCGAAACGGAACTGATGTTGAAAGGCTACGGCCTGACCACGGCGCAACTTTTCTACCGGATGCCGGATTACCAGAATGTGCTGAACACATTTGTCTGGCAGGAATATGATCTGGCCCCCGACCATCCCAAACTGTTCGAATTTATCGAATTTTGGCAAGACAGCATCGAAGGCCCGCTGCATTCGGTGCAATACACGCATCGTAAAATGCTGGCGTCAGGGGAATGGCAGCAACTCGTCGGGGAATTTACGCTGCACTAAATCGCCTTTCGAAAGGCGATCAGACCGCGGTTTCGAAACCGCATCTCACGGGCTTTAGAAAGCCCGTGCCCAAGCCTTTTCGAAAAGGCTTATACCCCATAGATCTCCCCAAACTTCGCCTCCAAATACGCCAACAACGGCCCTTCGGACGGCGCAAACCCGCAGGCGCGCTCGATCACTTCGCGCGGCTCATAAAGCCCGCCATGCCGTTGCACGTTGTCCCGCAACCAGCCGGTCGCGCCCGAAGGATCGCCGACAGCAAGCTGCGCATCCAGATCCGGCACCGCCGTGCGCAGCGCCTCGTGCAGGCAACCCGCATACACATTGCCCAGCGTATAGGTCGCGAAATACCCGAACAGGCCCACGGACCAATGCACATCCTGCAACACCCCGTTTGAGGGCGTGTCCACCGGATAGCCGAAATCCGCCTCGAACCGCGTGTTCCACGCCTCTTCCAGATCGGCGACAGCAAGCAAGCCATCAATCAGCTGTCGCTCCAGATCAAACCGCAACAGCACATGCAGATTATACTGCACTTCGTCCGCTTCGGTTCGGATAAACCCCTTGTGAACACGGTTAACCGTTGCGTAAAACGCCAGCGGGTCGTCGATCCCGAAATCACCGAACGCGTCAACCATCTGCCCATGCAGCCAGCCGGTAAAGGCCCGTGACCGGCCCAGCTGGTTCTCGTAAATCCGGCTCTGGCTTTCATGCACCCCCATCGACACGCCAGAGCCCAGCGGCGTGAGCAGGTAGGCCTGATCAATGTTCTGTTCATAAGCCGCATGACCGACCTCGTGGATCGTCGAATAGATGCAGTTGAACGGATCTGTGCGCGACGTGCGCGTCGTGATCCGCACGTCATTGCCCGACCCAGAGCTGAACGGATGCACCGCCTTGTCCACCCGTCCGCGGCTCATGTCATAGCCAAAGGTTCTGGCAATCATCCGCGACAGCCGCATCTGTGCGGTCTCGTCAAACTCACCAACCAAAGCCGCCGGGGCAGGGGCACCCAGCACGGTATCGCGCAGTGCCACCAATCCGGGCCGCAAGGCACCGAACATCGCCTCAAGCTCTGCCGCCGTGGCACCCGGTTCATAATCCTGCAACAGCGCATCATAGGGATCGCCGCCCTCCGCCAGCGCCGCCCCTTCCTGCCGTCGCAGGTCAAGCACCCGCTCCAGCGTGGGCGCGAATGCCGCGAAATCATCATTCGCCCGCGCCTCGGCCCAAACGCCCTGAGCGACAGAGGTTGTGCGCGCGAGTTCCGCGGCCAGATCGGCAGGCACTTTCGACGCGCGTTCGAAACTCCGCCGGATATGGCGCAGATTGGCCTCTGCTTCGGCGTCCGACGGGGTGATCGCCTCAAGCCATGCGCCCACACGCGGGTCCATCCGGCGCGCATGCAGCACAGTCTCAAGCGCGCCGATCTCTTCCCCGCGCTGAGCTGCCGCGCCGCGGGGCATGGTGGTTTCCTGATCCCAGCCCAGCCGCCCGGCAATCTGGGCCAGCGCCTGCGTTTCGCGCGCATACGCCATCAACTCATCATACGCCGTGGTCATGCGGTCGCTCCTCGAATGGATTGCTCTTTTGGATATTGCGCCCCGAACCGCGCGCGTAGAATCAACACCCAAAGCACCACCGCACCGATCTGATGCGTGATCGCGATCTGCCACGGGGCCATATATAAAACGGTCACAACGCCAATGGCCATCTGCACCCACAACATCGCGTAAACCGCGTTAAAGCGGAACCGCGTGTCGGTGTTCGGCGACTTGCGCGCGCGCAGCCACACAACCGTGCCAAAGATCAACAAAAGATATCCCGCCACGCGGTGGATAAACTGCACAAGCCCCGCATTCTCGAAGAAGTTTCGCCATATCGGCTCCAGCTCGAACGGAAACGGCGGCAGGATACCTCCGGCCATCAGCGGCCAGTCATTATACGTGCGCCCCGCGTCGATCCCTGCGACCAGCGCCCCAATCAAGATCTGCAAAAACGTGAAATGCAACAGCCCGGTGCCCAGCCCGTACAGCTTGCCCTCGCGCGCCCTGCGGGCTTGCATCAGATCACGCTCTTCGCGGCCCAACTCAAACACATACCACGCGATAAAGCCCAGAATCACAAAGGCCAGCCCCAGATGTGTGGCCAGCCGGTAAGACGCCACATCCAGCATCGTGCCGGTCAGCCCCGACGACACCATCCACCAGCCAATCGCCCCCTGCACACCGCCAAGAACGCCAATAAACAACAAACGCCCGGTCCATCCGGTCGGAATTTTCCGCGCCACCAGAAAGCCGAAAAAACCCAGCGCCCAGACAAGACCGATCACCCGCCCCAATTGCCGGTGCCCCCATTCCCACCAATAGATGAACTGGAATTCGGCCATCGTCATGCCAGCATTTTGCAACTGGTATTCCGGAATCGCGCGATAAAGATCAAACTCGCGCTGCCAATCCTCCGCATTCAGCGGCGGGATCGCTCCGCTCAGCGGGGCCCAGACGGTGATCGACAAACCGCTATCCGTCAGCCGCGTCAGCCCGCCCACGGCGATCATCACCGCGACAAGGGCAAAGAGCACACTCAACCACATCCGGATCGCGCCGCGCGCGCCGCGTTTGCCCGCGTCGATCATGCCGCCCTTGGGTTCAGGTTTGCGCGGCGTCTCCGCGCTCACATCTTCAAAGATATTGCGTTGTCCGCTCATTGACGGGCCTCCATATTGAGCGAGAGACTAGGCTTGGGGCAGGGTTGCTTCAAGGCGTCAGCCCTTCTCCTTCCACCGCACCATTTGCCGCAGCACGCCATGCAACATCTGCACATCCGCCCGTGTCAGGGGCATGCGTGACCACATATTGCGCAAATTGCGCTTCATGCTGTCGGCCTTGGTGTTGGGAAAAAAGAAGCCGGCCGCCTCCAGTTGATCTTCATAATGAGCGGCCAGCTTTTCGGTTTCGATCGCCGTTGCCCAGTCGGTTCCCGCCAGTTCGGTTGTCTCGGGCAGGGTGTCCACTGTCTGACGCCGCCATTCATATCCGGTCAGCAGCACGCATTGGGCCAGGTTCAAGGATGGAAATTCCGGGTTCACCGGAACCGAGATAATCGCATTGGCCAATGCGATATCGTCGTTTTCAAGCCCAGCCCGTTCAGGACCAAACAGCACCGCCACCTTTTCGCCTGCGGTGATCCTGTCGCGCGCCATCTCCATCGCGCGTTCCGGGGTGACCACCGGTTTCGTCAGCCCCCGCTGCCGGGCTGTGGTTGCAAACACAAACGAACAATCCGCCACCGCGTCAACCGTACGTTCGACCAGCAGCGCGTCGTCCAGAACCCGTCCCGCCCCAGAGGCCAGCGCCACCGCGCTTTGGTTCGGCCAGCCATCGCGGGGGGCCACAAGCCGCATCCGCTCCAATCCGAAATTCAGCATCGCGCGGGCGGCCGCGCCGATGTTTTCGCCCATCTGGGGGCGCACCAAAACAAAAGCAGGTTGGGGTGTCTCGCTGGGCATCACACGCCGCTCCAAAATGTCAGATCGCCGGTACCTATTGCGCGCCCCGCAAAAGGGCAACCCGCGCAAGCCCTTGGCGGCCCGTATCAAATCACGGTATAGGGGCGCGACCATCATAAAAGGGGCCGCACATGTCCGACACCGAGCAGCCACAACTCTACTTGATCACGCCTCCCGAACTTGAACTGAGCCATTTCCCGACAGACCTGTCGCGCGTGCTCGATGCGGTCGAGGTGGCCTGTATCCGCCTGTCGCTGGCCAGTCGCGATGAAGATCTGATTCTGCGCGCCGCGGATTGTGTGCGCGAGGTGGCGCACCGGTTTGACGTAGCTCTGGTGATCGACACCCATGTCGTTCTGGCGCAGCGTCTTGGCCTTGACGGGGTGCATCTGACCGATGGCGCGCGCTCTGTGCGCATGGCGCGCAAGGAACTGGGGCCTGATGCAATCGTCGGGGCCTTCTGCCAGCAGTCGCGCCACGAAGGGATCACCGCAGGCGAAGTCGGTGCCGATTACGTCAGCTTTGGCCCGGTCGGAGACACCACACTTGGCGATGGCTCCAAAGCCGAGATCGACCTGTTCACCTGGTGGTCAGAGATGATCGAGGTGCCTGTCGTGGCCGAAGGCGGACTGACCGAAGATCTGCTGCGCAGGCTGGCACCGGTCACGGATTTTGTTGGCATCGGCGAAGAGATCTGGCGCAAGGACAATCCCGTTGAGGCTTTGCAGGCCCTGACACGCGCATTGGCCGGGTAATTTCTGCCACGTCTCTGTTTTTCAAATATCTCGGGGGTTTGGGGGCAGCGCCCCCAATCCTGTCGTCTGAGCCACCGGCCCGCCGAAGGTGATCGACCCCCTATGGAATGATCCGGGTGTATTTCACACCTTCCAGCGTCGCCCCAAGACGCAAGCCCGCCTGACCGAAAATCACCGCGATGACCGGTGACAAGGACGTTGTCGTCTCGGCTGCAATGGTCTCACCGCCTTCTGGGATTGCATATTCCACATTGGCCCCGGCCGCCCATCCGGGCGAGCGGCGGAAATTCATCAGCGCAGACTCGGTCATGAAAAACAGCACATGGGCATATTGCTGTGCGCCGATCTGCAACCCGGCGCTGGCTTTGGTGGTGGAATAGTAATCCACCGTCACACCATTCACCCGCAGCGCGCCGCGCCCATAAGCCCCGCCAAGCCCAAGCCCGGCTTCGGTGACAAGCGGCATCACCAAAAGCCCGCTGGCATTGGCCGCCAGGTTCTGCGTGCCGGGAAAGCGGCGATACATTTCGGCCAGCGTGGCATCGGCGCGCGCGTCGATCCGTGCGCCGCCATTGCCGCCCACGCCGTTGGCGCAACCGGCCAACATCAAAGTACCGCCCAGCCCGAAAGCCAGTTCACGTCGTGTGAGGGATGTCATCTGTCTGCTCTTTCTTTGCCGATGCCTCTGGGTCCGGCTGTTCCGCCGGTTGGCTTCACTATAGCAACTGCGCGCTATTCTGTCACGCGCATTGGAGCCCTGTCCGCCTGGGGCGGTTTACCCGTTCAGAAGACGCGCCGCCGCCGGGGCAAAATAGGTCAGCACCCCGTCACAGCCCGCGCGCTTGAACGACATCAGGCTTTCCAGCATGACACGGTCGTGATCCAGCCATCCGCGCTCTGCCGCACCGGCCAGCATCGCGTATTCGCCTGACACCTGATAGGCAAAGGTCGGCACGCCGAACATGTCTTTTGTGCGTCTGCAAATATCAAGATAGGGCATACCGGGTTTGATCATCACCATATCGGCCCCTTCGGACAAATCCCGCGCCACAAGGCGCATGGCTTCGTCGGAATTGCCGGGGTCCATCTGATAGCCCTTCTTGTCGCCCTTGAAGGCCCCGGACGCGCCCACCGCATCGCGGAACGGGCCGTAAAAGGCGCTGGCATATTTGGCGGCATAGCTCAGGATCGCAACATTATGGAAGCCGTCGCCCTCCAGCGCGCTGCGCATGGCTCTGATCCGGCTGTCCATCATATCGGACGGTCCGATGATGTCCGATCCGGCGCGGGCCTGGCTGAGCGTTTGCTTGACCAACGCCTCGACGGTGCGGTCATTCACGATATAGCCGTCTTCCATATATCCGTCATGGCCGGTGATGTTGTAAGGGTCCAACGCCACATCCGTCATCACCACTAAATCGGGCACCGCATCCTTGATGGCGCGTGTCGCGCGGTTGGACAGGTTGTCGGGGTTCCACGCTTCGGCGCAGTCTGCGGTCTTTAACGCGGGATCGGTGAACGGGAACAGGCAGATCGCCGGAATGCCCAGCGCATGCGCCTCGCGTGCCGCCTCGACCACCTTGTCCACCGACCGGCGCACCACACCGGGCATCGAGACCACCGGTTCCTCAACTCCTTCGCCATCCCGCACAAAGACCGGCCAGATGAAGTCCTCGGGGCTCAGACTGTGTTCGCGCACCATCGACCGCAGCCCCTCGGTTCGGCGCAAACGGCGCAGGCGTGTGGCGGGAAAGGCGGGGGTGATCGGTTTCATCATGGGCGGTCCTTGTCTTTGCCGTATTTGGGTGGCATGGAATGACCGCTGGAACAAGGCCTGCATCCGCCCAAGGCCGTGGAAACAAGGGAATTCACCCGCTTTGGATTGGTATTTTACCGTCTTTGAACTGATTGATATGCGGTCCTTTTCCAATCTGTGGTTCTGGATCGCGCTGGCTGTGGTGTGGTCCTCGGCCAGCCATTGGGTGCTTGGGGTGCCCTATGACATGGTAAGCCGGGCCCGTCGCAAGGGCGGGCAGGCGTCCGAGGATCTGACCGATCTGTTGCGGATCAACACCAACCGATTGCTTTATATTGCAGATGAGGCCGGTGTCTCGATCATCACGGCGGGCACATTTTTCCTGAGCGCGTTTCTGATTCTTGGCTGGGTGTACGGCGTTGAAATTGCGCAGGCGCTGTTTCTGCTGGGCTTTCCGATGTCGATTGTCAGCCTGCTCAGCGTGCGCACGGCGCGGGCGCTGCATACCAAAGACACCGATCTGGATGCGGTGTTCAAACGCCTGGCCCGGCACAGGCTGTATGTCCAGATCATCGGCATGGTGTCGATTTTCGTCACCGCGTTGTGGGGGATGTTCCAAAACCTGAGTGTTGGTGTTTTGGGCGGTTGACGCGGGTCGCGCTGCGGGCCACATGACCCTGCTATGAACACATCCAAGCACATCACGATGGGCGGCGCGCCCGAGGGGTTCGACGCACAGCTGGTCCTTGCCGAAGCCCGCGCATCCGGCGGTGCCGTCTGCCACATCGCCCGCGATGACAAACGCGCCGTGCAAATGGCCGAAGCCTTGCGGCTTTTTGCGCCCGACATGCCGGTGTTCATGTTCCCCGGCTGGGATTGCCTGCCCTATGACAGGGTGTCGCCCAACCCCGACATTTCGGCGGCACGGATGGCGACGCTTGCGGCGCTGACCCATGATATGCCATCGCAATATGTGCTGTTGACCACCATGAGCGCGGCAACCCAACGTGTCCCGGCGCGGGCCGTGTTGCGCGAGGCAGCGTTCAAGGCGCATGTCGGCAACCGCATTGACGAGGCCGCCCTGCGCGCCTTTCTGGTGCGCATGGGATTCAGTCAGGCCCCCACCGTGATGGAGCCGGGCGACTATGCCGTGCGCGGCGGCATCATCGACATTTACCCGCCCGGCGATGGCGGTCCGGTGCGTCTGGATCTTTTCGGCGACGTGCTGGATGGGGCGCGCCGGTTTGATCCGGTCACGCAGCGCACCACCGAAAAGCTGGATTTTGTGGATCTGGCCCCGGTCTCCGAGGTCATTCTTGACGAGGCCGCGATCACGCGCTTCCGGCAGAATTACCGCATCGAATTCGGGGCCGCCGGCAGCGACGACCCCTTGTACGAAGCGGTCAGTGCCGGGCGCAAACAACAGGGGATGGAGCACTGGCTGCCTTTCTTTCACGACGGTCTTGAGACGCTTTTTGACTATTTACCCGGTGTCACCGTCACTCAGGACGATCAGATCACCCCGGCGCGCCTGTCGCGGTGGGAGGGCATTGTAGACCAATACGAGACCCGCAAAATCGCGCTTCAGCAAAAGTCGCGGCTGGACACGGTGTATAAACCGGTCTCTCCCGAACAGCTTTATCTGAATGATGCGGATTGGGAGGCCACCCTGGGCGACCGCCGTGTGGTGCAGTTTCACCCGCTGCCCCAGGCGTCAGGCCCCGGTGTGGTCGATGCCGGCGGGCGCATCGGGCGCAATTTTGCCCCCGAACGTCAACAGGAAAACGTCAGCCTGTTTGCCGCTCTGGCCGATCATGTACGTGCAAAGATGGAAGCGGGCCCTGTGCTGATCGCATCATATAGCGACGGCGCGCGGGAACGGTTGACCGGCCTGATCGAAGACGAAGGTCTGGCGGAAACGATCCCGGTCAATACCACGGCTCGCATCGGCAAACGCGGCGTGTACCTGACGGTCTGGCCGCTGGAACACGGGTTCGAAGCGCCCTGGTCCGGCACTGGTACGGGCGGCGAGGCGGGCCGCGGCTCTGACACCACGCGCATCACGGTGATTTCAGAGCAGGACGTTCTGGGCGACCGCCTGATCCGTGCCCCCAAGAAACGCCGCAAGGCCGAGAACTTCCTGACCGAAACGCAATCGCTCAGCCCCGGAGATCTTGTGGTGCATGTCGATCACGGCATCGGACGCTACCTGGGGCTTGAAGTGATCACCGCAGCCGGTGCCGCGCATGAATGTCTCTTGCTGGAATACGCCGAAAGCGCGAAACTCTACCTGCCGGTCGAAAACATCGAATTGTTGTCGAAATATGGCCACGAGGAAGGCTTGCTGGACAAGCTGGGTGGTGGCGCATGGCAGGCCAAGAAGGCGCGGCTCAAGGAGCGTATCCGCGAGATGGCGGACAAGCTGATCCGTGTGGCCGCGGAACGCGCCTTGCGCAAAGCCCCGGTGATGGACCCGCCGCCGGGGGCGTGGGATGCGTTTTCCGCGCGCTTTCCCTATCAGGAAACCGACGATCAGTTGCGCGCCATCGAAGATGTCATGTCCGACATGCATTCCGGTCAGCCGATGGACCGGCTGATCTGCGGCGATGTGGGCTTTGGCAAAACCGAAGTTGCCATGCGCGCGGCCTTTGTGGCCGCCATGTCGGGGGTGCAGGTGGCAGTCATCGCGCCGACCACTTTGCTGGCGCGCCAGCATTACAAGAGCTTTGCCGAACGGTTCCGGGGCTTTCCGCTTGAGGTGCGTCCGCTGTCGCGCTTCGTGTCGACCAAAGATGCCAGTGCAACCAAGGACGGTCTGGCCCGTGGCACGGTGGATATCGTGGTAGGCACCCACGCGCTTTTGGCCAAGGGCATCCGGTTCCAGAACCTTGGTCTGCTCATCATCGACGAAGAACAGCATTTCGGCGTTGGCCACAAAGAGCGGCTCAAGCAGCTGCGCTCTGACATTCACGTTCTGACCCTGACCGCCACACCGATCCCGCGCACGTTGCAACTGTCGCTGTCGGGCGTCCGCGATCTGAGCATCATTGGCACGCCGCCCGTCGACCGTCTGGCGATCCGCACCTATGTCAGCGAATTCGACGCCGTCACCATCCGCGAGGCGCTCTTGCGCGAACATTATCGCGGCGGGCAGTCGTTCTATGTGGTCCCGCGCATCAGCGACCTGCCCGAGATCGAGGAATTCCTGCGCGAACAGGTGCCGGAAGTATCCTATGTCGTAGCCCACGGTCAGATGGCGGCGGGCGAGTTGGACACCCGCATGAACGCGTTTTACGACGGCAAATATGACGTGCTGCTGGCCACAACGATCGTGGAATCCGGTCTCGACATCCCGACCGCGAACACCATGGTGATCCACCGCGCCGATATGTTTGGCCTCAGCCAGTTGTACCAGATCCGGGGCAGGGTGGGTCGCTCCAAAACCCGCGCCTATGCGTACCTCACGACCAAACCCCGCGCCAAGCTGACGCCGACCGCCGAAAAGCGCCTTCGCGTGCTGGGCAGCCTCGACACGCTTGGGGCGGGGTTCACGCTGGCCTCACAAGACCTCGACATTCGCGGCGCGGGCAACCTTCTGGGCGAAGAGCAATCCGGCCAGATGCGCGACGTGGGATACGAGCTTTACCAATCCATGCTGGAAGAGGCGATTGCCAAGATCAAATCCGGCGAAATGGAAGGCCTGTCCGAAGCGGATGACCAATGGGCCCCGCAGATCAACCTTGGCGTGCCTGTCCTGATCCCCGAAGACTACGTTCCCGACCTTGATGTGCGCCTTGGCCTCTACCGCCGCCTGTCGTCGCTTTCCACCAAGGTCGAACTCGAAGGCTTTGCCGCCGAACTGATCGACCGTTTCGGCAAGCTCCCGCGCGAGGTGAACACGCTGATGCTCGTCGTGCGCATCAAGGCGATGTGCAAACGTGCAGGCATCGCCAAACTCGATGGCGGACCCAAGGGGGCGACGATCCAGTTCCACAACGACAAATTCGCCTCGCCCGAAGGGCTGGTCGATTTCATCAAGGATCAGAACGGTCTGGCCAAGGTCAAGGACAACAAGATCGTCGTGCGCCGGGACTGGAAAAAGGACAGCGACAAGATCAAGGGCGCCTTCGCCATCGCGCAGGATCTGGCCCGCAAGGTCAAAGAAGCGAAGACAGCCAAGGCGTGATCGTGTCGGTCGAAACCTGCTGGAGCGGGTAACGGGAATCGAACCCGTAACTTAAGCTTGGGAAGCTCGCGTGATACCTTTTCACCATACCCGCGCTCGATATCGAAATACGCAGGCCAATCCCGCAGGTCAAGCACCGCAAAGGGTGGCTTTTTTCGCCAGGCCGCGCCAAAGTCGTGCGACACGCCTTGAAAAGAGGCTTGTCTGCAACGCGCTTTTCCGGTTCTTTACACGCGTAAATTATGTCTCACGACCGGTGCGTGAGGATCTTTGGGAGGATAACATGAAAACACTGAACCTGGGCCGTCGGGCCCTGATCGCGGCCGCCGTGGCAGCATTTGGCCTGGGCAGCCCGGCCTTTGCGAATGACGATCAAAAGCTGGACAGCCTGCATTTCATCATTCCCGGCGGTGCCGGCGGTGGCTGGGACGGCACTGCGCGTGGAACCGGCGAAGCCCTCACAGAAGCGGGGCTTGTCGGGTCGGCATCTTACGAAAACATGTCCGGCGGCGGCGGCGGCAAAGCCATTGCCTATATGATCGAAAACGCCGAAAGCAATCACGGCACGTTGATGGTGAACTCGACACCCATCGTGATCCGGTCGCTGACCGGTGTCTTCCCGCAGAGTTTCCGTGATCTGACATTGATCGCCGGAACGATCGGCGATTACGCGGCCATTGTGGTTGGCAAAGACAGCCCGATCAACACGATGGACGATCTTTTGGCCGCCTATGATGCCGACCCTGCGGCAACAGCCGTTGGCGGTGGATCGGTGCCCGGTGGCATGGACCATCTTGTGGCTGCGATGGTGATGGAAGCGGCGGGCAAAGACGCGCTTGGGGTGAAGTACATCCCCTATGACGCGGGCGGCAAAGCGATGGCCGCATTGCTCTCGGGCGAGATTGCGGCGCTCTCCACCGGATTTTCCGAAGCGGTCGATCTGGCCAATGCAGGTGAGGTCAAGATCATCGGCGTCACGGCCCCCGAACGTGTAGACGCAGCACCGGATGCCATGACCATGATTGAACAGGGCATCGACACCACCTTCATCAACTGGCGTGGCTTTTTCGGTGTTCCCGGTCTGCCGGAAGACATCGCTCAGACCTACCGCGATACGTTTGCTGCCATGTATGACACCGAAGCATGGGAAACGGTCCGCGCCCGCAATGGCTGGGTGAACATCCATAATTCAGGCGATGACTTTCGCGCCTTTCTGGAAGAGCAGGAAAAGGTCATTGGTGATCTGATGAAAAAGCTTGGCTTTCTCTGATTCAAATGTGCGGCTGACGCCGCGCAGTATATAATTATTGAGGGGCTTTGGCCCCTCAAACGCCCCAAGGTATTTTTGGCAAGAGGAAGGGAAAGACACCGCTCTCCCTTCCACTGGTGAAGGCAAAACCTTCCCCTTGCACGGTCATCGGCTCCTCAGCCTGTACCGCGCGTCATGGAATAGCGACATTTGGTTAAAAATGTCTTTCCTCTTGCTAAAAGTACCTCGGGGTCCGGGGCAGCGCCCCGGTCCAACAGACGTCTCATAAGGTGAGGGATGGTATGGCACTCGACAGATGGATCGCTCTTGTTCTTTTGGGCATCTGCGGCATTTACGGCTATGCCGCGTGGTTCACGATGGATGCGGGCCTGCCGCCCTTTATGCAACGCAACCCGATCTGGCCATCGACCTTTCCGAAGGTACTGAGCATCCTTGCGATGCTGGCCGCGTTGGCCATTCTTCTCGGTGTTGAAAAAGGCGAAGAGAAAATCGGAGATATCGATTACCGCAAGCTCTGGCAGTACAATCTTGGGCAAGCGGTGCTGTTGCTGGGACTCATGGTCGCCTATGCACTGCTCCTGCGTCCTGTCGGGTTTATTGGTGCCACAGCCGGGTTCCTGATCCTCGGCGCGGTGATCCTTGGTGAACGACGCTGGCTGTTGATGATCGTGGTCGCTGCCGTGGCCACCGGTGGAGTCTGGTATCTGGTCTCTGAAGTGCTAGGCATCTTCATGGCCCCCCTTCCTGCGATGATGAGGGGCTGACATGCTTGAAGGACTTCTGATCGGCCTGCAGACGGCCTTTTCATTGCAAAACCTGATCATGGTGATCGGCGGCTGCCTGATCGGCACGTTCATCGGCATGCTGCCCGGTCTTGGCCCGATGTCAATCATCGCGATCATGATCCCGGTGGCGATCTCAATGGGCGATCCCTCCGCCGCGCTGATCCTGCTAGCAGGCGTCTACTACGGCGCGATCTTTGGTGGCTCAACGTCTTCCATTCTCCTAAATGCACCGGGCGTTGCGGGCACGGTTGCGAGCAGTTTCGACGGCTACCCGATGGCACGACAAGGCAAGGCGGGCAAGGCGCTCACCATTGCGGCCATCGCCAGTTTCGCGGGCGGCACCATTGGCGCGCTGCTGCTCATGGTCTTTGCGCCTGCGCTGTCCTCGGTCGCGCTGCTCTTCCACTCTGCTGAATACTTTGCGCTCATGGTCGTGGGGCTATCGGCCATTGCCGCCTTTGCGGGTAACGGGCAAGTGGCCAAGGCGCTGCTCATGACGCTCCTGGGCCTCATCATGGCAACTGTGGGCGAAGGCGCGCTGTTCAACATGCCGCGGTTCACGATGGGGCTGATGGACCTGCAGTCCGGCTTTGGCTTCATCACGCTGGCGATGGCGATGTTCGCGCTGCCCGAGGCACTGTTTCTTGTGCTCAAACCCCGCGACCAGAAAGAGACCAGTGGCGAGATCAAAGACCTGCGCATCACCCGCGCCGAGGCGAAGTCCATCGCCCCCGTCGTGGGCCGCCAATCGGTCCAGGGCTTCTTCATCGGCGTTCTGCCCGGTGCGGGGGCCACCATCGCATCATTCCTCGGCTACGCGGTCGAACGCAACATCGCCCCCAAAAAGGAACAGGAGGAGTTCGGCAAAGGTTCTGTCAAAGGCCTCGCCGCGCCCGAAACCGCCAACAACGCCGCCTGCACCGGGTCGTTTGTGCCGCTCCTGACGCTGGGCATCCCCGGCTCTGGCACCACGGCGATCCTGCTGGGCGCACTCATCGCGCTCAACGTCACGCCGGGGCCGCGCCTCATGCTGGACGAGCCACAGGTGTTCTGGGCCGTCATCATGTCGATGTTCATCGGCAACCTCGTGTTGCTGGTCCTCAACCTGCCGCTCATCCCCTACATCGCCAAGGTCCTGAGCGTCCCGCGCACGTTCCTCATCCCGTTCATCCTCTTCTTCACCCTGATGGGCGCCTATATCGGCCAGAACAACGCCACCGAGCTGCTGATCCTCGTGGGCTTTGGCGTCTGCGCGACGATCCTCAAATTCGCCGACTACCCGCTGGCCCCGCTGCTGATCGGGTTCATCCTGGGAGGCATGCTCGAGGACAATTTCTCCCGTTCCATGCAGCTCTACGACGGCATCTCGTTCATCTGGGAGCGCCCCATGACCCTCGGCCTGCTGGTCATCGCGGTGATCCTCGTGGTCCTGCCAAGCTGGCGGACCCGCAGAGAGCGCGCCAAGGCCCGGCGCGAGGGCGGCGTGGCGGATGGGGATTGATGGCGGAGGTGCGTGAGATCCCGCACCCTACATCCCGCACACGCCCGTAGGGTGCGTGTTCACACGCACCGCTGACGCGCCAAGCCGGGCGACCGCCAGCCCGTGGGAGGGCGATCCAACCGCTGCTCCAAAGCGCTTTATGCCAGCCAAACCCGCCGGTCCGATGTAAGACGCGAGACCCAAGCCAAATCGCCATCCCGCCGGAACGGGCTGGCGATCACCCGGCGGCTTCGCCGCTGTTCGGGTGGGGTGGATTGATGTCACATGCCCGAAGCGCCGCAGGGTGTATGCTTGCACGCACCGTGTTTGGCGACCGGGTGGTGCGTGAAATCACGCACCCTACGTTTTCTAAAGTGGACTGAAGCTATCAGCGCAATTCGTGACGGGATTTCTTGCCACTTCATTTTCTTCAATTGCAAGATCTCCAAACAATCGCGCGGCTTCGCGTGTCAATTCGAGGTCAGTTTCGTCTGTATGCTCTAGCGTTTCTAACTGCTCGGCCATCACGTTAAGAGATTTTTGCATATTGGCGAAAACGCTTGTGTGAGCCTCCATCGCACTTGTCTGCGCTTCGATAGCCGCGGTATGAGCGATCGTCGCAGCGGTATTATCTTTGAGGGCTTCAATCGCTTCATCACTGTCTTCAGCAGCTGCGAGAGAGAAATGTATTACTATTGCCAAAGTAATTATACTTACTAAAAGGTCGAGAAAGGCCAGCCGTACTTGAATTCTCGCCAGTCTGTTCGCATCATGTGGGTTCGCAAGTGCTTCTTGCTCAAGGGCTTCGTGTCTTGCCAAACTGCGCGCAAGAAGGTCTTGCAAACTATCACTTGAACTTAAACCGAGTGCGGCCGAAGCAGTTGCTTGTGCAAAATCTAATGTTGATGAGTGGTTTTCTAGTTGAGAATGGATTGCTTGAAAATGACTTTCGATAGAAGAGTTTAGTCCTAACGCGCTACTCGTATCACTCCCGAGCGAGGTGCAAAGTGAGTGAATTTCAGGAACATGATTGATAACGTTGTCACTAAGTGCAACCATCGCTTCTATTGAGCGTCTCATTTCGGAGAACATGTCCGCGTGTCCAGCAAATGAGCGGTGGTGCATAGTCATGTCATCTGTGGCTCGCGAAACCGCTCTCTGGCTTCCAAATACCTCATCAATAAAACGCTTGGAAATTACACCAAGCGATTGCATTTGAGCTTCTTCCACAGTTATGTCAGTATATCTGATGCGGTCTGCGATCCCAGTGCTCGATGCTAAAGCCATTTGATCTGCACAATCCCTAAGAACTGTTTCACTTACATTAGTTCTGGCGCTGTCATATAGAGCCGTGTGCTGCTCGGTGGCATTATGAAGACTGTAACAGTCATACTCTTTTATTACATCGTGGAAAATGCCATGCGAGCGAATAGCGTCCTCCACGGCTTTGACGCCACCTATGTCGCATAGCGCACCGGCCATAGCAGTTGCGCCTTTCGCCAATTCGTCAAAATGCCCTTCTGCTGACTTGCGCGTTCCCAGACCCGTTAACGCTCCGAACGTTGAATTGTCGAAGTCAATGAAATGGTCATTGAGATACCTGTTGCTCATCGCCTAAACCTTGTTGCTCAACCACGACTCCTAACAATATATAGTGGGTGTTGACTTGCTTTTCTAGCGATAGTTCAAAATATTTTTTGCGAGTAGTATTTTGCTTATTCAATTTGGCACATGCAGCTAGGGATTGGATGCCTAATTCTAAATGGAAGGGGCTGCGACAATTGGTTTGTCAAATCCACTTTTCGTTCACCCCCGCCGTCTCCTCCGCACTCGCCCCCCATCACTTCCATCCCCCTGAGCATTGAACCCCACAACAGGCAACGCCACCACTTTCCCCAATTCCGGGAAGGGGTCCGTGGCGTGGGGGATGGCGTTGGCGGCGACGAAGTGCTCTTGGAATTTCAGCTCGATGGCGGTTTCGACCTTGGTGATCTCGCGGACGGTGCGGGTGATGGTCGCGCGGGCGGTGAGGTTGCAGAGCGCGATGCGGGCACCCGTGCCGGCGGCGTTTCCGGCGCTGGTAACTTTATCTAAAGGAACGTCTGGAATCATGCCCAGCACCATCGCGTGTTTGGCCGAGATGTGGGCACCGAACGCCCCGGCCAGCACAACGCGGTCGACGGTGTCGGTTTGCATTTCGTCCATGAGCAGGCGTGCGCCCGCGTAAAGGGCGGATTTGGCGAGTTGAATGGCGCGGATGTCGCCCTGGGTCACGGTGATGCGCGGGCCGCTGTCCGCTGTGGCGTCATGGATGAGGTAGGCATGGGTGCGGCCTTCGGGCACGCAGCGCGCGGTTCCGGTTTGCTGTGCCGATCCGATGAGCCCCGAGGGGTCCATCAGCCCCGCGATGCGCAATTCGGCCACAGCTTCGATTATGCCCGACCCGCAGATGCCGGTGATGCCGGTGCCAGCGGTCTGGTCCCAGAACCCGTCCTCGTCGGACCAGAGGTCACAGCCGATGACGCGGAAGCGCGGTTCCTTGGTGACGGGATCAATGCGGATCGCCTCGATCGCGCCGGGTGCTGCGCGCTGCCCGCTGGAGATCTGCGCGCCCTCGAAGGCGGGGCCGGTGGGCGACGAACAGGCCAGCACGCGGGTGGTGTTGCCCAGCAGGATTTCGGCATTGGTGCCCACGTCGACGATGAGCACAAGGTCCTCGGACTTGCCCGGCTCCTCGGACAGCGCCACAGCGGCGGCATCCGCCCCGACATGCCCCGCGATGCAGGGCAAGATGTGGATCTGGGCGCTTGCGGGCAGGGCGTTGAGGTGCAGGTCAGCGGCGGTGAGGTTCAGCGCCTCCGACGTCGCCAGCGCGAAGGGGGCTTGCCCGAGTTCCACAGGGTCTATCCCGAGGAGCAGGTGGTGCATGACCGGGTTGCAGACAAAGACCGTCTCAAGGATCAGGTCTGGCGTGATCTGCGCCTCGGCCGCGATTTCGGTGGCCAGCGTGTTGATCGCCTCGCGCACCGCGCGGGTCATTTCCGCGTCGCCGCCGGGGTTCATCATGGCGTAAGACACGCGGGACATCAGGTCTTCGCCGAACCGGATCTGCGGGTTCATGATGCCGGAACTGGCCACGACTTTACCCGTGTCGAGGTTCGTGAGATGCGCCGCGACGGTGGTGGAGCCGAGGTCGATGGCCAGCCCATAGAGGCCACCTTCGTGCAGGCCGGGCCATGCGGCGATGATTTGGGGCGTGGCGTCGTGGGCCGTCTTGTGCAGGGCGACGGTGATCGTCCATTCGCCCTTGCGCAAGATCGGTTGCAGGCCGCTCAGGACCGAAAAGGCGCATGTGATTTGCGGGATATCCCACTGATCTTCCAAAGCGCGCGCGACACGCTCCAGATCACCGGTGGGTTCGTGCATATCCGGCTGCGCAACTTCGATGTAATACAGCCGCGTCGCCGGGTCCATTTCGATGACCCGCGCGGAGGCGGCCTTGCGCACAACCTGGCGGTGGACCTGGCTTTCGGGGGGCACGTCGATGACAATATCGCCCATGACCTGTGCCTGACAGCCCAGCCTACGCCCCGGTTTCAGCCCGCGCTTTTCGTCATATCGCGCCTCGACCTTGTTCCACGCAGAGAGCGCCCCGTCGACTGCCGTTAACCCGTGCTTAGAGAATTCGCCGTATGACGGGGTGATCTGGCATTTGGAGCAGATGCCCCGCCCGCCGCAGACGGAGTCCAGATCAACCCCCAATTGCCGCGCGGCGGTCAGGACGGGCGTGCCAATAGGAAAGTGACCGCGTTTGCCAGACGGGGTGAAAACAACGAGAGGGTCAGTATCGGACATCGGAATCCCTTTACGATCAGTTATCGGGGATCATAGGGCTGCAGATATTTTCAAAGAGGTGATTTGCGTCATTATGATCCCGCAGAGCGGCATAGTGTCGGTGTGACCGCATTGCTTTGCGGTGGGCGTGGCGGGATAACGTCTGGCTTGTGCGGGCCTCGGCTTGGGTCGCAAGGCGCGGCGGTGATGGTGGGGTGTGTGCTTGGCATCTGCGTCGTCTTGTTCCGGACAGCGTGGCGGCAGATGCGGATCTGTTGCGGATAAACGCTGGCCTTGCGCGATTAGCGGCTCGCATGACGCGGGATCTGCGCCGCAAGACTCGACTGCGTTAGGGCGAGGGGCATGTCCCGGACAACGGCGATTGCCCCGCACCGTCAGGGAACGGGCAGGGTGTGTGTTCAATCGTCTGGTTAAGAAAGCGGCGCCGCTCTTATTGGCTGACGGGCTCTCACTATCCGCGAGTCACCGCGGGACCTGTACTTTGGGGAAACCAAAGCCTGTTCAGACCGGTCTCTCATGGTCGACCTTTCGGCGTATGAGAGAAAACGCGTTTGGCGAAGTCATGAACCGGCAGCGCCCCGTCGCCCGAACGCGATGGGAATGGTGCCGATACACGGTGTTTTATCTTCGCAAAACATGCGTGTCAGTTCCGTTATGTCGCGGCATGGGAGTGACCCTTCCCGCTCGATGCGCATCGTGGTGACGGGTATGCGGTGCAATGGGTTAAGGAAGTCGTAGTGCAGCGTTCGCTGATCTGACCGACGCACTGCCAGCGGATGTGGCTTTGCGACAGACATGGGTGATGTTGCCGCGTCCCCCGATCCTTTATTTGGGTCCAGCCAGCCAATGAAGGATTTCGCCCCGGTTTCCGTCCAGATCAGGTGCCGCAGAGCGCACGGTGGGATCGTTGATGCCGGACAGTTTGATCGGGTTTCCGGCGGCTTTGAATGCAGGGCGGCCATTTCTGTCAAGCACGTCAACCACCATGTTGCGCGCCTGAATCTGTGGGTCTCGCATCACCTGATCCACGGTCTGGATCGGCCCGCTTGGAATACCGGCAGCGCCGAGTTTTGCAATCCATTGCGCGCGCGGGGTGTCGATGGTGACCGCTTCGATCAGGCGTTTGAGCAGACGAGCGTTTGTGACGCGCGCGGCGTTGCTGGCAAAGCGGGGATCCCCGGACAACGGCAAGTTCAAGGTCACACACAGCTTTTCAAACAGCACATCGTTGCCGGCGGCGATCACAAACATGCCGTCAGAGGCGTGGTATGTCTCGAACGGTGCAATGCTGGGATGGCGCGCGCCGAAGGGGCCGGGTGCCACACCGGTGACAGCTGTCATGGCAATGGCGTGTTCCAGAACCGCAAGTTGCGCATCCAGCATGGAGATGTCGACCTTGCGCCCGATGCCGGTGCGGTTGCGATCAAGCAGGGCGGCAAGGATGCCCTGCGACAGGTACAGACCCGCCACAATATCGCTGACAGAGGCCCCAACCCGGATCGGATCATGGCCCTTTTCACCGGTGATCGACATCATCCCGCCACGGGCCTGGATCACCATGTCATAGGCGGGGCGTTTTGCCTCGGGTCCGGTCTGGCCAAAGCCGGACACCGCACCGTAGATCAGTTCGGGATATTGCGCGTGCAGGTCGGCATAGGCATAGCCCAGACGGTCCATCACACCGGGGCGAAAGTTCTCCAAAAGGATGTCGGCGCGCGCCAAAAGTCGTTCAAAGATGTCTCGGTCGGGATCGGATTTGAGGTCCAGAGCGATGGATTTCTTGGAATGGTTCAGGGCGGCAAAATAGGCCGATTTTCCGTTGAGGAAGGGTGGAAAGGCGCGGGCGTCGTCGCCCGTGCCGCGGCGTTCCACCTTGATCACATCTGCCCCGAGATCGGCCAGCGTCATAGAGCAGAACGGGCCTGCCAAGACATGGGTGAGGTCCAGGATCGTGATCCCGTCGAGTGGTTTTGCCATTATATGCCTGCCGCTGCGTTTTTCCTTTAGTCAACGCTGTGAGAGGCTTGCGCGCAAGGCTTCATGTGTTGATGCCCCCGCGATCGGCGGAAATCCGTCGTCACCTGTGTGTCGAGCGGGCGTGAAAGACAAAGCCAAGCAGGTTCATAAGCACCTGTGCCGCCAGGATAGAGGTTGCGCCGGTCGGGTCGTAATCGGGGGCCACTTCGACAAGGTCTATGCCGATGATGTCGTGGTTCTGGGCCACCTGTTGCAGCAGTTCGAGCACGTCATAGTAGAGAAAGCCCCCATGGCTCGGCGTGCCGGTACCGGGCGCGATGGAGGGGCAGAAGGCGTCGATGTCGATGGTGATGTAAACCGGGGTGTTGGCGGGCAGGCGGGCGGCGAGCTTGCGGGGACCCAAAGCGCGTGCTTGGCGCACCGAGAGGATATCGGACCCCCGGGCGCGGGCGTCTTCATACCCGTCGCGGGCGGTCGAGCTGACATTGCGGATGCCGACCTGGGTCAAGCCCGACACCCAGGGTTTTTCAGAGGCCCGGCGCATCGGGTTGCCGTGACCGTTGCGCACACCGTGCCGTTCGTCGACGAAATCAAGATGGGCGTCGATTTGCAGGATGTGGAACGGCGTATGGCCTTCGAAGGCATCAATGCAGGGAATGTTGACCGAATGATCGCCGCCGATCACCACCGGCAGCGCGCCCGCATCGCGGATGGCGCGCACGCCTTTGGCGATATTGGCATGGCTTTGCACGGTGTCGGTGTGGACGATGTCGGCATCGCCCAGATCGACGATTTTGGTGTCGGCCAGATAGGTCACGTCATCTTCGTGGTCATAGGCCCCGGCATGGCCAAAACTGAACAAGGTCGAGGCATCGCGCACACCGCGCGGGCCGAACCGCGCCCCGGCGCGCCATTGGGTGCCGGCGTCAAACGGGGCCCCAAGGATGGCAATATCGGCGTCAATGGTGCTCCAGTCGGGGTGATAGGGGCTGCGCGCAAAGGTGCAGATGCCGGTAAAGGGCAGGTTCAGGCGGCCGGTGTCATATCCGTGGGTCATATCGTCCTCATGCAGTGATACCGTCAGATTGGGCGAGACGCGCGCGAAGGTAAAGACATCGTGCAGGGCGCGATTTGGGCTTTCCCCCACGGCAGACCCATGCGATAGGGACGTGCCTAACGATGCTGTCCGTGGAAAGGGATTCCGATGGAGATTCGAGAGGCTCTCACCTTTGATGATGTTTTGCTGGTGCCGGGGGCGTCCGAGGTGCTGCCCGCCACGGCCGATACACGCACGCAGGTTACCAAAACGATTGGCCTGAACATACCGTTGCTCAGCTCGGCGATGGACACGGTGACCGAAGGGCGTATGGCGATCACCATGGCGCAGGCCGGGGGTATGGGGGTTATCCACAAGAACCTGTCGATTCACGAACAGGCGCGCGAAGTGCGGCGGGTCAAAAGGTTTGAATCCGGCATCGTCTACAGCCCGGTGACCCTGCGCGTCGATCAGACGCTTGCGGATGCGAAAGAGCTGATCGAGCGCTACAACTTTACCGGCTTTCCGGTGGTGGATGACGCGGGCCGTGTGATGGGCATTGTCACCAACCGGGATATGCGCTTTGCCACCTCGGATGACACGCCGGTCAGCCTGATGATGACATCCGACAACCTTGCTATTCTGCGCGAACCGGCCGACCGGGACGAGGCGATCAGCCTGATGCGGGCGCGGCGGATCGAGAAATTGCTGGTCGTGGACGCAGATAATAAGCTGACCGGCCTGCTGACGCTGAAGGACACGCAACAGGCGGTGCTGAACCCGACCGCGTGCAAGGATTCGCTGGGACGCTTGCGTGTTGCGGCGGCGACATCGGTTGGGGATGCGGGGTTCGAACGGACAGAGGCGCTGGTCGATGCGGGTGTCGATATCGTTGTCATCGACACCGCGCATGGCCACAGCGCCGGCGTTTTGCAGGCCGTAACCCGGGCCAAATCACTGTCAAACGAGGTGCAGGTGATCGCTGGAAATGTGGCCACAGCAGAGGCCACACGCGCCCTGATTGACGCCGGTGCGGATGCGATCAAAGTGGGCATCGGGCCGGGATCGATCTGCACCACCCGCATGGTGGCGGGTGTGGGCGTGCCTCAGCTGACCGCCATTATAGATTGCGCCAGGGCCGCCGAAGACACTCCGGTTATCGCCGATGGCGGGATCAAGTTCTCGGGCGATTTTGCCAAGGCGATTGCCGCCGGTGCGTCCTGCGCGATGGTCGGGTCGATGATTGCCGGAACCGATGAAAGCCCGGGCGAGGTTATCTTGTACCAGGGTCGGAGTTTTAAGGCCTATCGCGGCATGGGGTCGATCGGGGCCATGGCGCGCGGATCGGCGGATCGCTATTTCCAGAAGGACGCGGCCAATGACAAGCTGGTGCCCGAAGGGATCGAGGGCCAAGTGCCGTATAAAGGCTCGGCCGGAACGGTCATTCACCAATTGGTGGGCGGGCTGCGCGCAGCCATGGGCTATACCGGATGCGCCACGGTTTCGGACATGCGAACCAAGTGTGAGTTTGTCAGAATCACCGGCGCGGGGTTGAAGGAAAGCCATGTGCATGACGTGCAGATCACCCGCGAATCGCCGAATTACCGTCTTGCGTAACGCTTTGGGCAGCGCGCAATGACACCGGCGGCACGCTGGGCGGCGGCGGCCCAGATCATGGATCAGATTTCGGCTGGCAGCCCGGCGGAAAAGGCGCTGACCAATTGGGCGCGACAGTCGCGGTTTGCAGGATCGAAAGACCGTGCTGCGATCCGCGATCATGTGTTCGATATCCTGCGGTGCTGGCGCAGTGTCGCCGCGTTGAGCGGAGGAGAGACCGGACGGCATCTTGTCTTAGGCCGGTTGCGGCAAACCGGCGTCGATGCAACATCGGTTTTTACCGGCGAGGGATACGCCCTGCCTCCATTGACGCCTGATGAGCTGGCGGCGGGGCGGCCCCCCGAAGGAGCCGAGACCGCCGATATGCCGGATTGGGTATTCGATATTCTATGGAATGACTTGGGGGATAAGGCTCACTCAATCGCGGAGGTATTGCGCTCTCGCGCTTCGGTGTTTTTGCGTGTCAATACTCTGAAATCCGACGTGGCATCCGCGCAAGCTGCACTTGCGGATGCGTTGATTACGACCCGGCGACATCCGCTGTCTGAAACGGCTCTGGAAGTGGTCGAGAATCCCCGCCGCATCGCGCAAAGCAGCGCCTTTCTGTCCGGTCTGGTCGAATTGCAAGACGTGGCCAGTCAGGCTGTGGTAGAGGCGCTTCCGCTGTCGCGCGGGATGCGGGTGCTGGATTATTGCGCCGGAGGGGGTGGCAAGACATTGGCGATGGCGGCGCGACTGGCGGGCCCTGTGGATGCCTATGACCACAATTCGGGTCGGATGGCGGATCTGATGCCCCGGGCCGAACGGGCCGGTGCCCATATCACCTGTGTGCGCCTGCCGCGTGGTCCGTATGATCTTGTTTTGGCTGATGTTCCCTGTTCGGGAAGCGGGTCATGGCGCAGAGCGCCCGAGGCAAAATGGCGGCTGACGCAGACCGCGCTTGACGCGGTGACCAAGACGCAGGCAGAGATTCTGGACAAGGTCGCGCCCCTTGTCGGCCCATCCGGCGTTCTGGCCTATGCAACCTGTTCGGTTCTTTCTTGTGAAAATGAGCATCAAATTAAAGGGTTTTTGGATCGTCACCCGGATTGGAAATGCCATATTCAGCGGCGATTTGACCTGCAAGACGGGGGCGATGGGTTCTTTTTGGCGATCTTGACGCGAGAGTAATCTCAAAATACAACTTATAGATGTTAACGGCTTAAGTGTCGCTTAATCATCTTGCGGTCTGATGGCGGCAACAACATGTCTTGGGGCTGGCTAGATGACCTATTCCGAACGATCCACTGCGGTGCCTTTCCGACTGGGATCTGCAAAAAGCCTTTTGGCAATCTTTGCAATCCTATGTGCCGCGTTGGGTTTTGTAGCACCCCATGCCACGCTGCAAGCCGGATTTTGGGCAGCCGGATTGGCGTTTTCATGTGCGTTTTTGGGCAATGTGTCTGTCAGTTGGTGGCGAAAACGTCAGAAAAAACGCACGTTTCGACAGCTTTCGATGCTGGTGGAACACGATGTCGCGGCCTGTGTGATGGCCGATCTGGACGGGCGTGTCCTGCGCGCCAATCGCACGGCATCCAAGCGGTTCAAAGCGTCCAGCG
Organism: Marivita sp. S0852; assembly: GCF_046591575.1. Taxonomy (NCBI): domain Bacteria; kingdom Pseudomonadati; phylum Pseudomonadota; class Alphaproteobacteria; order Rhodobacterales; family Roseobacteraceae; genus Marivita; species Marivita sp. S0852. The sequence continues at coordinate 97,985 of NZ_JBIQWA010000003.1, forward strand.
GGCAAATGCTGCGCACCCTGATCGGAGCGCATGTCGCGGATGCCACGGGGCTGGTTCATCGGGTTCAAACCGCAGCCCTTGCAGAGGGAATCGCGTCGGAAAATGTGGTTCTGCCAGACAAACACATGCGGCTTTGCGCGCATCTTGCCGGGCCAGACATGCTTTTGTGGCGGCTTGAACTATTTGAGGACCGTGGCGCAAACAGCAAGGGCGCGGTGACATATCCGACATTAACGATCGGTCGGGCCGGCACGGTTTTATGGATGAATGACGCCGCGCGCGCGCTGGCGGGGGGGCGTGTGCGTTGCATTGACGACATTCTCCCTGACGCGCCACTGTCAACCGGCAGCACCCATCGCGTCGGTACAAAAGACCATGCCGCCGATTTCATCGTGAATATTCATGACGCCGGGTTGGGCCGTGAAGAGGTTGTCTTGGTCCCGACACAAGTGGCTCCTGAACCCAAAGCCAAAGATGCCGGGTTTGAGGATTTGCCGGTTCCACTTTTGAAGCTCTTGCCCACGGGGCAGATCAAACGTGCAAACCGCGCTGCCAGACGGCTGTTGAGCATTGATGCGTCCGACAGCCAAAGCCTGACCGACGTGATGGAGGGGCTGGGACGGTCGATCCCCGATTGGTTGAACGACGCCGCCACAGGCAAAGGTCTGCGCCGGTCGGAATTCCTGCGTCTGACGCGATCAGATCGCGAGGTGTTTGTTCAGGTCACGCTGACGCGGATCGTCGAGCAGGACCAAAGCATGCTGATTGCAGTATTGAACGATGCGACCGAGCTTAAAAGCCTGGAGGCGCAGTTCGTTCAAGGCCAGAAAATGCAGGCAATCGGTCAACTGGCCGGGGGTGTGGCGCATGATTTCAATAATCTTTTGACAGCAATATCAGGGCATTGCGATCTTTTATTGCTGCGTCACGATCAGGGCGATCCGGAATATGGCGATCTTATCCAGATCCACCAGAATGCCAATCGCGCCGCCGGTCTGGTTGGTCAGCTTCTCGCGTTTTCGCGCAAACAAACCTTGCAATCCGAACAGCTGGATTTGCGCGATATCCTGTCTGACCTCACGCATCTGCTGAACCGCCTTGTCGGGGAACGGGTCGCATTGGAATTGAGCCAAAACCCGGTTTTGCCGCCCATTCGGGCAGATAAACGGCAATTGGAACAAGTGATTATGAACCTGGTGGTCAACGCGCGCGACGCGATGCCAGATGGTGGCACGATTCTGATTGAAACCGATGAGCAGGTTCTGGAAGACACGCTGCAAAACGGCCGCGCCAAAGTGCCTGCCGGTGCCTATGTCATTGTGCGTGTCACGGACAAAGGTATGGGGATTCCGCAGGACAAGTTGGAAAAAGTGTTCGAGCCATTTTACACCACAAAACGCACCGGCGAAGGCACGGGGCTTGGTTTGTCGACCGTGTATGGCATCGTCAAACAAACCGGTGGGTTTATTTTTGTCGACAGCCTGCCGGGAAAAGGCAGCACCTTTACACTGATGTTCCCGGCTTGCGAAGATGCCCCCCCGGTCGAACCCGAAGTGCCGGAAAAAGTGGTTGAGGTCCCGATGAGCTTTGACGGCGGTGTCGTCTTGCTTGTCGAAGATGAGGCCCCGGTCCGGGCCTTTGCATCGCGCGCATTGGAACATCGGGGTTTCAAGGTCATCGAAGCCGATTGCGCCGAACGTGCTTTGGATCTGTTAAAGGATGAAACCCTGAAAGTAGATGTCTTTGTGACCGATGTCGTCATGCCGGGTCTGGATGGTCCAAGTTGGGTGAGAAAAGCGCGGGCGGACAGGCCGGAGGTTCCGGTGGTTTTCATGTCCGGCTATGCAGAAGATGTGTTCAAATCGCAGGGATCGCGGCTTGATTCCTCTGCTTTCATCGCCAAGCCATTTTCGTTGACAGAGTTGACGGCTGTTGTGAACCAGCAGGTGATGTCCGGCGCGCAGAACCTGTCGATGAAACCAGCGGAATGACGCCGTACTATCTGGTGCCCCCAATGGGAATCGATTCCCATAACGCAAAATCGGCGTGGCGTGCTGTGCGCACCAGCGCCTGTGTGTCTGCGGATGCGGTTAGGGTTTGGGCCGGGGATACGTTAACAGGGGCAATTTGGGGCAAATCTCCCAGGCGAGACGATAAAAACGCCTTTAGTCCCTCTTGATCTTCGTAGCGAAACAGATGGCGCACCGAAACGCCGTTTGGGCGCGCTTCGACAAATTTCGATTGATAGCCCACATTGGCGCAGGCGGGGGGGCGCGCTTCGCAACTGGCTCTTAAAAATGCATCAAACGACAGGCCTTTGGTCGAGACAGGCCGCCCATCCAACGCGGCGCGCTGGCGATACCGATACCAGCTGCCCAGCCAATCCATGGGGTCCCGAATAACCGCAACAAGATCGAGGTCATCGGCGCCCATCTTTTCGAACATTGGGCGAAAGAACCGGTTATACCGATAAAGCGGCGCGTGTTTTAGTTCCGGCGGATCGCTTACCACCAAAGACGCGCGGGGCCCGAGCGCCTGTTGATAGGCCTGTGTGCCCGTCTTTGGCACCGACAACAGCACCAGCCGTTCTTTCCAAAACACCAACATTGACGCCTGCCTTGTCGTTAAATTGACGTTATAAACCACTCCTTAACCATCAGGCGCAACAGTGGGGATGAAAATAACGATTGAAATGTTCTCTTTTTGGTCTCATATTGTTTGAGAACAAGAGGCGAACAAAAGCAGCAATTGCCGCCCGCGTATGGGTGTGGAATAAGGATCAAAAGCAATGGCAACGGCAGATCTTCTCACTATGGACAGCAAGCGCGACGCGAATAAGCAAAAGGCCCTCGATTCGGCCCTGGCCCAGATTGAACGGCAATTTGGCAAAGGCTCGATCATGAAGCTGGGCGGGGATAACGCGCTTCGCGATATCGAGGCCACGTCAACAGGGTCTCTGGGGCTGGATATCGCGCTGGGAATCGGCGGTTTGCCAAAGGGCCGTATCATTGAAATCTACGGGCCGGAAAGCTCGGGCAAAACAACTCTGACGCTGCATTGCGTTGCGGAAGAGCAGAAAAAAGGCGGGGTGTGCGCCTTTGTCGATGCTGAACACGCCCTTGATCCGCAATACGCGCGAAAGTTGGGTGTTGATCTGGATGAGCTGCTGATTTCCCAACCCGACACGGGCGAACAGGCGCTTGAGATCACCGACACATTGGTTCGATCCGGCGCGGTGAGCCTTGTTGTTGTGGACTCGGTTGCGGCGCTTACACCCAAATCCGAACTTGAAGGCGATATGGGCGACAGCAGTGTTGGCGTTCACGCCCGTTTGATGAGCCAGGCCATGCGCAAATTGACCGGATCCATCGCCCGGTCCAATTGTATGGTGATATTTATCAACCAGATCAGGATGAAGATCGGCGTGATGTTCGGCTCGCCCGAAACGACCACAGGTGGCAATGCGCTGAAATTCTACAGCTCTGTCCGGCTGGATATTCGGCGTATTGGCGCGATCAAGGATCGGGACGAGGTGGTGGGCAATGCGACCCGGGTCAAAGTTGTGAAAAATAAGGTTGCGCCCCCGTTCAAGCAGGTTGAATTCGACATCATGTATGGCGAAGGCATTTCCAAGATGGGCGAGCTGATTGACCTTGGAGTAAAGGCCGGTGTCGTTGAAAAGTCGGGTGCCTGGTATTCCTACGGGGATGAACGGATCGGGCAGGGCCGGGAAAACGCCAAGACCTTTTTGCGGGAAAACACCAAAACGGCGCTTGAGATTGAGGACAAAATCCGCGCCGCGCATGGCCTGGATTTTGAGATGGAGCGCGACGGCGAAGAGGATGACGACATCGTCGAATCCTGAATACGGGGCCTGTGCAGCCCCTCGGATGACAACAAAAACGGCGCATTTTGCATCACAAGACTATCAGGGCGGCCGGATTGGCGGCCCTGTTTGCGTTTTGACGAAGTGTCGCCTGTGGACAGCCCCTCAACCAAGGGCTATTCCACATCGCACCGCAACGCCGCTACATCAGGTCTTACATGCCCACGTTGAATGATATCCGCTCTACGTTTCTGACTTATTTCGAAAAACAGGGACACGAGGTTGTCGCATCAAGCCCGCTTGTGCCGCGCAACGATCCGACCCTGCTTTTTGTAAATTCGGGTATGGTGCAATTCAAAAACCTGTTCACCGGGGTAGAACGCCGCGATTACCAAAGGGCGACCACGTCCCAGAAATGCGTGCGGGCCGGGGGCAAGCATAACGATCTGGACAATGTGGGCTATACGGCACGGCACCATACGTTCTTTGAAATGTTGGGAAATTTCAGCTTTGGGGATTACTTCAAAGACGAGGCAATTGCCTTTGCCTGGGAGTTGATCACCCGGCATTTCGAAATTCCGGCAGAGCGTCTTTACGTCACCGTGTATCACACCGATGACGAAGCGTTTGACATCTGGAAAAAGGTTGGTGTTCCCGAAGACCGGATCATCCGCATCGCCACGTCTGACAATTTCTGGCAAATGGGCCCAACCGGGCCGTGCGGTCCGTGTACTGAAATTTTCTACGATCACGGCGATCACATCTGGGGCGGTCCTCCGGGAAGCCCCGAGGAAGATGGCGACAGGTTTATCGAGATCTGGAACATCGTTTTCATGCAGAACGAGCAGTTCGAGGACGGCTCTATGAAAGCGCTGGATATGCAGTCGATCGACACCGGTATGGGACTGGAACGGATCGGTGCGCTGTTGCAGGGCAGCCATGACAATTACGATACTGACACGATGCGCGCGTTGATCGAGGCGTCGGCGGATGCGACGTCGAGTGATCCGGACGGGTCGGGCAAGACCCACCACCGGGTGATCGCCGACCATTTGCGGTCCACTTCGTTCCTGATTGCCGATGGGGTGATGCCATCGAATGACGGGCGGGGCTATGTCTTGCGGCGGATTATGCGGCGGGCCATGCGTCATGCGCATTTGCTGGGGTCACAAGACCCGGTGATGCACCGGCTGGTGCCCGCTTTGGTGCGTCAGATGGGGGCGGCGTATCCGGAATTGGGGCGGGCGCAGGCGCTGATTGAAGAGACGTTGCGCGCCGAGGAGACGCGGTTCAAACAGACGTTGGATCGGGGTTTGAAACTGTTGGACGATGAGATGTCCAGCCTGCCAGAGGATGCCCCTTTGCCGGGCGCGGCGGCGTTCAAACTGTATGACACCTATGGATTTCCGCTGGATCTGACACAGGATGCCTTGCGCGAGAAAGGCCGCACGGTCGATATTGACGGGTTTGATGCGGCCATGGCCGAACAAAAGGCCAAGGCGCGCGCGGCCTGGTCCGGGTCTGGCGAAGCGGCTGATGCGGCGGTCTGGTTTGACTTGGCCGAGGAACATGGCGCGACGGATTTTCTTGGATATGACACCGAAGCGGCAGAGGGTCAGGTGCTGGCTCTTGTGCAGGATGGGGCCGCTGTGACCAAGCTGGAAGAAGGACAAACCGGCTGGGTTGTGCTGAACCAGACCCCGTTTTACGGCGAGGCCGGGGGTCAAGTTGGTGACACCGGTTGGTTGCGCCGTCTGGAAAACGAGGATGAACAGGCCGAGGTGACCGACACGCAGCGCATGGGCGGTGGCTCTGTTTTGGCGCATCAGGTGACACTCACGCGTGGCACGCTTTCAAAGGGTGACGCGTTGCAGCTTGAGGTCGATCATGCGCGACGCACGTCAATTCGCGCCAATCACTCGGCGACGCACCTGTTGCACGAAGCCTTGCGTCGGGCGCTGGGGGATCATGTTGCGCAGCGCGGGTCGCTGAATGCGCCGGATCGACTGCGCTTTGATTTCAGCCATGGCAAGGGTTTGACCGCCGAGGAATTGCAGCAGGTCGAAGCGGAAGTGAACGCCTATATCCGCCAGAACGCCGCGGTCGAGACGCGGATCATGACGCCGGATGACGCGCGCGCGCTTGGTGCGCAGGCGTTGTTTGGTGAAAAATACGGCGATGAAGTGCGGGTTGTGTCGATGGGCACGCAGACCGGGTCCGGTAAGGGCACGAACGGCAACACCTATTCGTTGGAACTGTGTGGCGGCACGCATGTGCGCCAAACCGGCGATATCGGTGTGTTTGTCACGCTGGGTGACAGCGCGTCGAGTGCCGGTGTGCGCCGGATCGAGGCGCTGACCGGGGCCGAAGCGTTCGCCTATTTGTCCGAGCAAGACCAGCGGCTGGCGGAAACCGCGCTGGAATTGAAAGCGCAGGCGGCTGATGTTCCGTCCCGTGTGCGAGCTTTGTTGGACGAACGCAAGGCGCTGAGCAATGAAGTGGCCCAGTTGCGTCGCGAACTGGCGATGGCGGGTGGGGCCGGTCAGGGCTCTGGCTCCGAGGCACGCGAGGTGAATGGCGTCAAGTTTGTGGCACAGGTGCTGTCCGGGGTGTCGGGCAAAGACCTGCCGCCGTTGATTGATGAACATAAACAACGGCTTGGCTCTGGCGCTGTGCTTTTGATCGCGGATACGGGCGGCAAGGCGGCTGTGGCCGCCGGGGTGACATCCGATCTGACAGGAACCGTGTCTGCGGTTGATCTGGTCAAGGCGGCCGTGCCAGAATTGGGTGGCAAGGGCGGTGGTGGCCGTCCGGATATGGCGCAAGGTGGCGGCGCGTCGGCGGACAATGCCGATGCGGCGATCACAGCCGCTGAAGCCGTTTTGAAAGGATAGACGATGCCTGCACTCTGGATTGCCCATGTGACGGTCACAGACCCGGATGCTTATGCGAAATATGCCGAATTGGCGGGGCCTGCCATTGCGAAACATGGCGGGCACTTCATTGCCCGCGGCGGGCGGTATGTGCAGCTTGAGGGACAGGAACGCCCGCGCAATGTGGTGGCGAAGTTTCCATCGGTTGAAGCGGCGGAAGAGTGCTACAACAGTGCCGAATATCAGTTGGCACTCAACCACGCGCGGGACGCATCCAAACGCGAATTGTTGATTGTCGAAACGACCGAGTGATTGAGCTTCGCACGCTGTTGTCCCGCCATGCGCAGGACGGGCGGGTTGCGTGGATCGGAATTCGGCCCAAACGGCATGACAGCATGGTGCCGCAATCCGATGTTCATGTTTTGCAGGACGGATTGAGCGGCGATCACGCGCGCCCGGGCAAACGGGCTGTCACACTTATTCAGGCCGAACATTTGCCGGTGATTGCTGCGTTGATCGGGCGTCAGGATATCGCGCCGGACATCTTGCGGCGCAATATCCTTGTGTCCGGGTTGAACCTGTCCGCGTTGCGCGGCGCGATCCTGTCTGTGGGGACGGCGCGGCTTCGGATCACGACGGTTTGTGCGCCTTGTTCCCGAATGGAGACAGCGCTTGGGCATGGTGGCTATAACGCGATGCGCGGGCATGGCGGGTGGTGCGCCGAAGTGGTTGCGCCGGGCCACCTGTCATTGGGCGACCCGGTGCAGGTTGTCGAACATGCACAGTGACCCGGCTTAGCTGGTTTTCGACATCCGCTTGCGTTCATGCGGATCAAGATAACGCTTGCGCAGGCGGATCGAATTGGGCGTGACCTCGACCAGTTCATCATCGTTGATATAGGCGATGGCCTCTTCCAGAGACAGGGTGATGGGGGTGGTCAGGCGAACAGCCTCGTCGGTGCCGGATGCACGCACATTGGTCAGTTTCTTGCCTTTCAGCGGGTTCACCTCAAGATCGTTTTCGCGGCTGTGTTCGCCGATGATCATGCCGGTATACACCGCCTCTTGCGCGCCGATCATCATCTTGCCGCGATCTTCGAGGTTCCAAAGCGCATAGGCGACCGAGGTGCCGTTTTCCATCGAGATCAGAACACCGGCACGGCGGCCCGGGATCGCACCTTTGTGCGGGGTCCAGCCGTGAAAGACGCGGTTCAGCACCCCTGTGCCGCGCGTATCGGTCAGGAATTCACCATGATAGCCGATCAGGCCACGGGACGGGACATGCGCGATGATGCGCGTTTTGCCCGCGCCTGCAGGGCGCATTTCGACCAATTCACCTTTGCGCGCACCGGTGAGTTTTTCGATCACGGCCCCGGAATAGTCGTCATCCACATCAATTGTGGCTTCTTCGACGGGTTCCAGCATTTTGCCGTCTTCGCCCTCTTTCATGATCACCTGCGGGCGTGAGATCGAAAGTTCGAACCCTTCGCGGCGCATGTTTTCGATCAGGACGCCCATTTGCAACTCGCCGCGTCCGGACACTTCGAAGGCTTCGCCGCCCGGAGTGTCGGCGATTTTGATCGCCACGTTGGATTCGGCCTCTTTCATCAGGCGGTCGCGGATCACGCGGGACTGAACCTTTTTGCCATCGCGGCCCGCAAGTGGGCTGTCATTGATGCCAAAGGTGACGGTGATGGTGGGCGGATCAATCGGTTGCGCCGCGATCGGCTCTTCCACGGCCAGTGCGCAGATCGTGTCGGCGACGGTGGCTTTTGACATACCCGCAATGCTGACGATGTCGCCGGCCATTGCCTCGTCGATGTCTTGCGGGCCAAGGCCGCGAAAGGCCTGAATCTTGGTCACGCGAAACTGTTCGATTTTCTGGCCCACACGGCTTAGCGCCTGAACAGTTGCACCCACCTTGAGCCGACCGGATTCGACGCGGCCGGTCAGAATACGGCCAACAAACGGATCAGAGCCAAGGGTGGTGGCCAACATGCGGAAATCTTCGTCCTGATGTTTGATCTGCTTTGGGGCAGGGACGTGATTGACGATCAGCTTGAACAGCGCGTCCAGATCCCTGCGCGGTCCGTCAAGATCGGCATCGGCCCAGCCAGAGCGGCCAGAGGCGTAGAGATGCGGGAAATCAAGCTGGTCTTCGTTCGCATCCAGCGTCGCGAACAGGTCGAAACATTCATCCAGCGCGCGGTCGGGTTCGGCGTCGGGTTTGTCGACCTTGTTCAGCACCACAATCGGGCGCAGGCCCAGCGCAAGCGCTTTGGAGGTGACAAATTTGGTCTGTGGCATCGGACCTTCGGCGGCATCCACCAACAAAACCACCCCGTCCACCATGCTGAGGATGCGTTCCACTTCGCCGCCGAAATCGGCGTGGCCGGGGGTGTCAACGATGTTGATCCGGGTGCCTTTCCATTCCACGCTTGTGGGCTTGGCAAAGATCGTGATCCCGCGTTCGCGTTCCAGTTCATTGCTGTCCATCGCGCGTTCAGCCACGGCTTGGTTGGCGCGAAAGGCACCGGATTGCTTTAGAAGCTCGTCCACCAGCGTTGTCTTGCCGTGGTCCACGTGTGCGATGATCGCAATATTGCGAAGGTCCATTGGGTCTCTATCTCGTGCAGGAATGATTTGCGCGGGGGTTACAAGGCCGCGCCCCGGAACACCAGCAAAAAAGCCGCCGATAGAATGTTGCGTTCAGGCAACTTCGGTTCGGTTTCCGGCTGATCGGAAAAATTCGGGCAACTATGCGCCGACCTGAACGACCTCTTTAAGCCATAACGGGCCGAAAGTTCCTCCCGCTCGGTGCATAGCGGATATTCCATTGAAACCATCCGACGAGTTACGACATTACACTCTAAGACACGCCACTGAAGCGCAGTGACGCAGTCGAACGAGACGCGAACAGACAATAAGAAAGGATACGACGTGAAACGTATTTTACTTGGCACGGCATGTGCAGCCCTGACCGGCTCGATGGCATTTGCTGGCAGCATCGACAGTGCACCAGCAGAACCCGTGATTGCCCAACCAGTGGCCGTTGCCCCGGTAACCATGGGTGGTGACTGGACCGGGGGCTATGGTGGTTTGAGCCTTGGCAAAGGCTGGATCACAGGCGACGATCTTGATGACGACGAATTGGTCTATGGTGTCCACGGTGGTTACGATTACGACTTCGGTCGGTTTGTTCTTGGTGGCGAACTTGACTACCAGGCCGGTGATGACCTGAACCTTGGCGCAGAAGACGTGGATGACATCCTGCGCCTGAAGATGCGGGCGGGTTACGATCTTGACCGGACCTTGGTCTATGGTGTTCTGGGTGCAGCACAGCTGAACACAGATAACTTTGAAGATACCGGCTGGGTCGCGGGCGTAGGCGCCGAATATCTTGTGACCGAAAGCATCAGCCTTGGTGCAGAGTATCTGTATCATCAGTTCGACGATTTCGACGATACCAATGTCGACATCGACGCGGACACGTTTTCCTTGCGGGCCAACTTCCGCTTCTAAGCCTTTTCTAACAAAATCGAAACGCGCGCCTTGTTCCCTCGGGCGCGCGTTTTTTTGAATCAGCCGTTGTGGATCAGAGTGTGGCCGTTTTGGACAACAGGTTGATGACCAGAATCCCGCCGATGATCATGGCCAGCCCGACAATCGCAGCCAGATCCAGCTTTTGACCAAAAAGCATAAAGCCGATGATAGAAATGAATACGATGCCAAACCCTGACCACATCGCATAGGCAATTCCGACCGGAAAGGTCTTGAGAGCAATCGCCAACAGATAGAACGCGGCACCATAGGCGATCACGACGATGATGGAGGGTGTGATTTTCGTAAATTGCTGACTGGCCTGCAACGCGGTCGTGCCTATGGTTTCGGCAAGAACCGCAAGCATCAGGATAAGATAGGGCATGGGCTGATCCTTTGATATCGCGGCCAACATGCGGGAATGCGGGGGCAGGGACCAGACCCCAAAGCGGTTGATCCTGGCACATGTCCCGGCTGGTCGGGGATTTTCGGACCCGTGGGTCAGGACAGATGAATGTTGAACCGGGCGCGAATGGCGGTGTCCACATCCGGCGTCAGCCGGGCGCGCGACGGTTGGGCAAGAATGCTGTCTTTTCGGCTGGTTGCGGTGTCGATCAGGATCGGCTGGCCCTGTTCCGCCCATTCCTTGGGGGACGCCCTGTTGCCCAGCGCCGGATAGACATAATCGCGCTGCATGCGACTGAGCGTGTCGTCACTGCCCAGATAGTGACCGGGTCCGCCGACACAGGTGGCGCGCATGACCTCGATGCTGAGATCGTCTTCTGTGACCTCGATCCCGCGGACACAGCGAATGGCCTGCCCAATCAGATCATCGCCCAAAATCAGGCTTTCGTGACAAAACCCCAAAAGCGATGCGTGCATACCGGCCGCCTCGTACACCATATTCAGCCCTGACAAACCCGCCATCACGTTCGAGCACATCTGTTCCCATCCGGCCTGCATATCGGGCAATTTGGCGTCGGCAATGCCCGCCGCCGCTCCGCCGCAGAGACCGTAATATTGGTGCATCTGCGCACATCCCGCGGTCAGCAACGCCTGTTCGCCGGACCCGCCGGACATTGCGCCGGTGCGCAGGTCCGACACGAACGGCCAGGTGCCGAACATGGCCGGATGACCCGGAGCCAGCGCGTTGACATAGACAAGCCCGGCCAGGCATTCCGCCACCGCCTGCACAATGGCCCCTGCGATAGAGGCCGGAGCCGTGGCCCCGGCCTGTCCTGCGCTGAGCAAAAGAACCGGCATTCCGCCACGAATACAGGCCTCCATGACCTCGCAGGATTCGGTTGCGAATTTCATTGGAGGCACAACAAAGCAATTGCTGTTGGACAGAAATGGCCGTGCGCGCCAGCTGTCCTCGCCGCCTGCGATCATGTGCAAGAGGTCAAGCGCGTGGGGCACAAAATCAGGTTGCGTGAAGGACGTGCCGATATGTTTGGTGGTGCCGGAACAGCAGGCGTAGATCGTGTTCAGATCCATTTCCAGGGTGTCGGTCACATCACGGGCGACCATCGGGCGCTGCAGGAAATGAATATTGTCCAGCGTATCCGCGATCCGGGCGGCATCATACAGGTCTTGCAACGTGCTGTCGCGATAGGAGCCGGTGTGAATATCCACCAGATGCACCGCAGCCCCGGCGGTGCCATAGTGAACGCGGGTGCCAGACAGATCGAGATCGTGCCGGGCGTCGCGTCCGCAAAGCGTGATAGAGCGATTGGCGCGTGCCAGCATGTCTTCGACCAGTGCGGGCGGGAATCGAATGCGCCCGTCATCCCCCAATTCGGCACCCGCGTTAGTCATGATTTCAATGCCGGATGCGGGAGCGTCGGACAGCCCGATCTCGTGCAGTGCGCGAAGGGCGGCGTGGTGGATACGGTCAAGATCCGTATCGGCCAATGGTTTGTAGTGGCCTCCGCTCAGTCCGGCACGGATCGGACGCAGGTGATCGGCCAGCGGATTGGCGCGGGCCTCTCGGCGGGCGGCGCGGCCTCCGGTGCGGCGCGGTGAAAGATCGGTCATGGGGGTGGCTTTCGGTAAGAAACAACAGAAACAGGGGGCAGTCAGGTCAGTGTTCCGGTCGTCCTCGGGCCGCCCGGCCACGCCGTGCGCCCGTTGTGCGCAATATGAGGGTCAGAGCGGAGCGTTCCTGCCGCATATCTGTCCTTTTCCTTGCCAAAGCCTGTCGAGGCGCAAAATCACCCAAAGACGATCCCGGATGCAGGACAGCCCTTGGTGAACACGGTGCGGTGTCATGGACTGCGAGTCTGCGCGAATTGCGACAGAATGTCGTTTTCCAGCCTTCGGTCGCAACCGGGCGTGCCCATCCGGCCCGCCGCAGGGGCAGGGATCAGGCGAAGCGGTCTAGCCGATGTCGGGGCACCCGTTCCGGTTCAGTTCATCGGCGACGGAGTGAGCTGCGCCTCGGCCTGCATCATCAGGCGCATGAGCCACAGCGCGAGGCTTGCCTCAAGAAAGGTGGCCATCGCCAGCGGGATCGGTGTTCCGTCAAACAACAGACCAACTGGAATCGCGAGGCTCACTCCGACGACCGTCGCCACAGAGCCGATCACACTGGCCGCCATTCCTGCGATATGGCCCATCGGTTCCTGCGCAATGGCGGCAAGATTGCCAAGGGTCATTCCGGCCTGGAAAAACACAGAGATTTGCCAGACAACAAAAAATCCGAAAAACAGAGTTTCGGAGATGTGACCGGCCCCGGCGGCAAATCCGATCAGAACCAGAAGTGCTGAAAGACCCACCTGCGCCATCAGCATGGCGCGCACCAGAAACATCATGCCAAGCCGCATCACCAGGCTTGCATTCAGAAACCCCGAACTGCCCGCGATGATGGCCACAAAACCGAACCAAAGCGCAAAGGTCTCTGCGCGGCCAAAGGTGATGTCGTAAATCTGCTGGACGCTGGACAGCATGGAAAACAGCATCGCAAAGCACAGCCCCTGAACCGCGATTGACAGGCGCACCACCGGATGCACGAACATTTCAACCACAGCACCGCGCAGCGCATGGAATCGAAACGCCCGCCGCTTTTCGCGGGGCAGAGTTTCGGGCAGCCGCAGCGCCAGCCAGATCGCAGAAATCAGCGCGAAGAGGACAAAACCGTAGAACACAGCGCGCCAGTCATAGGCATTGATCACCACCGACCCCAAAAGCGGGGCAATCGCGGGCACAAGTGTGAAAATGATCATGATGAAGGACACAATCTGCGCCATGCCGCGCCCGGCATAAAGATCACGCACCACGGCCATCGCCACCACGCGCGGACCGGCGGCACCAAATCCCTGCACGACGCGGGCGATCAGCAAAACCTCAAGGCTTTGCGCCTTGGACGCGATGAATGCCGCGATGATATAGACAACCGCCCCGGCCAGCATCACTGGCTTGCGGCCAAACGTGTCAGATAGCGGGCCGGTGACAAAGGTGCCAAGCCCCATGCCAAGCACGAAACTGGTCAGGATCAACTGGGCGCGGTTTATGTCCTGGGGTGTCAGCTCTGCCGCGATTTGCGGAAGTGCGGGCAACATGGCATCAATTGACAGCGCAACGGTCGCTGACAACATCGCCATCAAGGCAATAAATTCGGTGCGCGGCATCGCTTTGGGCATAGATGCTCCGGACAAAAGGATGCTGCTGGCCTATCACCAAGCACGCGCAGCGCCTAGAGGCGGTGTGACAAACGTGGATTTACGGATCGTCAGGTTTTTTGCCGGGCAGTTCTGCGTCTGTATTGGCGGTTTTGTGCGGGTCGATCAAATGCGCGACAAGCCATTCGGCATGTTCTTCACGCTTGCGCATGGCAAAGGCACCGAATTGTTGAATGGCGACCGCAAAGATCCCCAGACCCACGATGATGAACACGGTTGTCCCGATCTTGCCAATCGCGGTTTCCGGCACCAGGCTGCCATAGCCGACGGTCGACAGGGTGATCACGGTAAAGAAATAGGAATCCAGCCAGCTCCACCCTTCGGCCCAGCGGAAAAACACCGTGCCTGCAAGAATGACTGCGGCAAGTGTCGCCAGAATTGTTGCGACTCGGAATCCGTTGATCATGCGTCGAGTGCAGCCCCCTGTTCGATGTCATCCAGCACCTTTAGCCACAACTCGGTGGGTTGCGCCCCGGGGACAGCATGTTGACCGGCCACGATAAATGTCGGCACAGAAGTGACCCCCATACCGCGCGCCGCTGCATCCCGATCAACGATTTCGCGGCGGTCTTCATCGGTTTTCAGAAGGCGCAGGATGACGCTTGCGTCCAAGCCGACGCTGTCGGCGATATCGGCCAGAACATCGTGATCGCCAATGTCGCGGCCCTCGACAAAATACGCCTGAAAGACCGCATCAACGGTTTCGATCTGCCGTTGTTCGATCCCGGCCCAATAGATCACCCGATGCGCATCCAACGTGTTCGGCGTGCGTTTGATGGCCTCCAGGTTCAGCGGCAGGCCCGCGGATTCTGCATTGGCCACCACGGGCGCATAGGCTTTGACGGCCCCGTCCTGACCACCGAATTTGGTCTCAAGATATGTGCGCCGGTCCATACCCTTTGCTGGCATATCCGGATTAAGCTGGAACGGGTGCCATGTGATGACAAACGGATGATCCGGACGCTGTTGAAGCGCGCGGTCAAGATTGGCTTTGCCGATATAGCACCACGGGCAAATCGGGTCGGACATGATGTCAAGCTTGACCATGATCGGTTCCTTATCGTTCTGACGCCTTCGGTTTATCAGATTGCACCCCGAATGGTAAGACGGTCGCCGCTACACGGCTGGCAGATCAGGAAGCTTGCGCCGCACCAGTTTGCCATTGGCATTGCGCGGCAATGCGGCCACGTGACGGAACACACGCGGCTGTTTGTACCGCGCCAGCGTGTCCGACGCCCATTGCTTTAGATGTGCCTCGTCCAATGTGGTATCAGCCGTGTAATAGGCGGCGATAATCCGTGTGTCCGCTTTGATTTCGATATCCGTAACACCAACGTCATGAACATCAGGATGCGCCATCAGCGCGGCCTCAACCTCTAGCGGGCTGACCCTGTACCCGCCTGCATTCATCATGTCATCAGCCCGACCGTGATATAGGATGTCGCCCTTTTGCGTCATCTCTCCGGTGTCGCCGGTCAGGAACCAATCGCCCTGATATTTGGCCTGCGTGGCCTCGGGCTGATCAAGATAACCCAGCATCAAACCAGGATCGGACCGGTGGATCGCGATGATCCCGGTTGTGCCTTTTTCAACCGGACCGGTGGCGTCAACGATCGCCACGCGGCGTCCCGGCTGCGGCCATCCAAGACTGGTTTCGCCCACATGCCCGGTGCCGGGAGCGGTTGAAATGAATGTCGAACATTCGGACATGCCAAAGGCTTCGTATATCCGGGTTCCGGTTCGCTCTGCCCAGGCGGCTCTGGTGCTTTGGGGCAGTTTTTCACCAGCGGACAAGCCATGCCTCAACTTTGGGACATCCAACTTGTCGGACTTTAGGATATTTCTGTAAACACCTGGTGCAGCTGCAAAAATGCTGACTTCGTTGCGCGCCAGCAAAAGCGGGATCTGAGCATGGTCAACGCCTTGCGCCGGGATCAGCGCAGTCGCCCCTTTGGTCCACGGGTCCATCAGGCCCGTGCCCAATGTATAGGTCCAGTTGAACGCGCCTGCATGCATCAGCCGGTCACTTTCGGTCAATCCATACCACCCGTTCATCATCATGCCCCGCGCCCAGATCGCCCTGTGCGCATGACACACGGCGCGCGGAACGCCCGACGTGCCAGAGGTGAAGATGATATAGGCCAAGCGGTCTGGATCGCCGAATTCATAGGCGGCTGGCGCAAGGTTGGCCCAGTCTTTCATCTGTGACGTGGTCAGGATGCGGGTGTGCGGCGGGCAGGAGGTCACGCCATCATGCAAAACGGCTGCAGGCTGTGTCACATCCACCAACACGCTGACTTCGCGTTCGGTCAGTTGCGAAGATGTCGGGACAGGGATGATGCCAACAGCAATCGCCGCCAGGTAAGCCACTGGGAATTCAACCGTATTTCCAACGCGCATCAAAAGGTGATCGCCGGATGACAGCCCGGCCTCACGCAATCCCGTGGCGCATCCAAGGATCGCTTGCTGCAAGCGGGCATAGCTCCAGCGTTGCGCACCTGTGGGTGTGACAATGGACAAAGCGATCTTGTCAGGTGTGCGCGCGCCAGCCGCCATGACATGGGCTGTCATGTTGAATTCGGATGGGCAGGCCGGATAGGGGGCGGTATCGGAAAGGGACGTCATCCCATAGCCCTATGAGCCATTTGCTGCAGGTGCAAGCACACGTTGCGTGCCGCGTGAGGCGCGGATATAGCAAAGTCATGTCTGATGATCCGAAAACCATGATACGAATTGCCCGTGACGGTGGTGGGGAAGAGCATCCCGAGCCCGTCAACCTGGGTGAACGGGTGCGCGATCTGCGCAAAGCGCGCAGCTGGACGCTTGAACAGGCCGCGCAACAGGCAGGATTGGCGCGGTCGACGCTTTCGAAAATCGAAAATGGTCAGATGTCGCCCACCTATGACGCGCTCAAGAAGCTGGCGACCGGATTGCAAATCGGCGTGCCACAGCTTTTCACGCCGCCGCAGCGGGACCGGATCAATGGGCGAATGGCCGTCACGGCCTTTGGCAAGGGTCAACGTCACGCCACAACCACTTATGAACACGAGCTTTTGGCCGATACGCTGTCGAAAAAGCAGATGCTGCCTTACCGCGCCCGGGTGCGTGCGCGCAATGTCGATGAATTTGACGGCTGGGTGCGTCATGACGGGGAAGAATTTCTTTATGTTTTGACCGGAGTGGTCAAACTCTACACCGAATTTTACGAGCCGGTTGAAATGCGCCGGGGCGACAGTGCGTATTATGACGCCGCGATGGGTCATAATGTTGTGTCTGTGTCAGACGAGGACGCCACCGTTCTTTGGGTAACATCGCTGATGTAATTCGTAATCTATTACTTAATGTGTCACATTGAGGCATTTCTATAGGGTGATGTTTTATATAGTAATTTGCCTGGGTTTATTACGCCGGATAGGTCATTGATCTTCCCACCACCAGACATCGGGCTGCCATCCAATCCAGTCACCGTAGATGGGTAGGTCGCTGGGATATTTCAGCTCTTTGACATGCGCGATGCGGCTGATGTTCCACTGATAGATCGGGATTACATAGCGCCCAGTGGTCAAAACCCGATCAAGTGCGCGGGTTGCAGCCAGAAAATCATCGCGGCTTTGCGAATTGAGGATGGCGTCAATCATGGCTTCGGCGGCGGGCGAACACATCCCCATCCAGTTGCGCGTGCCCGGGTTTTCAACGCCGTCGCAGCCCCAGTAAAGCATTTGTTCATTTCCTGGGCTTAAGGATAGACCCCGACGATAGTAGGTCATGTCAAAATCGTAAGAGGAGGTCCGTTCATTATATTGCGCGCCGTCGATGGTCGTCACGGTCGGGGTGATGCCCATCCGTTCCAGGGATTGCGTGAAAAGGTCAATCATGGCCTCGTTTTCGGCGCTGCCCTGACGCAGCACAATCTCAAAGGTAAAAGGCCGACCATCCGGGCGGGTCATAACGCCGTTTTCAATTGTGTATCCGGCATCTTCCATCAATGTGATGGCTTTGCGGATGTTGCCACGGTTGCGTTCGGTTCCGTCACTTTCCGGCAGGGTGTAGCCCTCAAGCGCTCCAGGTAAAAGCGTATCGGCAAACGGTGCCAAAAGCTCTGCGACACGGCCTTGGGCCGGGCCGTCCTGCATACCCAGAATGGAGTTGGAAAAATACGAGGTGATACGCGGCTGTTTTGAGCCGGTCATGGTTTCGTTGATGAATTCGAAGTTGAACGCATGCAACATGGCGTCCCGCACGCGCCAGTCCTGAAATGCCGGGTTCCGGGTGTTCATGACAAAGCCAGTGATTCCTGAAGGCCGTTCATGGGGGAGAACCGATTTAATGATATCGCCGGTGCTGATGGCGGGAAACTGATATTGCGTGTCCCATTTCTCGGCACTGAATTCGCGGGCGGAATTCAACGCGCCAGCTTTGAACGCTTCGAACATGGCGGTGCCATCGCCGTAGAATTCAAGGCGGATTTCATCAAGATTGCCCTGACCGCGCATAAACGGAATATCGGCCCCCCAATAATCGGGGTTTCGTTCAAGGCTGACAAAGCGACCGGGTTCAAAATCGTCGATCACATATTCGGATGTCGTGATCGGAATATCGGTCAGCCCGGATGCAGTGAAATCCTTGTCCTTCCACTGCGCCTTTTTCAAAATCGGGCGCAGGCCCATCAGCAGGGCCAGTTCAGGGTTTTGTTCGGTAAAGGTAAAGCGGATGGAGCGTTCACCGGTTTGTTCCATTGAGGCAACCTTGTCCCACGCGCCATGATAGCGGGGGTGTCCAACCGTGCCCAGCGTCTCATAGGACCACATCACGTCTTCGATCGTCAGCGGAGTGCCATCCGAGAAGCGTGCTTCGGGCCGCAGCACAAATTCCACCCATTCGCGATTCGGGCCAACCTCGATTGATTCGGCCAAAAGACCGTAAAGCGCGAAGGGTTCGTCCCAATTGCGGCCCATCAGGCTTTCGTAGGCCAGAAATCGCAATTGCCAGGGCACCGTGCCTTTCGGGATGTGGGGATTGAGGCTGTCAAAGCCGCCGACCTCGCCGGTGACAATACGTCCGCCGGTCGGGGCGTTCGGGTTGGCGTAGGGCAGGGACACAAAATCCGGTGGTAGCTGGGGCTGGCCATACATAGCTATGCCATGCTGAGGTTCAGCCATGCCGATCTGAGCGCTGAGCGCGAGCGCCGAAGCGGCACCGCACAGCCGTTTGGATTGGAAAAATACTGATCTCATTTTCGCTACAATCCCTGTCTGCTCTTGTTTTATTGCGGCTGACGGTAGCGAGGCTTTTGAGGCTTTTCAAACTTTTAGCTTGGATCAGCGCGAAAGATTGCGTATAACAGACTCACTGCTCGATAGGTTTCTTGCCTGTATGAAACCTGCCTCAATAACTTAACCCCAGCTTCGCGCTGGGGTTTTTTTTGTGCAATGCCCTGCCGAACAGGCCGCATGCTTCACCACGCGTTCGGCACCTGCGCTGGTGTCGAAGGCCCTTTGTATAATGCACGCGCAGCATATAGATTGCTGCAGAAGCAAAAACACCAGAAAAAGGAGTGGCCATGTCGCTTAATGGAAAAACCGCTGTCATTACCGGTTCGAACTCTGGCATCGGATTGGGCGTCGCACATGAGCTGGCCCGGGCTGGCGCGGATGTCGTGATAAATTCCTTTACCGATTCGGACGACGATCACGCGCTGGCCGCAGAGATTGCCAAAGAGCATGGCGTGACAGCCCGCTATATTCAGGCGGATATGTCGGATGCCGACCAATGCCGCGCGCTGATCGAGCAGGCGGGAGCATGTGACATCCTTGTGAACAATGCGGGCATTCAGTTTGTCGCCCCGATCGAAGAGTTTCCGGCAGAAAAATGGGATGCGATCATCGCGATCAACCTCAGCTCGGCGTTTCACACAACCGCCGCAGCCGTGCCGATGATGCGCAAGGCGGGATGGGGGCGTGTGATCAATATCGCCAGCGCCCACGGTCTGACGGCATCACCTTATAAATCCGCCTATGTCGCCGCCAAGCACGGTATCGTCGGGCTGTCGAAAACCGTGGCGCTTGAAACCGCGCGGGAGCCGATCACGGCCAATGCGATTTGCCCCGGATATGTGCTGACACCGCTGGTGGAAAGCCAGATCCCGGACACTGCGAAAAAATACGACATGACGGAAGACGAGGCCAAGCAGAAGGTCATTCTGGAACGACAGCCGTCCAAGGAATTTGCAACCGTCGAGCAAATCGGGGGCACGGCTGTGTTTTTGTGTTCAGAGGCCGCGTCGCAGATCACCGGAACGACGATTTCGGTGGATGGCGGTTGGACAGCGCTTTAGGGCGCGGGGGTCTGAGGGGTGCTGCCCCTCGGCCTGCGGCCTCACCCCGAGATATTTTTGAAACAGAGATGCGGAATGTGCTGTGGTTAAGATCAATTTGGCCCTGCAAGGTGGTGGCGCGCATGGTGCCTTTACCTGGGGGGTGCTGGACCGGCTGCTGGAAGAGGAAGATATCGAGATCGCCGCAATCAGCGGCACCTCTGCGGGGGCGTTGAATGGCGCTGCGTTGAAGGCCGGGTGGCTCAAGGACGGGCGGATCGGCGCGCGCGACAACCTTGACTGGCTTTGGGCGCAGGTGTCCCGGCTGGAGGATGTGTCGGTGCCGCAATGGATGCAGGCCTGGCTGCCGCAGCCGGCCGCTGTCAGCAAAGGGATCGAGTATTCGCCCGCCTATATGATCGGCGATTCCCTGGGGCGGATGATATCACCCTATGCTTGGGGGCCGTTATACCAGAACCCGCTGGAGAAAATCGTCGACCGGTTTGATTTTGGCCGGGTGTGTGCGCATGAAGGCCCAGAGCTTTTTGTGTGTGCGACGCAGGTGCGCGACGGCAAGGTGCGAATCTTTGAGGGACATGCGATAACCACCCAGTCCATTCTTGCATCCGCCTGTCTTCCGACGTTGTTTCAGGCGGTTGAGGTGGAAGATCCGCAAACCGGCACGATGGAGGCGTTTTGGGATGGTGGATATACCGGCAACCCGGCGCTGTTTCCGTTGTTTGCGCCGTCTTTGCCGCAGGATGTGCTGATCGTGAACATCAACCCATTGGAGCGGGATGCGGTGCCGGTCATGCCGAACGAGATTCAGAACCGGATCAATGAGATCAGTTTCAATTCATCGCTGTTGCGG
Source organism: Marivita sp. S0852 (assembly GCF_046591575.1). Lineage (NCBI taxonomy): Bacteria > Pseudomonadati > Pseudomonadota > Alphaproteobacteria > Rhodobacterales > Roseobacteraceae > Marivita > Marivita sp. S0852. Next base: position 119,087 of record NZ_JBIQWA010000003.1, read on the forward strand.
GAATTGCGGGCCATTGCCTTTGTGCAGCGGCTGATTGATGCGGGGTCCGTGACCCCCGGTGCGATGAAACAGATGCGGGTGCATATGGTGGCGGATGACGATCTGATGAATGATCTGTCAGTTGCCACCAAGGTTGTGCCGGTGCCGTCCATTATTGCGCGTCTCAAACAGGCGGGGCGGGCCGCTGCTGGCGGTTTCCTGGCGCAGCACAAGGACGATCTGGGCAAACGTCAGACGGCCGATCTGGTGAAAATGTTCGGGTAGGGACCGGGGGTTACGCCGCCTTTGCCGGTTGCGTCGGATCTTTGGCGTTGGGATAGACAAGCCCGGCCGAGATCACCAGTTTGGCGGCGTCTTCGATGCTCATATCCAGCTCTATGATGTCTTCGCGCGGGAAAAACAGCAGAAATCCGGAGGTCGGGTTGGGGGTGGTGGGCACAAAGATGGACACCAGCCCACCCACGGTTTCGGCTTTTTCGGCAACTTCGCCGCGGGTGTCGGTCGAGATGAAGCCGATCGCCCAGATGCCCTTGCGCGGGTATTGAATGAGGCAGGCTTTTTCAAAGTTGCGCTCGGTTTGGGCAAAGATCGTTTCGGCGATTTGCTTGGCACCGCTATAGATCGATCGCACGATGGGCATCCGTTCCACCAGGCTTTCGGCAAAGCGGATAAACGACCGTCCGATCAGACCCTTGGCGACCCAGCCGACAATGATCGTGAACAGAAAGAAGATGATAACCCCGATGCCGCGCAGGTTGATCCCGATATATTGTTCGGGGTTGAACCTGGCTGGCACGAGCGGCAGAACAAATCCGTCGACCCAGCCCATGATGGACCAGATCAGCCAGATTGTCAGGCTGACCGGTGCGATCACCACAATGCCGGTCAAAAAGCTGCCCCGCAAATGCGAGAACAGGCCCGGGCGACGCGGTGTTGGTTCAAATGGCGAGGTCATAGAGGGTCCGTCACTGGTTCCATCAAAAGCTAGGGTGTCCTGGCGTGCTCTACAATGGTGCGGCTGACGGGCAGCCCGGTTTTCAGCTCAAAGAGGTCAATTCCCGCGCGATCTGTGCCCCAAGGCGCGCATTGTTCAGCACAAGTGCGATATTTGCGTCCAGTGACCGTCCGTCCGTGAGTTCGAAAATCCGCTGTAGCAGATAGGGGGTCAGATCCTTGCCGGCGATGCCATGCGCCTCGGCGTCCTGGGTGGCGCGGGCGATGATGGGGTTGATCTCGGACTGGGGGATTTCGGCGTCGGCGGGGATCGGGTTGGTGACAAGCTGACCACCCGGTACGCCCAGCGCCTGACGCAGTCTGTGCGATTTGGCGATCTCGGCCGCGCTGTTGGTTCGAAGCGGTGCCTTGAGCGCAGAGGCGCGTGACCAGAATGCCGGGAGCGCGTCCTGACCGTAGGCCATGACCGGCACACCCAGGGTTTCCAGCACTTCCAAAGTTTTGGGCAGGTCCAGAATAGCCTTGGCACCGGCGCATACCACGGTCACCGGAGTTTGGGACAGCTCCTGCAGGTCGGCAGAAATATCAAAGCTTTGATCCGCACCGCGATGCACACCGCCAATGCCGCCAGTGGCAAAGACACAAATCCCGGCGTGATGCGCCGCGATCATCGTGGCGGCAACCGTGGTGGCCCCGGTGCCGCCTTTGGCGATACAGACGGCCATGTCGGCGCGGCTGAGCTTGGCGACGTGTTTCGCCTGCGACAGGGTTTCGATCTGGCTGTCGGTCAGGCCGACATGCAGCGTGCCGTCAATCACCGCGATTGTGGCCGGTTCCGCGCCCGCCTCGCGGACGGTGGCTTCGATGGAACGGGCGGTTTCGAGGTTTTGCGGCCAGGGCATCCCATGGGTGATGATGGTGGATTCCAGCGCCACAACGGCGCGGTTGCCATCGAGGGCTGCCCTAACGGGGGCAGAGATTTCAAGGGGCAGGGTGGTCATGATCAGGTTCCTCCGGCAACATAGGCCGCTGCTGTGGCAAGCGCGCGGTGCAGCGCAACGTCCCGTTTAGCACCGCGTAGCTCAGAGGCAATATGCGCGGCCATAAATGTGTCGCCAGCGCCGGTCACGCGGGTGACCATCACTTCGGGGGGGCGTTCGGCCAGAATGCCGTCTTTGGTGGCGTCGCAGGTGACATTGCCACCATCCGTGACCAGGGCCCGCGCCGCGCCGCGTTCGATCAGTGCGGCCCCCGCCTGTGGCGCGTTTGTGAAATCGGTCTGGCACAGCAAGCCCGCTTCTTCGAGGTTCACATATAGCACGCCGCGACCGGCGCGCAGAAATGGCAGCAGCCGTTCGGCCTTGCCCGGCGATGCCGGGGCAATTCGCAGATCCGCCTTGGCAAAGGCCGGATGCCGCGCGACCTGATCCAGCAATCCCTCGGTCAGATTGCCGTCCAGCGCAATCGGGCCGGGAAACGGCGCTTCGACAAAGCCCAGCGGGCCTTCGATCAGCGGTTGCAGGATCTTGTCATTGGCCTGTTCCAGCGAATGGGCATCGGCAACCGCCGCGATCAGCCCGTTGGCCCCTTCGATGGCCATATATTGGTCGGTGGGCAGATCTTCGGAGCGGTACAGGTGATCGGTCTGCAGGCCCAGCCGCTGGCAGGCCGTGACCAGCTCTTCGCCTTCGGCATCGCGTCCGACGACACTAAGCAGGGCGGGGTGCAGATCAAAGCGGGCCAGTGTCATGGCGATGTTCAGGGCCACACCGCCGGGCAGGCGGGTGATATGGCCGGGCACGTCGCTGCCGCTTTTCATGTGGCGGTCTGATCGGCCAATCACATCCCAAAGGACGGACCCGATGCAAAGGATATCTGGGCGTTGTGTCATTCCCCGTCATCGCGCGAGTGGGCTTTTGGTGCAAGAGGGGCAATTCTGCAAAAGCGGCGTAGCTAGGCATTGTTGTGCCTATCGCTTTGTGGCAGGGCTGCGCCTGACGCGGATATGGCGGGCTGACCGGGGGATTTTATCATGATGAAACGGACTTTGATGCGCCCCGGCGGGATGCCTGATAGCGCCTCGGCGCCGGTTGTGACGCCGCTGATGCCGTCTGTGGCCTATGCCAGCGATACGCCGGACCGGCTGGATGATCAGTACGAGGGCCGGGCGGCGGGGTATACATATGCCCGCGAAGGCCATCCCAATGCGGATGTTCTGGCGCGCCGCATTGATGCGATGGAGGGCGCGCCGCACCCCGGTGTGGTTGTGGGGTCTGGCATGGCGGCGGTGACGGCAGTGTTGCTGGGGCTGTGCAAGACCGGGGATCACGTTATTGGCGGCGACCAGCTTTATGGTAGGTCATTGCGCATGATGCGGGAGGATTTGCCGCGCCTCGGGATCGCCACCAGTTTGGCGGACCCGACCGACGCCGCGGCCATTGCGGCGGCTGTTCGGCCCAATACGCGGCTGGTTCTGATTGAGGTCGTGTCGAACCCGACCCTGCGCATCGCTGATATTGACGGGATTGCACAGGTCTGCCGCGACAGGGATGTTCTGCTGGTGGTGGACAACACCTTCACCACGCCACGGGCGATTCAACCTTTCGAGCATGGGGCGGATGTGGTGCTGCATTCGGTGACAAAGCTTTTGGCGGGACATGCCGATGTCACCTTGGGCTGGGTTGCGGCCCGACAGGCCGAGCAAGCCAAAATGATGTACGATTTTGCGGTCACAACCGGCATGACCGCCAGCCCGTTTGATTGCTGGCTGGCAGAGCGCGGGCTGATGTCATTCGAGTTGCGCTTTGATCGGGCAGAGGCCACGGCGGCGCGGCTTGCAGACCATTTGGCCGGACAGCCGCTGGTCAAACGGGTGCTCTTCCCGACGCGGCCTGACCATCCCGATCGCGCGCGGGCGCAGGGAGTATTGCAGGGGCATGGATGCAATATGGTCAGTTTCGAGCTGGAGGGCGGGCGTGCGGCGGCAAACGCCTTTACGCAAGGCGCACATCAGATCGCCTTTGCGCCCACATTGGGCGATGTCGGCACGACGCTGTCGCATCCGGCCAGCTCCTCTCATCGCGCATTGACCGCCCAAAGCCGCGCTGCGTTGGGCATGAGCGAGGGATTTTTCCGGGTCTCGGTGGGTCTTGAAGATCCGGAGGCGTTGATCGCGGCGTTTGATGCCGGACTGGCGGCGGTGGCTGCCACAAAATGACGGCGTTGCCGCAGGATATTCTGAAGGTGCTTGGCAGTCCGGCGGTGCTGATCGCACCGGATGAACGGATTGTCGCGGCTAATGACGCAGCCGAGCAGGTGCTGGGCAAAAATATCGAGGGGCGTCATTTCATCACGGCGCTGCGGCAACCGGTCCTGCTGGATACGATCGAGCAGGTGCAGCGCGATGCGACGCAGCGCGAAACAGAGTTTCTGACGACCAAGGATCAGCATGACATCACCTTCCGTGTGACCTGCGGGCCGGTGCCGATGCCTGCCGGGCATGGTGTTTTGGTGTCGTTCGAGGACATCACACCCATGGAGCAGGCGGGCCAGATGCGGCGGGATTTTGTGGCCAATGTCAGCCACGAGCTGCGCACACCGCTGACCGCGCTGCTTGGGTTTATCGAAACCCTTGCAGGTCCGGCGCGCAATGACCCAGAGGCTCAGGCGCGGTTTCTCAAGATCATGGGGTCCGAGGCCGAGCGGATGAACAGGCTGGTGTCCGATCTTTTATCGCTGAGCCGGGTCGAAGCGGATGAGCGCGTGCGTCCGGTGGATGACGTAGATCTTGTCGGTCTGGCGCAACAAACCCATCATGGTCTGTCACACATGGCCCGGGAGGCTGGCATCGAGATGGTGATTGATGTGCCCGATAGCCCGGTTGTGGTGCCCGGTGACGCCGATCAGCTGCGGCAGGTTCTGAACAACCTGACGGAAAACGCCATCAAGTATTCCGGCAGCGGCAGTCGCGTGAAAATCAGCATTGGACAGCCGTCTTACGAAAACCGCCTGCGCGAGACGGGCGTTTCGCTGTTGGTCAGCGATACGGGGCCGGGGATTGATCCGATCCACATTCCGCGCCTGACCGAGCGGTTTTACCGCGTCGACAGCCATCGGTCACGCGAACTGGGCGGCACCGGGCTGGGTCTGGCCATCGTCAAACATATCATCAACCGCCACCGGGGGCGGTTGCGTGTCGACAGTCAGGAGGGTGTTGGCACGACGTTTACAGTGATCTTGCCGGTTGAGACCTAAGCAGACACCCTAGCCAAGCGCATAGCCCGCACCGCGTACGGTGCGCACCGGATCAGGACCGCCCGTGGTGGTCAGTGATTTGCGCAGGCGGCCGATATGGACATCAACCGTGCGGCTATCGACATAGATGTCGCGCCCCCAGACCCGGTCCAGCAATTGTTCGCGCGACCAGACCCGGCCGGGTTTTTCCATCAAGGTGGACAACAGGCGGAATTCGGTTGGCCCCAGCTTGATCTCGCCGCCTTTGCGGGTCACACGATGGGTTTCCGCGTCCAGAACGATATCCTGATATTCCAGGCGCAGTCCGGCCGCGGCAGGGCGGGTCCGGCGCAGCTGCGCACGCACACGGGCCATCAGCTCGATCACGGAATAGGGTTTGATCACATAGTCATCCGCACCGGTTTCCAGCCCGCGCACGCGGTCAAGCTCTTCCGAGCGGGCGGACAGCATGATGATCGGCACAGAGCGCGTGTCGGACCTCGTCTTGAGCTGGCGGCAGACCTCGATGCCGGACAGATTGGGCAACATCCAATCCAGCACGATGATGTCGGGCTGTTCCTCATCCACCAAAAGCAGGGCCTCTTCACCGTTTTCGGCCCGCACCACACGAAAACCCTCGGCTTCAAGGTTATAGGTCAGAACCTCACGTTGCGCCGGTTCATCTTCGACCACCAGAACCGTTGGCTGGACTTTGGTCATGGCTAAGCCTCGAAGCCGGTGGTTTTGGACAATTCGACATCGGTTGACGTGACATCGTCTTTCGGCCGCGGTTCATCCGGTTTTTCACCGGTGACCAGAAAAACCACCTGTTCGGCAATGGACGTGACGTGATCGCCCATGCGTTCGACGTTTTTGGCGATAAAATGCAAGTGCATGCAGGGCGTGATATTGCGCGGATCTTCCAGCATGAAGGTCAGGAATTCACGAAACAGCGTATTGTACATCTGGTCAATATCGACATCGCGATCAATCACGTCGCGGGCCAGCGCTTCGTCACGTTGAATGTAACTGTCCAGCGCGTCTTTCAGCATCAATTGCACATCGCGCGACATGCGGCGCAATTGCGCGGCTGACCCGTTGATCTGTGGCATCGTCATCAGGACCGCATTTCGCTTGGCCAGGTTTTTTGCAAGATCGCCAATACGTTCCAGGTTGGCGCTAATGCGCATGACCGACAGGATGACGCGCAGATCAATGGCGGTCGGGGCGCGCAGGGCGATGACGCGGGCGGCTTCTTCGTTCAAAAGCTCTTCGAGATCGTCAATCGCCTTGTCACCCTTGCGCACGCGTTCGGCCAATTCCTGATCGCGGGTTTCGAGCGCCTGGGCGCTGTCCAGAATGGCCTGTTCCACCAGACCGCCCATTTTCATGATGCGGGCCTGAATGCCCTCCAGATCGCGGTCAAACGCGCTTGAGATGTGATCTTGCATACCGTTCATGGCCTTATCCGATCCGTCCGGTGATGTAGCTTTCGGTGCGGCTGTCCTCGGGGTTGGTGAAAATCTTGGACGTGTCGTCGTATTCCACGAGATTGCCCAAATGGAAAAACGCGGTTTTCTGGCTGACCCGCGCGGCCTGCTGCATCGAATGGGTGACGATCACTACGGCATAGTTCTGGCGCAGCTCGTCGATCAGTTCTTCGACCTGTGCGGTGGCAATGGGATCAAGCGCCGAGCAGGGTTCGTCCATCAGCAGCACTTCGGGTTCGGTGGCCACGGCGCGCGCGATACATAGGCGCTGCTGCTGGCCGCCCGACAGGCCGGTGCCGGGGGCGTTCAGGCGGTCTTTGACCTCGTCCCAGATCGCGCCGCGCCGCAGGGCTTTTTCAACGATCTCATCCAGATCCGCCTTGTTGCGGGCCATGCCGTGGATGCGGGGCCCGTAGGCGATGTTGTCATAGATTGATTTCGGGAACGGGTTGGGTTTTTGAAACACCATCCCCACCTTGGCGCGCAATTGAACCGGATCGACGCGTTTGTCATAGATGTCTTCGCCGTCGATCCGGATGTCACCGGTCACATGGCAGATGTCGATCGTGTCGTTCATCCGGTTCAGACACCGCAGAAAGGTGGACTTGCCACAGCCGGACGGGCCGATAAAGGCGGTGACGGTTTTGTCCTGAATGTCGACCGAGACGTCTTTGATGGCATGGGTGTCGCCATAATGGACCTGAACGTCTCGGGCCTGGATTTTGTCGTCAGTCACGACCGTCTCCTGTGTGGAATATGGGGCATCGTACATGGGGCAGGGTCCTGATTACCAGCGGCGCTCAAAACGGCGGCGCAGAAGAATGGCGATGATGTTCATGGTCAGAAGAAACAGCAGAAGAATGATAATTCCGCCCCAGGCCCGTTCATAATAGGCCGGGTCGGCGCGTTTGGCCCATTCATAGATCTGCGCGGGCATGGCGGAGTTCGGGTCGAGAAATCCGCTGGCAAGGCCATCGGGATAATTCGACGCGATAAAGCCCACCATCCCGATCAACAGCAACGGCGCGGTTTCACCAAGCGCTTGGGCCAGACCGATAATCGTGCCGGTCAAAATACCGGGCATGGCCAGCGGCAGAACGTGGTGAAACACCGTCTGCATCTTGGACGCGCCAATCCCAAGAGCCGCATCGCGGATTGAGGGCGGCACCGCTTTGAGCGATGCACGGGTCGAGATGATAATCGTGGGCAGCGTCATCAAGGTCAGCACCAACCCGCCCACCAAAGGTGCCGATTGCGGCAGGTGCATGAACTGGATGAACACCGCCAGTCCCAGAATGCCAAATACGATAGAGGGTACGGCGGCAAGGTTGGAGATGTTGACCTCGATCAGGTCCGTGATGCGGTTTTTCGGGGCGAATTCCTCTAGATAGATCGAGGCCGCCACGCCGATGGGCAGCGACAGCACCAATACGACCAACATCATGAACAGCGATCCCAGCATCGACACACCCATCCCCGCCTGTTCCGCGCGGCTTTCCGAGGCGTCGGAGCCGGTGATAAAGGACAAGTTGAAGGATTTCGACACGACACCGGCTGACAAAAGATCATCTGTCACATCAAGATGTTCTGCGTCGATGTTTTTGTCTCTGGCCACGTCTTCGCGCTGTACGCGGTCTTTCAGATAGCCATCCACGCGGCTGGCCGCGAGAATGCGGAATTCAACGGTTTCGCCGATTTTATCGGGGTTGGCCAACACAAAATTGCGCACCTGCGCGGCAGCAGAGGCCGAGATCAGCGGCCTCATGTCTTTGGCGGTGCTCAAAGGTGTTTCGATGCCAAGATCCTGGACAGTTTCGAAAACTGCGTTTTGAATCAGGGGTGTATAGCCAAAAGTTGTGACTTTTCGTAAATCATCGGGATTGCGGTCCCCGGTTTTATCAAGCTTGGCGGGGTCAAGATAGACCTGCGTGGTGATAAAGGTCTGCTGAAACGCACCCAGACCGTTTGACACGATTGTGCTGAGCAAGGTCACAAGAAAGATCAGGCCAATCGACACCGCGACAAGACCGTACATCCTAAAGCGGCGTTCAGCGGCGTTGCGCCTTGCGGTGCGCGCGTCGACCGCGGTGAGCGACGTGCCCTGGGCGGGTGCGTCGGTGGCGGCTGGCATGGAGGCGGCGTCGGTCATTCGTATTGCTCCCGGTATTTGCGCACGATGTAGAGGGCCAGCACATTCAGACCCAGGGTGATGACGAACAGCGACATCCCCAAAGCAAAGGCAACAAGCGCTTCGGGGCTGGCAAAATCGGCGTCGCCGGTCAGCTGACTTACGATTTTCGCGGTGACGGTTGTCATGGCGTCAAACGGGTTCATGCTTAACCGCGCTGCGGCACCGGCCCCCAGAACGACAATCATCGTTTCGCCAATGGCGCGGCTTGCAGCCAGCAGAATGGCACCGGCAATGCCGGGCAGGGCGGCGGGCAGGATGACCTGTTTGATGGTTTCAGACCGGGTGGCCCCCAATCCATAAGACCCGTCGCGCAGCGATTGAGGCACTGAATTGATAATGTCATCCGACAAGGAGGACACAAACGGGATCAACATGATGCCCATGACAAGCCCGGCCGTCATCACGGCGGTTCCGGCCTGCATCCAGCCAAGACCATCGTCGCCAAAGACGCGCATCAGCAGCGGCCCCACAGTCAAGAGCGCGAACAGGCCGTAGACGATTGTCGGGATACCGGCCAACAGCTCTAGCGTGGGTTTGGCGAACGCACGCAGTTTCGGGCTGGCATATTCAGCGAGATAGATCGCGGCAAACAGGCCGATCGGAACGGCCACAAGAAGCGCAATCAGCGAAATATAAAGCGTGCCCCACAATAGCGGCAAAAGCCCCAATTCGGACCCGCCGCCAAAGCTGGGGGCCCATGTGAGGGAGAAGAAGAACTCCTTGGCGGGGTACAGGCCAAAAAACTCAATGGTGGAGAACACAAGGCTGAGCACGATGCCGAGCGTGGTCAGGATCGCAATTGACGCCGCCGCGACCAGGACCGCCTTCATCCCTTTTTCAACCGTGTTGCGCGCCCGGTAATCCCGATCAGCCTGCCGGGCAGCCCAGACAAAGCCTGCAAGTGCGATGGCAAGAACAACAAGCGTCATCATCCAATTGCCAGTGGCATTCAGCGCCCGATACGACCGGGCCAGTTGCAGCACGTCGTTCGACACGTTCGATCCAACCGCCACCCCGACAGAGCCCAGCAGCGCACGGAGATCCGTAACAGTGACGTCCAGAACCGCAACCGCGCTCTGAGTGGTGACGCCTTGTGCAATCGCCTCTGTCAGCCCGTCCGCCACACGGCGGACGTCGCTCATGACAAGGTCGGCGGACGATCCGGGCGCAACGGCGCTGGCGGGCAGGTCGGACAGCACGAGGGCATTAACCACAAGCGGTTGTATCAAAGCCCAGATCACCAACACACCCATCGCCGGTACGATGGTCGTCATGGCAACATTGGCCCCGTAATAGCCGGGCAAAGAGTGCAGCAGCCGCACATTGCCGTCAGCTGATGCCAGCGCGCGGGCGCGTCCCGTTGCATAGCCGATAAGGGCAAGTGCGCCGACGCATAAAATGATCCAGTGTAGAGGCATGGCGGCTCCGCCGAATGTCAGTCAATCAAGGGGAAGGGTGCCCGTTGCCCGGCACCCGGTGGTCACGTCAGCCGGCTTACATATTGATGTCCATAACCTGCTCGTTTGCGATCAGGGCCTGCGTGTCGGCAAGGTCGGGATCGGACACCAGACCATATTCGGCCAGCGGTCCGTCCGGACCGGCAATCTCATCGGCGACAAAGAATTCGGCGAATTCCTTGAGTCCGGGAATCACGCCGATATGGGCTTTTTTGATATAGAAAAACAACGGCCGCGAGACCGGGTATTCTCCGACTGCAATCGTTTCGGTCGATGGGGCAACGCCGGACATGGTGGCCACTTTCAGCGTGTCGGTATTGTTTTCGTAAAAGGCGAGCCCAAAGACACCCACACCGTTCGGGTTGCTGTCGACGCGGGCCAGCGTTTCGGTGTAATCGCCGTCAATATCGACAGATTTCCCATCGGTGCGCACGGACAGGCACGCATGTTCTGCGGCATCCTCGGACATGCCGCTGTCGATCATCGCCTTCAGCGCGCCGGTGTCTTCGCACCCCTGAAGCAGCACTTTTTCTTCGAAAACTTCGCGTGTACCGTGTTTCGTGCCCGGAATAAACGCCGCGATCTCGACCGCTGGCAGGTTCGGGTTGACCTCGGACCAGGAGTGATACGGGTTTTCAACCAGCGCACCGTCGATCAGAACGGTCGCGCCAAGCGCGTTGAACCAGTCCGACGGCTTGAAGGCGATAAATGCCGGGCCATCAAGCTGGCTTGCAATGACGATGCCATCATAGCCGAAACGCACTTCGATGATGTCTGAGACACCGTTTGCGACGCAGACCGCCACTTCGCGTTCGCGCATGGCGCGCGAGGCGTTGGCGATGTCGATGGTGTTTTCACCCACACCGTTGCAAAATCGTTTCAGCCCGGCAGAGGACCCACCGGATTCAACCACCGGGGTGGGATAATCGAAATTTTCGCCAAATGCTTCGGCCACGATAGAGGCATAGGGCAAAACCGTGGACGACCCCGCGATTTGCACATTGTCCCGCGCCAATGCAGAGCTGGCGGTGACCGTCGCGATGGCCAGCAGCGATACAGACAGGTTTGCGCACATGATGTAACGTCCTTTGGTGGCGTTTTCCGGTTGATCGCACGACAACCGTTGGCCGTGGATCTAGGCATGTTTGGCTACGCTTTTGTGACAGGGACGTAACGGTTTTATGACAGTCGCAGACAGTGTTTAAGCCGCATGAACTGCGCGCTGCATGGCATTGGAATAAATTGGTAAACCGGCGGCACTCCATGTGGCGAGGTGGGTCTTATGCAGCGGTGGACACGTCTTTGGATCGCAAAACAGCGACGATGCAGATGGAATCAGGTCCGACAGATGCGTGATTGCGCGGCGCGATGATGCGCGTTTGATTGGTTGGATGTTTCATACTGTGATCCGATCCAAAAGAACTGCAAAAGGGGATCGGGTAAAGCAAACATGAAGACATGGGAACAGGCCATTGATCTGACTGTCTTTGTGGGAAACTTGATTTTGGTAAATCTTATAATCAGTATTATGTAATATATTTATTTGGTGTAACTTTGTAGACAAAGCTTTCCCGCACGACTTACCATACGGCGTGAAACCGATAACCCGCCTCTGATGACGTCGCCGCATAACGCAGATTTGCTTGATTTGACCCATGCCAACAGCATTGAGGCGCTGTGGGATTTACATTGTCGCTGCATGGCCCGCTTTGGCTTTGATCGGTTGTTATACGGCTTCACCCGGTTCCGGACGCAAACGTCGCTTGGCGACCCGAACGATTTTATCATCCTGTCGAATATTGATACAAACTACGTGTCGCGCTTTGTGCATGATGGCCTGTACCGTCACGCGCCGATGGTGCGTTGGGCGCTTGAGAACGATGGCGCGGCCAGTTGGACGGTTTTGCAGATGATGATGGACAGCGGCACCGTCACCGACGCCGAGCGCCGCATCCTGAATTTCAACGCACAACATGGCATCACGGCGGGGTTCTCGATCAGCTTTCGAAGCCTGTCGGATCGCGCCAAAGGGGCGGTCGCGCTGATTGCTGAACCTGGCATGTCTCAAAAAGACGTGGATGCCATGTGGGACAGATCGGGCGAGATGATACAATTGATGAACAATATCGTTCATCTGAAAATCCTGACCCTGCCCTACACGCCGCCGAACCAAAGCCTGACCAAACGCCAGCGTGAAGCGCTTGAATGGGTTGGCGGAGGCAAGACGATGCAGGACATTGCAACGATTATGGGGCTGACACCAGCGACGGTTGAAAAACACCTGCGGTTGGCGCGGGCTGCGTTGAATGTGGACACCACCGCCCAAGCGGTGCTGAAAGCGGCGCTTCAGAACCAGATGTTTGTCAGCGATGGTTGAAAACGTAAAAAATATGCGGGTCAGGAAATCCAGACTTCCTTGACCTTGCGTTAACTGGCAATATGAAATCGTTCCGTGAGTGGTGGCAATTACAGCCTGGGAACGGGAGGCTCGCACCCTTCGTATTATCTGGCTCTGCGGGTCTCACTATAATGCAGGATGTGCACAGGCGTGTTCCAGCTGTCCCGGCTGATTTTGCCCCGCACATTCAAAGACCGTCGGGTCCCTGGTAATCCCGGTCTGTGCATGGAAAAGCGGCGCTGTTTATTCTAACAGCGCCGCTTGGTTCGTTTAGCAGAATTTCATCCGATGGAACAGACGCTTAGCCTTGTGCGGCTTTCGCAACTTCAGCGGCGAAGTCTTCTTCTTTCTTTTCGATGCCTTCGCCAACTTCAAGACGCACAAAGCCGGTGATCTCAACACCAGCTTCCTTGGCGGCTGCTTCGACGGTCAGGTCCGGGTTGATCACGAAAGACTGGCCCAGCAATGTGACTTCGCTAAGGAACTTCTTCATACGACCGACGATCATCTTTTCGATCACGGCGTCGGGCTTGCCTGATTCCTTGGCAATGTCGATCTGGATTTGACGTTCCTTTTCAACCACCGCTGGGTCAAGATCATCTTCGGACAACGATGCCGGGTTCACAGCTGCGATGTGCATCGCAACCTGCTTGCCGAACGCTTCGTTTTCGCCCGAAAGCGCAACCAGAACGCCGATCTTGCCCATGCCGTCAGCCGCCGCGTTGTGGACGTAAGACACGACTTGTGTGCCCTCGACGGTCGCCATGCGGCGCAGAGACATGTTTTCGCCAATGGTGGCGATCTTGTCAGTGATGGTTTCTTCAACCGTCTTGCCACCGATATCTGTCGCCTTGAGCGCGTCTACGTCATCAACCGTCAAAGCGGCGGCAGCGATGTCGCCCACCATGGACTGGAAGTCCGCGTTTTTGCCGACGAAATCGGTTTCAGAGTTCACCTCGACCGCAACGCCTTTGCCGCCTGCAACCTGAACGGCCACGAGACCTTCAGCCGCCGTGCGGTCAGATTTCTTGGCGGCCTTGGCCAGACCTTTGGTGCGCAGCCAGTCAATGGCCGCTTCCATGTCGCCACCGGTTTCAACCAGCGCTTTTTTGGCATCCATCATGCCAGCCGCGGTCATCTCGCGGAGTTCTTTCACAAGTGCTGCTGTGATCGCCATATCGGCTCTCCTCATATTTGAACGGGCGGTTGGGCGGCCACTGACCGCCCTGCCCTGTCATATCACTATAGTGTCGCGGGCCGGTCAGCTGGCCGGTGCGTCGGCCGGTGCCTCTTCTGCGACAACCTCTTCAACCGGGGCTTCTTCAAGCGCACCAAGATCAACGCCAGCCGCACCCATCTGGGCGGTCATGCCGTCAAGCGCTGCGCGTGCGGCCAGATCACAGTACAGCGAGATGGCCCGCGCCGCGTCATCATTGCCGGGGATGATGTAGTCCACACCATCGGGCGAGCAGTTTGTGTCAACCACAGCCACAACAGGGATGCCCAGCTTGTTGGCTTCGGCGACGGCCAGCGCTTCTTTCTTGACGTCGATGACGAAAAGCAGATCAGGCACACCGCCCATTTCGCGGATACCGCCAAGCGACGCCTGCAGTTTGCCCTGATCGCGCTCCATGCCCAGACGCTCTTTCTTGGTCAGGCCCTCGGCACCGGTTTCCATCTGCTCGTCAATGGATTTCAGACGCTGGATTGACTTGGACACGGTCTGCCAGTTGGTCAGCGTGCCGCCCAGCCAGCGGTGGTTCATGTAATACTGCGCGCATTTTTCGGCGGCGTCCGCGATCGGCTGCTGTGCCTGACGCTTGGTGCCGACAAACAGGATGCGGCCGTTTTTGGCCACGGTGTCGCGGATCACCTTCAATGCCGCGTCAAGCATCGGGACGGTCTGTGTCAGATCCATAATGTGGATGCCATTGCGCGCGCCATAGATGAACTCGCCCATGCGGGGGTTCCAACGCTGCGTCTGGTGGCCGAAGTGAACGCCAGCTTCAAGCAGCTGACGCATGTTGAACTCTGGAAGAGCCATGTGTCGTATCCTTTCCGGTTTCAATCCTGGGGCGGGGGTATCAGCCAGAGGGCCAACCGGTGGACGATTGGGGATGTCTCCCCCAAAGGCCCGACCCCGCCTGCGGTGTCAGTGGCGCGCGTATAGCTTTGGATGTGGCAAGGTGCAAGAGAGGAAAGACGGTCATAAATACAAGACGGGCCGACATCCGTCTCTCTCTTTCTTGGCGGATCAAGATGGGGTGGATATGCTGTTGGGCAGATCCCGTCATTTATTAATGGATTTCTAACATGACCCATGAAGGACAGCTTATTCGATTGAAGCGTTTGACGCATGACATCGTTGTTGAACGCCATAAACTCATGGGCGATCCGCCCGCGCCGCATACGGCTGCCCATACTGCCATGTCTCAGAAAATCGACAGTTGGAGCCACATTTTTGAAGAGTTAAGCGCGTCATTGGGGCGGTCGCTGAAATCCAGGTCGCATCTCAACCATATGATTTATCAGCAGCAGCGGTTCTCCCCCAATGCCTATTCGGCGCGTCAGAGCTTTCAAAGCAAACAGAGCAATATCCGCGACGTGGCCGCTGCGCTGAGCAATCTGGAAGAAGCCTTACGCGACCTGATTGAAACGTTCTATGCGGGCCAACCTGCCGAAATTGCGGCGATGGAGGCGTTCAGCGATGTCGTGACTAACTGGTTGGAGCGGGTCAAACATACCGAAGACGGCATCATGGGGCCCGTGCCGGTTGAATTGCAAACGGCTGTTGTCAAGATTTATGACAGCGCGCCCGCCAGCGGAAAGCCGTCTGTTCCGCTTACGGTTGTTGATATTGTCACCTTGCTTCTGGCGTATTTTGTTTTGCTGAAATCGCTGAACAACCGTGGATAAACCGAGTGTCAGAGAAACACCCGTTCCGCAAACCAGTACGATCCCACCGTGGCAAAAATTGCTTTCAACTGGATCGTTTGATCTTAAACCGCGCGCAATCCATCCCGGAAGCGCCGCATGTTGGAGACGTACCCTGCCGCGGTTTCGCGCAGGCCCTCAATCGCCGCTGCATCCAGTTGCCGCACCACTTTGCCGGGCATGCCCATCACCAATGATCCATCCGGAATCTCTTTGCCTTCGGTGATCAACGCCCCTGCCCCGATCAGGCAGTTGTTGCCGATCTTTGCACCGTTCAGAATGGTGGCCCCCATGCCGATCAGGGAATTGTCGCCAATGGTACAGCCGTGCAGCATGACCTTGTGGCCAATGGTGCAGCTTTCGCCAATCATCAGCGGAAAGCCCATATCGGTGTGCAGCACACAGTTTTCCTGAATATTGGAGCCAGCACCCAGCGTGATGCGCTCATTGTCTCCGCGCAGGGTTGAGCCGAACCAGATGCTGGCTTCTGTGCCCACCACGATATCGCCGATCACATTGGCATCAGGCGCGATCCAGCTGTCCTCGGCGATCTGCGGGGCGACCCCGTCCAAAGCGTAAAGCGTCATGTCAAATCCTCGAATTCCTGTTGAAGACCGCGCACATGTTCCACCAGTCCGGGTTGTTGCAGACGCCGCAGCCGCGTGGCGGTGACGATGGTTTTCAGATCGTTGAAGGTGCGGTCCAGATCGTCATTGACCAGCACGAAATCATAGCTGCCCCAATGGCTGATCTCGTCCCAGCTTTTGAGCATGCGTTTGCCGATGGTGTCGATGCTGTCCTGTCCACGGCTTTCCAGACGGCGTCTGAGTTCGGCGATAGAGGGCGGCAGAATAAAGATCGACAGCGTATGCGGACCCAGTGACGAATTCACGATTTGCTGCGCGCCCTGCCAGTCAATGTCGAACAAAACGTCGCGCCCGTTTTCGATGGCGGTTTGAACCGGTTTGCGCGGGCTGCCGTAGAAATTGCCGAAGACATGCGCATGTTCGAGCATATCGCCTGCGTTGACGTCTTTCTTGAATGCGTCTTCGGACAGGAAATGATAGTGTTCGCCATCCACTTCACCGGGCCGTGGCGCGCGCGTTGTGGCTGATACCGAAAAGCGAAGCGCATCGTCCCATTCCAGCAAACGCCGGGACAATGTGGATTTGCCCGCCCCGGACGGGGAAGACAGGATAATCAACAGACCGCGACGTGTGCTCATGGCTTACTCCACATTCTGAACCTGCTCGCGCATTTGTTCGATCACCGATTTCAGCTCTAGCCCGACCGCCGTCAACGGGGCGGATTGGGATTTGGAACACAGGGTGTTGGCCTCGCGGTTAAATTCCTGCATCAGGAAATCCAGTTTGCGCCCCACAGCGCCATCTGTATTCAACAGCGCGCTTGCCGCATCGACATGGGCGCGCAGGCGGTCCAGCTCTTCGGTGACATCTGCCTTGACCGCAATCAGGGCCAATTCCTGCGCCACGCGCTGTTCGTCCACGGTGTCCTGATTTTCCAGAACCCGCGCCATTGCGCTGCGCATCCGCTCTGCCTGTTCGTCTTTGCGCGCGTCCGCCAGCGCACCGGCTTGGTCAACCAGATCCGACACCTGGGCAACTTGGCGTGCCAGCACGTCGGCCAACGCCACACCTTCGCTGGCCCGCGATGCAAGGAAACTGTCCAGAACAGGGGCAAAATCGTCAAGCAGATGCGCGCGGACCTGTGCCGGGTCCGCTTGCTGATGCGGAACATCCATCACGCCACGCACGGAAATCAGATCCGCCGCACTGGACGCGGTCAGCGACAGGCCCCGCGCCATGGCGTCTTCCTCGATTTTCAGCATGGCGGTCAAAACGCGGTCAAGTTGCGCCGTGTTTAGTTCCTGGACCGGGTCAGTGGTGCTGGATTGCAGGCGCAGGGACACGGTGACATTGCCCCGCGCGACCCGCTTGGACACAACAGCGCGCAGGGCCTGTTCAAGACCTTCGATCCAGTCGGGCACCCGAATCCGGATATCCAGCCCGCGATTGTTCACGCTGCGCACGTCCCAGGTCCAGCCAAGGCCAAGCGCCTCGCCCTGCCCGGACGCAAACCCTGTCATGGAATGTCGCATATGTCCCCACTTTGCCAACGCCACCCGCTTTCGGTTACGCCGTGGCGCGCAGCGATGCAAGGCGCGCATGACGGCTGAAGTGTTAACCAAGTGTTAAGATCGCAGAACAATTTGATCGACATTTATGCTAAATCTTTACACGGGTGACATATTGGGGAGATGAGACATGCACAGTCCTTCGCTGATGGATCAAGCTTTGACGCAGCATCAGGCGGATGCGGTTCAGATTGTGGATCGCTACTGGCATCATCTTGCCAAAGACGGAACCGTACCTGATCGCGCCTCTATTGATCCCGGTGCCATTCAGGATGCGTTGGAATACGCCTTTATCGCCGAACATCTGTCGGCAGGCCACGCACGGTTGCGGGTGGCCGGAGGGTCCATCAATGCCGCCTTAGGCATGGAGGCGTCCGGCATGCCTTTGGCGGCACTGGTCAACCCGGCCGCCAGACAGCGGTTTACCGATCAGATCGCCAAATGCCTTGAAGACCCGGCGAAAGTGACCATGACGCTCAGATCCCCGGTGCGGTTCGGCCAACCCGCGTTGAACGCCCAGCTGTGGATGTATCCGTTGCGGGACGCGCGGGGCGTGTGCAAACTTCTTGGAACATTTATCACAACGGGACTGCTTGACTGCACACCCCGTAGGTTCGAGATCACCGCCGTCACCGCAACGCCCGTAGCACGCGCAACACCGGCACCGCGTCCGGCATTGATCAGCCGGGGACATTTACGGCTTGTCGTGTCCAATTGAAAAAGGCGGGCCTCGCGACCCGCCTTAAGAGATCTGATAAATACCAGAACGCTTAGCCGACTTTGGCGTCCTGTGCTGCGGTCCGGCGAGTGGTCAGCTCTTCTGCAACAAGGAACGCCAGCTCAAGCGACTGGGACGCGTTGAGGCGGGGGTCACAGGCCGTGTGGTAACGGTCGCTCAGGTCTTCTTCGCTGACCGCGCGGACACCGCCGGTGCATTCGGTCACGTCCTGGCCGGTCATCTCGAAATGCACACCTCCGGGAACGGTGCCTTCGGCATTGTGGACGGCAAAGAAGTCCTTGACCTCGCGCAGGACCGCGTCGAAGGGACGTGTCTTGTAGCCGGTGGACGACTTGATGGTGTTGCCGTGCATCGGATCACAGACCCAGGTGACGTTAGCCCCCTCTTCGGCCACGGCTTTGATAAGGCGCGGCAAGTGTTCGCCGACTTTGCCTGCGCCGAACCGCGCGATCAGGGTCAGTTTGCCCTCTTCGTTTTCTGGGTTCAGCTTGGACATCAGCACCTTGAGGTCTTCTGCCGAAGTGGTCGGGCCGCATTTCATGCCGACCGGGTTCAAAACGCCGCGCGCAAATTCCACATGTGCGCCATCCGGCTGCCGCGTGCGGTCGCCGATCCAGATCATGTGACCCGATCCGGCAAGCCATTTGCCAGAGGTGCTGTCCCGACGTGTCAGGGCCTCTTCATACTCAAGCAGCAGCGATTCGTGGCTGGTGTAGAAATCGACCGATTGCAAGGTGTGCGCGCGGTCGCTGTCGACGCCTGCGGCTGTCATGAAATCAAGCGTATCGCTGATCCGGGCGGCCATATCGCGGTACTTGGCAGCGTTTTCACCTTCGGTAAATCCAAGGGTCCAGCCGTGAACCTGATGCACATCCGCAAAACCTCCGGTCGAGAACGCCCGCAGCAGGTTCAGGGTTGCCGCCGCCTGAGTGTAGGCCTGCAACATCTTTTCCGGGTTAGGAATGCGCGCCTCGGCCGTGAACGGCAGATCGTTGATGATGTCGCCGCGGTAGCTGGGCAGTTCCACGCCATCCACCGTTTCCGTGGGCGCAGAGCGCGGCTTGGCGAATTGCCCAGCCATACGGCCCACCTTGACCACCGGCACCTTGGCACCGAAGGTCAGCACCATGGCCATCTGCAACATCACCTTGAACGTGTCGCGGATCGCGTTGGCGCTGAATTGGTCGAAAGCCTCGGCACAATCGCCACCCTGAAGCAGGAACGCCTCACCGCGCCCGGCGGCCCCCAGTGCGGTTTTCAGCTTGCGCGCCTCACCGGCAAAGACCAGCGGCGGATATTTGGCAAGCTGGGCCTCAACTGCCTCCAGCGCCGCTTTATCCGTATAGTCAGGCATCTGAACCCGCGGTTTTGCGCGCCAGCCTGATTTTTGCCACTCGGTCATTGTTTTTACTCCGGTTGATCCAATGTCATCGTTAGCGTTAGCGGCCTTGCTATACAGAAGCTGCGCCAGTCTGACCATATCAGAAATGATTTCGCGATGCTTGACCCGGTGCGCGAGTTCTGACCATGTGATTGACAAGGTGCCGCAGAGCACATGGAGGAACACAGCCAATGTTACCCACACGCCAAACGGTTGAGCTTGATCATGTTCCGGACCGCCCCCGTCGCTTTGTGTTTGCGCTCTTGCCGAATTTCACCATGCTGTGTTTCGCCGCCGCCGTCGAAGCGTTGCGGATCGCCAACCGCATGGCCAATCGCACACTTTATGACTGGACGATTATAGGCGAAGGCGGCGAGGAAATTGCCTGTTCTGCAGGGGTGTCGTTTCGGCTGGACGGGGATCTGCACGAGCTGAACCGGGACGACGTGATTCTGATCTGCGGCGGCATTGATGTGCAAGCCGCAACCACGAAACGCACCATCAACTGGCTACGCCGCGAGGCCCGGCGCGGGTTGACCATCGGCGGGCTGTGTACGGCGGCCTATACGTTGGCAACGGCGGGTTTGCTGGACGGCAAGCGCGCGACAATCCATTGGGAAAACCAGGACAGCTTTACCGAAGAGTTTCCCGAAGTCGAACTGACCAAGTCGATTTTCGTGGTCCATGGTAATCGCATTACGACAGCAGGCGGCACCGCGTCGGTTGACCTGATGCTCAAGATCATTGCCGACGATCACGGAGAAGAGCTGGCCAGTGCGGTGGCCGATCAGCTGATTTACAACTCGATCCGCACCGATCAGGACACCCAACGCCTGTCCGTGCCGACCCGCATTGGCGTCCGGCATCCGAAATTGTCGAAAGTCATCCAGATGATGGAGCAGAACATCGAAGAGCCGATCAGCCCGTCGATCCTTGCCCAGCAGGTCGGTATGTCCACGCGACAGCTGGAACGTCTGTTCCGCCGGTATCTGAGCCGCTCGCCCAAGCGGTATTACATGGAACTGCGCCTGCAAAAAGCGCGCAACCTGCTGATGCAGACCGATATGAGCGTGATCAACGTGGCCCTGGCCTGCGGGTTTGCCTCTCCGTCGCATTTCTCAAAATGCTACCGCGCACATTATGAAACGACGCCCTACCGCGAACGCGGCGCACATGCATCGCGGCTGTCGGTGTAAGCTGCATATCGCCAGCATCGCTATGGTTTGGTCAGGTCAGGACGCGGCTGCTGACATCCGATACAGCGCCCCGTTGCCCACGCTGAGGAACCATAAGGCACCATCCGGACCCTGCCGGATGTCGCGGACGCGTTGCGTTGTGTCGCCTTTGATCTGTTCGACCTCGCGCAGCGGCGATCCCTCCAGTCGGGCGATATAGTCAAATTTCAGCGATCCGACGAACATGTCGCCATTCCAGCCAGACAGTGGCCCATCGGAATAGATTGTCATTCCGGACGGAGCGATGGACGGGTCCCAATAGGCTTCTGGCTGCATCATGCCGTCTTTCTCGGTGCCTTCTCCGATGCTGCGACCGGAATAGTGACGGCCATAGGAAATCACCGGCCAGCCGTAATTGGCCCCTTTCTCAACCCGGTTCACCTCGTCTCCGCCCCGCGCGCCATGTTCATTGACCCAGAACTGGCCGCTCTGATCGAAGGCGGCCCCTTGCGGGTTGCGGTGACCATAGGACCAGATCTCGGGCTGTACGCCATCGACCGAAACAAACGGATTGTTCGCCGGAACCGATCCGTTCCGGGTGATACGCACTACCGATCCGTTATGCAGCGACCGGTCTTGCGCGGAGGGGCGATCGCCGCGATCTCCGATTGTGACAAACAGAGTACCATCGGGCGCTTCGACAACCCGCGATCCGAAATGCCGCCCGCCGCTGGAGCCTGGGGCGATCTCGAATATGGTTTTGTGATCGGTCAGCGCGGTGCCGTCGGCATTGAGCGTCGCCACCGTCACGGCGGTGCCACTGCCCCGCCCCTGCCGCTTGGCATGGGTGAAAATCAGCTCCCGGCTTTGGGCAAAATCGCGAGGGACCAGCACGTCAAGCAAACCGCCCTGCCCGTCGACCTCCACCTCGGGCGGCGCGTCCAGCGTGACAGCACTGTCGCCGGGGTTTACCAAAAGAACGTCCCCGTTGCGTTCCGTGATAACGATCTGCCCACCCGGCAAGAACCCAAACGCCCAGGGCGTATCAAGCCCGGTGACCGCAGCCGAAACCTGCATTGTGCCGGCCGATGTCGTCAGTGTTTCCGACGCAACCTGCGCTGTCGCCCCGACCGGGGCCGTCAGGATCATCACTGCAAAGGACACGGCAAAGGATAAGGGGCGCAAACGCAGCATGGGATGTCTCCGGATTGGTGTGCCTGTGTGAAAGGATATGGGGGACAGCCTGCGCGCGACAACCGCAGGAACGCAGTCGTGAACGCGCCCCGATTCCGGCCCCGGCCCAGATCACCCCATGCACTGGGTTGCGTAACAGTTTGAAATCGTTTGATCTTGATCTGGTCCGCTCCCCTTGCGACAGGGGTTTTCTTTTCCGGCGCGCAACTTTACTCTTTTGGCAGAACACCAAGATGTTCCAATATGGGAGTTACACAATGAAAAAACTGCTGACGGCCACTGCGGCTGGCGCGTTGATGGCGGGTGCTGCATTTGCAGACAACCATTCCAATGAAATCAAGATGGGTGTGCTTTTGGGCTATACCGGCCCGATTGAATCGCTGACACCCGCCATGGCGGCAGGTGCCGAGATGGCGATGGCGGAAGTGACCGAAAGCGGTTTGTTGCTTGATGGTGCGACAGTGACCCCGGTGCGGGCTGACACCACATGTGTCGACAGTGCAGCGGCAACGGCGGCCGCCGAGCGTCTGATCACCAGCGACGGCGTGAGCGCCATTATGGGGGCTGATTGTTCCGGTGTGACCGGCGCGGTTCTGGCCAATGTTGCGGTGCCCAACGGAATGGTCATGATTTCCCCGTCGGCAACATCGCCCGCCCTGTCCGCCGCCGAAGACAACGGCCTGTTCTTCCGCACCGCGCCATCCGACGCCCGTCAGGGGGCTGTTCTGGCCGAGGTACTGGTGGAAAAAGGCATGATGTCGGTGGCCGTCACCTATACCAACAATGACTACGGCAAAGGCTTTGCCGACGCGTTTCAGGCGTCGTTCGAAGAGGCGGGCGGCTCTGTCACGCTGGCCGCCCCGCACGAAGACGGCAAGGCGGATTATTCGGCCGAAGTGGGGGCTCTGGCATCGGCGGGTGGTGATGCGCTTGTCGTGCTTGGCTATGTTGACCAGGGTGGTGCAGGTATCATCCAGGGCGCGCTGGATTCCGGTGCGTTCGACATTTTTGCGCTGGGCGACGGTATGATTGGCGACGCTCTGACCGACGCATTCGGCAGCGACATCGACGGATCGATCGGCACAGCCCCCGGCAGCGACAATGCCGGTGGCGCAACCTTTGCCGAAATGGCGTCGGCCGCCGGGATCGACGGCACAAGCGTCTATGCCGGCGAAAGCTATGACGCGGCGGCGCTGATGTTGCTGGCCATGGCGGCCGCCGGGTCCAGCGATCCGGCAGAGTATGTCGGCAAGATCGAAATGGTGGCCAACGCCCCCGGCGAGACGATCATGCCAGGCGAGCTTGCCAAGGCGATTGAAATCCTTGCCGGTGGCGGCGACGTGGATTACAGCGGCGCAACCGGTGTCGAATTTGTTGGACCTGGCGAAGCTGCGGGCAGCTATGCCGAGTTTATTGTCGAAGACGGTGCATTGGAAGTGGTCGGCTACCGCTAAGCGCGGGTATTTGACGTGACCACGAACGGCGCAGGATTTCCTGCGCCGTTTCGAATTGTTAAAGGGCCGTGCGTCGTCTTGGGTGAGATATGATCGAGGTTAAAAATCTCCATCGGCATTTTGGCGGGTTCCATGCCGTGGATGGGGCAACGCTTGAGATTGAAACCGGGTCAATCACCGGGCTGGTCGGCCCCAATGGAGCGGGCAAAACAACATTGTTTAATGTTGTTGCCGGTGTTCTGCCGCCAACCTCTGGCCAGGTTTTCATGGCGGGCGAAGACATCACCGGTCTGCCGCCGCATACCCTTTTCCACAAAGGCCTCTTGCGGACGTTTCAGATCGCGCATGAGTTCAGCTCGATGACCTGCCGCGAAAACCTGATGATGGTGCCGGGCGATCAAACCGGAGAGCGTCTGTGGAACACATGGTTCGGTCGCAAACGGATCGCCGAACAAGAGCGCGCACTGCGGGCCAAGGCTGATGAGGTGTTGGAATTCCTGACGATTGAGCATTTGTCCGATCACAAGGCGGGACAGGTGTCGGGTGGGCAGAAAAAACTGCTTGAGCTGGGCCGGACCATGATGGTCGACGCACGGATCGTGTTTCTGGATGAGGTTGGCGCAGGCGTGAACCGCACATTGCTGAACACAATCGGCGACGCCATCATCCGGCTGAACAAGGAACGCGGCTATACGTTTTGCATGATCGAGCACGACATGGATTTTATCGGACGGTTGTGTGACCCGGTGATTGTCATGGCCGAGGGCAAGGTGCTGTCAAAAGGCACGATTGATCAGATCAAGGCGGATGAACGGGTCATTGAAGCGTATCTGGGCACCGGCCTGAAGAACACCGAGTTGAAGAACAAAGAGGCGGTGTCGTGACCGGCATGTTTTTGCGCCGCCTGTCGGCGTCGCCGGTTGGGGGCGCTGCCCCCGGCGCTGCGCGCCTCCCCCGGGATATTTCGGGCAAGAAGATGGAACACGAGGTGTCCTGTGGCTGAGCCGTTTTTGATTGGTGATGGGATGACCGGCGGGTATGGCAAAAGTGGTCCTGACATTCTGCACAATTGCACCATCGCGGTCGAGCGCGGTGAGATCGCGGTCATTGTCGGGCCAAACGGTGCGGGCAAGTCCACGGCGATGAAAGCCGTGTTCGGGATGCTGGATCTGCGCGAGGGCGCGGTGCGGCTGGATGGCGAGGACATCACCCATTTGACTCCACAGGCGCGGGTGCGCCATGGCATGGGGTTTGTGCCGCAGGTCGCCAATATCTTTACCTCGATGACCGTCGAGGAAAACCTTGAAATGGGTGCGTTTATTCGCACCGATGATTTTTCAGACACGTTGGAGCAAGTCTATGCGCTGTTTCCCATCCTGCGCGAAAAACGGTTGCAGGCGGCTGGCGAATTGTCGGGCGGACAACGCCAGCAGGTGGCGGTGGGTCGGGCGCTGATGACGCAACCCAAGCTGCTGATGCTGGATGAACCGACCGCCGGGGTGTCACCGATTGTCATGGATGAATTGTTTGATCGCATCATCGAGGTGGCGCGCACCGGGATCTCGATCCTCATGGTGGAACAGAACGCCCGTCAAGCGCTTGAGATTGCGGATAAAGGCTATGTTCTGGTGCAGGGGGCCAACGGCTATTCCGGCACCGGAAAAGAGCTGTTGGCGAACCCGGATGTGCGCCGGTCGTTCCTGGGGGGATAGCCCTGCAAATGCAAATTTTTGAAAAGAAGACGCGTGGGGCGGTGAGATGGATTTTCTGAACGGCATTGTCGCATTAACGAATTTTGTCCTGATCCCGGCCATTGCCTATGGCAGCCAGTTGGCGCTTGGGGCGCTGGGGGTGACGTTGATCTACGGCATTCTGCGGTTTTCAAACTTTGCCCATGGCGACACGATGGCGGTGGGCACCATGTTTGCGGTGCTGGCCACTTGGGGTCTGCAGGCGATGGGAATAAGCCTGGGGCCGCTTCCGACGGCGTTGCTGGCGATCCCGTTCGGCATTTTGGGGGCGGCCGCGCTTGTGCTGCTGACCGACAAATACGTCTACAAGTTCTATCGCGCGCAAAAAGCAAAACCGGTGATCCTGGTGATCGTGTCGATGGGCGTCATGTTTATCTATAATGGCGTGACGCGGATTATCATCGGGCCTGATGACCATCGCTTCGCGGATGGCGAACGGTTTGTCATTTCGGCGCGGGAGTTTCGCGACATGACAGGGCTTGCGGAAGGGCTGGCTCTGCGCACGTCGCAGGTGATTACGGTGCTGACGGCGGTGGTGGTTGTCGCGGTGTTGTTCTGGTTTCTGAACAAGACACGCACTGGGAAATCCATGCGGGCGTTTTCCGACAATGAAGATCTGGCGCTGTTGTCTGGCATCAACCCTGAACGCGTGGTCCTGGTGACATGGCTGATCGTCGCGTCGTTGGCAACAATCGCGGGGGTGCTTTATGGGTTGGACAAATCATTCAAGGCCTTCACCTATTTCCAGTTGCTGCTGCCGATTTTCGCGGCGGCGATTGTGGGCGGGCTGGGCAACCCGTTGGGGGCCATTGCGGGCGGGTTTGTGATCGCGTTCTCCGAGGTGGGCATCACCTATGCCTGGAAAAAGGTGCTTGTGTATCTCATGCCACCCGCATTGGAGCCTGACGGGCTGATGCAGTTTTTGAGCACCGAGTACAAGTTTGCGGTCAGTTTTGTGATCCTTGTGATCGTGCTTTTGTTCAGGCCGACAGGATTGTTCCGGGGGAAGGCGCTATGAGGACGTTTTTGCTGTTTGGCCTTGTTGCCTGTCTGATCCTGGGCACCGGAATTTTACAAAGCTGGAATTCGGCGCTTTTGATCCTGAATATGGGGCTTGTCAGCGCAGTGATGGCGTTGGGTGTGAACCTGCAGTGGGGGCTGGCGGGGCTGTTCAATGTGGGTGTCATGGGGTTTGTCGCGCTTGGCGGCTTGGCTGTGGTGCTGATCTCTATGCCGCCGGTCGAAGAGGCATGGGCGGCGGGTGGCGTTCAGATCCTGCTGGGGCTGGTGCTTGGCGCGGCGACACTTGTGGCAGCGGTGCTGGTCTGGTCGAAAACGCGCGGACGTGTGCGTGGTTGGGCCACGGCACTGACGCTATTGGTGGGGCTGGTGATCTATCGCATGGTGTTCGACCCGGCGGTGGAGCGGGTGGAAGATGTGGACCCTGCCCTGTTTGGCTATCTTGGGGGTCTGGGACTGCCGGTTCTGCTGGCCTGGCCGGTGGGTGGCCTGTTGGCGGCCGGTGCGGCCTGGGTGATTGGCAAGACGGCCCTTGGCCTGCGGTCGGATTACCTTGCCATTGCCACCCTGGGCATTGCCGAGATCATCATCGCGGTGCTGAAAAACGAGGATTGGATGGCCCGGGGCGTGAAGAACGTCATCGGCCTGCCCCGTCCTGTGCCCAATGAAGTCGATTTGCAAACCGACCCGGCTTTTGTCGAGCGTGCTGCAGGGTTTGGCCTTGATCCGACAACCGCGTCCACACTGTACGTAAAACTGGAATACGGGCTGTTGTTTGCCGTGGTTCTGATCGTTCTGCTTGTCCTGGCACAATGCGCCCTGAACAGCCCTTGGGGGCGGATGATGCGGGCGATCCGGGACAATGAAACCGCAGCGCGGGCCATGGGCAAGGACGTCACCGCGCGCCACTTGCAGGTGTTTATCCTGGGCTCGGCCATCTGCGGGATCGCCGGGGCGATGATGACCACTTTGGACGGTCAGCTGACACCGGGGTCTTACCAGCCCTTGCGCTATACGTTTTTGATCTGGGTGATGGTGATTGTGGGCGGATCGGGAAACAATCTGGGCGCGGTTCTGGGCGGGTTTCTGATCTGGTTCCTGTGGGTTCAGGTCGAGCCGATGGGACAATTGCTGATGTCGGTGGTGACCGCCGGGCTGGCGGACGGGTCTTGGCTCAAGGCGCATCTGCTGGACAGCGTGCAGCATATGCGGCTTTTGACGATGGGGGTGATCCTGCTGTTGGTGTTGCGGCTCAATCCGCGCGGGTTGTTGCCCGAGAAATAGCAGATCGCGGCCTATGAGACCTTTCGACAAGTGACGCGGCGTATTGGTTCGCGTAATCTGCAAGACAGGCAACGTAGCGAGATTTATCTTGAACGCGGCACATATGGGTAAAAGGTCATGAGGGATGGCGCATCATCGGCGCTGACGGCGCTTGTGGTCGATGACCATCCGCTGTTTTGCGACGCGCTGACCCTGACCTTGCGCTCCATTGCAGAGTTCAGGGACATCCGCACCGCTGGGACGTTGGACCAGTCGCTTGAGATGGTGGGAACAGACGGCGCGTTTGATCTAATTCTGCTGGATTTGAATTTGCCCGATGTCAACGGGTTGGACGGTCTGGTGCGACTGCGGACGGCAGCGCCGAAATCCAGGCTGTTGATCGTGTCGTCGATGGCGGACAACCGGATGATTTCCCATGCGCTTAAGGCCGGTGCGGACGGGTTTGTGCCAAAACATTCGCAGCGCGCGGTGTTCTGCAAAGCGTTTGAGGCGGTCCAGAGCGGGCGGTCGTTTGTTCCTGACGGGTATATTGATCCGCAAGGGCATGACACTGCGCGCGATGCCCCTGACGAGGCCTTGGCGCAGCTTGCCTCATTGACCAACCAGCAGGCGCGTATTCTGAACCTGATCTGTGAAGGCAAATTGAACAAGCAAATCGCCTATGATCTGTCGATTGCCGAAACCACCGTCAAAGCCCATGTGACAGCGATCATGCGCAAGCTTGGGGTTCACAGCCGCACACAGGCGGTCCTGATTGCGCAGGAAGCGCGGTTCAACCGGGTCTTGCCAACAGATAGCTGAGCCTCATATGGTAAGGCATAGCCAACTCGTAGGGACCATCAATTGGAAGGAACCAGGGTACGTCCTGACGCCGAACTGACTGAGACCGACGCCGGGGTCATTGCATTTGCACAGGTGAACTGCAGCGACCCGAATTTTGTAGACAATATAGACCGCCAGCTTGGACCGGGACCTTTCGAGCTTGTGTGTTTGTTTGTGTCACCAGAGGCCGATTTTCAGACATTGGTGGCTGAAACGTCCGATCGCTTTGGAGCGGCGGACGTTTTGGCGTGCACAACCGCAGGCGAAATCGGGCGGGCGGGATATCAGGACAATCAGATCATCGCGCTTGGGTTTCCAAAAAAACACTTCAATACTCTGACATATGCGATTGAAAACATTGATGCACTTGACGAGCAATCGGTGGCTGGCAGACTGATTGACGCGCGGTTGGATCTGGCACAACGCGCACCGGAACGACCGTCGGATTTTGCCTTTCTGATGGTTGACGGGCTTAGCCTGTGTGAAGAGCAACTGACAGCGTTTCTTTCTGCGGGGCTTGGGCCGACACCGTTGTTTGGCGGCTCTTCAGGGGATGGCACCCGGTTCGAGAAAACCTGGCTGGCCCGGAACGGCCAGATCCTGACCAATGCGGCGATGATTGTTCTGGCGCGATGTGACCAACCGGTGCGGGTGTTCAGCCTTGATCATCTGGTCCCGACCGAACAGCGCATGGTTGTCACTGCGGCCTCTCCCGAGGGGCGCGTCGTGCATGAAATCAACGCCGAGCCAGCCGCGCTGGAATATGCGCGTTTGTTGGGAATGGACCCCAACCAATTGGATCAATTCACCTTTGCCGAACATCCGGTCGTGGTGCGATTGGGCGATGCCCATCATGTGCGCGCGATCCGGCAGGTCCGCGAAAACCACGATCTGGTGTTCTTTTCCGCCATCAACGAAGGCATGGTGCTGACCCTTGCCACGCATGATGACATCGTGGCGCATCTGGAACGCGGGCTTGCGGATCTGTCGCATCCGATTGCGCCTGACATCATATTGGGTTGCGATTGCATCCTGCGCCGTATCGAGGCCGGGCGCAGCCAAAAGACGCGCGCCATGTCAGAGGTGTTGTCGGGGCATCATGTGGTCGGGTTTTCCACCTATGGCGAACAGATCGGCGGCTTGCATGTCAACCAGACCTTGACCGGTGTCGCGATCTATCCGGCGGTGAAGGACGGTGTCTGAATGTCCCTGACCGATCCAAACGACAGTCTTGAGCGTCAGAACGAAAAGCTTTTGAAAATTGCCGAAAGCCTGATGCGCAGAGTGGAATTCGGTACGTCGCAATCGGGTGCTGCCTACGCCCAGTTCGAACGCGCGGCCTTGCTTGAGAAACGGGTGCGCGAGCGTACGCTGGAATTGGAACGCACTCTGGATTTGCTGCATGACGCCAATGCCCAGCTGGCGCGGGCCAATGAAGAAACCGAAGCGGCGCGGCGCAATCTGGCGGATGCGATCGAGACGATCTCGGAAGGGTTTGCCCTGTTTGATCCAGACGATCTTCTTGTGATGTGCAATTCACGATTTTGCAGGGATTTCAACGACACCGCACGCGACCTTAAACCTGGCACATCGTTTGACAGCTATGTCGACCGCGTCAGCCGCTCTGCCCAGCTTCACCTGCCCGACCACCAGGACCGAAAAACATGGTCCAAGATCCGGCGCAAGCGGCACAAGGACCGGCGTGTGATGTTCAATGTGCGTTTGCAGCAGGACCGCTGGCTTCAGGTGTCCGAGCATCGCACGACGAATAATGGCACCGTGGTGCTGCAAACCGACATCACGGATATCATGCGCGTGGAACGTCAGGAACAGGCGAAGCTGCGGGACAAGCAGACGCGTATGATCCGTGCCACTTTGGACCATCTTAATCAGGGGGTGTGTATCTTTGACGAAAACGCTCGCCTTGTGGGATGGAATCAAAAGCTCAGCACGTTGCTGTCTGTCCCGGCGCGCCGCATGCGGATCGGTGCATCATTTATCGGCCTGCTGGATGATCTTGACGATGCGTTTGCGTTCACACGCGGCATGGACCGGGCGGCGTTTCGGCGGTGGGCGGTGTCAGAAGGTTTGCGACAGCCGATCTCGTTTGAGGTGCGGCGCGGTGACAGCAGTGTGTTACACATCTTTGGCCGTGCGATGCCGGATCGGGGCTTTGTGATTTCCTGCACCGATGTCACCGCAGAACGTGAAGCTGCGCAAAAACTCTACGAACTGAATGAAATCCTCGAACATCGGGTCCATGAACGCACGATAGAGCTTGAGGACGCGCTGAGTGCCGCCGAGCGTGCGAACGCGTCGAAATCCCGGTTTGTGGCTGCCGCCAGTCATGACCTTTTGCAACCCCTGTCCGCCGCCAAACTGTTCATCGCGTCACTGTCGGACAAGATCGACACCCCCCATGAACAAGCCGTGCTGTCCAAGGCGGAAACGGCGCTTGGGGCTGCCGAACAGATTATTGATGCCTTGCTGAACATCTCGAAACTGGAATCGGACGGGCTGAGCTTTGATATCCGGCCCGTCGCCTTGCGCGATGTATTTGATCCGTTGCGGGACGAGATGGAAATCCTTGCCGCCCAAAAAGGGCTGACCCTCAAGATTGTCGACAGCTCGCATGTGGTCGAAACGGACCCTTCCTATTTGCGGCGCATTGTTCAGAATCTGATAACCAATGCCATCCGCTATACCGATCATGGGCGCATTGTGGTGGGCGCGCGGCGCAATGGCGCTTCGGCGCGGATCGAGGTCTGGGACACTGGCCCCGGTATCGCAGAGGCCGATCAGAAATCAATTTTCGAAGAGTTTCGCCGCCTTGATACCAAAGCAAGCAACAATGACGGGCTTGGTCTGGGGCTGGCGATTGTTGAACGCGCCTGCACACGGCTTGGCCATCCGCTGGGTCTTTGGTCCGAACCGGGTCGCGGTTCGTGCTTTATGGTAAACGTTCCGCTGGCCCGCGACGACACGGCGGACCAGGCCTTGAAAACGTTAGCCTCGTCGCCCCTTGGATTGCCCAAAGCGGGTTTGATTGTGCTGTTGGTCGAAAATGATGCGCAGTTGCGGCGGGCATTGTCGATTCTCATGGAAAGCTGGGGGGTCAGCGTGATCGAGGCCGAGGACGCCGACAGCGCGCTGGAGTTGATGCAGGATTTGCAGATCACCCCGGATGCCGTCCTGCTGGACTATCAGCTGAGCCCCGGTGCGACCGGAACACAGCTTTACGAGGTGTTCCGCGAAAAATACGGCCCTGTGCCGGGTGCGATTGTGTCGGCGGACCGGTCCGCCGATTTGCGTCACGAGACCAAGCGACTGGGGCTTCAGTTGTTGCTGAAACCGGTAGATCGATCAAAACTGGTCGCGTTTCTTCAAGACACAGCCGTCAATTCCGCCCAGTAAAGCAACGATTGCGTGTTACTGAAGCGCGGTTTCGGCCAAAGAACCGGGTGAGATCATGTAGTCTTTCACACGTTCGACAACCTGCTCGGGCCAACGGCGCGTGCGCAAGGCGATTGCCTCAGATAGCACAAGCGTTCCTGCAACCGAAACGCGGCTGTCGGCACCGGTGGTCGCCATAATGCGAAGCTGCATGCTGCTGCGCCCGATGTCACGGACGGTTAGATCCCAGGTCAACCGGTCTCCCAGTCGGCTTGGCGCGGGAAACTCTGCTTTGATGTCAACAAACGGAAGACACAGCCCGTCCCTGCCCTGCACCTGTCCCATCGGCCAATCAAGCGCTTCGTCCAGCCAGTTCTCGATAACAACGTGAACCATGTCGAAATAACGCGGAAGATATACGATGCCAGAGGGTTCGCAATCACGCAGCATGACGTCGTGCACAAATCTGTAAGCAGGCATTGGGGATCGTCCTATTGATTCTTGATAGGCTGTCCAACCTTCATCGAACCCGGCTGCCGTCACTTAGTCAAGCCTGCGCTGTGTTCATTTCACATCTGGCCGACAGTCCCGACCGCCGCCAAACCCGCATGAGACAGGTTTTGCACGGCATCCTCGGTCTATCGAGCGACCACGATATCCGCCCGCAATCCGCCCAGCCGTGTGCTGGTGTGCAGTCGCAGAACACCGCCATGCACGCGCGCGATATCCGCCGCGATGGCCAGACCCAACCCAACGCCGGACCCCTTGTCCTGATTGCGCGCCGGATCAAGCCGCACAAACGGGCGCAGCGCGGCCTCGCGGTCATCCGCGGGTATGCCGGGCCCATCGTCTTCGACCCGTATCCGAAGGGATTTGTCGGTCAGCACAACCGACACCTCGCACCGCGACCCGTATCGCACCGCATTGCCAATCAGGTTTTCGATTGCACGGCGCATGGCCGTCTGGCGCAGCAGGATCTGCCCCTGCCCCGTTGCCTCGACCAGATCGACCGCAATGCCAGAGCGTTTTGCATCCTCAACAATGGCGCGGACATAATCGGGAATATCCGTCCGTTGGGGCTGCGCGCTTTCGGCGTTGACCCGTGCAAAATCAAGAAAAGCGTCAATCAGCTTTTGCATATCCTCTATGTCGCGCTCCAGCGGCTCGCGATCTTCATCCGACAGCATCGACACCCCAAGCCGCAGGCGGGTGAGCGGGGTGCGCAGATCGTGACTGACCCCCGAAAGCATCATTGTCCGCTGTTCGATCTGCCGCTCGATTCGGGCGCGCATGTCCAGAAACGCGTGGCCCGCCGCGCGTACTTCAACAGCACCGGACGGCGAATAAGGCACATTGCGTCCGCGCCCAAAAGCCTCGGCCGCATCCGCCAGACGAGTGATCGGACGCAATTGGTTGCGTAGATAAAGATACGCAATCAACGTCATCAAGCCGCCGAACACCACCATATTCACCAAAAGCTGGTGCGGGTTAGAGGCCGATGCCCGTTCCCGGTTGAATTCGATCTTCAACAAGGGCTGAGCCTCTCGCTGCACCCAGACCAGCACCGTGCGGTCATCCACCAGATGAACCCGGCGGAACCCGATGATATCCCGCGCCAGGGTGCGGATCACCACGATGCCGGAAAAATCATACCAGCGGCGCAGGTTCTGGGCCGGGATGTCATCTTGCGACGTTGGCAGAAAATCCAATCGCAATGCGTCGGCCAGTTGGGGCTCTGTCACCCGTGGCGGATCAAGAGTTGCATTGATTTCACGGGCGATTTCGCGGCTCATCTGTTCTGTCACGCCTTCGAAATGGCGTTGAATAAAAACAACCGACACCACCAGCTGTAAAGCGACCACCGGTAGGATCAGGATCAATGCGGCGCGCCCGTACAGACCGCGGGGCATATAGCGTTTCAGCCAATTAAATGTCATGGTCACAGGCTACTGCACGGCGCACGGAAACGAAACGGCTTGTCACGAAGTGGTTGCAAACCGGCGCATCCTTCTGTTCCTCTCTGTGCATGGCGCATGATCCCCATCCCCCGTTCACACCAACCCCGGGTGACGTCGTGGAATTGTCTCCGGGCATTCGGCGTATTGTGGCGAACAATCCGTCCCCGATGACCTATCGCGGTACCAACACCTATCTGATCGGCACCCGTGATCTGGCCGTGATCGACCCGGGGCCGCGCGACCCAAAGCATCTGGCAGCCCTTCTGTCCGGTATCGGTTCGGCACGGGTAGCGGCCATTTTCGTCACCCATGCACATCTGGACCATTCCCCTTTGGCCAGAGACCTAAGCGCCGAAACCGGGGCACCTGTTGTTGCGTTCTCCGACGCGTTGGGGGGCCGCAGTGCGGTGATGCAACGTCTTGCCGCGTCCGGCTTGATGCGGGGCGGTGAAGGTGTAGACGCGTCTTTCCAACCGGATCACACCCTATCGGACACGGACCGCTTTGACGGTTCGGACTGGTCGCTGACCGCACTGCACACGCCCGGACATTTTGGCAATCACCTCTGCTTTGCCCTGGAAGACATCCTGTTCTGTGGCGATCTGGTTATGGGATGGGCCACTTCGCTGGTATCGCCGCCGGATGGCGACCTGACCGATTTCATGGCCTCATGCCGCCGCTTACAGGGCATGTCATGGTCAACATTCCATTCCGGCCACGGGGCCCCGATTTCCGACCCCGCCGGGCGCCTGGATTGGCTGATCCAGCACCGCCTCAACCGGGAAACATCCCTGCTGGAGGCCCTACAACACGGAGCCGCAACGTCGGGCGATCTTGCAAAACGTGTCTACACCGACACGCCCGCGACGCTCATGCCAGCCGCGACACGCAATGTCCTGGCGCATATGATTGATCTTTATGGAAAAAATATCATCGAACCCGTGCAAGAGCTGACCGCAGACACCGCGTTTCGCCTGCTTTGAAAAGAAATCATTTTTTTCGCAAAACCCTCTGGACGCGCGTCAACACTGTTGCTAAACCGCGCCTCGTGTTCCGGCGTAGCTCAGCGGTAGAGCAGTTGACTGTTAATCAATTGGTCGTAGGTTCGATCCCTACCGCCGGAGCCAATTAACCACTTGGTTGTAAAGCAAAAATGGCGACCCTTCGGGATCGCCTTTTTTCGTTTTTGCAACGATTTTGCAACGCGGGCGCACTTTCCGGCGCCTACCTTACGTTGTAGGAGGCAAACGACATTCGGTATCGCATCAATGCCCTGCCACCAAATATGGTTGGCGAAACGCTTTGGTTTGCGATAAACAGTTAGCAGTTCACCAATCGTAAACCGTGGGAACGCAATAAGAACAAAGCGGCAAGGACAGGCAACATGAATTTCATCGCGTTAGAATCAGAAAAGAAGCTGCGCGGTGGCTACTACACGCCTGACGACCTCGCCCAATTCCTCACCCGCTGGGTTGCGCCAACGTCTGGCAAACACGTGCTAGAGCCTAGCTGCGGTGATGGAGCGTTTTTCCCTAGTCTGTTGGGCACGGACGCAACCGTGACCGCTTTCGAACTTGCGCCTGAGGAAGCGGCCAAGGCGGCGGCGCGCGGCATACCCGATTGCACCGTTCACAACCGAGACTTCCTTAGCTGGGCACTGCAAGCGAAGCCCTGTCAGTTTGATGCGGTGATCGGCAACCCTCCGTTCATCAGATACCAATATCTTCCTGCAGACTTCCAAGCCAACGCCGAGCGCGTGTTTGATCGCCTTAGCTGCAAGTTTACAAAACATACCAACGCATGGGTGCCCTTCATCCTCGCGTCGATGGAATTGCTTCGCCCCGGTGGACGACTGGCAATGGTTGTCCCCTCCGAGATTGTCCACGTCATGCACGCACAGTCGCTGCGGACCTACCTCGGACAACAATGCCGCCGCATCGTGATCGTGGACCCGCAGGAAATTTGGTTCGAAGGCACGTTGCAAGGTGCCGTGCTGCTGATGGCCGAGAAGAAGAAGACGCCGAAGGTCCACGGCGAAGGCCTCGGCATTCATCGCGTTTCTGGTCGCGGCTTCCTCAATGAAGACCCAGAGGCAGTGTTCAACAAGCCGCAGGCGATCAACGGGAAGACCGTTCAGGGGAAGTGGACACGCGCGCTGGTTCCCACGGCGACCCTCGCCATCCTAGAAGCCGTGGAAGCCGACTCTCGGTTCTGCCGCTTTTCTGATGCCGCGAAGGTGGACGTGGGCATCGTCACAGGGGCCAACAAGTTCTTCCTCGTTACGGATGAGGTCGTAAAACAAAATGGCTTGGAAAAGTGGGCGCACCCCATGTTCGGACGGAGTGATCACTGTCCGGGCGTGATTTACGACGACGCGCAGCACGCCCGCAACGCCGCCACCGGCAAGCCGACTAACTTCCTTTGGCTTGATCGGTCCGTCGAAGAGAGCGCGAAAGGCCGCGCCTATATCGCCTCCGGCGAAAGTGAAGACCTGCACAAGCGATACAAGTGCCGAATCCGCAGTCCTTGGTACACGGTCCCATCGGTTCACGCGACCGAGGTCGGAATGCTTAAGCGGAGCCACGACACGCCCCGTCTAATCCTGAACCGTGCAAGCGCCTACACGACCGACACGGCATATCGCATTCGGGCGCTACGTGGCACAGCGGATGCGCTCGTCTTTGGCTTCTACAACGCGTTGACCGCTCTCAGCGCCGAATTAGAAGGGCGTCATTACGGTGGCGGGGTGCTCGAACTCGTGCCCAGTGAGATCGAGAAGTTGCTATTGCCTGCCCCGGAAGCGGTTGTGCCTGACGTTGAGCGGCTGGACCGCATGGTTCGTGAGGACTCGGTTGCCGACACGCTTGAAGTGCAG
This sequence comes from Marivita sp. S0852, assembly GCF_046591575.1. Lineage (NCBI taxonomy): Bacteria > Pseudomonadati > Pseudomonadota > Alphaproteobacteria > Rhodobacterales > Roseobacteraceae > Marivita > Marivita sp. S0852. The sequence continues at coordinate 155,945 of NZ_JBIQWA010000003.1, forward strand.
TCGGAGGCGGTGCTGGGCGCGTTGACCAAGTCGGAACAGATGGACTTGCTTGGTGCTTGGGCCACGCTGCGCGACAGACGACACCGCCTGCCCGCCTAGTCGATCTCAACGATATAGCGCGCACCTACCGACGCTGGTTGGTAAAGTTTCAGGCTACGACCAACCAAGCCGGGTTGTTTGATGTGGCTAGTGGCTTTGTCCCAGTGGAGCCCCGTGGTGTAATTGCCTTGCCCAGCCGCCCAAGCAGGCTTGTGGCTTAGGGGCATGTCGAAGTCGCCAACATAGACACCCGCTATGACAAGCGACGTCGGCGCTACCGCCTCATCTTTTTGGGCCGTGGTATTATAGGTCCAATTCAACGCACCGAATACTTGATTACGGAAATAGGTCGTTTGATCAATCACCGCACCACCGGCTTTGTATTTGGCCTGAGTGAGCCGCAATACGCCCGGAGCATGGCCTGGATTGAGTTGCAGGTCGGAGCGCGGGAGACTCGGCTTGGCCCAAACCAATTGCCCGTATATCGGCGGGGCGACGGGCAACGTGCCAGCAGGTGCGGCAGGGACAATTTTCGGTTTTTTCGCTTTTGTCTTTGCGGGTGAAGATTTGAAAGGCAGATTGATGCGAGGCTTGCTCGTAGAGTTTCCCTGCTTTCCAGAACCGAACGTCGTTTGAGTTTTTGGATTTCGTTCATCCTCAAGAATCCCCTGCCTCATCAAATCGACAATTTCGCGACCACTGACAATTCTGAAACAATGCTGCGGATGGTTGACAATGAGGTCATCAAATCCGTCCAACATGGTGTCAACGAACGCTTTGTCCGAGGCATCACCAAGGTCCAGTTCCATATCCGTGCCTGCCTCGATGTTGTTGAACAGCCCCGCATGGGTCAAGTTGGCGCTGCCAACGATGGCTCGGGCCTGATTTGGGCCGGTGGCAATGAAGGCTTTAGGATGGAAAATCCGGCCCCTAGTGGCTGTGTCGAGCGCATAGAGTTCCACGCCCATCTTCAACAAAGCGGCGGTTGCCTGTGCCGTCGTTGAACCGTTCCTGACGCCGATGAAGGCGCGACATACGCCTGCAACAGGGGCCAGAGCGGCAGAGACCGCCGCAACACCTGCTGAGTTTGAGAATGCAGAAGAAATGATCAGCCGATCCAGCCAAGGCTCTTGTGCCAAAGACACCAATTGCGGCGCGTGCTGCTGTCCTCCCGCAAGAGGTTGAAATATTGCCCTAACTGTTGCCATCTGCCTGTAACCCCTCAACAATTCGTTTTGGGAGACCTTACTGCCTGACAGCGCGCGAGTCGATTGCCATGTCTGCTGCGCTTAGGCTCTCGCGTAAATGCTTGACCGCCACTCTGCGCGCGTCTGAGGCGGGGTTCGTGCTGGCGGGTATGTTGATGCCCAAATGACCGACACGCCCGTCAGCGCGCGATTTTTCGGGTGTCTCTGGGCGTGTCGCCCCGCAAAGTGAAAGCGGGCGGCCATGGAGCCGCCCGCTTTGTCCAAATGAGCAGCGTGACATTGCTGCCGCCCCGTTCGATCAGTGAAAATTCGGTGGAATCGTCACACTTCGTTTTCGTTCGATTTCTGAGCCGACAAGCCGCGTGGTTTGCCATTTGTTGGCATCTGCGGCGCGCAGGTGTTGCACGTCGTCGCCACGATGGACAACGATCTCAGTGACACCGTGTTTCGCAATTGCGTTTACGAGACGGAGAAGGTCGTTTCGACCGAGTTCGGCAGGGTTTAAGATGTTCATTGTGGACGCTTTCTATGTATCGTGGTTTCAGATTTGCCATCTTGGCGGGATCACGAAACCACAGCCTCATCTGTAAGGCTGGAGCAGTGCGCACAGAGGGAAACTCCGGATCGGCGCGAGGCTCTAAGACGGGCGGCGCTGATACGCCGCCCGCATTTCTGTTACGCTGCTTGCTTTTCCAAAACACGGAAGCTTTGCAGCCAGCAGCGACGTCGCTGTGCTGACAGCACTCGTGCAGTGAACCTTCCGCCACCAATTGCGGTGATGACCACCACCCAGTTCCTACTCACACCTACAATGGACGTCTCAGCCGAGCCGACATAGTCCCAAGTATCAGCACGGCTTTGCTTGTAGAGACCGCCGCCCTTTCGCTTATGCGCGAAAATCGGGTTTGTGCGCATAACGTCAGTTGCGGCTGCGAGTACATTTCGCCCGGCGAGATCACCCTTTGCTTGCGCCTCTGGAATTGCGAACGAGAATTCAGCGGTCAGTTTTTCACAATTACTACTCATGCTGCCTCCTCGTCGCGAATGAGATGCGAAACGTCGATGGTCCAACGAGTGTCTTGCAGCTTCTCGTCGAACTCGAGACGAAACACCCAAGCAGAAGTTACAACCTCCGCTTCGATGATGCTTTCGAGTCTGTCGATCTTTTTCAGCGTGGCGATTGCCTTGCCGTCAATGTAATCTTGCATTGTGGGTTCCTTTCGTAATTTCCACAGATCCGCCCTTATTTGGGCCACCATGGCTTCCCACACGCGGGCACGAACTTTTGGAGCAGCGGACATGGGCGAAAACTCCAACTTGGACGAACTCGCAGAGGCCGCGCGCCTCGAACCCGGCGACGCCAAGAAGGCGTGGCGGCTTCTGTCCAATCACATCGAAGGGACCGATCTGCCCGCGTGGGTGAAAGCCTACGTGAAAAAGTCGGCGGTCGTCGTGGCCGACTACAACTTGGAGAACGGCGATCAAGCCAAACTTGCTCATGACCTTGGTTTCTACAAGGAGGCCGAGCAGCAAGACGGTTGGAGCTACGACCTCGACCACGTTTTCGAATGGTTCACCGACCGAATGATGAAGGACGTGCAGGACGGCAAGAAAGTCAGCATTTCGCGCACCGCTCGCGAATACCTCGACGAAAACAGGATGTTCAACAATTCACCGGACGGCGCGCGCAAGGCCTACGAAAAGGCGCGCCACCGCCACGCGAAGCGCATGGAAGCGGAAGCAGAGCTTGCACGGCTTCTAGCTGAACGAGGCGTTTAAACGTTCACCACCACCCACGAAGGGTCTGCTGCACGGCGAGGCCCGCTTGAAGGTATTGCGAGGCGAACCCGCCGAGGATCAATGCGATGCCCAAGTCGCCATGTCCGCCCGCGCTGCGGCTTTGGCTGATGATCTGGTTGCCTGCCGCCGTTGTCGTCGTCGCGAAGGAAGCCAGGTCGGCCTCGATCTCGTCGCGCAGCGGCAAGTCGGGAGCGAATTTCATATCGCCCGCGCCGAACAGCACGGCGAGATTTTCGATCATGAAGGTCTTGCCCGCGTTGACATACCGCGACCCCTTCTTCGACCAATCCTGCCCGCCCGTCATCTGCACCGCCTTGTGATCGACGCCTTGATCCCAGAGCATGTCCGAGACCACGCGCCCGATGGAGGTGCCGTCGATGGCAAGTTCAGACTTCCCGCCGAACGGTGGCGCGTTGCGCAGGCGCACGAGGTGATCCACCACATCGACGTAAGACACGCCACGGAAGCGGTCAGCGTAGACCACGGTGCGCTCGCGCGGGCCGACGATGATCTTGCCGTCGTCCACGATGGGCAACGCCTGATCCTTGATCACGACGACCGCCGAAAAGTCATTCGCTTGGCCGAGATCAGCAGCCACCCAATAGCGTTGATACCCTGAAATGCGGGGGATTGCGGGGTCTTGGTTGGTTTCGTTCACCACCTCGCCGTCAGGCAGATAGACGAGGTTTAATTCGGGTTCATAGTTCAGAGCTTCGGACATATCGCAACCTCCGTTGTGCTTGTCGCTTGTTCGATGATGGAAAGGTCGAAATACGCCTGACCATCGGCCAGCATTTCGACTTCGATTTCTTGGCGAAATTTCGTTGCGGAAAGCGTGCGACGCATCCTTTCGACCTTTTCGGCCAGCCTTGGAATATCCGTGCCGCGCACGACGATCCGGTGGATGCCGTCGCCGGGTTTCGCGTCGAGGAACAACCGCGCGAAGTAGTTGTTTTTGCCTGCGGGCGTGCTGCTGAAAAACACCTGCCCGTCTTTGGTCAGCATCGGCAGAACGCCCGAGATCAGGTCTTCGCCGCCGTTCTCACCTTGCAGGAAGGCGCACTCGTCGATGATCAGCAGCGACACCGACGGATAGCCTCGGATCGTGTCCGACGTGGACGGCAGCGCGACCACGCGCGCACCGTTCGACATTTCGAGTTCGGTCAGGGTGGACCGCGTGATGACCAAATCCGTGCGGCGGAGCTGCTGCCCAATCTCGCGGGCGATGATCTTCGCTTGCCGTTCGGCGGGGGCAACGCAGATGGTCAGGCTGTCGGGGACGTGCAACTCCTCGACGGCACGCGCGGCCAACACCGACGTTTTCCCCGCCTGACGGCCCACGCGCAGCGCGATCTCGGACGCCTGCGTGGTGAACGCCTCAACCTGCCAATGATCAGGCGCATGGCCAATCCAATGGCTCAGGCGCGCGACGGGGTCGAGATCGCGTTCGAGGCCCACGCACCAGTCATGAAGGGCGTCAAACGGCATTCTTCTGTCGCTCATAATAGGCGCGCATGTTGGCGACGCTGCACTGCGTGCAGTTTCGGTTGCCGTCGCGCGGCGAGACATGCCCGTTCTTGCAGGGGATGCCCGTGAAATAGAGTTTGCCGCCCTCGTCGAGCATCACATCGCGGCTTTGCGGCAGGCGCGCCCAATCGGGCGACCCGGCTTCCTTGGCAGCGGCAACGCGGCGGCTGTATTCGCCCCAGCCTTCGAAGTCGCGGTGGGTCATAGCACCTGCTCCTCTTTCGTGACGGATAGGACGTGGTGGCGCATGTGCTTGAGAAGGACAGGTTGCGCCTCGGGCACCTCGTCACAAACGGCGCGAAGGATGCTTTTCATCGTCACCCATTCGGGCGATTCCGCGAGTGTGACCGAGACCGAAAGGTTGGTCGCCATCTTCCCGTGCATGGTGGCAATGTCGCGAAGCACTTTTCGCAGCCCGTCCATCGCGGCCAGCGCGAAGGCATCGTCCTCGTTTTCCTCGGCCTTGGTGATCAGCTTTTCGACCCGCCGCGCGAGGCTTTCATAGGTCCGCGCAACGTCCATCCGCTCGTCGTTTAGAACGCGCGTCGCCTCGTCCAATGGTTCGATGCGCGCCTCGGCCAAGATGGCGCGTTTCATTTCCTCGGTGATGTGTTCCTTGCGATACCGCGAGACGGAATCCGGGTGCATCCCGACGCGTTTCGCAACCTGCGCCTTCGACATGCCACCGGGCAGACCGTGTTCCCCAAGGACGATCTGCTTGATGATCGTCTTCTTCTCGGGGTGCGTGTTGATCGTGCTTGGGCGTCCGCTGCCTTTGTTCCCGGCCATTTTTCAGGATACTCCCGCTGCTTTGGTTGAGGCGGTGATGGGCAGGCACGTATCGTCGCGATACCAATTGATCCGCTCATTCAGGCGGGTCCATTCCCCAACGGAGATGTCCACCAGATGATCATGAACGCGATTTGCCGCCTCTTCCCTCATGCCCGCCGCGACGAGATCGCAGCGCAGCTTGCCAGCCTGAACGCCAGCCAGACGGAGCTTCATCACCTGCGCCAAGGCGACGATCAGCGCATCCTGACTGTTGCCTGACGGGTCGAGTTGGGCATGGTCGTGCTGTGTGACCAAGGTCAGGTCACGCAGCACGATCACCTCGTCTTCGGCGGAAAACCCGAGGACGACGCGATAGGCCCATTCCAAAGTCGCACGATCCTCAGGCGTCATGGGATTTCTCCATGTGCGCGAGTTTGGTCTGCATGTGCTGCGGCAGGTCGTCGGGCTGGTCCCAGGATTTGACGGTCATGCCCTCAGCGCGCAGGCGCTGATATTGACGCGGGTCCGCCCCCATCACATCGCGGCGCATGTAGGCGACACGCTGATCCTCGTCCTTGATGACCGTGGTCGTTGTCGTGGCAACATTCCCACGCCCGCGGCGGTGGGTGTCGTCGGCCTTGTCGGGATCGACGATTTCCAAGGTTGCAGCGATCTTCGCCGCTGCCTCTTTGGCAGCCCGATACTTCGCTGGGTCGCGTGCCTCCGCCCGTGTGAGCGTATGGGCGGGCTTGGTCCCCTTCGGATAGTAGTTGCCGTCAGAAGCGCGCTCATAGCCCATGTCGGCCAGTTGCTTGTCTGTCTCGGTCTGCTGTTCGAGGCGGCGTTGCATATCCTTCTTCTCGTCCAAAATGCGCGTATTGAAGTCGCGCAGTCCGTCGAGTTTCTTCTGCTGCGCACCCACGGTTTCAGTGAGCGTGGAAACCTGCTGAATAAGGGCTTTGAGGGCGGCGGATGTATCGTCGGCCATTGCGGTGTCCTTTCGTTCCTAAACAAAACGGACACAGGCGGAAGCCCATGCCCGTTTCGCTGATTAGGACATGAAAGGACCGCCGATCCGTCATGTGCACAATGTATCAAGCGGCCCTTGCTGCCCCGACCGGAGAAGCAGGTGGAGTTTGGGGATTTTGAGGTGTTGCTTACAACTGATCGCAGAGCGGGTGGCAGGTGTTGGATTTTGACAAAAGCCGTTTGCTTCACACTTTCGATGCCGTTTAGGCTAACCTCGACCGCCATTTTCGCGGATAGGCAACATGGAGCACGAGCTTATGCTTAAGAATGGCAAACTAATCCTCTCACTCACGCCTATTGCAATTTCATTTTGCGCCTTGGTGATCTCTGGGATGTCACTCAAACTTTCCCGAGATGCCGCACAGGCAAATATTGAGAGTGTGACTTTCTCCAGAGTCAATTGCTGCGGCACCGTTGCGGACTTCGTATATGAAGACGGTGTTCCTGTAGTTTTGGCAAAGCAGTATCAAATACTGATTTCCAACATCTCAAATATCAGCCTTTCAATCACGCACTGCCTTCACGAAACTGTCTCGAACGAAGATAGTGGCTGGGGTGGCGGCACCCATGGCAGCAACTGTGTTGGTGACTACTTTGATGCAGATGGCAATGCTGTATCGTTGCCTGTTCTCTTGGGTCCAGGCGAAGTCTTAGCGTATCATTTTCTGGATGAATGGAAGCTGTCAGAGGAGCAGATCGAAATATTCCACGCGATGGAAGACAAATCAAACTTTTATGAAGTGATATGCGCCTCGGAAAGTGGAGAAGTGATGTTCAGGTTTGTCTCTCCGGCAAATTCCTGTTTACCCTTTTCGGAGGACCGAATGAGAGACGAACGGTTCATCGTTATTGGGACGGGCCGAGGCAATTCTTTCCAAAGCAAGGATATTAGATGGTGGCTTGGATAGGCCTCCTGACCAAAGTGTCTGTTTTCTCGCAGTATACTTTTATCCAACCCGCGTTTCACGAATTTGCTCGACCACGGAGGCGATGTGCTGCCACGGGATCGGGAACGAATGGGGGTGCACCTCGACGGTCACGCCTTCGGGCTGAACCAAGACGTTGTAGCCGTCGCGGTAGATGTTGCCCTGTTCGGGTTCGAGCGTCGATTTGAGGTCGTCCGCAAACGCGGCAGCGTCGGGCACGCCGAGGTTCGACGTGGTGTTCATGCGGGTGTAGGTGAGTGCGACGGCTTCATGCTCGTCGATGGTCGCGGTAATGGTCATTGTCATGTCCTTTGTGTTGTGGCGCGCACCGAGTCCATCGCGGCAGGTAGGAGAGCCGATGCTAGGCCATTCCCGATGCGCGCAGACCCAGCACGAAATGCGTATCACCCGCTGTTGGGGCGTTGTTCCGGGGAATGAGGTGGAGGTGGGACGAAAGCAGGTGCTGGCCGCGCGCACCGCAGCAGCGCGTCAGAGACGGGCGTTTGCCGTTGTCGGGCACACTAAGTCGGATTTGACCAAGACGACCGCCTGTGCCTCAGCAGATCGAAGGATCAGTGCGGTTGCGGGGTGGCGTTGGTTGCTTGTGCGGTGCGCCGCCCGATTTGCCCAAAATACGTCAGCCTTGTTGATGGGTTTTGCCTCAGATTTCCGCCGCTGTTGCAAAGCACGTTGCAAAAACCAGTTTGGCAACGACTAACCGCTTGATCGGCAAGTCGATCCACCACAAGCGACACTTGATTAACAATCAATCGGCCTTGTTTCAGACCCGTAGTTGGGAGCAAGTCGCAATGATCAGGCGGAGATAGCGGGAGGAGGTCACCTGCCAAATCGCGCGGCATGTCGACCTCGTGTCGAGTCATGTCGAGTTAATCCAACTCGACACCAAGCTAACGCATTGATTCCAAATCTGAAATGTCAACGCTGTCGAGTTTGACGAGTTGAAACTACATTCATATTCCAAATCTACGCATCTGCGACGCAAAACACGCAAAAACAGCAAACAAAAGTCAAATCGGGTCGACACCGACATCTCGACATAACTCGACACCGCTGACCGAAAACGGGCGCAGCCGAAGCCACGCCCGCAATCCTCACACATCACGCAATGATCAGAACGGCACGCCCTCGCCGTGCTTTTCACGCTCTCGCTGCTCAAACGCCGCCTCCACAGCAGCGGGGTCAGGCACAACCATGTCGGTTTCGGGAATGCGGAAACGCTTCCATTCACCCTCGCCATATTCGATGCCCGTCTTGCGCGACACCGCCGCTCGAAACTCGGCCAATGACTTTAGGTCGATGCCACGGGAGCATCCACCGTTGTCGAGAACCGGGTGCATGGTCGGCAAACCTTCCCCATCCACAGTGCGCTGGTATTCTTTGATGTGGGTCGCGTCGCGGCAGGTGCCTTTCCACCCGAGGATTTTCCGCGCGCGGTTTCCGAGGATAACCGGCTTATCATAAGGCGACGCGCCGAGCGTTCGCGCCTCACGATGCAATGTCGCGGTTGCCAGCTTTCCACGACCGTCGAGATCATCGGGCACGATGCCGCTCGTTGCGATCTCGTGCAGCACCTCAAGTACCGGGTCCGACATGATCTTGTCGTCGCGTTTGGCTTGCGTAAGGTGCGGACGCGAGATCAAGTCTTGGTCAACCTCATATTCGAGCAGGTAGCGGAGCACGATACCTGGGTCTATCTCGTAGTATGGCTGCCAGTATTTGCGCGCCTCGTCAGAGGTCATGTCGTCGAACATGGTTTCAACTTCGATCACCGTCCAACGACGGTCGTCGTCGTCAAGGTGGACGGCTTGCTCGTCGTTGGTAGTGGCGATCAGACGGTGGACGTTCTTGCCGTCGAATGTCGCGAGGTGCTTCTGCTCGTATGTCCAAAGGTTCGACGTGATGAACACCTTGAGCTGGTTCGCCTGCTTCGTCGAACCGGTGAACACCGACTCCTCTGCCAAGACAAACGTCGCGCCGAACAGGCGGCGATTGAAACGCTCGAACATACGGTCACTGTCTGCGATTTCTTGCGTCTGTGCGGGCAACAGCAGCCGCGCTATCATCTTACCGAGGAACGACTTGCCGCCGCCTTGATCCCCGCGCAGAGCGAGCGCTGTGCCGGGATGCAACGACCAAGGACGCTGCACACCATCGGCAACCCACGACATGACCCAGTGAGCGAGTTCTTTGTCGCCACCGCACAGGATGCGTTCGACGTAGTCGACCCACAGGGACGCGTCACCGACTTTGGGTTCGACCGCCCAGCCTTGGAACACGTTCCAGCCGGGGCCGTCGTATTCAGGCGACTCGATCACGATGCCGAGGTATTCCGCGCGATCTGGGTCCGAAATCCACAACTCAGACATGGGGACGCGCTTGCCGTTGACCATGACGGTCTTGGGGCGCGTGTAGGTCGTGAAGTCGGCGCGCGTGAACGTCATGCCGTTGTCGAGATTCAGAAACTCAAGCTTGCCGTCCAGGACAAGCAGCGCCCATTCCTCGTTCATGCGTTCGACCACCTCATAGGACATATCCAAGGGTGCTTCCTCGGGCAGGTGTTTGACCTGTTGGATCACGCGGACAAGCTCGCGCTCCTCAAGCGGACCACGATTGCCGAACTCGCTGTCTGGGTCCGCGAACTCGTCATTGACCGAACGGATGATCTCTTCGATTTGGTCATTGTCGGCTCCGCGTGCGCGTGCGGACGCGCCAACGTGATAAAGGAACGAGTTGCGCCCTTCCATCGCTTGGCCGTCGGTCGGGCGTTTAAACCCGCCAGACGACTTCTTGCGCTCGCGCGTGCGCCTCGATTTGGGTTTCGCCTTGGGCGTCAGTGCGGATAGCACAGTATCCGCCATCACGCCCTCAGAGACGTGACACTCCGCCTCAACTTGATCCCACTGCACCGGGTGCTCGTCAGACACGTAGGCAACCACAGAAGGCGAACGCCACGCCAGCACCTGACGTTGATCGCCAAACGCGGGGAGGTTCATTTGCGAACCATTTCCAGCCGTCTGCTTTGGGAACACCTCTTGAGCGTGTTCGATCACATCGGCGGACAACACGGCGTCGCGCTTGGCCTCAAGGTATTTGCGCATACGCTCAGCCGGAATCCACTTGCGCGAGAAAGCGACGACGTGGATACCACCCGACTTGGAACGTGCGACAAGGCATGGGTCTCGCCACGCCTTCATGAGCGCTTCCAACTCCTCGTCGGTTTCGATCACGGGATAGAGGTCCACGTCGATGGCTCCCCACTTCACCATGCCGTCGCGGAGAGGTGACAAGCCGAGCGAAACATCGCCTTTGAGATGACGCGCCCAATCTTGATCGGAAACGCCGCGATTGATCGTGCGATAATCGGGAACCAGTTTCCCGCCGTCTCGCTGTTCATTGCCAGTGAACGTCAGGAAACGTTCCTCGTTTCCGGCAAACAGATTTTTGAATGATTGATCCATACCATTTTCAGGATGGACCCGCTTCACCGGTTCAGCGTCGCCAAGTCGGCGTTTATAACCGACTTATTCCCAATTTCGTGTTGACGCTGATCCAGTGGGGCGGGCCTTAAGCCTGCCCCACTTCTTTTTGCTTCGCCCATGCCATCACGGCGTCGAGATCGTAGCGAACGGTGCGCTCGCTCCAATAGATCGCGGGTGGGCTATCGCCTGCGCGCTTCCACTCGTAGAACTGCCGTTCCGAGATTTGCAGGAAATCGCACACCTGACGAGGCGTCATAAGTTTGGGGTTAGTGATCTGGATTTCCAGATCTTCAATGCGCTGCTCGAGCGCGCGGATTTGTTTTGTGGACATTGCAACAGAGTCCTTTCGTCATGTCCTAATCAGACAGACGCCCTCTGTTGCTACACGACACTGCGGGCTTTCATCGTCCAAGCCGCTTGTGTCGCCGCGCGCTCGGGATGCTGTGCACCGCCAGAATGGCGCGCGTCTCACGACGGGCATAGGTGCTCTGCAAACATGGTGCGCTTTCGCGCATCATTCAAGGCTGAAATCAGGTTCTACCTTAATCCGCTCAAAGTAGACCTTCTCAATGTCCTCGACTGCGCGTCGATTGCCCATGCGCTTGAGGTATTTCATGAGCATGTCGCTGCCCTCGCCTGCCTTCTTGTCGCCGCGCAGGAAGTGGGCGACGTAGTCAGGCAGAAACGCCTCGGCTGACGCCTGCATGAAGTGACGCCTACCGTCGTGGGGCAAAAATACACGAACGCGTTCTCCGTTGATCGTGGCGAACGTGCCCTTGGGGTCTGTGATGTATCCCGTGGCCGACGATGCAGGGAACACCCATTCGCTGCCCGACTGACGGATCGCCTTGAGCAATTCGATCACCGTGTCCATGACGGGCAGCGTGCGCGCCAGCTTGTTCTTCATCTTGGTCAGGTGGATCGTCTTGTTCTGTAGATCGACCTGATCCCACGAAAGCGAGCAGACGTTCTCGGACCTGATGCCCGTCAGGAACATGACAGCGACCGCCGTGCCGACAATGACGTTCTGTTCCCGCCGCGCCATGATCGCCTCCCAGATTACCGACCAATCGTCGGCGTCGAGGTCATGCGTCCGCGCGACTGCTGTCCACTGAGCCTCTGTCTCGTCGCTCTTCGCGACCCGCGTCTTCTTCTGACCGACGGGGTTGACGACGGGGGCGAAGTTGAAGGCGTTACCGATCCCAATACGCACCGCGCGCGCCGTCGCCTTCTTGCCTTCGGCCATCAGGTCGTTGAGGACCGCTTGCACGTCTGCGGAGGTCACATCGGCAACGTTGCTGTCCATGATCCCTTTCGCGTGCATTTCGAGTTGTCGGGTCATTCGGTGGCGATGATCGTCGGACATGCCGCCTTGTGCCTGCGAGGTGTCACACCAAAACCGCCATCCGTCGCGGACGGTATTGATATTGCTCTTGGCAACGCCTGTCTTGGTGTCGCCCTGTTTAAACGCGGTGGCCGCATCCATCGCAGGGAAACCACCAACCTTGATCGACTTCGTTTTCCCATCGACCTTGCACTTGATGTACCAAGTGTTCTTGGTCTTCCCGACGTTCAGATAGAGGCCGGGGAAGCGATCCCCGTCGTGGCGATACATGCCCGGTGCGGCTTTGCGCAGGCGGGCGGGCTTGGTGAAGTCAAGTGCGGCGGTCATCCAATCAGCTCCATTTTTGCAACGTTTTGCAACGCACAATGTCACTAAGGCGCATTATGGCGCACTGTCAACCGATTGATTATCGTTGCAAATATGGTGCAAACACTTGTTTTTAATAACAAACCGCAGCACCATGCACCAACCGAATAAATATCGTCGCTTGACTGTTAATCAATTGGTCGTAGGTTCGATCCCTACCGCCGGAGCCAACGAAACCTGCCGTTTGCAGCGGCATCCTTCTTTGGCGAACACATTTGGTCCCAAGCGTCATTTCCGAACACACAAATAAGCGGCTCCGGTTAAGCTTGGCCTGCTCTGCGTGAGGCAGTGGGTTGCGTGATGGGGGTGTCGGTGGCACTCATGGGCAGCACCTTCGGAGTATGCGCATGTCCAAAACTGTTTTTCTGATCAACGGGCCCAACCTGAACCTTTTGGGCAAACGCCAGCCGGAGATATATGGCGCGGATACACTGGAGGACGTGACCGCGCGCTGTGAGGCGTTGGCGCAGGCTGCGGGGCTGGGGGTTGTGGCGATGCAGTCCAACCACGAAGGCGAGATTGTCGAGTTCATTCACAACGCCCGTCACACGGCCGAGGCGATTGTCATCAATCCCGGAGCATATTCGCATACCTCCGTCGCGATCCTTGACGCTTTGCAGGCGTATGACGGCCTCGTGTTCGAGGTTCATATCTCGAATATCCATAAACGCGAGGCGTTTCGGCATCATTCGTATATTTCGTCACGGGCCGACGGCGTGTTGGCCGGATTTGGGGTCGAAGGCTATGAACTGGCGCTGCGGCGGGCCATCAGCCTGCTGGCCTAGTACGGACCATCTTCCAAAACACCATTGGCCGACATCTGCGCGTATAAAAGGCCTTCGCGCAGCCCCCGGTCGGCGACGGACAGGCGATCTGTGGGCCAACAGCGTAGAAGCGCTTGCAAAATCGCAGCCCCGGACATGATCAGCGCCTGCCGATCCTGTCCGATCCGTGGGTCGCGGCGGCGGCCTTCCGGGCCAAGGTGCAAATAGCCCGAAATCACCTTTTCAATCTGATCGGATGTCATGCGCAGCCCGTCGACCTTGTTGCGGTCGTAGCGTTTCAATCCAAGGTGACTGGCGGCCACTGTGGTCACTGTTCCCGAGGTTCCGACAATTTGAAACCCGTCTCGCGCCTGCTCATCTTTGTAGGGCGCAAATTCGGCAAGGTTTTCCTCAAAATACCAGCTCATTAACGCATACCGGGCCGAGTCGCTTTCGACATCGGAAAATTGGTCCCGCAAAGTGGCAACACCCAGCGGAACGCTGATCCAATCCACCACCTTGGCGGCGGGAAAAGGGCTGTCCTGCGTGTGAAACCCGGCATGCAGCCGCATGATCGCCCTGGGCCGTTCCATGGCGGGCACCGCACTTAGATCAATCCAGACAAGTTCGGTCGAGCCACCGCCGATATCGACGACCAAAAGCTGCTCGGTTTTGGTGCTGACCAAAGGCGCACAGGAAATCACCGCAAGCCGGGCTTCTTCTTCGGTCTGGATGATCTCAAGCGTCAGCCCGGTTTCGCGTTTGACCTGACGAATGAACTCCCGCGCATTATGGGCGCGGCGGCAGGCTTCGGTGGCGACCAATCGCATCTGCCGCACGTCATGGCGGCGCAGCTTTTGCTGGCAGACGCGCAAAGCCGAAATGGTACGGTTCATCGACGCCCGGCTTAACCTGCCGGTCTTTTCCAACCCCGCGCCCAGCTGCACGGATTTGGAAAAGCTGTCGACCACGTGGAATTGGTTGCCCTTGGGTTGGGCAATCAACATCCGACAACTATTGGTGCCCAGATCCAATGCTGCATACAGCTCGGATGGATCGGGCCGGGACGGCGCGGGGCTCTCTACCGGTTTCGGGAATGCGCCCGCACCTTTGGGACGCTTGGGCGCCATAACTTTGCGCCTTCCGAATATCTAAGTTGCCCTAAACCTAAGCGTGCTTTGCGACTATCGCAAGCGTCCTTGCATCCGCATATCAATCGGCGCCTATTCAGCGTGCCGCATCCCCGCGTATCCTTAACTTAACAAAGGGTCGCGGACAGCCGCGGTTAAGTCGAAAACCGACCCTCTGATGGAAATGGGCTCCATTACCAAGACCCTAAGACGACAAAGGAATCAGGTGATGGCGGATGTCACAATTGTGTATTGGCGCGATATCCCGGCGCAGGTCATCGTCGGCAAGGGGCGTCGCGGGGCCAAAGCCCAGTTAAGCGAACGGTTCGAGCAAGCCATAGATCGCGCGGCGATGAAAACCGGGGCGGCTGAAACCGACAGCTATCTTGCCGAATGGCGCAAGGCAGAGCCATATTCACGCGATGGGGACGCGCAGACAATCTGCGACGCGGAGGCACACCGCATTGAAGCCGAATACGACACCGCGCGCCTGAAAGCGCTGATTGATAACGATGGTTGGGCATAAACCCCGTGACCCTGAGGGAGGCCATCATGGCTCTTTTGAACTTTCGCAAACGTGACGACGCCGCGCGTCCGGCCGGCACAGCGCAGCTTGAGGCGTTTTTGAACGGCTATTCCATCGAAGTGATGCCGCGCACCGCCGAAAAAGTGCCGGACTTCAAAGCGCTTCTGGCCCCCGGCACCCGCGTCTATATCGCCCATATCGACGGCACCCCAATCACCGACATGGTCGCCACGGCCAAACGTCTGGCCGAAGACGGCTTTCCCGTCATGCCGCATTTTCCGGCCCGGATTATCGCCGACAAGGCCACGCTGGCGGACTGGATAGCCCGCTATCAGGGCGAGGCAAATGTTGATCAGGCGCTGCTGCTGGCCGGTGGTGTGGCAGAACCGCAGGGCGCGTTTCATTGCTCAATGCAATTGATGGAAACCGGCCTGTTTGACGCTGCAGGTTTTCGTCGGTTGCACGTGGCCGGGCACCCCGAAGGCAGCAAGGATATCGACCCCGACGGCGGGATGGCAAATGTCGACGACGCGCTGCGCTGGAAACAGGCCTTCTCTGAACGCACCGATGCCGACATGGCACTGGTGACCCAGTTTGCCTTCGATGCCGAGCCGATCATCGCTTGGGTGAACGCTCTGGCCGCCGCAGGCATCACCCTGCCCGTCCATATCGGCATTGCAGGCCCCGCCAAATTACAGACGCTGATCCGCTTTGCCATTGCCTGTGGTGTTGGACCCTCGCTCAAGGTTCTGCAGAAACGGGCCATGGATGTCACCAAACTGCTGCTTCCTTACGAACCGACCGATGTTCTGACCAAATTGGCCGTCTACAAAGCCGCCAATCCCGACTTCAATATCGCACAGGTGCATTTCTTTCCGATGGGCGGCATCAAGACAAACGCGCAATGGGCGATTGCCCATGGCGGGGCCTCGACAACCCCTGTGGCCGACAGGTAAGCCCGATGCCCGCACTGCTTTTCGATCTCGATGGCACATTGCTGAACTCTGATCCGATCCATGAACAGGTCTTCAAAGAGCTGTGGCGCGCGCGGGGACTGCCGATGGATGATGCCTTTTACATGCAACACATCCACGGGCGGCTTAACGTCGATGTCTTTGCCGAGTTTCTGCCGGACGAACCCGATCCACAGGCGCTTAGCGCATGGAAAGAAGCACAGTTTCGCGACCGCCTGCCCGATCACTATCCAGCAACGCCCGGCCTTGATGCCATCCTGACCCTGGCTGACGATTGCGGATGGCGAACGGCGATCGTGACCAATGCGATGCGACTGAACGCCTATGCCATGCTGGACGCAATCGGTATGCGTGACCGTTTTGAGGTGATTGTCATCGGCGAAGAATGTGCCCGTGGCAAACCCCATCCGGACCCGTATCTTGCGGCCATGGACATGCTGAACGCGGGTCCCACCGACTGCGTCGCCTTCGAAGACAGCCCCTCTGGCATGCGGTCTGCCGCTGCGTCAGGGGCCTATCCGGTTGGCGTGCGCTCTGGTCTGACGGATGCCGCGCTGCGCGCCGCCGGTGCCCGGATCACCATCCAAGATTTTAACGACCCCGCGCTGTCAGACATCCTGACCCGCCTCAAAGGAGTAGTCGCATGACCCGGACGATTGTCGAGTCTCGGACAAAAACCGCCATCATCGGCTTTGACCAACCGTTTTGCGTGATCGGAGAGCGGATCAATCCAACTGGCCGCAAGATCCTGAACGAAGAATTGGAGCGCGGGGATTTTTCTCGGGTGGAGGCCGACGCGCTGGCCCAGGTCGCGGCCGGTGCAACCATCCTCGACATCAATTCCGGGGCGGTCTTCTCGAACAAGATGGCCGAAGATCCGCGCTATGCCGATAACAACTTTGTCGAACCGAGCCTGATGAAAGACCTGGTCGACCGCGTTCAGGCCGTCACCGATTGCCCGCTCTGCATCGACAGCTCAGTGCCCGGCGCGCTGGAAAACGGCTTGGCCACAGCCCAGGGCCGCCCGCTTTTGAACTCTGTCACCGGCGAGGAAGAGCGGCTAGAGATGGTTTTGCCGCTGGTCAAAAAATACAACGTGCCGGTGGTGGCCATTTCAAACGATGACACCGGCATCAGCGAAGACCCCGACGTGCGCTTTGCCGTCGCCAGGAAAATCGTCGAACGGGCTGCTGATTTCGGCATCCCGGCACATGACATCGTGGTGGACCCGCTTGTGATGCCCATTGGTGCGATGGGCACCGCCGGGCTTCAGGTGTTTACCCTTGTTCGCCGCCTGCGCGAAGAACTGGGCGTGAACACGACCTGCGGTGCCTCCAACATTTCCTTTGGCCTGCCCAACCGGCATGGCATCAACAACGCCTTTCTGCCCATGGCGATGGGCGCGGGAATGACATCGGCCATCATGAACCCGGTGGCGCTTCCTGTGGGGCCCAGGGCGCTGGCGGAAAAGAAAGCAGCGGTCGAGGCCGCAGGGATCGTCTTGCCCGCCGATATGGAGGACGAAGCCTTCTGCGTGATGTTTGGTCTCGGCTCGACCAAACCCCGTCCGGGCAAAGAAATGGAGGCCATCCGCGCCGCCAATTTCCTGACCAATAATGACGATGGCGGTTCCGCCTGGATCGAATTCAACAAACAAGCGCCGAAAGCCGGTCACGAAGGCCGGGGCCGTGCCGGTCGGACGGGCGGTCGACGCCGCCGCGCCTGATTTTCTTCTTTTTGAAAATATGCTGGGGGTTTGGGGGCAAGCCCCCAATCGGTCCGGTTGCGCGGCGACCCGACCCCTTATGACCTAAATCCTTATGACAAAGCGACGCCTGTGCGTCCCGCCAGATCGGTAAAATATTGCCAGGCAACCCGTCCGGACCGTGCCCCACGCGTCGCCTGCCATTCAATCGCTTCGGCGCGCAATGTCTCGTCGTCGATGACAATTCCATAAGCGTCGCAATAACCGCGGATCATGGCAAGGTATTCATCCTGGGTGCAGGGGTGAAAGCCCAGCCACAGACCAAACCGATCCGAGAGCGACACTTTTTCCTCGACCGCTTCGGCAGGATTGATTGCAGAGCCGCGTTCGTTCTCGATCATATCCCGTGGCATCAGATGGCGCCGGTTGGACGTTGCATAAAACACAACATTGTCGGGCCGTCCCTCAACGCCGCCATCCAGCACCGCCTTGAGCGATTTATAATGCTGATCATCATGGCTGAAACTCAGATCGTCACAGAACAACACAAACCGATGCG
Source organism: Marivita sp. S0852 (assembly GCF_046591575.1). NCBI lineage: Bacteria > Pseudomonadati > Pseudomonadota > Alphaproteobacteria > Rhodobacterales > Roseobacteraceae > Marivita > Marivita sp. S0852. The sequence continues at coordinate 174,114 of NZ_JBIQWA010000003.1, forward strand.
CCGCATCGCGCAAGACGTTCAATAAACGCGCCACGCTTGGCAGGTCTTCGCGCTGCAGCTCGACCAGCTTTAGCGGCGTGCCCTCGGACAGCACCGACGCATGGACCGCCTTGACCAGACTGGATTTCCCCATCCCTCGCGCACCCCATAACAGCGCATTATTGGCGGGCAAGCCCTTGGCGAATTGCCGGGTGTTGGTCAACAGCGTGTCACGGCTGCGATCCACCCCCACCAAAAGATCCACCGCCACCCGGCTGACATTCGGTACGGGTTGCAGATGATCGGGATCGACATGCCAGACAAAGGCGTCTGCGCTGTCAAAATCGGGCACCGGCAAAGGCATAGGCGCCAGCCGCTCTAACGCGGCTGCAATCCGGTCCATGGGGTCGCTCACTTGCGCGCGTCCTCGTCTTCGTCCTGATCGAATTCCTTCATCAACGGATCGTCGTCCAGATCGTCGTCGTCATCTTCCATCCACAGGCCCTGAGCCCGCAGCTCGGCCTCGCGTTTGCGCTCGACACGGCGCACCAGAAAGATCGACACTTCGTACAGACCGAACACCACAACAAACAGGATCACCTGCGTGATGACATCCGGAGGCGTGACCAGCGCCGCCAGCACCAGAATGGCGACAACCGCGTATTTGCGCACGGCGGCCAGCCCCACCGAACTGACCAGCCCGGCTTTGCCCATCAGGGTCAGCAAGACGGGCAGCTGAAAGCACAGCCCAAACGCGAGAATGAATTTGACCGTCAGGTTAAGATATTCCTGTGCCGAGCCCTGAAACACCACCGAAAGCCCCTGAGCCACGTCCTCGTCGACAATCGCTTCGCCGTCGCCGCCGAATTGCTGAAACCCCAGAAAGAAATCATAGGCCAGCGGCGTGACCACGTAGAACGCAAAGGACGCGCCCAGCAGGAACATGAACGGAGAGGCGATCAGAAAGGGCAGAAACGCACCTTTTTCCGATTTATACAATCCCGGTGCCACAAACCGCCACATCTGTAGACTGATATAGGGAAACGCCAACATAAAGCCGCCAAGAAGCGAGATTTTGATGGCGACAAAAAAACCTTCCTGCGGGCTGATGAAGATCAGGTCGCAATCCTGTCCGCGCGTGGCCAGCACCTGACACAATGGTGCGGTCAGAAAATTGAACACCGGCGTCGCCACGGTGAAACAAATGATCATTCCGACAAGGAACGCAACAACGGAATGGATCAGCCGATTGCGCAGCTCTGCCAGATGCTCGATCAACGGGGCAGAGCTGTCCTCGATCTCATCGGGCGTGGTGTTCATGTGTTGTCTTTCGGCTCTGGTGCAGGCGTTTTGGCGGCGGCTTCCATCTCGGCCAGCTTATCGGCGGCCTGCTTGGCTTCGCGGGCCTTGCGTTCGGCCGCGGCTTTTGCGGCTGACAGCTCGATCTTTTTCTTGGCTTCCTGACGTTCGGCCGACAGCTTGCCGGTTTCGCTCTCCGGGTTGATATCGGTCATCGATTTGGCCGCGTCCTTGACCCCGTCCATGGCCGAGGACACCGGATTGGTTGCGGATTTGAACGTCTTGGCCATATCCGACACGCCCGCATCATCGGCGGCGTCGTTCATCGCGCGGCTGAACTCGCGCGCCATGCCGCGCGCTTTGCCCATGAACTTGCCAAGGTTGCGAAACAGCACCGGCAGGTCTTTGGGTCCCACGACGATCAACGCAACAACGCCGATCACCAGCAGCTCGGTCCAGCCCAGATCGAACATTTTGGCTTACACCTTGTCCTTGTTGGACGTGGTCTCGCTCTCGGGGGTCACGTCTTTGGCGTCGGCGGCATTGGCCTCTTCGATTTCTTCGGTGCCGTCTTTCACGCCCTTTTTGAACGCGGTGATGCCTTTGCCCACTTCGCCCATCAGTGACGAAATCTTGCCGCGGCCAAACAGCACCAGCACCACAACGGCAATCAGCAGAAGGCCGGGAAGGCCGATATTGTTGAGCATGGCTCTCTCCTAACTCGTGTCTCGCCGCAACGCGGCGTGTCTTGATCGGCTTTATCTAATGCCTTTGGGCGTTCGGGAAAAGCGCCAAACACCGTGGAAACCGGGCTTTTCGAAACGATTTTTGTCAAGAGCTTGTCAGCTGACAGGTTTTTGTCAGTATTGTCCCGCCCCGGACGGAGAATCGCGTGAAACGTGCTGACAGATTGTATGCTCTTATGCAGCGGCTCAAGGATGGGCATTTGCACACCGCCGAAGCCATGGCGCAGGATCTGGGTGTGTCGGTCCGCACGATTTATCGCGACATGGACACGCTTGCCGCTTCTGGTGTGCCGGTCGAAGGCGCGCGCGGGTCAGGCTATACCGCGCAGGCCATGATCACATTGCCACCTCTCAACCTGACGCAGAGCGAACTCGAAGCGCTGCATATCGGGTTGGCGGCTGTCGGCGCGGGCGAAACTGAAGATCTGGCCGAGGCCGCCCGCGCGTTGTCGCAAAAGATCGATGCGGTCCTGCCAGAAGATGTCGATAGCCCGACCGGGCGGTTCGGCTTTGCCACCTACCCATTCGCCGAGGCCGCGCAAGGCTTCCGGCACATGCCCGCCTTTCGCAAAGCCATTCGCGCCCGGCAGAAACTTCGGCTCAGGCTTGAGGGCGAAACCGGGTTTCACACCGTGCGCCCGCTGCATCTGGATTACTGGGGTCGGATCTGGACCTGTATTGTCTGGGACGAAACCACCGAGGATTTCGCAACCTTCCGCATGGACCGCGTTCAGGATCTGACACCGGTGCCCGGGTTGTTCGTAGATGAGACCGGAAAGAGCCTGAAAGATTTTCGCGCGCTGCAGTCTTAGCGTCTGCTGCCAATGAGGTCGCGGGTTTGTGTCACGCAAACTGGGTGCGGAACAAACTGGTGAGCTATGCAATGAAACAAAAAGCGCCCCGGCGCAGGTCGCGCCGGGGCTGCCGTTTAGGGTTTACCCGTCAGATGCCGGGATCAGCCCTTCGGTCTGGGCCGCGGCCAGTTCATCCGCGTTCAACAGGCCGTCGCCGTCGGCATCAACTGTGATGAAAGTGTCGGTGGTCATCTCTGGAAGAATGGCCTGTACCTCTTCCAGTGACAGCATCCCATCGCCGTTGCTATCCGCAGCGACGTAGTCTGCCGCTACAGCTGCCATCGGAGCTGCGATCAGGCCCAGTACGAACAACTTGGTCATTGAGAGTTTCATTGAGTGTCTCCATGTCAAACATATTCCGAAGCGCCGCATCATTGCGACCTTCATGGGGTATGAGGCCGAAACCGCGCCCCGCATCCCGCCGGCCCCGAAGTGCGCGCAGACCCGCCAAAAACAGCGGCCAGGATGCGCAAGCCCTTGCTGAAAAAGCGCGGCAGACCGCCATCGGCGGAAAGCCCCGGGCTGGTCGGGGTTTTTCCCGCTGTCATAAAGGCGGCATGGATATGACCCACCTCCCCCGCCTGCATGCCCGCGCGCGCCGTTTGACCCACAGCTCTGCGGATGCCGAGGATTTGTGCCACGATGCCTGCGTCGCGCTGTTAGAGCGCGAAGCCAATGGTGCGCGGATAGAACGGCCCCTGCCCTATATGATGACAGCTCTGCGCCATGCCGCGTCAGCGCGGCTCAAATTGGCGTCGCGTCAGGACGTGCTGGAAGACGACGATCACCCACAATCGGATGATGCCTCATTGGCCTGCTTCTGCACCGAGGTGCTGGCCCATCTGGACACCTTGCCCCAGACCGACCGTGCCCTGCTGCGCCGTGTGGCGTTCGAAGAGATCACACCGAGTGAGTTGGCCAAAGAGCTGAACATCCCGGTCGGCACGATCATGTCCCGCCTGGCCCGCGCCCGCGCCCGGTTGCGGGACGCCGTGGGGATCACGTCTGCGTTCTAAAGGGGCTCTGCCCCCGGCCTGCGGCCTCCCCCGGGATATTTTCAGCAAGAAGAATGAAAAAAAGGGGGCCACTTGGACCCCCTTTGAGTTTCGCTCGTCAAGCTCTCAGTTTATACACCGCTCGGAATAATCTTGCCTGCGGCCCGACGCGCGTCAGAGGCGGGCGCACCCGCCTCGTGACTGGTTAGCTACACCCGGACGTGCCGCCGCAGGTGTTGCACTTCATGCAGGTGCCGTTGCGCACCAGCGTGTAGTTGCCGCAATCGCCGCAGGCTTCGCCTTCGTAGCCCTGCATCTTGGCGCGGGTCACGGCTGTGATGGCCGTCGTCGATGTGCTGGTGGTGTGCGTGGCGACCGCCGTGGCCACACCTCCGGTTTCGGGCACGAGCGTGTTCAGCGCTGTTACCGGATCACCACCGCCGCCAAACGCCACCGCGCTGGATTGACCGCCCTGAAGCACGATCAGTTCTTGCGGCAAGCGCTTACGCAGATAGCCGGTCGAGGAAATTTGTTTCAGCACTTCCAATGACTTGGAGGCCGCTGTTTCGCTGATTTCCTTGACGTTTGAGACGCCTTCTTCTTCTCCGCGGCCGATGTCGTCGAAGGTGGCACCTTCGGGTTTGACATGGGCCAGATCGGTGCGGTCCAGATAGCTGACCGCCAGTTCACGGAAGATGTAATCGAGGATCGACGTCGCGTTCTTGATGCTATCATTGCCCTGTACCATGCCCGCCGGTTCGAACTTGGTGAAGGTGAAGGCATCGACAAATTCTTCGAGCGGCACGCCGTATTGCAGACCGACCGACACCGCGATGGCGAAGTTGTTCATCATCGCACGGAAGCCAGCGCCCTCCTTGTGCATGTCGATGAAGATCTCGCCCAGCGACCCGTCCGCGTATTCACCGGTGCGCAGATAAACCTTGTGCCCGCCGATGACGGCTTTCTGGGTGTAGCCCTTGCGCCGCTCGGGCATCTTTTCGCGTTGCTGGGTGACTTCCTTGATCACGATTTTTTCGACGATCTTTTCGGCCAGCACCTGCGCCTTTTCGGGCAGAGAGCCGGATTCCAGCACCTCTTGGGCGTCTTCGTCGTCTTCGACGAGGGCGGCTGCAAGGGGCTGTGACAGTTTCGATCCGTCCCGGTACAGCGCATTCGCCTTGGTGCCCAGCGACCAGGACAGCTCGTAGGCTTTCTGGCAATCCTCGATGGTCGCATCGTTGGGCATATTGATCGTTTTCGAGATCGCACCCGAGATAAAGGATTGTGCTGCTGCCATCATGGTGATGTGGCTGTTGACCGACAGGAAGCGTTTGCCCTTCTTGCCGCACGGGTTGGCGCAGTCAAAGATCGGCAGATGCTCGTCCTTGAGATGTGGCGCGCCTTCCAGCGTCATCGTTCCGCAGACATGGTCGTTGGCCGCGTCGATATCCGCCTTGCTGTAGCCAAGATGGCGCAGCAGGTCGAAGGTCGGATCGTTGAGCTTTTCGGTCGGGATGCCCAAAACATCGCGGCAGAACTCTTCGCCCAGCGTCCACTGATTGAACACAAACCGGATGTCAAAGGCAGCCGCCAATGCACCATCGACCTTTTCCAGCTGTGCCGGGCCAAAGCCATGACCGATCAGCGAGGTGTGGTTGATCCCCGGCGCATTGCCGATTGTGCCGTGACCGACGGCGTAGGACACGATCTCTTCGATCTGCGCCGACCCGTAGCCCAGCTTTTCCAGTGCTGCCGGAACCGATTGGTTGATGATCTTGAAGTAACCGCCGCCGGCGAGTTTCTTGAATTTCACCAATGCAAAGTCCGGCTCGATCCCGGTGGTGTCGCAATCCATGACCAGACCGATGGTGCCCGTGGGCGCGATCACTGTGGCCTGCGCGTTGCGGTATCCGTGTTGTTCGCCAAGACGCAGTGCCTCATCCCAGGACGACATCGCCAGATCGACCAGCTTGCTGTCCGGGCAATTGGCGTGATCAAGGGCAACTGGCTTGACCGACAGCGCATCATACCCATCCGTTGCGCCATAGGCGGCGTTGCGGTGGTTGCGGATGACGCGCAGCATGTGGTTGGCGTTTTTCTTGTAACCGGGGAACGGTCCCAACTCGCCCGCGATTTCGGCCGATGTGGCATAGGACACGCCGGTCATGATCGCTGACAATGCACCACACAGCGCACGGCCCTCTTCGCTGTCATAACTGTAGCCGAGGTTCATCAGCAGACCGCCGATATTGGCAAACCCAAGCCCCAGCGTGCGGAAATCATAAGACCGCTGCGCGATTTCCTTGGATGGGAACTGCGCCATCATCACAGAGATTTCAAGCGTCAATGTCCACAGGCGTGTGGCGTGCATGTAGTCATCGGCCTGGAATTCGCCGTCCTTGAGGAAGGTCAGCAGGTTCATCGACGCCAGGTTACAGGCCGTGTCATCAAGGAACATGTATTCGGAACACGGGTTTGAGCCGCGAATCTCGCCGTCTTCGGGGCATGTGTGCCATTCGTTCACCGTGTCGTGGAACTGGATGCCCGGATCGGCACAGGCCCACGCCGCGTGGCCCACATCTTCCCACAGATCACGCGCCTTGATCGTCTTGGCGACGCTGCCATCGGTGCGGCGGATCAGCTCCCAATCGGCATCGTCTTTGACGGCCTGCAGGAACGCATTTGTAACGCGGATGGAATTGTTGGAATTCTGGCCCGACACAGAGGCATAGGCCTCGGAATCCCAGTCTGTGTCATAGGTCGGGAATTCAATCGACGCATATCCTTGCCGTGCGTAGTCCAGCACACGCTTGATATAGGTCTCTGGGATCATCACCCCTTTGGCTGCGCGAATTGCGCCCTTCAAGGCATTGTTTTTCTTGGGATCATAGGCATCTTCTTCCAGCCCGTCCCATGTGCCGATCGCGTCAAAGATCGCGTTCAGCATCTTTTCGTGCATCTTTGATCCGGCGACGATGGAGGCAACTTTTTGCTCTTCCTTCACCTTCCAGTTGATGAATTCCTCGATGTCCGGGTGGTCCGCATCGCAGATCACCATCTTTGCCGCCCGGCGTGTTGTGCCGCCCGACTTGATCGCACCCGCCGCGCGGTCGCCAATCTTGAGAAAGCCCATCAGGCCGGAGGATTTGCCCCCACCCGACAGCGGCTCGTCCGCCGCGCGCAGGCTGCTGAAGTTTGTGCCAGTGCCAGAGCCATATTTGAACAAACGTGCTTCGCGGACCCACAGGTCCATGATGCCGCCATCGCCGACCAGATCGTCAGCAACGGACTGAATAAAGCAGGCATGGGGCTGTGGGTGTTCGTAGGCAGAAGAGGATTTGGTCAACGCGCCGGACTGGTAATCGACATAATAGTGACCCTGCGATGGCCCGTCGATCCCATAGGCCCAGTGAAGACCGGTGTTGAACCACTGGGGGCTGTTGGGCGCGGCCTTTTGTGTGGCCAGCATGAACCGCATTTCATCATAATAGGCTTGGGCGTCTTCCTCGGTGGTGAAGTAGCCACCTTTCCAGCCCCAATAGGCCCAGGCACCTGCCAGACGATCAAACACTTGCTTGGACGACGTTTCGCCTGTGCGGTTGGTGGTGTCGCTTTCTGCGACGGACCGCCAGAGAAAGCTGGGGACGCCTTTCTCTTTCACCTTCTTCATGGCAACCGGAACGCCGGCTTTCCGGAAATACTTTTGCGCGATCACATCGCTTGCGACTTGGCTCCAGCTGGCCGGCACTTCGACGTCATCCAGTTTGAACACGATTGTGCCGTCCGGATTGCGAATCTCGGATGTTGTCGAAACGAATTCGATCCCCGCGTATGCATCCTGCCCTGCTTTTGTAAATTTTCTCTCGATTCTCATCCCACCGGTCTCTTTTTTCTAATACTACCCCATGACCCTTTCGGGCCGCGATTGGCACAAACATTCCGGACCCGCGCACGTCATTGCGCGCAGATGAGCCACGTCCAAGCTGTAATCCGGTATACCCGTCCCTGCTGTCGGCGCAGACACTATATGTAGTGGTTGTCCGCTTCGACCTGCACTAATTGACGGAAATGTCTTGCAGTCGTCAACCGAATTTTTAGGAATTTGGACATAGATTTTGGGTTGACCGTCACCAAAGACACAAGCGGTGGTGATTCACATGTGGATGACCGGTGTATAGACCTGTGGAAAAGCCTGGCGTAAAAAATCCCGCTCTTTTCGAAAGTTATCCACAGGCGCTCACATCAAGGATGAGCGCCTTCTTCCGTCGGTTTTGCGCCCCTTGGCGCGACATCCGAATCGAAACCAGACACAGGTGGAATGTTGCCGACCAAACACAGGCAAACCCGACCTCAGATTGGCAGCATAAACATGGCCGCAATGATCGTGATTTGATTTGAAGAATGGTCGGGACGGCAAGATTCGAACTTGCGACCTACGGTACCCAAAACCGTCGCGCTACCAGGCTGCGCTACGCCCCGACTGAGGCGTCGTTTAGCGGTGCCCACCGGAATTGAAAAGTGCTTTTTTGCAATTTCATCAAGAAGCGCAGGACCAGGCAGCAGAATTGGCCGGGATTGCCGGGTGTCGCAATTCGGTGCCGACATCAATGCCCAGCATTTCCGCCAGACCGGCATTGGTTTCCAACACAAACTGAATGTGTGACCCGCCGGCAATCGGCGTCAGGTCTCCGGGGCGGGCATTATGGTGGACGCGTTGAACCACCCCGGCCCCATCTGCAAAGATCATGTCCAGCGGGATTAGCGTGTTCTTCATCCAGAACGACACCGTCTGCTCTCGCTCATATACAAATAGCATCCCCGCCAGTCGCGGCAGGCTTTCAACAAACATCAATCCCTGGCTGCGTGTCTCGGGCGTGTCCACCACATCAACGGTAATCCGGGCAGATCCCCAGTCACCGCGCAAGAACACCGTATCATATGCGCACGTGTCAGACGCCGCGGCCAAGTTCGACGTCATCGCAACGCATAAAGCAAACCCTAGGCCAAACCACTTTCCCACGCGAGCACCTCTACCGCCATGCGCCCGCGCTTGCTGTCAATGGCACGCAGCGCCAGGGCTTCTCCGGGGAACAGATCGGAAAGACCGCAGCGGCGCAAGACTTCGATATGGATAAACACATCTTCCGACCGACCATAAACATTGGCAAAGCCAAAGCCCTTGGTCTTGTCAAACCACTTCACCCGCGCCGGTTCCAAAGACGCGGCTGCAATCTCTTCGGGGGACACGCCGCTGAAATCTTCCAACGGTGCGATATCGTCGCTGTCCGGCGGAGAGATTTCGAGGATTTCAATCGCCTGAAGGCCGCGATCCGTAGCTTGCACGATCACATCAATGCGCGCGCCATCTGCAACCGATCCCTGCCCATAGTTCCGCAATACATTGGCATGCAAAAGAATATCCGGCCCACCGGTATCCGACACCAAAAACCCAAAACCTTTGGAGGGGTCAAACCATTTCACGTGACCTGAGACGCGCTCGTCAACGTTTTCTGCCTGTTCCACGATCTTATCCAACATTTCTTTCCACCTTAGAATGTGGTGTCCGCAACACTTCGTGCAACGTTAAAACACATGAAAACTCCGAGGGAAACAAGGCCTGCATTTCACGTCACGTCAATGTTACGGATTTAACCGCTTAATATCCCATGATTTATTTTCCAAAGCCCGACTCCAGCGAAACCGGTCATGTAACCGAAACGCCCCATCGGCCCAGAACTCAATCTCGGTCGGGGTAATGCGAAACCCGCCCCAGAACGGCGGCCGCGGTGGATTTGTTCCCAACTTGGCGGTCAGTTTCGCCACATCCGCCATCAACTCTGTCCGCGACCCCAGCGGGCGCGACTGTTTCGACGCCCAGGCCCCCAACCGGCTTTTGAGAGACCGTGACGCGTAATAGGCGTCGGCTGTCTCTCCTTCTTCGCGGGTTACGGTGCCGCGCACACGGATCTGGCGGTGCAGGGATTTCCAATGCATCACAAACGCCGCCTTACCTGAGGCCGCGATCTCTTGGCCTTTCTGGCTTTCGTAATTGGTGTAAAAGACAAAGGCGTCGTCTTCGATGTCCTTCAACAGCACCATTCGCACATTCGGCATCCCGTCGCTGTCCACTGTCGACAATGCGATGGCATTCGGGTCGTTAATTTCTTTGGCTTCAGCGTCCTTTAACCAGCTGCGCGCGATTTCAAAGGGGTTGTCGCCGGCAAAAATTCCTGTGCGATCTGTCATGGTACTCTCCATCTTGGGGTCCGGGGTATGGGCGGACATCTGCATTTGTCTACACAAACGTCGAGTCAACAAGCGCCCGTCAGACAAACAGTCACATGCTCGGACTTGCTGCTTTATCCAGCTTCGCCTAAACGAAAATAACAACAGCAATAAGAAGGCATAACATCATGCAAAACGCGATTATGGCTGGCAAGCGCGGCCTCATTATGGGCCTGGCCAATGACAAATCCATCGCGTGGGGCATCGCGCGCGCCTTGGGCGACGCAGGGGCAGATCTGGCCTTTTCCTATCAGGGCGATGCGTTGAAAAAACGCGTTGAACCACTGGCCGCCCAGCTCGGCTCTGACATCGTTCTGCCCTGCGATGTCAGCGATGAGGCCACCATCGACAGCCTGTTCGACGCGCTCAAAACCCGCTGGGACAGCCTTGATTTCATTGTGCACGCAATCGGATTTTCCGATAAAAGCGAATTGCGCGGGCGCTATGTCGACACCACGCGCGACAATTTCAACATGACAATGGACATCTCGGTGTATTCCTTCACCTCTGTGCTGCAACGTGCCGAAAAGATGATGACCAACGGTGGATCGGCCCTTACCATGACGTATTATGGGGCCGAACGGATCATGCCGCATTACAATGTCATGGGCGTGGCCAAGGCCGCTCTGGAAAGCTCTGTGCGCTACCTGGCCGAGGATCTGGGCAAGGACGGCATCCGCGTCAACGCCATTTCCGCAGGTCCGATCAAAACGCTCGCCGCCTCTGGCATCGGCGATTTCCGCTACATCATGAAATGGAACGAATACAACTCGCCGCTGCGCCGCAACGTCACGATCGGCGATGTGGGAAAATCCGCCCTCTACCTGTTGTCGGATCTCAGCTCTGGTGTCACAGGCGAAACCCATCACGTGGATGCAGGCTATCACGTGGTCGGCATGAAGGCCGTCGATGCGCCCGACATGTCCAAGGAATAACCCGCCGTCCCGATAGGAGATCTGCATGACACATCAATTGCCGCACGAAAAAGGCTTCCACGTCAGCTGGGACCAGCTGCATCGTGACGCCCGCGCGCTGGCTTGGCGGCTCGACGGGCAAGGCCCGGATCAGGGGGCCTGGAAAGCGGTCGTGGCCATCACCCGTGGCGGCATGGCCCCGGCCATGATCATCGCGCGTGAACTGGATATCCGCATGGTCGATACGATCAGCGTGAAAAGCTACAACCACCAAACCCAGTCAGAGCCGACCGTCATCAAAAGCCCTGACATGACTGTTGTGGGGGACGGCACCGGCGTTCTGGTGATCGACGATCTGGTCGATACCGGTAAAACGCTGGAAGTGGTCCGCAGCCATATGCCCAAGGCGCATATTGCCACTGTCTATGCAAAACCGATGGGCCGGCCACAGGTCAACAGCTTCATCACCGAGGTCAGCCAGGACACCTGGATCTTCTTCCCCTGGGACATGGCGCTGCAATATGTCGAACCGTACCGGGGCAAAGACTGATCCCGGCTTTCCTCTTGCTGAAAATACCGCGGGGTGAATTGGCCGCAGGCCAAGAGGGGCAGCGCCCCTTCGTCCCCCCTTCCAATCCAGCACGTTTCTGGCGCTAAATGCGAAGTGACCCACATGACCTCCCGGACCCAGACAACCTTTGCCCCACCTGTCATGCAAGCCCGCCGCTGGCTTGCCGATGTGACCTTCTCTGAAGACACTCCGTTGATCAATGTCAGTCAGGCCGCCCCGGTCGACCCGCCCCCCGAAGCGTTGCGCGATGCGATGGCAGAGGCTCTGAAAGACCCCGAAACCCACCTTTACGGACCGGTGCTCGGCTTGCCCGCCTTGCGTGACGCGCTCGCCGCACGGTGGTCGGCACAGTATAAGGGCCGGGTGAAACCCGAAAACGTGGCCATCACCTCGGGGTGCAATCAGGCATTTGCAGCTACAATTGCCGCGATATGCAGCGACGGAGACACGGTCATTCTGCCCACACCCTGGTATTTCAATCACAAGATGTGGCTCGATATGTCCGGCGTGACCGCAGTCGCGCTCAAGACAGGCCCCGACCTGATCCCCGATGTGCAGGCCGCCAAAGCGCTCATCACCGACACCACCCGCGCCATCGCGTTGGTCAGCCCCAACAATCCTGGCGGCGTGGAATATCCTGCCGAAACGCTGCAGGCGTTTTTCGATCTGGCGCGCGCGCATGGGATCAAACTGATCGTCGACGAAATCTATCGTGATTTTGACAGCCGCGATGGCCCGCCGCACGGTTTGGTGTCCGATCCAAACTGGGGTGATACCCTGATCCAGCTTTATTCCTTTTCCAAGGCCTATCGGCTGACCGGGCACCGGGTTGGTGCGATCTTTGCCAGCCCCGATCTGCTGTCCGAGGTTGAAAAGTTTCTGGATACGGTTGCCATTTGCCCGTCGCAGCTTGGCCAGAAAGCCGCGCTTTGGGGGGTGGAACATCTGGATGACTGGCTTGACCGGCAACGCCGCGAAATCCTGGACCGGCGCGCGGCGATTCACGACAACATGCCCCTCCTCACCGCCAAGGGCTGGCGTTTGATGGGGTGTGGCGCGTATTTTGCCTATCTCGAACACCCATTCGCCGCCAGCAGCGCCGATCTGGCCCCTAAGCTGGTGTCAGCGATTGGTGTTCTGGCCCTGCCCGGCACCATGTTCACTCCAGCCGATGACTCCTCCGGGGAGCGGCAAATCCGCATCGCTTTTGCCAATGTGGATCGGGCCGAAATCACAACGTTGTTTGCGCGTCTGGCCAGCCTTGACTGGCCTCTTGCGACGCCGACATCCCCCGCGTAGACACAACGCACATATCTGCATCAGGCACGAGGGACCGTTTATATGGCTATGGGCAAAGGCAAACTGTCAAAGACCTTCATCTGGATTCTTATGGGTCTGCTGTTTGTCGGTCTGGCGGGCTTTGGGGCCACAAGCCTGACAGGGACCGCCCGTAGCGTGGCGACCGTTGGCGAAAAAGAAGTGTCGACCGATGCCTATGTTCTGGCTTTGCGCACCGAAATCAACGCCTTTGCCGCGCAGGCCGGGCGCGCTGTGCCCATGTCCGAGGCCCAAAGCCTGGGTATTGACCGACAGGTGCTGGCACAGCTGATCACTGCGCGGGGCCTTGATAACGAAGCCGCCAATATTGGTCTGTCCGTCGGTGACGACGTGGTGGCCGACCAGTTGTTGCAGGTGCCGTCATTCCAGGGGGCCGATGGCAGCTTCAATCGCGAGGCCTATCGCTTTGCCTTGCGCAATCAGGGTTTGTCCGAGGCGCAGTTCGAAGAACAGCTGCGCGAGGACACATCGCGCACCATTCTGCAGACCGCGATTGTCGCGGGCACCGCGCTTCCGGATACCTATGTCGACACGCTTTTGGCCTTTACCGGAGAAACGCGGGATTTCACCTGGGCGCGATTGGACGGCTCGGATCTTCAAACCGGGTTGCCAACGCCGTCTGATGCGGACCTGCAGGCATATTACGACGAAAACATCGACGCCTACACCCTGCCCGAACTGCGCGACATCACATATGCCTGGATCACACCGGAAATGATCGTCGACACGGTCGAGGTGGATGACGCGGCGCTGCGGGCCGCCTATGACGAGCGGTTCAACGAATTCAATCAGCCAGAGCGCCGTCTGGTCGAACGTCTGGTCTATAGCAACGCCGAGGCCGCGAATGCCGCGATGGAGCGCGTCAATACCGGCACCGCCAGCTTTGAGGATCTGGTTGCGGATCGCGGATTGGCTTTAGCGGATGTTGATATGGGCGACGTGACCCGCGAAGATCTGGGCGATGCCGCCGATGGGGTGTTTGCTGCCGAAACCGGTGCTGTGGTCGGCCCGCTTCCCTCCAATCTTGGTCCGGCCCTGTATCGTATCAATGCGATTCTCGATGCTCAGACCACCAGTTTCGAAGACGCTCGCGCCGACCTGCGCGGTGCGCTGGCGCTTGACCGCGCGCGTCGTGTGATCGAAACGATGGCGCTGAGCATGGATGATGATCTGGCGGCAGGTGCCACGCTTGAAGAAATCGCAGACGGCACCGAGATCACCTTGGGCCAGATCGACTGGTTTCCCGGTGCCGATGGCGACATCGCCGCCTATGACGCCTTTCGCGAAGCGGCGTCTGTTTTGACGGAAAACGACTTTCCCAGCGTTGAGCAATTGGGGGATGGCGGCGTCTTTGCGATGCGCCTCAATCGTATTCAACCCCCGGCCCCGCAGCCGCTTGAAGATGTGATAGATCAGGTGCGCCAGGGATGGGACACCCGCGAACAGACTGCGCAGTTGATGGTCAGAGCAGAAGCACTGGCCGGTTCTTTGGCAGAGGGTGCCACGTTCGAAGACCTGGGACTGACGCCGAATTCCGAAACGGATCTGGGCCGCAACGCGCAGATCACGGATTTGCCTCCCAACCTTCTGGGCGCGGTGTTCGAGATGCAAGACGGCGACACACGCGCGCTTGCCGGGACAGGCGACGTGCTTATCCTGCGCCTTGATGCAATCACACCGGTCAATCGCGACGATGACGATATCGAACAATTGGCCAACGCCCTGCGCAATCAATCGGCCAGCAGCATCGCAGAAGACCTGTTTCGTGCCTTTGCCACCGATGTGCAGATCCGTGGCGGGGTTGAGGTCAACCAGACGGCAATCAATGCCGTTCACGCAATCATTCAATAGATTATGGCCCATTTGACTCCCGATTACGACAGCTTTGCCCGCGCCTATGAAGCGGGTCAGAATCAAGTTGTGTCTGCACAGCTTGCCGCTGATCTCGACACGCCGGTGTCTTTGATGCTCAAACTGACGGGGGCGGCGAAAGACGCGTTTGTTCTCGAAAGCGTCACCGGCGGAGACGTGCGGGGGCGGTATTCGATCATCGGGATGAAACCCGATGTGATCTGGAAATGTCATGGCACTCAAAGCAGCATCAACCGGTCTGCACGCTATGACCCGGACGCATTTGAGCCGCAGTTAGACGATCCGCTGACCGCCTTGCGGGCGCTGATCGCCGAATCGAAAATCGACCTTCCCGAAAGCCTGCCCCAATCGGCGGCTGGCCTGTTCGGGTATCTTGGCTACGATATGATCCGGCTGGTTGAACATTTGCCCGATGTGAACCCCGACCCGCTTGGCCTGCCCGACGCAATTATGATGCGGCCCTCTGTCGTGGCGGTGTTGGACGGGGTGAAAGGCGAAGTGACCGTGGTGTCCCCCGCCTGGGTCAATGACGGGCTGACCGCACGCGCCGCTTATGCGCAGGCGGCCGAGCGGGTGATGGACGCAGTTCGCGATCTGGAGCGCGCCTTGCCGCAACAGGCCCGCGAAATGGGAGACGCCGCCGATATCGCGCCCCCGGTGTCGAATTTCACCCACGAGGGATACAAGGCGGCCGTTGAAAAAGCCAAGGATTACATCAAAGCAGGCGACATCTTTCAGGTCGTCCCGGCGCAACGATGGACACAGGATTTTCCGCTTCCGCCATTTGCACTTTATCGTTCCCTTAGAAGAACCAATCCGTCGCCCTTTATGTTTTACTTTAACTTTGGCGGGTTTCAGATTATTGGCGCCAGCCCGGAAATCCTGGTGCGGGTCTTTGGCGATGAAGTGACCATTCGCCCAATCGCAGGCACCCGTCCCCGTGGAGCCACACCGCAGGAAGATGCCGCCCTGGAGGCCGATCTTTTGGCCGATGCCAAGGAATGCGCGGAACATCTGATGCTACTGGATCTGGGCCGCAACGATGTCGGGCGTGTCGCCAAAATCGGCACGGTCCGCCCGACCGAGCAATTCATCATCGAACGCTATAGCCACGTCATGCATATCGTCTCGAACGTGGTGGGCGAACTTAGCCCCGATCATGACGCGCTGTCCGCTTTGCTTGCCGGTCTGCCAGCGGGCACCGTGAGCGGCGCGCCCAAGGTGCGTGCGATGCAGATCATTGATGAGCTGGAGCCGGAGAAACGCGGCCTTTATGGCGGCGCTGTCGGGTATTTCAGCGCAGGAGGCGATATGGATATGTGTATCGCCCTGCGCACGGCGTTGGTGCAGGATCAAAAGCTGTATATCCAGGCCGGTGGCGGGGTTGTTTATGACAGCGATCCCGAAGCCGAGTATCAGGAAACCGTGCACAAATCGAACGCCATTCGCCGCGCCGCTGCCGATGCGGCCCGCTTTACCCGAAGCAGCAACGACTGACGGTTATGGCGGATTGGGGGCCAGCCCCCAAACCCCCGAGATATTTGTGAAACAGAGAAAGCAGCGGGTTTCTGTAGGGATTGTCTAGGATGAAGAGTTTGCTGCAAACCCCTGCAAACGCTCGATCATTGCGCGCAGCCCGTTCGACCTTTGCGCAGATAGGTGATCGTTAAGCCCAAGACGCCCCAGTTCGGCGCGGGCATCAATCGCCACCACCTCTGACGGTGGAAGGCCATTGTAAAGCTTGCGCAGAACCGCGATCAGACCATTGACGATCATCGCGTCGCTTTCCCCGTCAAAGTGCACCACGCCGCCATCGATCTGTGGGTGCAGCCACACCTGGCTGGCACAGCCGTCAACCTTGGTTGCGGGCACTTTCAGCGCCTCTGGCAACGGCTCCATGGCCTTGCCCAGTTCGATCACCATTCGATAGCGATCTTCCCAGTCGTCAAGAAATTCGAAATCCTCAACAATATCTTCAAACGCAGCGCTGGCCATCGTGAACTCCACTGGTCTTTCCGTGTTCCAAACACCTATGCAGAGCGATCAGAAACGTCCAGCCCGGGCTTGACGCTTTTCAATGGCGGCGCAATCGGTTACGTCGAAAGAAGACAGGCAAAGGGACCGACCATGCGCAAACCCGTGACGCTTTTGACCCTCGCACTGGTGGTGCTGACCAGCTGTACCGCCATCAACCAGTCCCGGTTCAATCCGCTGAATTGGTTTGGGTCCGGCCAGCCTGATCCGTCCGCGATGACCCCCGCCGACAGCGAGGTAAATCCATTGATCCCGGCTCGTCGCGCGTCGGTGTTCCGCACAAACCAGGCTGCGGTTTATGCCGGACGCCCTGTTGCGCAGATCACAGAACTGTTGATCGAGCGCCGTCCCGGTGGGGCGATCATCCGTACCACGGGTCAGGCCAGCCGCGTCGGCCCGTTTGATGTGCGATTGATCGCCGATGACGACGCCAGCACCGATGATACGCTTGTGTTTGACTTGCGCGCGCGGCAGCAGGCTGGCCCGCGCTCTGCTGGCCCGCTGGCCCGTCAGGTCACAGCAGCGGTGTGGATCACGGATCAGGATCTGCGGGGCATTCGGTCAATCACGGTGCGCGGGGCCGATAACGCAAGAACAGCGCGCCGCTGAGGGGCTTAGATCTCGATGATCTGAACCTGCTTGCCCTTTGCGGCCAGCGCGACACGCCCTTCGCATAAACGCAGAGCGTCTTCACCAAACACCTCGCGGCGCCATCCCCGCAAAGCCGCGATATCCCTGGCACCAGAGGCCAGCGCATCCAGATCGGCGGCCGAGGCGATCAGTTTCGAGGCAACACCCGAGGTTTCGGTTTTCGCCTTGAGCAAGACCCGAAGCAGATCGGCCAGTGCCGGATTGACCTGCGGGGATTGGCGCGGATTGTCCAGAACCGGCAATTGGTCTTTCGGCAGGCTTTGGGCGCGGTGCACGGCTTTGAGGATACCTTCGGCGATATCGCCTTTGCGCGCATCCCGAAGCAAAAGCCGCGACCTTCCCAGGTCGCTCATATCTTTGGGTTTGGTCGAAGCCAGTTCAACCAGCGCATCATCCTTGTAGACCCGGCTGCGCGGGATATTGCGATCCTGGGCATAGCTTTCGCGAAATTTGGCCAGTTCCTTGATCAGGGCCAAAAACCGCGGCGCGTTCGAGCGCGTCTTGATGCGCATCCAGGCATCGTCGGGATGGGTGACATATGTGTCTGGAGCCAGCAACGTGGCGATTTCTTCCTCGACCCATTTGTCGCGACCGCTATCGGCAAGACGCTTTTTCAGGAATTCATAGATTTGACGCAGATGAGTGACATCCGCCAGGGCATAGGTTTTTTGACTGTCCGACAAGGGCCGTCGCGACCAGTCGGTAAACCGGGATGATTTATCAAGCGATTCTTTGGCGATTTTGCGGACAAGCGTCTCGTACCCGACCTGATCGCCGAAACCGGCCACCATGGCCGCCACCTGTGTGTCAAACAGCGGTTCAGGGATCACACCGTGGTCGATATAGAAAATCTCAAGATCCTGGCGCGCCGCGTGGAACACTTTGACCACGTCCGGATTTTTGAACAGCTCCAGCAGGGGATCAAGCGACAGGCCATTGCTTAACGGATCGACCAGAATTGCGTCATCCTCCCCGTTGCCGCGATAGGCCAGCTGGATCAGGCACAGCTTTGAGTAATAGGTCCGTTCTCTTAGAAATTCGGTATCGACGGTTACATAAGCCGTCTGGGCGGCGCGCTGACAGAACGCAGCCAAATCCTGGGTCGTGGTCACAACGTGCATATAATGGGTCGTTCTTTTATCGTTTTTTCTTTGGCACCCCGTCTTACGCATAGCGGAAGCGTAAAACCCTGCATAGCGCAAGATTGGGTCATTTCAAGGCAGATCCAGCCGCGAGCGGTCTCCGATCGCGACGCGGCGCAGGATTTTTGGATAAAGAACATGCTCTTGCGCCAAAACGCGCTGTGCAAGTTTTTCTGGCGTGTCGTCGGGTAAGATCGGCACCCGCGCCTGTCCCAGCACCCGGCCACCATCCAGTTCGGCTGTGACTTCATGCACGGAACACCCCGCCTCCGAGTCGCCCGCAGCAAGGGCGCGGGCATGGGTGTTCAGCCCTTTGTATTTCGGCAGCAGCGACGGATGGATGTTCAAAAGCTTGCCCTGCCACCGGGTCACGAAGGGTGCGCTTAACACGCGCATGAACCCGGCCAGACATATGACATCCGGCTTCGCCGCCTCCAAAACCTCTGACAAGCGCGCCTCAAACGCGCTGCGATTCGCTCCAAAGGCTGTGTGATCCACACACGCGGTCGCAATGCCCCGGGATCGGGCTTTCTCAAGACCGCCGGCATCCGCAACATTGGAGACAACCAGAACCGGTCGCGCCGGATGATCGCCCTGCATATCCTCGACCAGCGACACCATATTGGACCCGCCACCAGAGATCAGGATCGCAACGCGTTGTGTCACAAAAGAGCGCCGGAATAGGCCACGCCCGGTGTGCCGGTGACAGTCCCGATCTCGGATACGGTTTCGCCCGCATCGGTCAACACCGCCGTGATCGCGTCACGGTCTGACGGTTTGACTACCAGGATCATGCCGATGCCACAGTTGAATGTCTTGAGCAATTCGGCCTCTGACATGGTGCCGGTTTTGGCCAACCACTGGAAAACCGGGGGAAGATCCCATGCGGACAGATCAATCTGCGCGCCCAGGTCTTCGGGCAGGACCCGTGGCAGGTTTTCCGTCAACCCGCCGCCGGTGATATGCGCCAGGGCGTTTACGCCGCCCTGCCCGATTGCGGCCAAAGCTTGCTTTACGTAAAGCCGCGTCGGTGTCAGCAACGCCTGCCCCAATGTGCCATCGCTCCAGGGGCAATCGGCCTCCCAGCTCAGGCCGGATATCTCGACCAGCTTGCGCACCAGCGAATAACCGTTTGAATGCACCCCGTCAGAGCCAAGCCCCAACAGCACATCGCCTGCGGTCACATCGCGTGGCAGATCCGTCCCGCGCTCCATGGCCCCGACGGCAAAGCCCGCCAGATCAAAGTCGCCAGCCGGATACATGCCCGGCATCTCGGCGGTTTCGCCGCCAATCAACGCACAGCCGGATAAGGCGCAGCCTTCGGCAATTCCTTCGATGACCCGCGCGGCGATGTCGGTCTCAAGCTTGCCAGTGGCGAAATAGTCCAGGAAAAACAACGGCTCGGCACCTTGGCAAACAAGGTCGTTCACACACATCGCAACCAGATCAATACCCACGCCATCAACGTGGCCGGTGTCAATTGCGATGCGCAGCTTGGTGCCCACGCCATCGGTCGCCGCCACCAGAACCGGATCGGTATAGCCCGCGCCTTTGAGGTCGAACAGCGCGCCGAACCCGCCCAGCCCCGACACCACTCCGGGCCGCGCGGTGCGTTTGGCCGCAGGTTTGATCCGGTCAACCAGCGCATTGCCCGCGTCGATATCCACACCTGCATCTGCATAGGTGATGCCATTTTTGCCGTCTGTCATGATACGCCCTCCGGTGCTCGCGGCTGCCTTAGCGCAGGCATGGGCACAAGTCCATCATCCGCGTGTCGCAGCGCCTCTTGACGCGCCCCGGTTGTCTGATAGTGAAACACTCATGGCGGGCCTGTAGCTCAATTGGTTAGAGCAGAGCGCTCATAACGCTTTGGTTGCGGGTTCAAGTCCTGCCGGGCCTACCATATCCGCTGTCACCCGATCAGACGCACACGGACACGTCCGATGTCGTCGCCCGCCATCTCAGCGCGTCGGCGATCATGGCAGGCACGTCCGGGTTCAGGCCAATCGGATCAAGCACAATCCCCTTGTAGCCGGTTGCGGCAACCGCTTGTGGCAAATCGTCAAGAACATGGCCGCGTTTTGCGGCGAAATATGGCAAGCAGATCGACTGTTGGCCCAGACCGGTCAGTGCTTCTTCCAGCGATGGGGCTTCTTCGACAAAGCCGCATCGGCATGATTTTGGTGCGAACTCGGCGGCCAGTTGATCGGCAAACGTATAGGTGGCGGCTGACACCCGTTTGGATTTTCCCGACCCATGCCCGGCAATCACCAGATCTATGTCGGACGGGTCAAGCCCATGGTCTTTGGCGATATCGCGCAACCACCGCGCAGCAAGCATCGGCAATGTGCAATCCATGCCAAAGGTGACAAGTTGCGGGCCGACATCGGGTGCCAGACGTCTGGGCAATTGCACCTGTGTGAACCAACCATCCGCCATGAACATCGGATAGATCAGCGCGCCGGGGCGCTCTGCGCTCAGGGCTTCGATCTTGCCACGGGCCGCCAGCGTCACACCTTCGACCCGCGCGTCTGGCAAAAGCGCGCCAACAGAGGCCGCCAGAGCCGCGATTTCCGCTTCTCCGACCTCGGGGTCAGAGGGTTGTCCATGGCTTACGATAATCGCATCAAACGGCATAGCGCCCCTTTCTTTTGTCATTGAACGGCATTCTAGCGCGGCGCCATGCGAATGGCACCGTCCAGACGGATCACTTCCCCGTTCAGCATGGAATTTTCCACGATATGACGCACCAGCTGTGCGTATTCGCTGGCATGTCCCAATCGTGGTGGAAACGGCACCTGCGCGCCCAGACTGTCCTGCACCTCTTGTGGCAGGGCTTCAAGCATCGGGGTTTTGAACAATCCCGGCGCAATTGAACAGATCCTGATTCCCAATGGGGCCAGATCCCGCGCCATCGGCAGGGTCAGCCCGACCACGCCACCCTTTGACGCGGCATACGCCACCTGCCCAACCTGGCCTTCATAGGCGGCAATGGATGCGGTGTTGATCACAACGCCGCGCGACCCGTTCTCGTCCAGCGGATCATTGCGCGACATCAGCGTCGCCGCCTGAGAGGCCACCTGAAACGTGCCGATCAGGTTCACGTTGATCACCTTGGCAAAAAGCGCCGGATCATGCGCGACCCCTTTTGACACGGTTTTTGCCGCCGGGGCCAGACCGGCGCAATTGACCGCGATATGCAGGCCACCATAGGCGGACGCGATCCGGTCCATGGCTGCCGCAACACTTGTGGCATCGCTCACATCCGTTTGCACAAACATCCCGCCCAGCTGCGATGCGGTCGTCTCGCCGATCTCGGCGTTCAGGTCCAAAATCACAACTTTTGCGCCTGCCTCTGCCAGCGCGGTTGCCGCGGCGTGGCCCAGACCAGAGGCCCCACCGGTGATGGCTGCCACGGTGTTTTCGGTTATGTCCATGTTCGGTGTCCTTGTTCAGCTGGTGCCGATGTTATGGCTGCTGGCAACGCACACGCAAGCCGGTGTGTCGCGCAGTCCCGTCTGTTGTCCACCCAAGTGCCAAAACCTCGTGCCAAAACACCGGTCACGGCTGAGCGGTTGTGTGCGGCCATCCTGCAGCCTATGTGTGATCATCAATTCTGCAGGCAAGACACAGATCCCGTGGCCAAGAAGAACCGCAAACACAGCCCCGGTGGGTGGCAAGACTGGATCACCGACCGCATTCTGCGCGGTGCGATCTGGCTGGCGCTGCGCCTGCCGGTCCGCGCACGGCTTTGGGTCATGGGGCGTCTGGTGCGTCATGTCGTGGCCCCTTTGGCTGGATACCGTCAACGGGCAATGGACAATCTGGCCCATGTCTGGCCCGACATGCCAAAAGACACCCGAAAACGGCTTGCCGACCGCGTTGCGGACAATGCCGGGCGCACGATGATCGACAATTACGATGTGCAGGGCCTGCTGCGCCGGATGGAGAATGCGACGCTGTCGGGTGACGGGCTGCCGCATATCGAACAGGCGCGTGCCAGCGGTCGGCCGGTTTTGTTTGTGACAGGCCATTTCGGAAATTTCGAGGCCCCGCGCGCCGCGTTGGTGGCCCGAGGCTATCGCATTGGTGGTCTCTACCGTCCGATGTCGAACCCGTTTTTCAACGCCCATTACGCGGCCAACATGCACGCCTTGTCCGATCCGGTGTTCGAACAGGGGCGCCGGGGCACGATGGGGCTGATCAAACATATCCGCGAAGGCGGCATGGGCGTGTTGCTGTTTGATGTCTATGACAGCGCGGGCACGACGTTTGATTTCATGGGCCAACCTGCGCCGACGCTGACCTCTGCTGCGGATATCGCGCTGAAGACGGGTGCGTTACTGGTGCCGTTTTTCGGCATCCGGCAGCCGGATGGCGTGTCGTTCGAAGCTGTCTTCGACGCGCCGATCGAACATGGTGATCCGGTTGTCATGATGCAAACAGCCACGCGGCGGCTTGAGGCGCGCATACACGCGCATCCCGAGCAATGGTTCTGGATTCATCGCCGCTGGAAGCCGAAACGTCAGCGCAAACGCGCGGCAGCCAGGATGGGGCCATGATCCTTGGCCTGAACCAACACGACAATCGGCGCTGACCCTTCGACGGCCACGCTTTCAGACAGCGCCGTGCGCCCGTTCCAATCGCCGATATCGTGCCATTCTGTAACGATATGCGTGTAAGTGATGTCTTTGCCAGCGTTTTCGCCCCGCGGAATCGACACGGTTTGATGCGGCATATAGCGGATCAGGACCAAATCAGCGTTTTGCATGTCCTGCTGTGCAGGGGCGGCAATACGCAGGGTTGATCCCTCCAAGGACAGGTCAAGCGGCACCAGCATGCCCTTTTGCGCATAATCCTGTACCATGTCTGCAACATCGATCACGCGGTTGCCCACAACCGCCTTGGAGCCGTTGATCACCATTTGCGGCGTATAGATGGCCCGGCTGCCGAAAGACCGCGCATATCCTTTTTGGCGCCCGGTAAAGGCGGCATGCGCAAACTGGTCTTTCCAGCCGATATAGTCCCAATAATCGACATGCAGCGCCAGCGCGATGACATTGTCACGCTGCCCCAACCGGCCCAGCAATTCATCAGCCGGAGGGCAGGATGAACACCCCTGCGAGGTAAACAGCTCGACCACCACAAGCGCGTTTTCCGCCTTGGCGGTGCTGCCCGTAGTTGCGATCATCAAAGCTGTTAAAAGTGTCAGAAGCCTGCGCATTCTCGAGCTGTCCCGTTCGTGGTATCATAGCAGAGACGTAGCGCCCGACGAGTGAAATAACCAATCAAGGTTTTGAGAGAGAGCTGCGATAAGTGTTACAGAAAACCGTTGGCTTCATAATTGTGTGCAATAGTATACCAAAATCGTCGCACCCCCCTTGAACGCCCCCGATCCATCGGGCAAATAGCCCCTAGAATTCCTGTATTTCTTTGCTTTGAGGAGCCCTGTCATGCCCATCACAGTTGGTCAGGACACAGCCAAGACCCGCAAGACGCTGACGGTCAACGGCACGTCCATCGCCTATTATTCGATCCCTGCGGCCGAAGCGGCGGGGCTTGGATCGTTTTCCAAACTGCCCGCCTGCCTGAAAGTCGTTCTGGAAAACATGCTGCGCTTTGAGGATGGCAAGACCGTCACCGTCGACGACATCAAAGCGTTCGGCACCTGGGGCGAAAAGGGCGGCAAGAACCCGCGCGAAATCGCCTACCGCCCTGCCCGCGTTCTGATGCAGGACTTCACCGGTGTTCCTGCGGTTGTGGATCTGGCGGCGATGCGCGACGGGATCGTGGCGCTGGGGGGTGATCCGGAAAAGATCAACCCGCTGAACCCGGTGGATCTTGTCATCGACCATTCGGTGATGATCGACGAATTCGGCAACCCGCGCGCGTTCCAGATGAACGTGGACCGCGAATACGAACGCAACATGGAACGCTACACCTTCCTCAAGTGGGGTCAGCAGGCGTTCAACAATTTCCGCGTTGTGCCGCCGGGCACGGGCATCTGCCATCAGGTGAACCTTGAATACCTCGCACAAACCGTCTGGACCGATGCGGATCAGAACGGCGAACAGGTGGCCTATCCTGACACGCTTGTGGGCACCGACAGCCACACCACAATGGTCAACGGCGCTGCCGTGCTGGGCTGGGGCGTCGGCGGGATCGAGGCAGAAGCCGCGATGCTCGGCCAGCCGATCTCTATGCTCATCCCCGAAGTTGTCGGCTTTGAGCTGACCGGCGAAATGATGGAAGGCACCACCGGCACAGATTTGGTTCTCAAGGTGGTCGAGATGCTGCGCGAACGCGGCGTGGTGGGCAAATTTGTCGAATTTTACGGCAAAGGCCTTGATACCCTGCCGCTGGCGGACCGGGCGACAATCGCAAACATGGCCCCGGAATATGGCGCGACCTGTGGCTTCTTCCCGATCGACGACGAAACCCTGCGTTATCTGAAGACCACGGGCCGCGACATGGATCGCATTGCTTTGGTCGAGGCGTATGCCAAGGAAAACGGCTTCTGGCGCGACGCGGATTACGCGCCGATCTACACCGACACGCTGACGCTGGATATGGGCACCATTGTTCCGGCCATCTCCGGGCCAAAGCGGCCACAGGATTACGTGGCGCTGGATAAAGCGGCGCAGACGTTTGGGGAATACATCAGCGGTCAGCGGCCGGGATACAAAGCCGATCAGGAAGAAAAAGAGGAATGGTATGACGAAGGCGGCGCACTGGCCCCGCGCAACATTCCGGGCGACATCGGCAAGCACAAGCGCGCCAAGGTCAAGGGTGAGGATTACACGATCCATGATGGCACCATCGTGATCGCCTCGATCACCTCCTGCACCAACACGTCCAACCCCTACGTGATGATCGGCGCGGGCCTCGTGGCGCGCAAGGCGCGGGAACTGGGCCTGAACCGCAAACCGTGGGTCAAGACATCGCTCGCCCCCGGCTCTCAGGTTGTGAGCGCCTATCTTGAGGCCGCAGGCCTTCAGGACGACCTTGACGCCATCGGCTTTAACCTTGTCGGCTACGGCTGCACGACCTGTATCGGCAACTCCGGCCCAATTCAGGCGGAACTGTCAGAGGCGATCAACGAGGGCGACATCATCGCCACCTCTGTCCTGTCCGGCAACCGCAACTTCGAGGGGCGTATCAGCCCGGATGTGCGCGCCAACTACCTGGCCTCGCCACCGCTGGTCGTGGCTTATGCGCTGGCCGGTGACATGAATATCGACATCTCTAAAGACCCGCTGGGTCAGGATCAGAACGGAAACGACGTATATCTCAAGGACATCTGGCCGACGCAGGCCGAAATCGCCGAACTGGTAGAAAAGACAGTCACCCGCGAAGCGTTCATGGAGAAATACGCCGAGGTCTTCACCGGCGACGAAAAGTGGCAGGGTGTCGAAACCACCGACCAGAAAACCTACGACTGGCCGCCGACCTCGACCTACGTTCAGAACCCGCCCTATTTCCAGGGCATCACGATGGACACCAAGAAGATCGAAAACATCGAAGGCGCGAAAGTGCTCGCGCTTCTGGGCGACATGATCACCACCGACCACATCTCGCCGGCCGGATCGTTCAAGGAAACCACGCCCGCAGGCCAATACCTTCTGGAACGGCAGGTCAGCCCGCGTGAATTCAACTCTTACGGATCACGCCGTGGCAATCACGAGATCATGATGCGCGGCACCTTCGCCAATATCCGCATCAAGAACGAGATGCTGGACGGTGTCGAAGGTGGCTACACCAAAGGCCCTGACGGTCAGGAAACGTCGATCTTTGACGCGGCCATGGCCTATCAGGAACAGGGCACGCCCCTGGTGGTGTTTGGCGGCGAACAATACGGTGCCGGATCGTCCCGTGACTGGGCGGCCAAGGGCACGGCGCTGTTGGGCGTGAAGGCGGTCATTGCCGAAAGCTTTGAACGCATCCACCGCTCCAATCTGGTTGGTATGGGTGTGATCCCGTTCGAATTCACCGGCGGCGATACACGCAAATCGCTGGGCCTGACCGGCGATGAAACCGTGTCGATCCACGGGCTGGACACGATCACCCCGCTGGCCGAGGTGCCCTGCACCATCACCTACGCGGATGGCACCGAGAAGACGATCACGCTCAAATGCCGGATCGATACCGGGATCGAGATCGAATACATCGAAAACGGCGGCGTGCTGCACTATGTGCTGCGCGATCTTGCCGGGCGGGATGCGATTGCGGCCGAATAACGGACGACCATTACACATGAAAACGGCGGGCCCCGTGCCCGCCTTTTTTATCCGCTCTGCCAAACCTGAGATCAAACCGCAAAATTGTTGAATTTCACGACAAGGCCTGCATCCTGTAACCGCAGACCGACACATCTCAGGCGGCATGCACGCAGGTTTTTACATCAAGGATTTGGATTATGACCTTTCAAGACGCCATCAAAACATGTTTCTCGAAATACGCCACCTTCACAGGCCGCGCCCAAAGATCCGAACTTTGGTGGTTTGTCCTGTTCCTGTTGATTGTCAACACTGTCTTGTCCTTTGTTGATTCCGCAATTTTTGGGCAAACCGTTGAGGGTCAGACAATCTCGGTGTTAGGCGGATTGTTTTCTTTAGGAGTTTTTCTTCCGTCTGTCGCTGTTGGTGTGCGCAGGCTGCACGATCTGGACAAATCCGGATGGTGGTATCTGCTCGTCTTTATTCCGCTCATTGGCGCATTGATCTTGGTGTATTTCTTTGTGCAAAAAGGCTCGGATGGGCCGAACCAGTTTGGACCCGACCCTTTGGCCACCCATCCGTGACACAAACGGTCTGACGCAGAATGTGTCTTTCACAGGCCTGAGGTTCGCCCGACCTGGTCTGATCCGGCCTGGCACATCCTGTCGCATGTGACAGCTTGGCCCCTACACTTTTGTCGGGGCTGCCCCCATGTCAGAGACTTAACAAATACCTAACATCGACGAGTTAAGACATGAAACTGCTGACCATCATACAGACTGCAGCATTGCTTGTTCTTGCGGGCGCAAGCGTATTTGCCGGAACCTCTGTTCCAATGCAGGCCGTGCTGCCCTAAACGCCGTCAGTCGGCCAGTGCCGCCTCAAGCGCGGGCACAAAGCGCTGTTCGTAATCCGACCCGACCAGTGGCCCGGCAAATCGGTACAGGACTATTCCATCCCCATCGACGATAAATGTCTCGGGCGGTGCTGTGACGCCCCAGTCAATCGACGTGCGGCCGCCGGGATCGAACGGCACCGCTGAAAACGGATTGCCGTCTTCGATCAGATACCGTGTTGCATTGGCCTGCTGGTCGCGAATGTTGACCCCGATGATCGACATGCCCTCTGCCTGCATCTCAAGCAGTTTGGGATGTTCCAACCGGCATGGTGGACACCAGCTTGCCCAGAAATTCACCAGAGTCACCTCTCCGGTTTGAAGCATCTCGGGCCTGAAGGCGGGATAGCCGCTGAGGGCCAGTTCGGTGATCGGCGGTGCCGGTTGTCCGACGCGCGTTGACGGAAGGCCCTGGGGGTCTTCGCGAAACATGCCCACATAAGCCAGGATCGCAAAGGCCCCGAAGATGACTGGCGGCAGCGCCATCAAGGGTGAGACTTT
Source organism: Marivita sp. S0852 (assembly GCF_046591575.1). Lineage (NCBI taxonomy): Bacteria > Pseudomonadati > Pseudomonadota > Alphaproteobacteria > Rhodobacterales > Roseobacteraceae > Marivita > Marivita sp. S0852. The sequence continues at coordinate 202,406 of NZ_JBIQWA010000003.1, forward strand.
AGCCATTTCGCGGTCTCCGGTTTTCAACCTCTTCCAACGCGGCGCGCACCTTGCCGGCGCGGCGGATGCTGACCAGCACGATCACCACCAGCAACGCCAGCGTCACCGCATATGAACTAAGCACTTCAAACGCGTATTTTCCCAGATCCGGCATCATGCCTGTCCCTCCCGCGCCATCAGCGCCCGTGTCCGGCGGGCACGAATTTCAGTCTGTGTCCGCAAAAACACCAACGCGATAAACAAAAGAACAAACCCCGCGATACAAACCAGCAATGGAAACCAGAATACGTCCGAGATGTTCTCTTCCTTGTCCAGACTAAGCGTCGCTCCCTGATGCAGGCCCTGATTCCAGAAATTGACCGCATAGCGGCTGAGGATCGCAAAAACAGAGCCGACCAAACACAGGATCGACGTCAGATCCGCGGCGGTGTCGTCGTTTTCAATCGCTTCCCACAAGGCCATGTAGCCCAGGTAAAACAGGAACAGGATCAGAAACGAGGTCAGTCGCGGGTCCCAGGCCCACCATGTGCCCCACATCGGCTGGCCCCAGAACGCGCCTGTTGCCAAGGCAATCACCGTCATCACCGCCCCCACCGGGGCCGCAGCCCGCGCGGCCAATGCCGAGACGTGATGTCGGCGCACGATCCACACCAGCGACGCCACCAGCATCATCAACCACGCATTGATCGCCATCAGCGCTGACGGTACGTGAATGTAGATGATTTTCACGGTTGATCCCTGCCGGAAATCATTCGGGGTGAAAAAGAAGCCCCAGATCAGTCCGACACTCAATGACACGCCGGCAAGTGCCCATATCCACGGCAACACCTTGTCGGTGGTGCGGATGAATTTCACCGGATTTGCGTATTCCCACAAAGACATATGCAGCAGGTAGGTGGTTTTGATCGCGCCTTCAATTCAAATTCGCGCCAAGCGACGCGTTATCGCAGATTGATCCGCAGAACAGCCGCGCTGGCAAAGGGCAACAAGGCGATCACGCCAAAGCTGATGCCCGCCAGAAGCATCAGCGGTGTCTGCACCGTCAACCCCTCTGCTCCGCGTCGCGCCACCTCTGCGCCAAAGATCAGCGTGGGCACATAAAGCGGCAGAACAAGCAATGACATCAACAGCCCCCCGCGCTTGAGACCAACGGTCAACGCCGCCCCAAAGGTTCCGATCACGCTAAGCGCCGGTGTGCCTAGCGCCAGGCTGATCAAAACCCACTGATAGGCGGGCAATGGCAGGTTCAGCAAAACGCCAAGCACCGGTGCCGCAAGCACCAATGGCAAACCGGTGGTCAGCCAATGCGCCAACGCCTTGATCGACACAATGCTTTCGACAGGAAGCGGTGCGGTGGCCAGCAGGTCCAACGTGCCGTCCTCCCAATCAAGCGCCAGAATCCGGTCAAGCGACAGCAAACACGCCAGCAACGCGCCAATCCACAGAATACCCGGTGCGATGCGGGACAACAGCTCGGTCTGTGGGCCGACGCCCAGAGGCACAAGCACGGTCACGATCAGGAAAAACGCCAGACCCAGCCCAAAGCCACCACCTGCGCGGATCGACAGGATCAAATCGCGGAACAGCAGCGCTCTCACAGGAAGGCCTCGTCCATCTGACGCGTCCGTGGCAGCGCCTTGAACGGCGTCAGGTCCAGAACCCGCGCCTCGTTCAGACCCAGATCAATATGGGTGGCCATCAACGCGCTTCCGCCGTTGCGCAGATGCCTGCGTATCGCATCCGCAAAAAGCGCCACAGACGCCACATCCAGTGACACGGTGGGTTCATCCAGAACCCAGATCGGCCGCCCGGTCACCATCAACCGCGCCAATCCCAGCCGCCGCTTTTGACCGGCAGACAATGTGCCCGCCATCCGGTTACGCAGCTCTTCCAGATCAAAGGCTTGCAGTGCGGGATCAATGTCCTTGAGCCCGAACACAGCGGCCCAGAATTGCAGGTTTTCCGTAACGCTCAGCATCGCCTTGAGCCCGTCGGAATGCCCGGCATAGGCCATCTGGTCCTCGGCCCCTGTCACGCGTCCCGCTTCGACCGGTTGCAAACCGGCGACACTGCGCAGCAGGGTGGTTTTGCCGATACCGTTCGGCCCGCGAAGGACCAGTGCCTCACCCGGCGACAGGTCAAAGGACACCCCTTCCAGGATTGCCAAACCGCCCCGCGTGACGGCCAGATCGCGAACAGCCAATACCATGCCCCCGCTTAACCCACGGACGCGCCTGCTAAAAGCGGGAAAATGGTGTTTTTCTGAATAGTTGGGACTGCCGTTGCAGGCGGTGTTGCGAAACGCAGCGTCACATAGGGGTCCGCGTCATTCGACCGGCAAAAGCGCGACCGCAACGCGCCGTCCTTCGGACAGCAATACATTATAGGTGCGGCAGGCCGCCGGAGAGCTCATCACTTCGACACCGACCCCGGCCTCTTCCAATGTCTGGCGCAAGGCGGCGGGAATATGTGCGATGTCCGTGCCGGTTCCGATAAACAGAACGTCCACCTCGCCGGTCATGTCCAGCAGCACCTGCGTGTCCTCATACCCGCCCCAGGGCCGCGTTCCCAGACCGCCGGTCACAACCGGAGCCGGGTGTTTTTTACCACCGATCCGAAAGAAACCCGCGCCATAGCCTTCGATGGGTTCCGCGTCATCGTAAACCACTTCGTTCAGTCGCATATCCGTTCCTCCAGCTTAGCCTCTGTCCCAAAGAGGGAGCCCCATGAGCGTGGCACCCCCGATTATGACATAGGCCGCAACCCGATAGAAGCGTTCCCGGCCCGGATGAAAAAGTCCCTGTCCCAAAACCGCGCCGATGCCGTAGGGCAGCAAAAACAGCAAGCCAAGCGCGATGGCCTGAACGGTCAGCACATTCTGAAGATACATCAAGGGCAGGATCAGCAAGCTGGTCGTGCTGAGAAACACCACGGTTGTGGCGCGGGTCACCGCAACCGGATCACGTCCGGCCAGCTGAAACAGCACCATGATCGGTCCGGTCAGGCCGCTGACCCCCCCGACAAACCCGGCGGCAAATCCAACACCGGCACGCGCGCCTGCCGTGGGTTCCAGCTCGTACCGCCATCCCGCGATCAGAGCGCAGAGCGTCAGACCGCAGATGGTCACCACAACCCATCGCAGGATGGTCACATCCGTCACCGTCAAGACCCAGATGCCCAATGATGCCGAAACTGTCGCGCTGACGATCAGGATCGTGACGGCCTTGCGATCCACCAAAGGAAGCGCCTTGGGAAAGACCGTCACAAAAGACGAGATCGACGAGACGGAAAAAGAGGCAATGGCCACCGCAGGCGGCAGGAAAATCGTTCCGACCGGCAAAAACACCAAGGCCGCGCCGAACCCGGCAAACCCATAGACAAACCCCGCGACAAGCGTGGCCAACAGCAACCATTCCAGCCCCGCTGTATCCAGCGCGGCCAGGATCGACTCAGGCATCGACGTTCGAGAACTGGTTGCCGGTTGTATCTGTCGGCTTGGTCCAGTCGCGTTTGACGCCCAGCCACAGCAGGATGGCCGATGCCACAAAAATCGACGAATAGGTGCCGACAATCACACCCCAGATCATCGCAAACACAAAGCCCCGGATCACATCGCCGCCCAGCACAAACAGCGCGATCAGCGCCAGAAGCGTGGTGATGGATGTCATGAAGGTTCGGCTAAGCGTTTCGTTGATCGAGATATTCAGAACCTCTTTGAGATCCTTTTTCTTGTACTTGATCAAGTTTTCCCGAACCCGGTCAAACACCACCACCGTATCGTTCAGCGAATAGCCCACAATGGTCAGAAGGGCCGCGATAATCGCCAGATCAAACTTGATCTGAAGCTCTGAAAAGATGCCGATGGTCAGGATCACGTCATGCACAAGGGCCGCAACCGCCCCCAGCGCGAACTGCCATTCAAAGCGCAGCCAGATGTAGATCAGAACAGCCCCGATCGCCAGGATCACCGCAATGGCGGCGGTTTGGATCAGCTCTCCGGACACTTTGGGGCCAACGGATTCGACCGATACGAACTGGATGTCGGGCACCACCTCTGACAAGGCGTTCTCGACCCGCTGGATCACGGCCGTGCTGACCGCCTCTTCCCCGTCCTGGGCCTGAATGCGGACCATGGCTACGTTTTGCTCGGGGCCGAATGTGGGATCGAACACTTCCGAGATGGTCACATCGCCCAACTCCAGCGCACCAATCGCGTCGCGGTACACGCCAACATCAATCGGTTGCGCGCTTTCGGTGCGGATCGTTGTGCCGCCGCGAAAGTCGATGCCGTAGTTCAGCCCTTGCAAAAAGAACGAAACAAAAGACAGCAGCATCAAAAACGCCGAGATCCCGAACCACAGTTTCCAGCGGTTGAAAAAGTCGAAATTTGTACCCTGTTTGACCAATCGCAACCGCATCTCAGACCTCAATCGTTTTGGGACGACGACGTTCGAACCACATAATGATCAAAAGCCGAGTGAAAAAAATGGCTGTAAAGACCGATGTCAGGATACCAAGACCCAGCGTGATGGCAAAGCCGCGCACCGGCCCGGACCCCATGACAAACAGGATCACAGCAGTGATAAACGTGGTTATATTTGCGTCCAGAATGGCCGAAAGCGCTCTTTCATAGCCAAGCTCGATTGCCCGCGCTGGCCCTTTGGCCGTTCGCAACTCTTCGCGGATACGTTCGAAAATCAGCACATTGGCGTCCACCGCCATCCCCACCGTTAGAACAATCCCGGCGATACCCGGAAGGGTCAGTGTGGCACCGATCAAGCTCAGCAATCCGAAAATCAGCCCGATATTGACGATCAAGGCGACATTGGCGAACAATCCGAACAGGCCGTAACTCAGCGCCATAAACACCAGCACCGCTGCAAAGGCGATCATCGTGGCGATCCGGCCCGCATCAATGCTGTCCTGGCCCAATTCCGGCCCGATGGTGCGTTCTTCCAGAAATTCCAGCCCCGCAGGCAAGGCCCCTGCCCGCAAAAGAACCGCAAGCTGCGTGCTTTCCTCGACTGAAAAATTGCCGGTGATGATCCCCGATCCACCCGGAATATGGCTTTGAATGACGGGCGCGCTGATCACCTCGGCATCCAGAACGATGGCAAACGGGTTGCCGATATTGGCCGCTGTATAATCGCCGAACTTGCGCGCTCCGGCCGGATTGAACCGGAAATTGACCGCAGGTCGCCCGTTCTGGTCAAAAGCCGGTTGCGCATCGACCAGTTCCTCTCCGGTCACCACCGGCGATTGTTCCAGAATGTAAAACGTGCCCGCTTCGTCCATTGAAGGCAGGATTTCATTGCCGATACCCGCCACCGCATTCGCGTCAGAGCTGCGTCCGATCACCGGCTGAAAGGTCAATTGCGCGGTTGTGCCGATGATTTCCTTTAGTTCTGCCGCAGATCCAATGCCCGGCACCTGAATCAAGATCCGGTCAGACCCCTGCCGCTGAATAGTGGGTTCGCGGGTGCCGACCTCGTCGATCCGCCGACGGATGATCTCAAGGCTTTGCAGCATCGTGCGTTCGTCGGTGGCGATCTGCTCGGCTTCGGACAGGGTCACGACGATTTCATCGCCCTCGGCCCGGACCTCAAGATCGTTGCTCAGCGCCCCGGTCAGCGACACCACCGGCTGCGCCAGTCCGCGCACCAGCTCCAGCGCGCGGTCCATGCCCGCAGGTTCGGAAATCCGCACCCGCAGCTCGTCAACCGGCGATGATTGCAGACGAATGGTGCCCACCGTGGCCCGTTCCGGGCGCAGAACGTCGCGCACTTCGGGCCAGAGCGCGGTCATGCGCGACTCGTAGACATCCGTGACCTGCACTTCAGCCAACAGATGCGCGCCGCCGCGCAGATCAAGGCCCAGGTTCACAAGACCCGACGGCAGAAACTCCGGCCAGCTGCCGCGCTGCTCCAGCAGTTCCGGTGTCTCGCCCGAAAGCTCTATCGCGGCGACAGCATCATTGTGCTGCTCGACACGAGGGTAAAACAGGTTTGGCAAAGCCAGGGCCAGACCGACCGCGACCGTGGTCCAGATCAGAAGGCGCTTCCACAGATCGATCTGAAGCATGGGCGAGATGTCCGATACGAGGTTAAAGGATTACGTCTTAGCAGGTTCGGTTTTCGACACAACCTGGGCAATCGTGTTGCGCACGACACGAACTTTGACACCTTCGCTCACTTCAACATCCAACTCGTTGTTTTCCTTGACTTTCGTCACCTTTCCGATCAGCCCGCCCTGAGTGATGACAACATCGCCACGAACCAGGTTTTCGACCATTTTCTGATGCTCTTTCATCTTTTTCTGCTGTGGGCGGATCAACAGGAAATACATGATCGCAAAGATCAGAATAAGCGGGACGAACTGGGCAATTGCGCTGCCTTCCATGGGCGTGCTCCTTGAAGATGGCGGGGCACACCCCGCTGATGATGGGTCGATTAATTCGGGCGGAACCTATGTTGCCCGTCTGGGCTTTGCAAGGCGCGTTCCGTGCGTTTTCCTATGCGTTTTGTGCCGTTTGCTGCGCGCACTGGATCGAACGGTCCTTGTGACAAAACCACCGGTCCGACACAGCAGACTTGCCCATATCGCCAACTTGCGCCTTAAGTCGCGTCATGAAATGCGCCGTTCTGTCCATCATTCTGTCGATCATCGCCGACAGCGCCGCCGCGCAAGACCTGCCGCTTCTGCCGGGGCCAGAGCACAGCAACTGGCAGGCCATTGGCCGCGTCAATGCCGCTGGCTTTCGCAAACGCGAAATGTGTTCCGGCACGCTCATCGCCCCGGATCAGGTTCTGACCGCAGCGCATTGTCTGGCGGGCACCGATGGGCTGGGCCCGAAACCCGGTGACTTCACCTTTGTCGCCGGATGGCTGCGTGGCGAGGCGAGCGACATCGTCGCCGGTGCCGCGATCTGGATACATCCCAAAGCCTATGCCGAAGGGGTGCTCGACATCCGCTACGACATCGCCATTCTCACGCTCGACCGCGCGGCAAAGGTCGCCCCGCTTGACCTGGCTCCAAACGACGCTCCGGCCCCCTTTGGTGTGCTGGGCTATTCGACCCGCCGACCACATATGCTGGGGGCTGCGTTCGGATGCGGCGGGCGCGTCGCGTCGCAGCTGTTGCGCCTTGAATGCGCTGTCACATCGGGAAATTCCGGCGGGCCGGTGGTCGTCAAACACGCCAATCGCTGGAAGATCGCGGCAGTGATCAGCGCCATGGGGCAATCTGGCGCGCTGGCCGTGCCGGTAACACGCCTGCCGCCGCGCTAAGCCTCTACCATATGCGCGCGTTCCGGTGCATAAGGCCGCTCAACCATTGCGAGTCAGAAGGACCAGACCCATGCATGATATCCGAACCATCCGCGAAAACCCCGCCGCGTTTGACGCCGCGATCTCGCGCCGTGGCTTGGAACCGGTCTCATCCGAACTGTTGCGCATCGACGAAGACCGCCGCGCGGCCATTCTTGCGGCCGAAACAGCACAGGCCGATCAGAACAAGGCGGCCAAGGAAATCGGCAAGGTCAAAGCCTCTGGCGACGACGCCGCATTCCAGACATTGCGCGATGAGGTCGCCGCGAAAAAAGCCGCCGTGGCCGACCTTCAGGCCCGCGCAAAAGAGCTGGACGACACCCTGACCGAGCTGCTGATCGGCCTGCCGAACCTGCCGTTTGACGACGTCCCTGACGGGGCCGACGAAGACGACAATGTCGAAGTCCGCCGCTGGGGCACACCGCGCGATTTCGATTTCCAGCCCAAGGAACATTTCGAGATTCCGGGTGTTATCCCCGGCATGGATTTCGAAACAGCAGCCAAACTCTCTGGATCGCGCTTTGTCGTGATGTCCGGGGCCATCGCGCGCGTCCACCGCGCCCTGGCGCAGTTCATGCTCGACACGCATATCAGCGAAAACGGCCTGCAGGAAACATGGACACCCGTGCTTGTGCGCGATGACATGATGTACGGCACCGGCCAATTGCCCAAATTCGGCGAAGACAGCTATCAGACCACAAATGGATGGTGGCTCGTGCCCACCGCCGAAGTGACCCTGACCAACATCGTCAACGGCATGACCGTGGACGAAAGCACCCTGCCCCGGCGCTATGTCGCCCACACCCAGTGTTTCCGCTCCGAAGCGGGCAGCGCCGGGCGCGACACCTCTGGCATGCTGCGCCAACACCAGTTCGAAAAGGTCGAAATGGTGTCGATCACGCACCCGGATCACAGCCGCGACGAGCTGGACCGCATGACAGGCTGCGCGCAAGGCATCCTTGAAAAGCTGGGCCTGCCCTACCGCACCGTTGTTTTGTGTGTCGGCGATATGGGCTTTGGCGCGCGCCAGACCCATGACATCGAGGTCTGGCTGCCCGGTCAGAACACCTATCGCGAAATCAGCTCTGTGTCGGTTTGCGGTGATTTTCAGGCCCGGCGCATGAACGCCCGCTTCAAGCCTGCGGATGGCGGCAAACCCGAATACCTGCACACGCTTAATGGGTCAGGTCTGGCCGTGGGGCGCTGCCTGATTGCGGTTCTGGAAAACGGCCAGGAAAAAGACGGCTCGGTCACATTGCCCGAAGCGCTGCATCCCTGGCTGGGTGGTCACACACGGATTTCTGCAGATGGAAAGATGGTCTGAGCCATGACACGTATCTGGTCCCTTCTGGTGCTCATCGCCGCGCTTGCGTTCGCGGCGTCGCCCTGGTTCACGCAGGGGTTCAACGGGTTTGAACCCGATCAATTCCCGACCCCGCAGGACGACCCGCCGGTCCAGCCGGCCGGCTATGCCTTTGCCATCTGGGGCCTGATTTATCTGTGGTTGATCATCGGTGCCGGTTTTGGCCTCGTAAAGCGCAGCGATGATCCCGATTGGGCCGCCATGCGCCCGCCCCTCGTGCTCAGCTTGGCGGTCGGGGCCACTTGGTTGCCGGTTGCCACCGTGTCGCCGCTTGCCGCGACAGTCCTGATCTGGGTGATGCTGGTTTCGGCGCTGGTCAGTCTGTTTCGCGTGGGCGACACCGATCGCTGGTTCCAGCAGACCCCGGTGGCCATTTACGCAGGCTGGCTCACGGCGGCGTCATGTGTGGCGATTGGGCTGGTCCTGGGGGGGTATGGCCTTCTGCCCGAAACGATCGCAGCGATTGTCGCCCTTGGGATCGGCCTGGCCATTGCGCTTTTCGTGCAGTACCGGCTGCACCGCGCACCGGAATACGGGATCACCGTGATCTGGGCGCTTGTGGGGGTGATTGTCGCCAATACCGGCCCGCTCAACATCGCGGTGGTCGGCCTGTGTGTGCTTGGCATCATCGCCATTCTGGCCTTGCGCGGCACAGACACGGAATAGTCTTTCTTCTTGCTGAAAATATCTCGGGGTCTGGGGCAGCGCCCCAGACGGTCCGGCAGCGAACCATTTCGGATGCATGTTGCAACCGATACCATCAGACGATCAGCCCATTGCGCGCAAGCGCTTGATCAGGCTTGACGTGTCCCAGCGTCCGCCGCCCAGTTTCTGAACATCCTTGTAGAACTGATCCACCAGCGCCGTGACCGGCAGCGACGCGTCGACCTCGTCTGCCGTGTCCAGACAGATGCCCAGATCCTTGCGCATCCAGTCCACCGCAAACCCGTGATCAAATGAATCGTCAATCATCGTCTCGTACCGGTTTGACATCTGCCACGATCCAGCTGCCCCCTGACTGATCACTTCGACAACGGCGCGGCCATCCAACCCGGCTTTTTCGGCAAAATGAAGCGCCTCGCTCAGCCCCTGAACCAAACCGGCAATCGCAATCTGGTTGCACATCTTGGTCATCTGCCCCGCGCCGCTGTCGCCGATCCGGCGACACACCCGCGCATAGGCCGCGATGATCGGCTCGGCCTTGTCATAGGCCTCCTGATCGCCGCCGCACATCACCGACAGGGCCCCGTTTTCGGCACCGGCCTGACCGCCGGAAATCGGCGCATCCACAAACGCGATGCCCAAAGCGTCGGCATCCGCGTATAGCTCGCGTGTCACCTTGGCCGAAACCGTCGTGTGATCCACAAAGATCGCCCCCTTGAGCAATCCGGCAAACGCCCCGTCCTCGCCCAGACACACGCTGCGCAAATCATCGTCATTGCCAACGCAGGCCATGACAAAATCGCAACCCGACGCCGCCTCTTTCGGGGTGGCCGCACAGGTGCCGCCATGCGCGTCAGCCCAGGCTTCGGCTTTGGATGTCGTGCGGTTATACACCGTCACATCGTGACCGGCTTTTACAAGGTGACCTGCCATCGGATATCCCATGACACCCAGTCCCAAAAACGCAATTTTCGCCATCGCCAACGCTCCTCTTCGATTTGGTCATATTTTGCTGTCTTTACCTGACGCCGGACCGCCCCCTTGGCAAGGGCTTGCGTGTTCTGTAGGGCGGGTCTGACCGGTCCCGGGGCTGGTCAGGGGCTTATGTGCAAAGGATGACAGGGGCGTGGCGCTGATCTTTAGAGGTTTGGTCTGGGCGACAACGGCCGCACTTGGTGTCAGTGTTCTGGTGGTGCTTAGCGTGTACTACCTCGCCTCGCGTTCGCTGCCCGAATACGACAAGGTGATCCCGGTGTCCGGGCTGACGGCGGATGTGGAAATTGTGCGTGACAATTCCGGTGTGCCACATATCTTTTCAGCCTCGGATCGTGACGCGTTTTACGCGTTGGGTTACGCCCATGCGCAGGACCGCCTGTGGCAAATGACTCTGCTGCGACGCACCGTGCAGGGGCGGCTGTCAGAACTTTTCGGCCCCCGTACGCTCGAAACTGACAAGCTTTTGCGTCGGCTTGATCTGTATTCTTTGGCCGTGCAATCCGTCGATGCGCAGGACGCCCAGACGCTGGACGCGCTCGAAGCCTATGCCGGCGGTGTGAATGCCCGCATCACCGAGATCAATCGCGACAGTCTGGGCCGCGGCGCGCCGGAATTTTTTATGTTCAACGCGCCTCTCGCCCCGTGGCAGCCTGCAGATTCGGTGGCATTGATCAAATTGATGGCGTTGCAACTGTCCGGCCATCTGGGCGAAGAGGTGCTGCGTGCGCGCACCTCGCTTTTGCTGCCCGATGAAAACCGCCTGGCCGACCTGTTGCCTGACGTTCCGGGCCTTGGTGTCGCGGCGCTTCCGGAATATGCCGATCTGGTGCCCAATGTGCCGCAGACCCGCCAATTCGCCGCGCGCGGCGACACATCCGCATTCTGGCCGGTGCCCGCCCGCGGGTTGGCCGGGGCGTCCAATGCCTGGGCTGCCGATGACACCCGCTCGGCGACCGGGTCCACGCTTCTGGCCAACGATCCGCATCTGCAATTCACCGCGCCCGCCACCTGGTATCTGGCCCGGCTACAGCTGTCCAATGGCGGCGTGATCGGCGCAACAATCCCCGGAATTCCGGCGATCATGGCAGGCCGGTCGGAAACCATCGCCTGGGGGCTGACATCGTCCTACCTGGATGATCAGGACATCCTGATCGAAGAGCTGAACCCCGACAATCGCGAAGAATACCGCACGTCGGACGGCTACGCGCGGTTTGACACCCGCTCCTCGATAATCGAGATCAAGGATTCGCCGCCGGTCACGTTGACATTGCGCTGGTCGGAAAATGGACCGATCTTGCCCGCCACGCAGTTCGATCTGGGCACCATAACACCACCCGGCCATGTGACTGCACTGTCCTGGACCGGGCTAAGCCCGCGTGACACCACCATGTCTGCCGCGATCGGGATCATGTTTGCCCAATCGGTCGAAGACGCGTTTGAGCTGTCCAAAGCCTATGTTGCCCCGTCCCAGAACCTGACGGTGATTGATGCCAATGGCATCGGAATGAAGCTGGTCGGGGCCATGCCGCGCCGCGATGCGGCGCATCAAAGCCAGGGGCGTTTGCCCTCGTTCGGATGGCGCGCTGAAAACCGTTGGCAAGGGGTGTTCCCGGATGACGCCAATCCCGTTTTTCTGAACCCCAATGGCGGTATTGTCGGCAACACCAACAACAAGATCGTCGACCGTCCCTTCCCGCTGCATGTCAGTTTCGACTGGGGCGACAGCCAACGGGTCATGCGCTGGCAGGGCTTGATGCAGGGGCGCGAAGTCCACACCCGCGACAGCTTTATCGAGGCGCAACTCGACACCGTGTCGATCACGGCGCGCAGCTTGCTGCCGCTGATCGGCGCGGATCTGTGGTTCACCGGCGAAGCCGCCCCTGACGGCACACCGGAACGCCTGCGCCAACGCGCGCTGGACTTGCTGGCCAACTGGAACGGAGAGATGAACGAACACCTGCCAGAGCCGCTGATCTATTCGGCCTGGCTGCGCGCGTTGCAGGAACGGCTGATCCGCGATGACCTTGGCCCGCTGGCGTCAGAATTCACCCGGGTCGAGCCGCTTTTTATCGAACGGGTTTTTCGCGATGTCGACGGTGCCAGCGCCTGGTGCGATGTGATCCGATCCGCCATCACCGAACGCTGTTCAGACATTGCCCGGCTGGCGCTGGACGACGCGCTTGTGTGGATATCGGAAACCTATGGCACGGCGCTTGAATCGCTGCGCTGGGGCGATGCGCATCAAGCCACCCATGACCACACGGTCCTTGGAGAGGTGCCGCTTCTGCGCTATTTCGTCAATATCCGACAAAGCACATCAGGCGGCGATCACACGCTCATGCGCGGGCGCGGATCGGGCAAGGACCCGGCCCCGTTTGAAAATGTGCACGGCGCGGCCTATCGCGGTGTCTATGATTTTGCCGATCCCGACAGCTCTGTCTTTATCCTGTCAACCGGTCAGTCCGGCCATTTCCTGTCGCGTCATTATGACGATATGGGCATCCTGTGGCGGCGCGGCGAATACATTCCCATGTCGCTTGACGAAGATCTGGCGCGCGCCGCCTCTGTTGGCATCACACAGCTTGTCCGGCAGTGACATGCCCCCTGTCGCGACGGTGACGGCGCAGCGGTCCCGCCGGGCCTAAAGCGTCTCGAATTGACGGGCATCCTTGGCCGACCAGCGTACGCGAATGTGATAGCCGGTATCATCCTGGCTCTCGTCCTCGACCACGGACTTGTCAAACAGCCACGCGCGTTTGCGGCCTTCGTCAAACCCCAGATGCAGCACCTCTTCGCGCCGGTCTCCCTCCAGGATCTGGTTCACAGCCTGCAGCATCGGGCCCAGCCCATCCCCGGTCAGCGCCGAGGTGGCAAACACCGTCTCGTCCCGCGCGGCGCGTGCAAGAATTGCAGCGCGGTCCTCGTCGGGCATGGCGTCGGTTTTGTTCCAGACCTCCAGCATCGGTGTGGTGTCTGTCACGCCCAGCGAATTCAGAATATCGCGAACATCCTGCGCCTGCTCTTCCGTCTCATCATGGCTGATGTCGCGCACATGCAGGATCAGGTCGGCGGCAAGAACCTCTTCGAGAGTGGCCCTGAAGGCGGCCACCAGTTCGGTCGGCAGGTCCGAGATAAACCCGACCGTATCAGACAGAATCACCTCCGGCCCATCCGGCAACCGAACCGCGCGCATTGTCGGGTCCAGCGTCGCAAACAGCATGTCTTTGGCCATCACCTCGGCACCGGTGAGCCGGTTGAACAGGGTTGACTTGCCCGCGTTCGTGTATCCGACCAAAGCGACAATCGGGTACGGCACCTTGGCCCGCGCGGCCCGATGCAGGCCGCGGGTTTTGACAACCTTTTCCAACTGCCGCCGCAAGCGCACCAATTGGTCATCAATCGCCCGCCGGTCCGCCTCGATCTGGGTCTCGCCCGGACCGCCGACAAACCCCAAACCGCCGCGTTGACGTTCCAGATGGGTCCAGGCGCGCACAAGCCGCGTCCGCTGATACGACAGCGCCGCCATCTCGACCTGCAACACACCTTCGCGGGTCGCGGCCCGGTCGCTGAAAATCTCAAGGATAAGTCCGGTCCGATCAAGCAGTTTCACGCCCCAGGCTTTTTCCAGATTACGCTGCTGAACCGGCGTAACCGGCCCGTCCACCAGCACCAGTTCCACATCCTGCGCCTTGAACAACGCGTCCAGCTCGGCGATCTTGCCCGACCCGAATAGCGCACCGGGCTGTGGCTTGGGCAAACGCACCACGTCATCGCCCACCACCTCAAGCCCCGGCAACGCCGCCGCCAAGGCCACTGCTTCGGCCAAAGCCGGTTCGGCAGCACGCCGCGTGCGATCGCTGGTGATGTCCGGATGCAGAACCCAGGCGCGGGTCACATGCGCCTTATGTTCCTTCAACTTTCGCCTTCGCCGTCATACAGATTGATCGGCTGTGCTGGCATGATGGTTGAAATGGCATGTTTATAGACAAGCTGCGATTGGCCATCGCGGCGCAACAGCACGCAGAAGTTATCGAACCATGTGATAACACCCTGCAGTTTCACGCCATTGATCAAGAAAACGGTGACCGGCACCTTCGTCTTACGAACGTGATTCAGAAAAGCGTCCTGAAGATTCTGCTTATCGGATGCCATAGAGTATGCCTTTGTTCTTGTTTTTATCATGCGGGTGACTGCGAATTTAGGCCACTATGTCGTGGGGTTGCCGTAAATTCCAGAGGAAAAACAAGGAATTTCCCCCGGCGTGACCGACAGGCTCAGGATCGCCAGATATCCGGCACCAAAATGACCACAAGTGCCAGCATCTCTAACCGGCCCATGACCATTGCAATGGCCGCGATAATTTTCGGCCCCGGCCCCAGTTCAATCAGGCTCAACCGCCCTGCCTCGATCACCTCGATCAGCGGCCCGCAATTGGTCAACGTGGCCAGCGCCAGCACCAAAGACTGTTCAAACGGGATGTTAAACGCGGCAAAAGCCACCGTTGTAACCGCGATGGTGATGGCAAAGATCATGAAAAACACCCAGGCAATAAACGCGCCCTCCCGCCGTGTCTTGCGGGACACCAGACCCGACCGACCCACCGACGATGGATGCACCAGACGGTCTACTTCGCGCATCCCGTTGATGATAAGCGCAAACACGCGCAACAGCTTGACACCCCCCGCCGTTGTGGCCACGCCGCCCCCGATCAGCGCCAGCCCCAGCAGGATAAGACCCGGCGTCTCAAGCCCGGACCACGCCTGCGCATTGACCCAATCTACGCTGGTAAAGCCATGCGTCGTCAGAAACGATAAAACGGTGAACGCCGCCCCCCAAAATGCCCGGACCGCGGCAACAAAGTTGTTCTGATCGCCAATGTCATAGGCCGCAAAAAAGTGGCGCAGAAACAGAACCAGCGGAATAAGCAGCACAATCGCAAGGCCCAGCCGGAATTCCGGATCGTGCAACAGGCCCGATTTCTGTCGGCTTCCCGTATCCTCGGAAAATGTCATCCGTGACAGGGCAAACAGCAAAAACACCGCGATGATCGCTTCACCGGCAAAGCCGCTATTGGCCCCCTCGGTCCCGCCCACAGGGGAAATCCCGGATGTCGACATCACACTCATCGCATGCACCAAAGCGACAAACGGCGTGTCGCCCACAACCAACAGCAGCACCCAAAGCGCCAGCGTCAAAAGCGCGTAGGTCGGAACCAGAACCGCCGCGCTTTTGGCCAGGCGCGTGGCCGGACTGGCCGTGTCCCGGCGCGCAGCCCCCGCCACCATATCCTGACCCGGCTCGCCCAGGGATGTCACCTCGAATCCGCCAAGGTTCAAAGGTGCCAGAATGGCCGCCGCTGCAACCCACATCAGCAAACCGCCCATCCAAGCCACTTGCGCCCGCCACAGATGCTCGGCCATCGAAAGACGTTCAGCCGGGAACAACGGCAACCCGGTTGTCGACAGGCTGGACACCATTTCCAGATAGGCATTCAGAAACGAGGTCGTTTGCACCGATTCGTAAAACGGCACGGCCAGAACCGCAGGCAGGGCCAGAAACGTGGCCAACAGCGACAAAAGCTGGCGAATGGCGTTGCGATTGTGCAGCCGGTTGGCCATCGCGAATGCAACCAGTGTGCACAGGATCAGCCCGATCAACCCAGCATAGAAAAAACTGCGCGCGTCGTTATAGGATTCCGTCCACAACGCCACCGCCGCCGGGACGATCATCGACACCGATGCAAGGCCCGTCAGCAACAAGAGCAGCGGCAAACGATACAGCAGCGCCATTGTCAGAAAAAGTCGATAGAGACCTGAAGCAGGCGCTCGACCTCGGCCACATCCCCGGCAAGACTGAAGATCACAACCTGATCGCCCTCTTCGATCACCATCGCGCCGGTCGGGCGCACCACCTTGTTGCCTTTGCGCACCGCCCCCACGATCACACCTTCCGGAAAATCAATGTCGCGCATCTTTTGCCCCGCCATCGGCGATGTCGACAACACCTCTGCCTCGATCACCTCGGCTTCTGCATCCCCGATCGAATAGACCATCCGCACACGCCCGTGCCGGAAATGTTTGAGGATCGAACTGACCGTCACCGACCGCGGGTTGATATAGGCGTCGATACCCAGCGTTTCCATCAACGGCTCCAGCGTGGGATCGTTGATCAGCGCAATCGCCATCGGGCAGCCCTCGGATTTGGCCCGCACCGCCGCCAGCATGTTGGTCTTGTCATCATCCGTCACACACAGCACCGCATCCGTGCGTTCGATATTGGCTTCGGCCAACAGGCTCACGTCAAGCCCGTCGCCGTTCAGAACAATCGTGCGCTCCAGCGCCTCGGCGGCGCGTTCGGCGATGAGCCGGTTGCGCTCGATCACCTTGACGCGAATCCGGTCGGCGCGCTGTTCCAGTTCCTTGGCCACCATCAGACCAACATTGCCGCCCCCGATAATGACCACGCGTTCCTGTTTGCGGTGGGTCTTGCCGAAAATCTCAAGCGTGCGGCGCACATCCTCGTTGTGGGACATCACGTAACAGGCATCGCCGGGAAAGATTTGGTCACCGGATTCCGGCGCAAACAATGTCCCGTCCCGGCGAATGCCCACCACAATCGACCGCAGGGTCGAGAACAGATCGGTCAGTTGCTTGAGCGGCGTATTGATGATCGGGCAGTCCTCGTCAATCGTCAGCCCCATCAGGGCCGCATCCCCATCAAGGAATTTCTCCGTATCAAACGCCGCCGGCGCGTTCAGCCGTTGCAACGCGGCGTCCGCCACCTCCATCTCGGGGCTGATCACCACGTCAATCGGCATATGATCGCGCCGGTAAAGATCCGAATAAATCGCCGTCAGATAGGATTTCGACCGCAGCCGCGCGATCTTGCGCGGGATCGCAAACACCGAATGCGCCACCTGACAGGTCACCATATTGACCTCGTCCGAATGGGTCGCCGCGATGATCATATCCGCATCGCGCGCTCCGGCCTGATCCAGCACATCCGGATAAGACGCAAACCCCGCAATCCCCTGCACATCCAGCGCATCCGTCGCCCGGCGCACCAGTTCAGAGTTATTGTCGACCACCGTCACGTCATTGCGCTCACCCGACAAATGCCGCGCGATCTGCCACCCAACCTGACCCGCTCCGCAGATAATGACTTTCATGCACTCCGCCCGTTTCAGGGCCCCTTGCCGTTGGCGCAGACCCTTGTGTGGCAGAGCTAAGGTGTGGGGTCAATTCCCGACCCCGTAGGATGCGCGTCGCCGATGCGCGGTGGGCTGCGCCCACGGTTTCGCGCGGAGATTGGAAAACGGCCCTTGCAGGTCATTCATGTGGTATACGGCAAACGTGGGGTGCGTGCTTGCAAGCACCATGCCCAGCACCAAACAAACCGGTGTGTGAAATCACGCACCCTACCCATCCAAAAAACCAAACCTTACCAAACTTATTAGGTCCACACCGGACCTAACGGGTCAGGACGCCTGTTCGACGCCCTCTTCCAGATAGGCCACCCGGCTGCCCGCCTTGGAGCTCGTCACGACGCCCAGCGATTTCAGCTTGCGGTGCAGCGCGCTGCGTTCCATCCCGACGAAACTCGCCGTCCGGCTGATATTGCCGCCAAAGCGGTTGATCTGGGTCAGTAGGTATTCACGCTCGAACGCCTCGCGGGCATCGCGCAGGGGCATCGTGGCCAGCGTGCCCGACAGCACCACCCGGCCCTCTTCGTCCTCGGCTTGCGGCGAGTCCTGAGGCAGTTCGCGCGCGGCGATGTCGCCGGTGCCGTCGCCAAGGATCAGCACCCGTTCGATCAGGTTCTTCAACTGCCGCACATTGCCCGGCCAGACCATCGTTTGCAGCAAGGCCACCGCGTCGCTGCTCAGGGCGCGTTTGGGCAGACCCTGCGTCTGGTTGAACAGCTCAACAAAATGTTCGGCCAACATCGGGATATCTTCGCGCCGGTCCTCCAGGCTGGGCACAGAGATCGGCACCACGTTCAACCGGTGATACAGCTCCTCGCGGAACGTCCCTTCGGCAATCGCATCCTGCAGATCGCGGTTGGTCGAGGAAATCACCCGCAGATCGACGCGCACCTTGTCGGCCCCGCCCACGCGCTGGAATTGCTGATCCACCAGAACCCGCAGGATCTTGGATTGCGTGCCCAGCGGCATATCGGCAACCTCGTCGAAATAAACCACCCCGCCATGCGCCTGCTCCAACAGCCCCGGCTCTACGCCGCGTTCGGGGGTTTCGCGCCCGAACAGCACTTCCTCCATCGTTTCAGGGGCCACACCGGCGCAATTGACCGTCACAAACGGAGCGCTGGCGCGGTTGGAATTGGCATGGATATAGCGCGCCGCCACTTCCTTGCCGCTGCCTGCAGGCCCCGACAACAACACCCGCCCGTTGGATTTGGTCACTTTGTCCAGATTCGACACAAGCGTCCGGAAGGCCGCGCATTCGCCCACCATTTCCGCCACATCGGTCTCGCGCCGTTTGAGCTTTTGGTTTTCGCGGCGCAACCGGCTGGTTTCCATCGCCCGACGGATGACCACCAGCAACTGGTCGATATTAAAGGGCTTTTCGATAAAGTCATACGCCCCCTGCTTGATCGCCGCGACCGCGATTTCGATATTGCCATGGCCGGAAATGATCACCACAGGCACGTCCGGATTGTCGCGCTTGACGGTCTTGAGAATGTCGATCCCGTCCATCTTGCTGTCTTTGAGCCAGATATCGAGGATCAAAAGCGATGGCTCTTCGGCGTTGATCTCGGTCATCGCCTCCGAGGAATTGCCCGCCAATCGGGTGGTGTATCCTTCATCCTCAAGGATATCGCCGATGAGTTCGCGGATATCGCGCTCGTCGTCTACAATCAGAATGTCGCTCATTGCCTCACCTTTATCTCTGGTCATTCGTCACATTTCAATTTCGCGAAGCGCTGCCGATGGATTGGCAGCCGTGGGGGTGTCTGGCTGTGGCACATCGGGCAACACCGGCAGCCGGATGATCGCCATGGCACCGCGCCGGCCGGTGTCGTCAAAGGCGGATGCCTGTTCCAGAACCAGCGTCCCGCCATGTTCTTCGATGATTTTCTTCACAATCGGCAGGCCCAGCCCGGTGCCTTTCTCGCGTGTCGTCACATAAGGCTCAAAGATGCGCGACGTGTCTTCCGGCAGGCCGATTCCATTGTCCTCGATCCGGATCTCCGCTGTGCCGCCCTCCACCGTACAGGTGACGCGGATTTCCGGAAAGATCGCAGCGTCCGGCTCTTTTTCGCGCAGTGTTTCAATGGCTTCGCCTGCGTTCTTGATCAGGTTGGTAAAGGCCTGCCCGATCATGGTCGCGTCCACCTCTGCCGGTATACCAGAGGTTGGCAGATCGGTTGAAAAGGTGACATCCGGCTGGCCGGTTTCCTGTAAAAGCACCGCGCCGCGCAGGATATCCACCAGATCCTCTGGTTTGCGCTCTGGCTCTGGCATGCGGGCGAATTTGGAAAACTCATCAACAATGCGCCGCAAGTCGTTGGTTTGGCGCACAATCACGTCTGTCATCTGTTCCAGATCCTGCGCGTCGGACTCGGGCAGTTGCTTGCGGAACTTCCGGCGAATGCGCTCGGCTGACAATTGGATCGGCGTCAGCGGGTTCTTGATCTCATGCGCAATGCGCCGCGCCACGTCTCCCCAGGCAGCCATGCGTTGGGCGCTGACCAGATCGGTCACATCATCGAATGCAACCACATACCCTTCGAGCCCCCCATCGGCGCGCCGCCGTGTGGACAAGCGGACCAGCAGGTTTTCCAACCGACCTTCGCGGCTGACCTTGATCTCGTCCTGCGCGGTTTCGATCCCCTGATCGCGCAACCGATGGAACAAGGGGCCAAATTCCGGCACAGCCACGGTGATTTCGACGCTGCGCTGGTTGTCCTGCCAGCCCAAAAGCCGTTCTGCCGACCGGTTCACGAATGTCACCCGACCTTCGGCGTCCAACCCCACCACACCGGATGTCACCGATGTCAGAACCGAATCAAACAGCCGCTGGCGGCGTTCGATCTGACGGGTGTTGTCCAGCAATGTTTCGCGCTGGCCTTTCAACTGACGGGTCATTTGGTTGAAGTAGCGGCCCAGCATGGCGATTTCGTCGTCGCCCTCTTCTTCGAGCACCTTCACATCCAGATCGCCGGACCCGACGCGTTGGGCGGCACCGGTCAGGCGGCCGACTGGGCGGCTGAGCCGCTCGGCAAACCACAGGCCAAGCCAAACAGCGGCGAGGATCAACAAAAACGCAAATCCAAGATAAAGCAGCGCAAAATCAAACAGCACGCGACCCCGGTCGTTTTCCTGCTGCTGGTAAAACCGCGCGGTTTGCTGCGTGTCATCCAGCAGGTTCAGGATCTGACCATCGACTTCGCGTGTGATATACAAATAGCGGTCGCCGAACGCCCGCAGCGGCACAAGCGCGCGGAATTCATTGTTGTCCCAATCGGGGACCAGAGAAATGCCGATTTCGCTGGCTTCGGCAAAATTCGACGGCGCTGGGCGTTCATAGTCAAACAGATAGGACCGCTCTCCCCGGACGCGGATTTCACCTGCACTGTCAATGACATAGGCTTCGCGCAACCCGCGCTGGATCTGGGCCTGCCCCTGGCTGAGCGCTTGCCGTAATTCGCCATCATCCATGATGAAGGTCGCCCGCCGATTGGCATCCAGAAACGACGCCAGCGCGCGCGCGTCCTGAATAAGACCCTCGCGATGCTCTTCCTCATAGGCTTCTGCAGCTGAAAGCGATGCGCCGACCACGTTGCGCACCCGGTCGGAAAACCATGTCTCCAAGCCGATATTGATTGTCAGCACCGCAAACACCGCCACCGTGATTGTCGGCAACAGCGCCATCAGCGCAAACGCCCCGGTCAGTCGCAGATGCAGGCGCGATCCGGCTGATTTGGCCCGGCGCGCCGCGATCAGACTGACCACACGGCTGAGCACCAGAGCGGCCAGCAACAGGACGTAGATCAGATCGGCCAGCAGAACCAGCCGCAGGTTCAACTGCGCGCCCGTGCCGGTGTCGAACGGGCCAAGAACCAGAAACGTGGCCAACGCCAACACAGGCCCCAGCACCACCAGACCCAGGGTCATGGCATTTTGATAGCGCCGCTGTCGGCGCATCCGGCTTAACCGGGTCCAGGTCAATGAACGTGCCCAGGTGGCCACAGCCAACCCCCGCCTTGATGTGCCGCACAGCCCGGCTACCGCAATATTTTGTGGCCTCGGCCTGCTGCGTGACAGCCGAAGCACTATTATGTGGCAGTTTTACATCAATTTACGACGGCGTGTCACCTGAATATCGAGGTCGGTGATCTTCTTTCTGAGGGTATTTCGGTTAATCCCGAGCAATTCCGCGCATTTCGCCTGATTTCCGCCGGTCGCTTCAAGCGCGATTTCAATCAGAGGGGTTTCGATTTCGCGCAGGATTCGCGGATAAAGCCCCGGTGGCGGCAGCATATTTCCATGCAGATCGAAATATCGCCGCAAATGGCGCGCAACCGACGCGCTGAGCTTTTCACTGTCACCGCCGCGCAGAACCGGGCCGGTCTCCGGCTGATTTCCAAGTACGTTTTCCACCTCGGCGCGGCTGATCTCGTCACTGCGCGAGGTCAGGCTCAACCGGCGCACCACATTTTCCAGCTGACGCACATTGCCCGGCCAACTATAGGCGCGGCACAGATCGGTGGCCTCTTCGGACATCCAGCGTTTCGCAGCACCATCGCGTTCCGCGCGGATCAGAAAATGATCGGTCAGCAAGGAAATATCGTCCACCCGGTCGCGCAGCGGCGGCACCGCGATCGTGGCCCCGCTGATGCGATAATACAGATCCTCGCGCACGCCTGACGTGGACATGCCCTGCCCCGGATCAGTCTGGCTGGTCGCGATAAAGCGTGGCGCGTGGTCGTCCGGCCCATCCATCATGCGCACGATGCGGGCCTGAACCTCGTCGGGGATATCGGCCAGCTCGTCGATCAAAAGCGTGCCACCGCGCACCCGCGCCAGAATCCGCGCAGGCCCTTCTAGATCGGCAAGATCACTGCCGGTGACCGTCACAAACGGCAAGGACCGCCGATCCGAAAAATCGTGTAGCGCTTTGGCGATCAGCGATTTCCCGGTGCCGGATTCGCCGCAGACCAGCACCGGCAAATCGGTGTTCATCACCTTGGCCACCAGCCGGTAAAGCGCCTGCATGGCGGATGTCTTGCCCACAAGGGGCAGATCGTCGGGGGCCGCGTCGTCGTTCGGGCGCGGGGTCTGTCGGGCCGATGGGCTCCGGGTTTCCAGCGCCTTGGCGGTGCGCTTCATCAGGTCGGGCAAATCAAACGGCTTGGGCAGGTAATCATACGCCTCGGCCTCGGCGGCCTGAATCGCGGTCATGATGGTGTTCTGCGCCGAAATCACGATAACTGGAAGGCCGGGCCGGTCCTGGGCGATCTTCGGCAGCATCTCAAGCCCATTGCCATCCGGCATCACCACATCCGAAATCACCACATCGCCCTTGCCTTCGGCGACCCAGCGCATGAGCGTGGTCAAAGACGACGTCGCGTGCACCTTACAGCCCGCGCGCGTCAGCGCCTGGGTCAGAACGGTGCGGATCGTACGATCATCATCAGCAACAAGAACTGTGCCATCCATCAGCGTGGCTCCTTTAGGGTGTGCGGGGCCCGAGGCAGTGAAATCCGAAACCGGGTTTTGCCGGGAACCGATTCGACCGCGATCCAGCCATCGTGATCCGAGATGATCTTGCTGACCAAGGCCAGCCCCAGCCCGGTTCCATTGTCCCGCCCCGAAACAAACGGATCGAACACATCTCCCTTGATCTCGGAGGGCAATCCGGGGCCGTCATCAATCACTTCGATCTGCAAGGGCAGCGATTGGCCGGACCCGTCCGCGCGGCGCAGGCTGTAGCTGTGTTCGTAATAGGTCCGCAGACGAATCTGCCCCCCGGTTTTGGGATCAGCGGCCTCTGACGCGTTCTTGATCAGGTTCATCACCACCTGCAGCAGCTGGTCCGCATCTCCGACAGTCAGCGGCAAGGACGGATCGTAATCCTCCACAATCGACATATGCGCGCCCACACCCAAAAGCGCCGAGCGGCGCGCGCGGTCCAGAACATCGTGCAGATTGACCGGAACGCGCTCCGGTTCGGACAGATTGCCGAATTGCTCGACCTGGCCCAACAGTTTTACGATACGTCTGGTTTCCTCGACAATCAGGTCGGTCAGTTCCTGATCCCCGGATGTGAGGTTCATGCTTAACAGCTGTGCCGCGCCGGTGATGCCGGCCAGCGGGTTCTTGATTTCGTGCGCAAGCATTTCGGCCATGCCAATGGCGGATTTGGCCGCCGATTTGACGGTCTGGCTTTGGTTGACCCGCCCTGCCAATTCGCGCGGGCTGATCAGCAGGATCATACAGGTGTCATGGCCCTGCACCGGCGCGATCTGCAAATTGCACACCAAAGGCGCCCGCGACCCGGTGCCAATATCCACATCGTTGACAAACAAAGGCGTGCCGTTGTCACGGGCGCGGGCAAGGCTTTTTTCCATCGGGGCATCGACGGTCACCCTGTCCCAGATGGGCTGACCGCGCAGCCATTTGGCCGAATTGTTCAAAAAGCCTTCTGCGGCGGGGTTCATATCGACAATCCGGTCCTGCGCGTCGATCACAATCGCCGGAACCGGCAGCGACGACCAGATGGCGGCCTCATCGATCGCAGGCACAATGTCCGATGAGGCGGTCATGCGGCGCATTGCCTGTTGTCCAGCAGCGCCTCTGGCAGGGCTGCAAACACCCGCTTTGGGTCTGTGTCGGTCAGGATGGACTTGCGCAACGCGGGCGCGGTGCCCGCGTCTTGCATATACCAGCCCAGATGTTTGCGCGCGACACGCGACCCCAGATCGGCGCCATAAAACGACAGCATGGCGTCGTAATGCGTGCGGACCATGTCAACCAGGGCTGTGCCGGTCGGGATCATGGGACGCGGCGTGCCAAACAGGTCCGCCGCGATCTCGGCCAGTTTCCAGGGCTTGCCCTGCGCGCCGCGTCCGATCATCACGCCATCGGCCCCGCTTTGCGCAAGCGCCCTGCGCGCCGTATCGGAATCACGGATGTCCCCGTTGGCAATGACCGGAATGGACACGGCATGTGTCACCTGCCGGATCGCGCGCCAATCGGCCTGGCCCTTGTAGAACTGACAGCGTGTCCGACCGTGGATCACAATCATCGCAATCCCCAGCGCTTCGGCCCGTTGCGCCAGATCGGCGGCATTGTGGCTTGCGTCATCCCAGCCCAGCCGCGTTTTCAACGTCACCGGCACCGACACCGCAGAGACCACAGCTTCTATCAGGCGGCAGGCATGATCCAGATCGCGCAGCAAGGCAGAGCCGGAATACCCACCCACAACTTTCTTGGCCGGGCATCCCATATTGATGTCGATCACCTGCGCGCCCATGGCTTCGACCCTGCGCGCGGCCTCGGCCATCGCGTCCGGTGTGCGACCGGCCAGCTGCACCGAGGTGTTGCCAATCCCCGCCCCCAGCTCGGCTTTTTCACGGGTGCCGGGGCGTGCGGTCAGAAATTCACCGCTTGCGATCATCTCGGACACCACCCGCCCTGCGCCAAACTGCGACACCAGACTGCGAAACGGCAGATCGGTGATCCCGGCCAAAGGTGCCAAAAGCACGGGTGGCGACATCAGACTGTGAAAACTGGTCAAAGACACCGAGGCATTCCTTGTTGGACGTTCGTGAGCTACGCTGAGCGGGGCGTTTGATCAATGAATTTAGCCTGAAAAACAGACCGCGACAGAGCATTTGCCTATTTATTGGGCAAACAGCCCAGAGAGATTGCACAGGCCCCAGACAGTTCGTAGACACAGCAGCGCGAGGCAAAGGGATGAGTGATGAAAATTCGACTGGGCAACGGGTATGACGTTCACAAGTTTGGCCCCGGGGATCATGTCACCCTGTGCGGTGTGACCGTGCCTCATGATCACGCGCTTGTCGGGCATTCCGATGCCGATGTCGGGATGCATGCCATCACCGATGCGCTGTATGGTGCGCTGGCCGAGGGCGATATCGGTCAGCATTTTCCGCCGTCCGACCCGCAATGGAAAGGTGCGGCAAGCGACATCTTTCTGAAACACGCGGCCCATCTGGTGCGCGATCGCGGGTTCGAGATCTGTAACGTCGATTGCACGCTTGTCTGCGAATTTCCCAAGATCGGCCCACATGCGCAACAGATGCGTCAAAGCCTGGCCGACCTTCTGAACATCCCTGTGTCAGACGTATCGGTCAAGGCCACCACATCGGAAAAGCTGGGCTTTACCGGGCGCGGAGAAGGGATCGCGGCGCTGGCCACCGCGGCTTTGGTGGCACCATGATGAAGCTGGTCGCGACCTTTTTTGGCGTCGGGCTTTTGCGCCCTGCCCCCGGCACATGGGGATCACTGGCAGCGCTGCCGGTGGCTTATGCCATTCTGGCATTTGGCGGATTTTGGTTATTGGTCAACCTGACGGTCTTTGTGTTCATGTCAGGCTGGATCGCCACCAAAGAGGTGACGCGCGGCAAAGAGGACCACGACCCGTCCTATATCGTGATTGACGAAGTGGTCGGTCAATGGATCGCGCTGTTTCCGGTGGGGTATGGGGCGCTCATGATGGGGGTGTCGATTGATGCGTTGTGGCCCGGCTGGATAGCGGCCTTTGTCCTGTTCCGGGTGTTTGACATCACCAAACCCTGGCTTGTCGGGCGGGCGGATGCCCGCAATGACGCTTTGGGGGTCATGATGGATGATGTCTTTGCCGGGTTCTTTGCGGCGATTGGCGTGATCGCGCTGGCGGCGTTTGCGCATCTGGTGCTGATGTGACCGATCCTGTGGCAAAAAGTATTCTGCGCCGGGCCACGGCATTGGGGATCACCGTCACCACCGCCGAAAGCTGCACCGGAGGAATGGTGGCGGCCGCGATCACGGATATTGCCGGGTCCTCGACGATTTTCGAACGCGGCTTTGTGACGTATTCAAATGTCGCCAAGACAGACATGCTGGGCGTGGCCCCCGCCACGTTGGACGAATTCGGCGCCGTGTCCGAACCCGTGGCCGCCGAAATGGCGCAAGGCGCTTTGATGCAGGCGCAAGCCGGTTTGGCCGTGGCCATCACCGGGATCGCAGGCCCCGGCGGATCAGAGCATAAACCGGAAGGTCGGGTTTGTTTCGGGCTGGCCTCGGGCTCCGGGGTGACTACACAGACGGTCGAGTTTGGTGCCCTTGGGCGCGCATCGGTCCGTGCCGCGTCTCGCGACCATGCGCTGCGCCTGTTGGACCAGGCGCTGGCCGGAATGCCGTCAGCCTAGAATTTGTCAGTCGAACGCAGCCCCGGTCATGACGTGTGACAAATCAAGAGGGCTTTGCAGGTCGTTGCACAGCGCCCAAATCGTGTCTGCACGCGACGCGCCCAAAAGCGCCGCCGCCTTTGCCCGGACACGGGCCTCGCGATCACTCAGTGACATCGGCGCGTCAAGATCAAAACGCGCGACCGGCCCTGCGCCCGAATGTAATGTAACCGACACGCGGGACTGGGTTTCGGTCAAACTGTCATCTGCGCTGACGCGGACTTTGTCGCGCAGCGCGATAACCCCCGGATCAGCGCAAAGCGCGTCGGAATAGCTGTCCAACGCGGCTGTGGACCGCCCAAGCATGGCCATGGCGGTGACGGTTGAATAGCTGAATTTCGCGCCCAGCCCGGTGGTTGGTGCAGGCTGGTTGCAGACCGTCATCCACCTTGGATGGGTCGCAATGTCGATCTGTGCGATATCGCTGAGATCCAATGCAGGCAGCGTTGCCAGCGCTTCGAGCGTGGCATGGAGCCCGTGGCAGCAGGCATGGAACTTGTGGCTGACATCGGTAAACAGCCAGGTTGCGCCAAGCTCTGCAATCGCTGTGTCAACCGCGCCTTCGCCGGAATGGACCGCTCCGAAACCCAGTGGTCCGTCCATCGCACCCGGATTGGGCACAAATCCACGCGCCACCAGACTTGCGGCTTCGACACCGTTTGCGGCAGCAATCCCGGCGTTGAAGGGTTTGCCCATCGTACCGAACTGTGCCTTCAGACCCGAGGCGCGCGTCGCCGTCAGACCCAGGGTCGCTGCGGTCTGGTCGGTGTCAAACCCCAACACCCGCGCGCATGCGGCAGCAGCACCAAAGGCACCGGCTGTCGCGGTCTGGTGAAAGCCGGTTTGATAATGCGACCGGCCCAGCCAGATCCCGGCCCGAATGGACACTTCCATCCCGATCAAGGCCGCCTCAAGAAAGGTGGCGGAGGACACCGTTTCGCGCTCTGCCATGGCCAGGGCTGCCGACAGGATCGCCACACTGGGATGGCCGATATGGGCGAAATGCGTGTCGTCATAATCCAATGCGTGCGATGTCGTGCCATTGGTAAGCGCGGCAGCACGGGCGGGCAGCCTGGTGGACGTGCCGAACACCGACGCCTGCGGGCTGCCACCTTCGTCCAGAACCTGCGCGCGGCAAATCCGCGAGACGGGTTCTTGGGCACCAGCCACCCCAACCGCCAGCCAATCCAGCAGCGACAGGCGCAACACATGCATCGCATCGGCATCCATCTGGCCGGCCCGTGCGGTGGCCGCAAAGCGGGCAAGCGCGGGTGTGATCGTGTTTTGTGATGTCATTGTCATCCCTTTCTGGGCCATCCCGTCCGGACGCGCCCCGCCACCGCTGTCAGGAATATAGCTGTGCCGCGCGGCGTTCGAACGCACGCACGATCCGCTGCATCGCCTCGTAAAAGAACATCCCCGCAGCGCCTTGAAGAATGCGGTTCTTGAATTCAAAATCGACAAAGAACGTCACTTCGACACCATCCTCGACATCCCTGAACGCCCAGTTGGAATGCATGTGCCGGAACGGTCCGTCCAGATATTCGGTGTCGATCTTTTTCTCGTCAGGCCAAAGCACAACACGGCTGCCAAAGCGTTCGCGGAACACTTTGAAGCTGATCACCAGATCGGCCAGCATTTCCTCGTGATCGCCTCGGTCTTCGCGCGACCGGATGCGGGCTGCGGCCGTCCAGGGCAGAAATTTGGGATAATTGGCCACATCCGCCACCAAAGAATACATTTGGTCCGCTGTGTACGGAAGGGTACGGGTTTCGGAATGTGTCGGCATCTGCTCTGCGTCATATCTGGTTTGGTTTTGGTCGTGACAGTGGCGGTGGATGTCGTATTGTGCGCGCGAAAAATCAAGGAAAACCTATGTCTGAGCGTCCTTATGTCATCGACGAGATGATTTCAGCCAAGGCCATCGCCGCCCGTATCGAAGAATTGTGTATCGCCATCCATAAAGAATTCAAAGACACCGACAAGCTGGTTGTTGTGGGGCTGTTGCGGGGCAGTTTTGTGTTTATTGCCGATCTGGTGAGGGAACTGGATTTGCCCGTCGAGGTCGATTTTCTGGAAGCGTCCTCTTACGGCGACAGCATGGAATCCAGCCGCGAGGTGCGCATCCTCAAGGATCTGCGCGGTCAGATCGAGGGGCGCGATGTGCTTGTTGTCGAAGACATCGTCGATACCGGTCACACGCTTAAACATGTCACGCGGCTTTTGGCGTCCCGCAAACCCGGACGGCTGCGCACGATTGCGTTGCTGGACAAACCATCGCGCCGCGAAACCGATGTTGCCGCAGATTGGATCGGGTTCTCGATTCCGGACGAATTTGTCGTGGGCTATGGCATCGACTACGCGCAACGCAATCGGAACCTGCCCTATATCGGAAAGGTCCGTTTTCCCGACGTCTGACGCGCGGGTGCATCGGTGTAGCACCGATCGGCAACAAGCCGCGCAGATGGCGATATCACGAAAAGGTTGGGGCCGTTTTCAAAAACTTTCCTTTTGTTTCAAACGATCTGGGGTATCGTGATCAAAGTTTGATCTTGCTCAGGAGCATCCCAATGAAAACACTAGTGACCACAGCCATCGCAGCCGCCACGTTTGTGACAGCCTCCGCTGCATTCGCCCAGTCCGATTTCAGCGACGAGGTCAAAGCGCGTCAGGGACAGTTCCGGATCATGTCGATCAACTTGGGCATCCTGGGCAGTATGGCCAAAGGAGAGATCGAATATGACGCCGAGGCGGCACAGGCCGCGGCGGACACATTGGTCGCTGTCTCGACAATCCAGCAGGCTCCGCTGTGGCCCGAAGGGTCCGATGACATGAGCCTCGACGGAACCCGCGCGCAGACAACCATCTGGGATGAAAACGCCGATTTCCTGTCCAAATGGGCCGATTTTGGCACCGGTGCCGTTGCTCTTCAGGCGGCTGCGGGCGGTGGTCAGGCCGCGCTTGCGCCGGCAATGGGGCAAATCGGCGGCAGCTGTAAAGCCTGCCACGACAAACACCGGACCCCCGAAGAGTAATCAAAATGCGGCCGGTTCTATGGATAGGTGGTGCGGTTCTGGCGTCGATTGCGGCGGCAGGGCTGTTCCTGACGCGGGCCGTTCCGGTCGATGCCGCCGCGTTTGACGGCGTTACCGCCGACGCCGAGCGCGGTGAATCGGTGTTCATCGCGTCCGGCTGCGCGTCCTGCCATGCCGCCCCGGACGCCGAAGGTGACGCCAAGCTGGTTTTGGCGGGCGGAGAGCGGTTTCCCTCTGATTTCGGCACCTTCGTCGCCCCCAACATTTCCATGCATACCGAACACGGGATCGGCGATTGGTCATTGGCCGATTTTGCCTCGGCGGTCAAAAAAGGCGTGTCGCCGGATGGCGGGCATTATTATCCGGCCTTTCCCTATACATCTTACGCGATGATGACGGATCAGGACGTGGCTGACCTGTGGGCCTATATGCAAACCCTGCCCGCCGATGCCACGCCCAGCGAGGCCCATGACGTTGGATTTCCGTTCAACATCCGCCGTGCTGTCGGGGCCTGGAAACAGCTTTATCTTGATCCCGGCTGGGTGATGGAGGACGCGCCGACACCGGAACTGGAACGGGGGCGCTATCTGGTCGAGGTGCTGGCCCATTGCGCCGAATGTCACACGCCACGGACCGCTTTGGGGGGGATGGATGAAAGCCGCTGGATGGAAGGCGCGCCAAACCCGTCCGGGCGTGGGCGTATTCCGGCCTTGACCCCGGAAGAGTTCACATGGTCCGCCGTTGATATCGCCTATTATCTGGAAACCGGCTTCACCCCCGATTTTGACAGTGCAGGCGGCCATATGGTGGCTGTGATCAACAATTTCGCGCAGCTTCCGGCAAGCGACCGAGAGGCGGTCGCCGCCTATATCAAGGCCCTGCCCTAAGCGTTTGCCAGTTTGGCTTCGCGATTGGCCCGCAGCCGCGCGAAGTCATCCCCCGCATGATAGGACGACCGCGTCAGGGGCGTTGCCGATACCATCAAAAAGCCTTTGCCAAATGCCGCAGTTTCATACCCGGCGAATTCTTCTGGCGTGACAAACCGGTCCACCGCGTGATGTTTGGGGGTGGGCTGTAGATACTGACCGATGGTCAGGAAATCGATATCTGCCGCGCGCATGTCATCCATGACCTGCCCCACGGATTGCCGATCTTCCCCCAGCCCGACCATGATGCCGGATTTGGTGAAAATCGACGGGTCCAGTTCTTTCACGCGCTGCAACAGACGCAGCGAATGGAAATAGCGCGCGCCGGGGCGCACCTGGGGATAAAGGCTCGGCACTGTTTCAAGATTGTGGTTGAACACATCCGGGCGCGCCGCAACCACGGTTTCCAGCGCATCTGGTCCACATTTCAGAAAATCAGGCGTCAGGATCTCGATCGTGGTGTCGGGTGCGCGGTGGCGGATGGCGCGAATGGTCTGGGCAAAATGCGCGGCCCCGCCATCTTCCAGATCATCGCGATCGACCGACGTGATGACAACGTGGTTCAGTCCCAGTTTCTGCACCGCATCCGCCACGCGCCCCGGTTCAAACGCATCCAGCGTGTCAGGGCGCCCGGTGGCAATGTTGCAGAACGTACATCCACGGGTGCAGATGTCGCCCATAATCATCATTGTGGCGTGGCCCTGGCTCCAGCATTCGCCTGCGTTGGGACAGCTTGCTTCTTCGCACACGGTCACAAGCTTGTTCTCGCGCATGATTTTGCGCGTTTTGTTATAGCCCTCTCCCGAGGGGGCTTTTACCCGAATCCAGTTGGGTTTCTTGGGTTGTGCATTGTCCGGACGGTGGGCTTTTTCCGGGTGGCGCTGTTCGGGTATCTTGATATCACGCAACGGTTTTTCCCCGCAATCTGAGCTTTGGCTGTGCTTAGCATAATGCCCCACAAGAAGGAGTGCCAGTGTTGCATAGCCGCATTGCAGCCGTGGAATTTCGCATCAGATCTCAAAGGCTCCGGGACAGGCCATTGCGGTGACCTGCCCCGGAGCTGCGTGTCAGCCGATCAGCGCGTCCGCCTTGCCGCGTGTGCTTTGATAAAACAGGCTCAGGCGTTGCAGGGCGATGCGCAAAACAACCTTGCCGGACCGGGCCGACCATCCCATACGCTTTTCCGTGGCCTCCAGACCTTCACGCAGGCAGCAGCACCGCAACACAACATCGCTTAATCCCGGGCCAAGATCCTGAATCGCGTCAAGGGTGCGAAGAATGGCCTCGCGGCGGCGCAGATCAGACTTGGTTTTCGCCCAGTCATAGTGCTGTTGCAACGCCTCTGGCCTGTCCCAGCCCAGCAAATCGTCCGGCGCGAAACCCGCAACCGCGTAATCCTCGAACAGGCGGTCGCCTGCCATGATAAAGTCAGAGGCCAGAAACGGCCGACCATCCGGCCCCTTGCGCCGCGCCAGTATTGCCATCGGGCTTTCGAAACCGGGCCCGGTCGACACCGCGCGGTTGCGGGATCGGCGGTCGGGGTTCAGATCGCCAAACGCGTCATGGCCATCCTCTGTGGCCTGCGCGGCGCGACAATCCTTGGCAGCGATCAGCGCCGGCAGCTCGGCCCGCCCCTCATGGGTGATCCGGTAGCGTTTGACGGTCGTGCCGCCTTCTTCGGCCACCCATTTTCGCAGGATCAACGCAGCGGCCAGATCAATACCAAGAGAGCTGATCACATGCGTCTGGCCTTCACCGACCACCCGCACAATCGCAGGCTGCGGCAGGTCGCGATTGTAAAGCAGCATCGCACCGGGCTGGCTCAGATGGCGCAATGCATCGGATGCAGCATCAATCGCCGCCTCATCCCGAGCACCGGATTCGCGCGCAGGCTCCATCTCGGCCAGCGCCTTGTCCAAAAGCGGGTCATCGCGCATCGCTTCGAGCTTGCGCACCTGGCGCAGCACCGTCGACGCGTGGCATCCATCGATCCGTGCAATTTCGCGGATCGGCTGACCCTTGGCAACATGGGCCAGATACCGGCGTGCGGCATCCGGCAAAAGTGCGTCAAAACCATCGCGTGTTTTCAGTTGTGGTAATTCAGTCATTCATATCCCCCATAGGCTGTCTGTCAAATCAATCCCCAGGCTTATCCACAGACATGCACAACCTAAAGATGTATTGGTTTCAGATTTGTTAACTTTTGACCACTTCAATCGGTTTTGTTTCCAAATAGTAAACAATTTTAATCAGGACCGTGCGCTGCTCTTGGCCGGGCGCAACACACCCTAGGGTTGTGTCATCCTGATCCCTGTTCCGCGTTGACATCCAGCGCCACCAAAAGGGGAAACACATGCAAGATCTACTGACCCAACTGTCCAACCTGCGTCGCCCACGCCTGCTGATCCGCGCAGCACGTATTGCGGTGCCCGATTACCGCCGCGCTACGCGCCTGCCCCGCTTGCTGGGCTACGGTATGACGCAGAAATCAGGCCCTGCCCTGATGAGACTGATGTGCCTTGAGGCCGAAATGAACGACAAACGTGAAAACGGCGATGCCTCTTACAGCATCGCCGATCATGTCGAGCTTCTGACCGCGGTCATGGGCGAGTCGCATCTGATGCGGGCACAGATGACCCCTCCGCAGCTGCGGTCGGTCACATAAAGCTGTCCGGCATCGACGCTTTCTTTTTGGCAACATACTCGGTCAGCGCGTCATCAATGGCCGGGTCCAGGGGGGGCTGGCGGTAGTTGTCGATCAGGTATTGCACCCGTTCGGTGGCCAAAGCCACAGTGTCCCGCGCGCCTTCCTCGGACCAGGTCTCATAGGGTTTGAAGTCAAACACTTCGGCCCGCCAGAACGCCGATTTGAAATTGGCCTGTGTGTGCGCGCAGCCCAGATAATGACCGCCCGGTCCAACCTCTGCAATTGCGGCCATGGCCTGGGCGTCTTCGTCCATGGCCACGCCCTGCGCCATTTTGTGCAGCGCGCCAAGCTGGTCGGCATCCATGACGAATTTCTCGAACGACGACACAAGCCCGCCTTCAAGCCACCCGCAGGCGTGCAGCATGAAATTCACCCCCGACAGCAACCCCATATTCAGGCTGTTGGCGGTTTCGTAGGCGGCCTGCGCATCGGGCAGTTTCGACCCGTTAAAGCTGCCGGCTGACCGGAATGGCAGCCCCAGACGGCGCGCCAGCTGCCCGGCCCCATAAGTGATCTGGCTGGCCTCGGGCGTGCCGAATGTGGGCGCGCCAGAGTTCATGTCAATCGACGTGACAAACGCGCCAAAGATCACCGGCGCACCGGGCCGGATCAACTGGCTATAGGCGATGCCCGCCATCACCTCGGCCAACACCTGCGTCAGCGTGCCCGCAACCGACACCGGGGCCATGGCCCCGCCCACGATAAACGGGCTGATGATACAGGCCTGATTGTTGCGCGCGTACACTTCCAGCGCGCCCATCATCACATCATCGAATGTCATTGGCGAATTGATATTGGTCAGCGAGGTCATCACCGTGTTGTTCTGGACAAAGTCCTTGCCGAACAGAATCTCGCACATCTCCACGCTGTCCTGTGCGCGGCTGGCTTCGGTGACCGACCCCATGAACGGCTTGTCACTCAGCGTCATATGCGCCTTGAGCATGTCCAGGTGGCGTTTGTTGACCGGTATATCGGTCGGCTCGCAAATGGTTCCACCCGAATGGTGCAGCCATTTCGACATATAGCCCAGCTTCACGAATTTCTCGAAATCCGCCATCGTCGCATAGCGCCGCCCACCTGCGGCATCATGCACAAAGGGCGGGCCATAGACCGGGGCCAGCACCAGATTGCGACCGCCGATCTCAACAGACCGATCCGGGTTGCGGGCGTGTTGGGTATATGTCGACGGCGCTGTCGCGCACAGCGTGCGGGCCAGCCCTTTGGGCAAACGCACCCGTTCCCCCGTAACATCGGCCCCTGCCGCGCGCCACCGATCCAACGCGGCCGGATTGTTCACAAAGGCAACGCCGATCTCTTCAAGAACGGTTTCGGCATTGGCCTCGATAAGTTCAAGCGCCTCTTCGGTCAGAATTTCGAAATCGGGAATGTTTCGCTGGATATACCTGGCCGTCTCAACCGAAACCGCTGTGCGCTCTGCCCGCCGGGCTGCGCCGCCGCCGCTGCGGGACCGTCTGCGTGTTTGTGTGTCTGCCATGTGTCACCTCCATGCGGATACAAGTGAACCCGGCCCCGCGTCCGGTCTTCCCTTCAATAATACGACACCTCCGCACGGCAGGGGCGGATTGCGGCCTGTGCGTGGCGAAAGCGACATTCCGTGATTTCCACGCTGTGGCAATCGGATCGGGAACCTTTTACCGTGCCATACGTTACTCCTGCCCAAACACTCAAAGGAGACCGTCATGCGGTATGCGCCAAAAAAGACCGCGGCCATGATTGCCGTGCTGGTGTTGGGGCTGGCCATCGCGCTGCTGGGGTTCTCGGGCCATATGATTTCCTTCGGGGTCTCGATTGTTTTGTGTTTCCTGGTCTGGATCATCGGCGCGCGTGTTGTGCACCTGGCCTTCGCGAAAGACTGATCCAAACACAGCAGCCAAGTGCAAGGGCGCAAAATTCAAGCGCACCAAGGCAAATCCGGAATATTGCCATTTACCATGGCTCTGCCTATCAGGAGCCATGAGCACACAAGAACATGACCGCCTTCTAATCATCGACTTCGGCAGCCAGGTCACGCAGCTGATTGCGCGTCGTCTGCGCGAGCTGAATGTCTATTGCGAAATTCATCCCTACCAGAACGTGACGGATGACTTTCTGACCGAGTTTGCCCCCAAAGCCATCATCTTTTCCGGTGGCCCGGACAGCGTGATGCGCGACGGCTCCCCGCGTCCTCCGAAATCGACGTACACGCTGGGCGTGCCGATCCTGGGCATCTGCTACGGCCAGCAGGTGATGATGCACGATCTGGGCGGCATGGTCGAAGCGGGCGAACACGCCACCGCCGAATTTGGCCGCGCCTATGTGACCCCCACGGACCTGCGCGACGATTTGTTGTCGGGCTGGTTCATGGATGGCTCGGGCCGTGAACAGGTCTGGATGAGCCACGGCGATCATGTCTCTGAAATCGCACCGGATTTTGACGTTTTGGGCACATCGCCCGGCGCACCTTTTGCCATCACCGCAGACACCAAACGGCAGTTCTACGCGGTCCAGTTCCACCCCGAGGTACACCACACGCCGAACGGCAAAACGCTCTACCAGAACTTTGTCCAACTGGCCGGATTTTCCGGTGATTGGACGATGGACGCTTACCGCGAACAGGCCATCGAAAAGATCAAGCACCAGGTGGGCGACAAAAAGGTCATCTGCGCCCTGTCCGGCGGCGTTGACAGCTCGGTCGCGGCCGCCCTGCTGCACGAGGCGATTGGCGATCAGCTCACCTGCGTCTTCGTCGACCACGGCTTGTTGCGCCTGAACGAGGCCGAGGAAGTCGTGGCCATGTTCCGCGACCACATGAACCTGCAGGTCATCCACGCGCAGGAACAAGAGCTATTCCTGAGTGAACTGGAGGGCCAAAGCGACCCCGAAACCAAGCGCAAGATCATCGGGCGTCTGTTCATCGACGTGTTCCAGAAATACGCCAACGAGATCGAAGGTGCCGAATTTCTGGCCCAAGGCACGCTCTATCCGGACGTGATTGAATCCGTCTCGTTCAGTGGCGGGCCATCGGTCACGATCAAAAGCCACCACAATGTCGGCGGTCTGCCCGAAAAGATGGGCCTGAAACTGGTCGAACCGCTGCGCGAATTGTTCAAGGACGAGGTGCGCGCGCTGGGTCGCGAACTTGGCCTGCCCGACAGCTTTATCGGCCGTCATCCCTTCCCCGGACCTGGTCTGGCCATCCGCTGCCCCGGTGAGATCACCCGCGAAAAGCTGGAGATCCTGCGCAAGGCCGACGCGGTCTATATCGACCAGATTCGCAAGCATGGCCTCTATGACGACATCTGGCAGGCTTTCGTGGCCATCCTGCCGGTCCGCACCGTCGGCGTCATGGGGGACGGGCGCACCTATGATTACGCCTGCGCCCTGCGCGCGGTGACATCTGTTGACGGCATGACCGCCGATTACTACCCTTTCAGCCACGAATTCCTTGGTGAAACCGCCACGCGGATCATCAACGAAATCAAAGGCATCAACCGCGTGACCTATGACATCACGTCAAAACCTCCGGGGACGATTGAATGGGAATGAAATGTGCTGTTCCGCTGCTCTTTTGTGCAACTGCGGCCCTTGCAGAGCCAAGCTATACCCGCGTGATCGGCGTGGCGATGGATGACACGCTGAACATTCGCAGCGCACC
The DNA here is from genome assembly GCF_046591575.1 of Marivita sp. S0852. Classification (NCBI taxonomy): domain Bacteria; kingdom Pseudomonadati; phylum Pseudomonadota; class Alphaproteobacteria; order Rhodobacterales; family Roseobacteraceae; genus Marivita; species Marivita sp. S0852. The sequence goes on from NZ_JBIQWA010000003.1 coordinate 239,513, forward strand.
CTCTGCCAGCAGCGACGATATCGGCGATTTGGCCCCGGACGCGCGCGGCATCGAAGTGACCGGGCTTGACGGCACCGGCGACTGGGCACGTATCGGTGTCGGAGAAATCAATGGCTGGGTGGCTGCGCGGTTTCTGGAACCCGACCAGATGCAGACCTTTGCAAAAAGCGCGGTGCCACATGGTGTGTTCTGCCAGGGGACCGAACCGTTCTGGGGGTTGGGGCTTTATGAAACCGATGCTGTCTATTCGAACCCGGACGATGGAGACATCGCGCTCACGCTCGACAGTGTGACCATCGCGCAAGGCCGCCTTGGCAGCCCCGCCCTGTTTACGCTGTCCAGTGCCGCAAATGACGCGATCGAAGCCACCATCATCGGCGCGACCTGCAGCGACGGGATGAGCGACCGCACCTATGGCTGGACGGTCACATTGCAACACAGGGCCCCCGGTTCACAGCGGTTCCTGACGGGATGCTGCAGCTTGCCGCGCGACTAAAGTCCGCTGGTTTAATAAAATTTTATATATTATTAACAGTGTATTAAGATGCAACTTTAATAGGCAGCGTTACCCGTGGGTAACCGTCTTGCGCGCAACGCCTCTTGCACCTGCACGGCGGTCGTGACCTAACACAGCTATGAGCGAAACCGTCAAAGCCTGCCTCTGGATGATCGGGGCCATCGTGTCCTTCACCTCGATGGCCATCGCCGGGCGCGCGGTGAGCCTGACGCTCGATACGTTCGAAATCATGATGTATCGCAGCCTGATCGGCATTGTCATCGTGGTCGCTCTTGCGGCCAGTGCAGGCACCTTGCATCAGGTACGGACGCGCAAGCCCGGATTGCATTTCATTCGGAATGTCAGCCATTTTGCCGGTCAGAACCTGTGGTTCTATTCAATCACCGTGATCCCTCTGGCCCAGGTGTTCGCACTTGAATTCACATCGCCGCTCTGGGTCATGCTGCTGGCCCCGTTCGTGCTCGGAGAACGGCTGACCCGGTCACAGGTGATTGCTGCCGTGTTCGGCTTTATCGGCATTCTGGTGGTCACCCGCCCCAGCCCCGACACGGTCGAGCTGGGCTTGCTGACCGCCGCGCTTGCGGCGATCGGCTTTGCCGGATCGGCGGTGTTGACCCGCAAGCTGACGCGCACCGAAACCATCACCTGCATTCTGTTTTACCTCACAGTGATGCAAGCGGTGCTTGGCCTTGGCTTTGCCGGCTTCGATGGTGACATTGCCCTGCCCACGGCTGCCAATCTGCCCTGGGTCGTGATCATCGCCATCGCCGGGCTGGTGGCGCATTATTGTTTGACCACCGCGCTGTCGCTTGCGCCCGCCACAATTGTGATGCCGATTGATTTCACCCGCCTGCCGGTGATCGCGATTGTGGGGGTGGTGCTTTACTCGGAACCACTGGACCCGTTCGTGTTATTGGGGGCCGCTATCATTTTTGGTGCAAATTATTATAATATCTGGTCCAGTACCCGCGTGTAACGCTTTTGTGACGCTGCGGCAGAACCTGCGAGTTGACGCTGGGTAAAAATTGACCCGCGAACAGGCTCTTGGCTACGCTTTTTTAACGGTTTGGCTGCAAACCCAAGGGATGAGGGTCCGATGACAAAATTGATGACAAGCGCAGTCGCGCTGACACTGGCAGCAGGCGCTGCAAACGCGGGCGGGATTGAACGGTCGAACAACGACTATGGGTTTCTGTTCAGTGAAAATGATCAGGTTCAACTCAGCTTTACGCATATCAACCCTGACATTTCAGGCACCTACACACCGGCCCTGACAGCGGCCGGGGGGGGCGAAAACAAAACCGGCAATATGGCCAAAAGCTACACCAATTATGCTTTTGCCTATAAGAACAACATCAACGAAAAACTGACGTTTGGTCTTTACGTCAACAACCCCTATGGTGCCGCGTCTGAATACACCCAAGGTGTCTATTCCGGGCTGGTTGCCGATTGGGACAGTGACCAGATCGCTGTTGTGGGCAAATATCGCGTGACAGATCGCGTCTCGGTCTTTGCCGGTGCCCGCTATGTCGAAAGCAACGCGGATATCACGATCCCCGACCTTCTGGTGCGCAGCCGGGTTGGCTCCAACGCGCAGGGTATCGGTGCGCAGGCCCAGACATTGGGCGCTCAGGCGCAGGATCTGGGTGCGCAGGCGCAGGCGGCGGCGGCTGCCGGTGATTTGGCGGCGGCACAGCAACTTGGCGCGCAGGCACAGGCCCTTGGGGCCGAAGCACAGGCGCTTGGCGCACGCGCGCAAACGCTTGGCGCGGCGGCACAGGATTTCGGCACGTCAATGGAATACAACGCCACCGGCAGACGCGTCGGGGACTGGGGCGGTATTCTGGGTGTTGCCTATGAAATCCCCGACATCGCGCTGCGCGTCGCCCTGTCCTGGCAAAGCGAAATTGAACATTCATTCGCAACCAGCGAATCCATTGCGGGGCTTGGCATCGATGTGGACAGGGGCGACACCAAGGTCACAATGCCGCAAAGCGTGGCGCTTGATTTCCAGACCGGTGTGGCACCGGGAACATTGGTATTTGGTCAGGTCAAATGGACAGAATGGTCCAAATGGGAAGTGCGCACCCCCGAATATGAAGATGTCACCGGTGTGGCGGTCACAGGGTTCGACGATGACCGCGTGACCTGGTCGTTGGGCGTTGGGCGTGCCTTTTCCGAAGATCTGTCCGGCTTTGCGCTGATCCGATACGAGGCGCAGAACGACAACCCGACTTCGCGCCTGTCACCGCGCGATGGCTTTGTCAGCTTTGGCGTCGGAGGCCAGTATAAGATCGACAACATGACCCTGCGCGGCGGAATCGAATACGCGTGGGTTGGCGATGCAGAAGACGCCTCTGGTGTGAAATTCGAAGGCAACTCCGGCATCGGTGTCGGGCTGTCACTGACCGTCGATTTCTAACCGCGCCCCCAGTTTGATTTGCAAAGTCCCGTCAGACCCGCGCTGACGGGACTTTTTTATGCCTTGCGCAGGTTCCGGGTCGCGCCGAACGCTTTGGGACGGCTAAAGCACGTCACATGATACAACAAACAACCCTGTCTTCCCGCGCGTGGATCGAACTCACGCTGCTTGCCACAATCTGGGGCGCGTCCTTTCTGGCGATCCGAACGGCGCTGGATGAAATCGGGCCATTGACCTCTGTCTTGCACCGGACTTTCTGGGCCATGCTGGTGTTATGGATCGTGGTGATCCTTCGCAAACAGGCGCTTCCCAAGGACATGCGCCTCTGGGGGGCGTTTCTGGTGATGGGGCTTTTGAACAATGTCATCCCCTTCAGTCTGATGGCCTGGGGGCAACTCTACGTGCCCACCGGCCTCACGTCGATCTTCAACGCGGCCAGTGCGATTTTCGGCATCGTGGTGGCCGCCCTGGTTTTTGCCGATGAACGGATCACGCCGCGCAAAGCTCTGGGTGTCGGGCTTGGCTTTCTGGGCGTGTGTACGGCGATTGAGCTTGAGGCGCTCAAAGACTTTGACACCGGCTCGCTTGCGCAGTTCGCGATTGTCGCCGGGACGGTGTCATATGCCTGCGCGGGTTCTTGGGCCCGCAAATATTTGGCAGGTGTTCCGCCCCTGGTGGCCGCTGCCGGTATGTTGACCGGATCAGCGCTGATCATGATCCCGCTGACCCTTTGGGGCGAAGGCGTGCCGTCTTTTGCAGTGTCCGCATCAACCTGGGGCGCGATTGCCTATTACGCGATCATTGCGACCGCATTGGCCTACCTGCTGTATTACCGTGTTCTGGCCATGGCGGGCAGCGGCAATCTGCTTTTGGTCACGCTTTTGATCCCGCCTGTCGCCATCACTTTGGGTGCGGTGGTTCGGGACGAGACATTGCAAACGGGCGATTATCTGGGCTTTGCGCTTCTTGTGTTGGGGCTAAGCGTGATCGACGGTCGACTGTGGCACCGCAGACGGACAACCGTTTGACGCCCTTGCATCACCCCGGTAGGTCACGTCACACACAGCGCGGCAAGGGTAAGCGGCATGATCTATACATCAGGACAGGACTGGCGCACGGCGCGTCACAAACGCGTGGTTTTGTTTGCGATGTCGGGGCTGGGAAAGACGCATTTGTCCAATATCCTGCGCGACAGCGGCGATTGGTTTCACTACTCCATCGATTACCGGATCGGCACCCGCTACATGGGCGAATACATCGCCGACAATGCCAAGCGTGAGGCGATGAAAGTCCCGTTTCTGCGCGATCTTCTGATGTCGGACTCGATCTATATCGGGTCGAACCTGACCTTTGACAATCTGGCCCCCGTCGCCGCCTATCTTGGCAAACCCGGCAATCCGGACCGGGGCGGACTGACGATGCAGGAATACCGCAAACGACAGGACCAGTTTCGCCGCGCGGAAATGGCGGCGCTGTTGGACACCGGGTATTTCATCGACCGCGCCCAGGATTTGTACGGCTATCCGCATTTTGTATGTGACACCGGTGGCTCCATTTGCGAATGGGTCGATCCGCACGACCCAAACGATCCGATCCTGAGCGAGCTGTCCAAACACGCGCTTTTGGTGTGGATCAAAGGCGATGAGGCGCACACGCAAGACCTGATCCAAAGGTTCGACAAGGCCCCCAAACCGATGGCCTATCAGCCCGAATTCCTGACACGGGTGTGGACCGATTATCTAAGCCAGAACAATATCAAGGAAGACGATGTTGATCCTGACAGCTTTATCCGCTGGACCTATGCACAGGCCCTGGCGCACCGTCAGCCGCGCTATCAGGCCATGGCCGATCGGTGGGGCATCACGGTTGACGCCAGCGCCCTTGCAGAGGCGCGATCCGCCAATATCTTTGACACCGTGATTGCAAACGCGCTCGACCAGAACAGGCCCTGACCCATGCCCATCAAACTGCCCGACAACCTTCCCGCCTATGACGTGCTCAAGCGCGAAGGCGTTATGGTCATCCCAGACGAGCTGGCTGGCCAGCAGGACATTCGTCCGCTGCGGATTGCTCTGCTCAATCTGATGCCCAAGAAAATCCAGACGGAAAACCAGTTTGCCCGCCTGATCGGGGCCACACCGTTGCAGATTGAATTCAGCCTGATCCGCATGACAGAGCATCAGGCCCGCAACACGGCTGCGGAACATATGGAGAGCTTTTACCGCCCGTTCTCCGAAGTTCTGGCCAGCGGCGAAAAGTTTGACGGGCTGATCATCACCGGCGCGCCGATTGAGCATTTACCCTATGATCAAGTGACTTACTGGGACGAGCTCACGCAGGTGATGAACTGGACCCAGACCCATGTTCATTCGACCTTTGGCGTGTGTTGGGGGGGCATGGCCATGATCAACCATTTTCACAACGTGCCCAAAATCGACCTTCCGACCAAGGCGTTCGGTTGTATCCGGCATAATATCCTGACCCCGGCCTCGCCCTATCTGCGCGGCTTCTCGGATGATATGGTGGTGCCGGTTAGCCGCTGGACGGAAATCCGTCGCGAGGACATCACCAAAGCCGGCCTGCCGATCCTGATCGACAGCCCCACAGCCGGGCCCTGTCTGGTCGCAGATCCGGACCACCGCGCGCTCTATGTGTTCAACCATTTTGAATATGACAGCGGCACGCTCAAGGATGAATACGACCGCGACATCGCCAATGGCACACCGATCAATGTGCCCGCCAATTATTACCCGAATGACGACCCCACTCAGCCGCCGCTGAACCGGTGGCGCAGTCACGCGCATCTGCTCTATGGCAACTGGGTCTCCGAGATCTACCTTACAACTCCGTTCGATAGCGAGTTGATTGGCGCGGCCAGTACGGATCTGCGCAAAAAATAGGAGGCCATCTTGGCATTCAGATCGTTTGGCGTGCTGTTTGGCTGCGCTGCGGCCTTGGTGCTGACCACGTCCTGCACCGCCCAATACCGCGAATCCCGGGCCGAGGATCAGTTCCCACCCGAGGGCCAGTTTCTGACCGTGAACGGCACCCGGGTGCATTACGTGACCAAAGGCGCAGGCCCTGATGTTGTTCTGATCCACGGCGCATCCGGCAATCTGCGGGATTTCACCTTTTCGATGGTGGACAAACTGGCGGACCAGTACCGCGTCACCGCGTTTGACCGACCCGGGTTGGGTTATACCGAACGGGTCAATCCCGACGGCACCTCGATCACCGAACAGGCGATTTTGCTGTCCGACGCGGCGGCAGAGCTTGGGCTGCAACAGCCCATTGTGCTGGGCCAGTCTTATGGTGGCGCGGTTGCTTTGGCCTGGGCCGTGGAACGCCCCGATAGCCTGTCGGCCCTTGTCCTGGTTTCGGCGGCCTCCAACCCCTGGACCAGCGATCTGAGCACCTTTTACCAGGTCACATCCAGCCATGTCGGCAGCGCCACCGTGGTCCCGGCCATCACCGCGTTCACGCCCAACAGCATTGTGGAACAGGCGATTGACGGCGTGTTCCGCCCGCAAAGCGCACCCGAGGGATATTCGGAGCATATCGGCGCCCCTTTGACATTGCGCCGTGTGTCGATGCGCGCCAATGCCATGCAACGCGCCAATCTGCTGGACGAGATTGAGGCGCTGCATCCCCGCTATGGCGAAATTTCCGTGCCGACCGAGATCATTCACGGTGATGCCGACACCACCGTTGGCCTGTCCATCCATTCGATCCCGCTGTCCAATCAGATCGAGGGCGCGAACTTGACGGTTCTGGAGGGCATCGGTCACATGCCGCATCACGCAGCGGAACCCGAAGTCATCGCCGCGATTGACCGCGTCGCGTCACGTGCTGGTTTGCGTTAAAGCGATTAACATCCCATATTGACGTCAAAGAGCAGGTTACAGAAAGGGCCATCTATGGACCTTCCCTTTGACGGCGCGATCAGCGCTTTCTTCAACAACGAGGCCCCAGACACCATTCGCTGCGCGATCAAAGACGCGAAAAAGGGCGAGATTCTGAATAAGAACTATCCTTATTCGGACCGCATGCCGCGCAAAGCCTATAAAAAAGACCTTGCGGCGCTGCAGATTGAACTGGTCAAGATGAAAACCTGGGCCCGTGAAACCGGTGCCCGGGTCGCCATTGTTTTTGAAGGTCGCGACGCTGCCGGAAAAGGGGGCACAATCAAACGGTTCCGCGAGAACCTTAATCCGCGCGGCGCAAAGGTGGTCGCCTTGTCAAAACCAAGCGATACCGAGCAAAGCCAATGGTATTTTCAACGCTATATCGACCACCTGCCCGCCGCCGGTGACATCACCTTTTTTGACCGCAGCTGGTATAATCGCGGCGTGGTGGAACATGTGTTCGACTTTTGCACGCCCCGGCAACGCCAACATTTTTTCAACCAGGTGCCCGAGGTCGAAAAAATGCTGGTCGAGGACGGCATCCACCTGTTCAAGATATGGTTGACGGTCGGCCGCGCGGAACAATTGCGGCGCTTTCTGGCACGTGAACGTGATCCGCTAAAGCAATGGAAACTCAGCTGGATTGATGTTGAAGGGCTCAAACGTTGGGACGGGTATAGTGAAGCGATCCACGAAACCCTGACAAAAACCCACAGCGCCCATGCGCCCTGGACGGTTGTGCGGTCGGACGACAAACGCCGCGCCCGCCTGAATGCCATTCGCAGTGTTCTGACCCAGCTGGACTACAGCCGCAAAAAAACCAAGGCGCTGGGGCAGATCGATCCCGAAATCTGCGGCGGACCGGACCTTTGGGATGCCTAAACGCGGATATCACCACGGCAATCTCAGACAGGCTTTGATCGAGTCAGCGCTTGAGCTGATCACCGAAAAAGGCCCGACCGGCTTTACCCTGTCCGAGGCGGCCAAACGGGCCGGTGTGACCCCGGCAGCGGTGTACCGGCATTTCGAAGGCCGCGAAGATCTGATCGCCGAGGCGGCGTTGCAGGGCTACCAGATTTTCGCCGATGTCATGCAATACGCCTATGACAGCGGCCAACCCTCGGCGTTGGCCGCCTTTGAGGCCACCGGGCGCGCTTATCTGGCCTTTGCGCGCAAATATCCCGGCCACTACATCGCAATGTTCGAGAGCGGCATTTCGGTCAATCGGACACCTGAATTGGCCGCTGTGTCGGCCCGGGCGCGCAATGTGTTTGAAAAGGCCGCGATGGATTTGTCGCAGCATATTCCGTCTGACAAACGGCCCCCCGCCTCGATGTTTTCCGCCCATATCTGGGCGCTCAGCCACGGTGTGGTCGAACTTTATGCCCGCAATTCGCCTGGAACGACATCTCCTTTTCCACCCGAAGACCTGCTGGAAACCGGCATTGGCGTGTATTTGCGCGGGCTGGGGCTGGTCCCGCAGGATCAGTGACGTGACAAACCGGCCATCGGGCATTACATGCGCAGTATGACACAAGACCTTCACATCGTCGGCGGCGGAATGGCCGGATCAGAAGCGGCATGGCAAGCGGCCAATCGGGGCGTCAGGGTGGTGATCCATGAAATGCGCCCAAAGGTCGAAACCTTTGCCCACAAGACCGGCGATCTGGGGGAAATGGTGTGTTCAAATTCGTTTCGCTCGGATGATCATGAACAAAACGCCGTGGGCTTGTTGCATTGGGAAATGCGCGAAGCTGGCGGGCTGATCATCGACACCGCGCATCACCACCGCCTGCCCGCAGGTGGCGCGCTGGCGGTTGACCGCGATGCGTTTTCGGCAGAGATCACACAGCGTCTGCACGCGCATCCGCTTGTGTCGATCAGCCATGAAGAGATCAGCGCCCTGCCCGATGACGGCACATGGATTTTCGCCACCGGCCCGCTGACCAGCGCCGCGCTTGGCGACGCGATCCAGAAAGAAACCGGAACGGACCGCCTTGCGTTCTTCGATGCCATCGCCCCCATCGTCTATGCCGACAGCATCGACATGTCCAAAGCATGGCTGCAATCGCGCTATGACAAGGGCGACAACGAAGAAGAGCGCATGGCCTATATCAACTGTCCGATGGATCGCGACCAGTATGAGGCCTTTATCGACGCCCTGCTGGCGGCGGACAAAACAGAATTCCACGAAGGCGAAACCGCAGGTTACTTCGACGGCTGCCTGCCGATCGAAGTGATGTCAGAGCGCGGTCGCGAAACCTTGCGCCACGGCCCGATGAAGCCGGTTGGATTGACCAATCCACATCAGCCAGACGTCAAACCCTGGGCGGTTGTGCAATTGCGTCGCGACAATGCGCTTGGCACGTTATACAACATCGTGGGCTTCCAAACCAAGATGAAGTACGGCGCGCAAGCCGATGTTTTCAAAATGATTCCGGGTCTTGAAAGCGCCAGCTTTGCCCGCTTGGGCGGCATCCACCGTAACACGTTTCTGAACTCTCCGAGCCTGCTTGACGCGGAAATGCGGCTGAAGTCGCGCCCCAATATCCGGTTTGCAGGTCAGGTGACGGGCGTGGAGGGGTATGTCGAATCCTCGGCCATGGGGTTGCTGGCCGGTCGCATGGCGGCGGCTGAAATCCTGGGAACGCCCTTGCCCATCGTGCCCCAGGACAGCGCCCATGGCGCGCTGATCCATCACATCACCGGGGGCGCGGACGCCAAGACGTTTCAGCCGATGAACGTGAATTTCGGCCTTTTCCGACCGGTAGAGGGCCTGAAAGGCGGACGGCGTGGCCGTCGCGACCGGTACAAAGCCTATACCGATCGGGCCAAAGCGGCCTGGTCATCCTGGCTGGACGCACAGGCGCTGGACGCGCCTGCTGCGGAATGACTATGCTCTGCACATGAAAAAAACCTATCTCGACAAAGTTTATAATGTTCAGGGTGCGGATGCGACCAAGGCGCTTTATGATGCGTGGTCTGAAAGCTATGAGGCCGAACTTGCCGAAAACGGCTATGCCACCCCGCGCCGCGCCGCCGAAGCGTTGGCCGCAGCCCTGCCCGACCGCACCCTGCCCATCCTTGATTTCGGGTGCGGAACCGGATTGTTCGGGCTTGCCCTCAAGCTGAATGGCTTTACCCGGATTGACGGTGTCGATATGTCCGCCGAAATGTTGGCGCAGGCGAACGCCAAGTCGGTCTACCGTACGCTTGAACAGATCGAACCGGACGGTCCGCTGCCGAACACAGATGTCTATGCCGCCATCGCGGCGGTGGGTGTCATCGGCGCAGGGGCCGCCCCCTTGTCGGTGTTCGACAAATTGTTCGCCGCCCTGGCACCGCGTTCTTTGCTATGCTTTTCGTTCAACGATCACACGCTTGAAGATCCCAGCTTTGAAGACCGCGTCAATGATGTGCTGACCAGCGACGCTGCGCAGAAAATCAGCCGCGATTATGGTGATCACCTGCCGGGGCTGAACTTGAACTCTGTGGTTTATGTTATTCAAAAGACGTGACCTTTACCACCCGATTTGCACCAAGCCCGACAGGACACTTGCATCTGGGCCATGCCTATTCGGCCTGCCTTGCCTATGCGATGGCGCACGCAGCGAAGGGCCGGTTTTTGCTGCGCATCGAAGACACCGACACCGCCCGCAGTCAACGCCACTTTGAAAACCAGATCTATGATGACCTCGGTTGGCTGGGCCTGACATGGGAAACGCCTGTGTTGCACCAGTCCCGGAACAGCGCAGCCTATGACGCCGCCCTGCACAGGCTGGGCCAGCTTGGCCTGCTGTATCCCTGTTCCTGCACCCGGGGTGACATCCGCCGCGCGGCCTCTGCCCCACAAGAAGGCGCGCCGCTGCACGGGCCGGACGGGCTGATCTATCCGGGCACCTGCCGTCACCGCGCATGGGACGACCGCGCCGACACCGATGCGGTGCGTCTGGATATGCAACGCGCCCTGCACCATCTCGGTGCCTTGCCGCACTATCAAGAGACCGGCGTCGTGGCCGCAATTCCGTTGACGGATCAGCACATGATAACTGAAATCGGTGACGTGGTTCTGGCGCGCCGCGATACCGGGATGGCCGCCTATCACCTGAGTGTTGTGGTCGATGACGCAGCCCAGGGCATCACCCATGTTGTGCGCGGAAAGGATCTTGCCGCGGCCACCCCAATCCATGTGCTGCTGCAGGCGCTTTTGGGCTTGCCCACGCCCGTGTATCACCACCACGCGCTGATCCGCGATGAGGCCGGAAAACGGCTTGCCAAACGTGACGATGCCCGCGCCATCGCGACATACCGCGCCGAAGGGTTAAGCCCTCAGGAGGTCAAAGCACTGGTTAGTCTTTGATCCGCTTTGCGCGTCTCTTTTTTATAAATATGCAATCCGTCAGCCTGACACGGGCGACAGGATCTCCACTTCTGCACCATCTCTAATCTCTGTATAAAAACAAGAGGGTCGATTGGTATGGCAGGCGGGCCCGGTTTGGTGAACGGTGACAAGCAGACAATCACGATCGCAATCGACTCGCAGCGCGACAAGCTTTTGAACATGGCCGGAACTTTCGCCTTTGACCCAAAAGGCTTGCCGCGACCGGGACCAATAAGTCACCTTGCCGGTCTTTAATGTGCGCGCCACGGCCTCGGCGTTCATCCAGGCCATCATAAGCACATCACCGGTCGCGGCATCTTGTGCAATGGCGGGGATCAGGCCCTGCGTGTCATAGACCAAAGTCGCGGGATCGAACGTCATGGGGAAAAACCTTTTTGCATCCGCCGTTTGGTCGCCTATCTATGAGATGCGCAACGAAAGGGAAAGCCATGTCCGGCGACTCCGACCTGATCAAACTCTACTCTGCCCGCATTCTTGAACTGGCGGCCGATATCCCGCATCACACGCGTCTTGAGGCACCTGCGGTGACCGTGAAAAAGAGGTCGCCCCTTTGCGGGTCGACCGTGACAGTGGATCTGACACTTGAGGGCGGCAAGGTCAGTGCGTTTGGCCAAGACGTCAAAGCCTGCGCGTTGGGCCAGGCCGCCGCGTCTGTTGTTGGCGGCGCGATCATGGGATGCACCCCGGCGCAGATCCTTCAGGCCCGGGATGAACTGAAAACCATGTTGAAAGAAGACGGCCCCGCCCCTGCGGCACCGTTTGACGGGCTCCAGGTGCTGCGGCCGGCGGTGGCCTATAAAAACCGCCACGCCTCTATCCTGTTGACGCTTGATGCGGCGTCCGAGGCCGTGAGCCAGCTGGCGCAAACGCAAAGCGCATAACTACCCCGATTTTACAAAAAAACCGCCGCACTTCAGATCCTGAAGGCGGCGGGACAGTGGCGTGTTCGTTGAAGCCGTCAAAGCTATTGAAGGCAGGCGACCTTCGTTGGGACAGTGCATCAAAGTTGGGACAGGGATGCAAAAGCTATCGGGCAAGAACCACGCAGGCAGAAAAAGGTAACAAATTCAGACAAGCACAGGCAGATGCAAGGCTGCAATCAGCATAAAGATCAATGACATGGCCCCAAGCGTATCCTGAACAAGCGCCGTGTTGGTTTGCGCCTTGGCTGCGTGAAACGAGGTTTTGATCCGCTGCATCATGATGACGTCCTCCTTGTTGCCTCTTTGTTCTCATATCACTCACGTAATGTAAAGAACTTTATGAGAACATTTGAGAACAAAAAGGGTCAGCCCACGGAAATAAGCTGAATCGCCTGATCCTGCCGCATCAGGTACAGCAACACCCGCGCCGCTTTGCCCCGTGCGGATTTCAGGTGCGGATCATCCTGTAGCAACTTGCGCGCATCATCCTGTGCAATCGCCATCAGGCTGGCCTGCCGTTCCAGATCGGCGATGCGAAAGCGGGGCAACCCGGATTGCGCTGTGCCCAGAACATCTCCGGCCCCGCGCATCTCAAGATCGACTTCGGAAATGCGAAACCCGTCTTCGGTTTCCCGCAGCGTGGTCAGTCGTTTCAGCCCGCTTTCATTCAGCGGTGGTTGATACAACAAAAGGCACGTCGATTCCGCAGAGCCGCGCCCCACCCGCCCGCGCAATTGGTGCAGCTGTGCCAAACCGAAGGTTTCGGCCCGTTCGATCACCATAATAGACGCATTGGGCACATTGACGCCCACTTCGATCACCGTTGTCGCCACCAACACGCCCGTCTCTCCGGCCACAAACCGTGCCATCGCCGCGTCTTTTTCGGCCGGGGGCATTTGACCATGCACAAGCCCGACAACGCCCTCTCCCAAGACCGCGCGCAACCGCTTGAACCGGTCTTCGGCGGCGGTCAGGTCAAGCACTTCGCTTTCTTCCACCAAAGGACAGACCCAATAGGCTTGCCGCCCCTCGGCCACGGCGTGTCGCAGCCGGTCAATCACGCTGTCCATCATTTCATTCGACAAAAGCGCGGTTTTTACAGGTGTTCGGCCCGGCGGTTTTTCATCCAGCACCGAAACATCCATATCGCCATACTGGGCCAAAGCCAGCGACCGGGGAATCGGTGTGGCGGTCATGACCAGCACATCCACCGCCAACCCTTTGCGCCCCAGTTCGAGACGTTGTCGCACACCAAAGCGATGTTGTTCATCAATGATCGCCAAACGAAGATCATCAAACGCCACATCCTTTTGAAACACAGCATGGGTCCCGACAAGGATCTGGATATCGCCCCGCGCCAGGGCGGCCAGTTTCGCCTTGCGCTCGGCCCCCTTGTCGCGCCCAGTCAGCAGCTCCAGCACCACGCCTGCGTCTTCGGCCAAAGGCTGCAGGCTTTCCAAATGCTGGCGAGCCAGAATTTCGGTCGGCGCCATCATGACGCCCTGCCCCCCGGCTTCGGCCACCGTCAGCAACGCCATAAAGGCAACAAGGGTCTTTCCCGACCCCACATCGCCTTGCAAAAGGCGGTTCATGCGCTGCGTCTTTTCCAGATCATCGGTGATGTCCTGAATGGACCGCATCTGCGCATCGGTGGGTTTATACGGCAATGCCGCGAACACCTTGCGTCGCAATCGCCCGTCCCCGACGCTGGACACCCCCGGTTTGGCCCGGCTCTGGGCACGGGCCAGTGCCAGGGTCAGTTGATGCGCCAGCAATTCGTCATAGGCCAACCTGCGCTTGACGGGGCTGTCCAAAGACAGATCAGCCGTGCCCTGCGGCGCGTGGGCCTGGGTCATCGCGTCGCGCCAGCCGGGCCACTCTTCCCGTTTGACCAAGGCCGGATCGGCCCATTCCGCCAGATCGGGTGCGCGGTCCAATGCGTCGCTTGCCGCCTTGGCCATTGTTTTCTGGGATACCCCCGCGGTCAGCGGATAAACCGGTTCAAACTCTGGCAGGGTATTGGCCTCATCCGGCAAAACGACATGATCAGGATGGACCATTTGCGCCATACCATCGAAAAACTCGACCCGGCCCGACACGATCCGCCGCGCGCCAAAGGGCAAAAGCTTGGACACATAGTCACCACGGGCGTGAAAAAACACGATCTGGAATGCGGTCTGCGCGTCCTCGACCATCACCCGGTAGGCTCCGCCCTTGTTGCGCGCGGGGCGATGCTGGCCGATTTCAACCTCGACCGTCAGCGTTGCCGGCAAATCGGCACCTTGCACCGTGTCGCGCAAGCGCCGGTCGATCACCGAATGCGGCAAGGTGTAAAGCAGATCGCGTGGGGCCTCTACGTCGATATGGGTCAACAGGGCCGCGGTCTTGGGGCCGATCCCTTTTAGCCCGCTGACTGCTGCAAAGAGCGGGAAGAGGATTTCGGGACGGCCGCTGCTCATGCGCCCGCAATCAGATCGAACCAGCCATCTTCGTCAATGATGTCGATACCCAGTTCGCGCGCCTTGGTTTCTTTTGACCCGGCACCCGGCCCGGCAACCAGCAAATCGGTTTTCGACGACACCGATCCCGACACTTTGGCCCCAAGACTTTCGGCGCGCGCTTTGGCTTCGGCGCGGGTCATGCGGGTGAGCGTGCCGGTAAAGACAACCGTTTTCCCGGCGACCGGGCTGCCCTCTGTCTGGGGGCGTTCCGCATCCTGAATGTCCAGATGCGCGACCAATCGGTCAATCGAGGCGCGTTCAGCCTCTTGTCCGAAACTGGTCAGCAGCGACACAGCCACGGTGGCACCGATGCCATCAATCCCGGTCAGATCATCCCACGCCGCCTGAACAGGGCCCGGCACGTCTTTCCACATGGCCTTGCGGATCACCGACAGATTGGCGCGACGGCCCTCTTTACTGGCAAGACGCCGCTCTTCGTCCAGCGCGCGTTCTGTGGCCAGATAGGCCTCGGCGGCGGGTTTGGCCGCATCGATGGCCTCCGCCAAAGCGGCCCAGCTGCCGTAGTGACGCGCCAGATCATTGGCCGCCACTTCCCCGACATGCCGCAACCCAAGGGCGAACAGCAAACGCCCCAAAGCGATGGTTCGCTTTTCATCAATGGCATCGAACAGGTTTTGCGCAGATTTATCCCCCCAGCCTTCGCGGTTCTTAAGCGCCTTCAACCCGCCGCCATAGCGGTCTTTCAGCGTAAAGATGTCCGCCGGTTCCCTGATCCAGCCATCCAGATAAAACTGTTCCACCTGTTTGGCCCCCAGCCCTTCAATGTCAAACGCGCTGCGTGACACAAAATGTTTCAGCTTTTCAACCGCTTGTGCCGGACAGATCAGGCCACCACTGCAGCGTCGCACGGCATCGCCCTCTTCGCGGATGGCGTCTGAGCCGCATTCCGGGCAGGTGGTTGGAAATGTGAACGGTTTGGCCGTTTCCGGCCGTTTGGACAAATCGACATCCGCAACTTTCGGGATCACGTCACCGGCGCGGTAGACCTTAACCCAATCGCCTTCGCGAATGTCCTTGCCCTCGCGGATGGGGGCACCGTTTGCGTCACATCCGGCGATATAATCTTCGTTGTGAAGCGTCGCATTTGATACAACCACACCGCCCACCGTCACCGGCGTCAGACGGGCCACCGGGCTGAGCGCGCCGGTGCGCCCCACCTGAATGTCGATCGCCTCAAGCCGCGTCCAGGCCAGTTCAGCGGGAAACTTGTGCGCAATCGCCCATCTGGGTGTGGTCGACCGGAACCCCAGCCTGTCCTGAAAGGCAAGGTCATCCACCTTGTAGACCACGCCGTCAATGTCATAGCCCAAAGTGGCGCGTTGCGCTTCAATTTCGCGGTACTGTGCCAGCATTTCGGCCGGGGTGGCGCAGCGTTTGGTCAGGGGATTGGTCTGAAATCCAAGCGATTTCATCCGGTCAATCGCCCCCATTTGCGTGTCGGACAGCGCATCGCTTAAAACTCCCCAGGAATAGGCAAAAAACCGCAGCGGGCGGTCTTTGGTGATGTTCGGGTCCAACTGCCGCAACGATCCGGCTGCGGCGTTTCGCGGATTGGCAAACGCCTTGCCACCGCGCTGCGCCTGCCGCGCATTCAGATCGGCAAAATCAGCGTGGCTCATATAAACCTCGCCCCGGATTTCGAGCGTCTTTGGTGCGCCGGTCAGATGCGTGGGGATATCCCCAATGGTGCGCGCGTTAGCAGTGACGTTTTCGCCGACTGTCCCATCCCCGCGCGTGGCGGCTTGCACAAGCGCCCCGTTTTCATAACGCAACGCCAAAGACAGGCCGTCGATCTTGGGTTCGGCCGTGTAGGCCAGCGGATCAGCCTCTGACAGAGCCAGATAGCGGCGAACGCTTTGATCAAAGCTGAGGATATCGTCATCGTCAAACGCGTTTGACAGTGACATCATCCGCTGGGCATGGCGGATCTTTCCGAATCCTTCGGCCGGGGCAGCGCCGACCTGATCGCTGGGACTGTCGCTGCGTTTCAGTTCGGGAAAGCGCGCCTCGATCGCCGCATTCCGGCGCTTGAGCGCGTCGTAATGGGCATCTGAAATGTCCGGCGCGTCCTGGGTGTGATAGGCTGTATTTGCCGCCGCCAAAGCGGTTGCAAGCCGTTCAAGCTCAGCCGCTGCCTCTTTCTCGGACAAAGCTTCGACTGATATTTCCTGCCCCATCAAAATGCCCCTTCACCGCGATCTTGGAACAGAGTGATAGGGCTGGCTGTGACCAGCGTCCAGATTGGATAACGACTTGCCCGGCAAAATCACAGGCCACATCGCCATACCGCGCGTGCCGATTGTCCACATGTCGGATTAAGCCACCGATACCCGGACAAGCGTCACGCAGTCCTGCGCACCGCCTTGCCGGGCATCAATGGGTATGTGTCAGGCCCCAACCGCGATCTTGCCGGGTTCCAGAATATCGGGGTCGCGCAGGACATAGCCACGCCCCCACACGGTTTCGATATAGCTGCCATCTTCGGTGGCTTCGGCCAGCTTTTTGCGCAGTTTGCAAATGAACACATCAATGATCTTGAGTTCCGGTTCATCCATACCGCCGTACAGATGGTTCAGGAACATTTCCTTGGTCAATGTGGTGCCCTTGCGCAAGCTCAGCAGTTCGAACATCTGGTATTCCTTGCCCGTCAGATGCACGGTATTGCCGTCCACCTGAACCGTTTTGGCGTCAAGATTAACTTCGATCTTGCCGGTGCGGATAATGGACTGGGAATGGCCCTTTGACCGGCGGATGATGGCGTGAATGCGGGCCACCAGCTCTTCCCGGTGGAACGGTTTGGTCAGATAATCATCCGCCCCAAATCCGAACCCCTTCACCTTGTCTTCGCTGCCGTCATTGCCCGACAGGATCAGGATAGGCGTTTCAATTCGTGCCAGACGCAACTGACGCAAAACGTCAAATCCGTTCATATCCGGCAAGTTAATATCAAGAAGGATCAAATCATAATCATAGAGCTTGGCCAAATCGATGCCTTCTTCCCCCAAATCGGTGGAATAGACGTTCAGGTTGGCATTGCCCAACATCAGTTCGATACTTTTTGACGTCGTTGGGTCATCTTCAACCAAGAGTACGCGCATCAAGTTTCTCCGCTAAGTCAGCGTCCGGCAAAACGACACTGATCAAAAAAGGTTAATCCCAGGTTACTGCACCTCAATCGAATAATGCAACCTTAGATTGCAGTAAAATTACAAATTATCTAAAACGTTGAACAGCGGTTGCTTTCAACGCATCTTTTCCGTGCCGTTCAGATGCTGAAATCCATCCGTCCAGTTCTTCTTCGCTCAGGTCATAGCGCGCCAATGCTTCTTTTTTTGTAATCAATTGATGAATAACAGCATCCACGACAATGGCCTTGCGTGACGCAACCCAGCGATATGTGTTTTGTGGTGGCAAATCCGCGTGGGTCAGAATTGACCCGTCAGCCAACGTCACGGTTCGTGGCCCGCTTGCCCTTTTAAGATACATGTATCGGCCCTTTCCAAAAGCCCTGATCGTTTGTATCCCGCAGACTGATCCGATCAGCCTTAATGTGACGTGAAGCCAAGGGTTGAGAATATGTTGGATTTGCCTATATTTTGCGGGATTACCCCCTAAACCTGTCTGCGGAGACCGTCATGGCCCTTGATGCGCCCAAGCTCAATTCGCTTGGCTTTGCCAAACCCCCGTCCCAAACACGCGTCGTTGTGGCGATGTCGGGCGGCGTGGACAGTTCGGTTGTGGCGGCGCAATTGGCCGAAGAAGGCTATGATGTGGTCGGCGTGACCCTGCAGCTTTATGATCACGGTGCCGCATTGGCAAAGAAAGGCGCGTGTTGCGCGGGGCTGGACATTCACGACGCCCGGCGTGTGGCCGAGGATATGGGCTTTCCGCATTATGTTCTGGATTATGAGAACATTTTTAAGGACGCGGTGATTGACGAATTCGCCGACAGCTATCTTGCCGGGGCAACACCGGTACCCTGCATTCGCTGCAATGAGCGCGTGAAGTTTAAGGATCTTCTGGAGACCGCCAAGGATCTTGATGCGGATTGCATGGCCACGGGGCACTATATTCAACGCAAAATGGGTCCTTCCGGGCCCGAATTGCATTGCGCCGAAGATGCCAATCGCGATCAAAGCTACTTCCTGTTCTCGACCACGCCCGAGCAGCTGGAATATTTGCGGTTTCCTTTGGGCCACCTACCCTCGAAAGACGCGACCCGCGATCTGGCGGCGCGTTTCAATTTGCAGGTTGCCGACAAGCCGGACAGTCAGGACATCTGTTTCGTGCCCAATGGCAATTACGCCAGCGTGATCGAAAAGCTGCGGCCCGGCGCGGCAGAGCCTGGCGACATTGTCGATATCAACGGCAACGTCCTGGGCCATCATGACGGCGTTATTCATTACACCATCGGCCAACGGCGCGGTCTGGGGATAGGCGGCCTGAGCGACCCGTTATATGTGGTCAAGCTGGATGTGGATGCCAAACAGGTCATCGTTGGGCCCAAAGAGCTGCTGTCCACCCGTGTAATTCCCGTCCGCGAGATCAACTGGCTTGGAGATGGGGCGTTCAACAGCCGTGCGGAATGGCACGTGTCGGTCAAAGTGCGGTCGACCCGCCCCCCCCGAGAGGCAATTATCCGCCCTGTGTCCGATACCGAGGCCGAGGTCGAGCTGGTGACCCCGGAAGAAGGCGTCAGCCCAGGGCAGGCGTGCGTCTTTTACGATCCGGACAGCACGCGTATTCTGGGCGGCGGATGGATCTGGCGCGGTTGACATGGGCGATTGAAACGCTGTGGTGCCTGTTTCACACTGCCGGCATCTCTGCCTGAGGAAACTGGCCACAGCATGCTTTGCGCTCAGCCAACACGGATAGTCTGCATCGTTCCACGCCTTGGAGCGAGCGTCGGGGGTGGCAAGATGAATGCCATTTTCAAACGGATGAACCTGCTGGCAGAGCGCGAGGCAACACAGGTCGTTCTGCTGAACATACAACACGGCGTGAACCAGAAAATCGCTTTTGCCAATCTTCGCGCGCAAGGGGTGTTCCACCCGGATATACGCCATCAATCCCTATACGAGTTTTGCACAGCCAAAGATCATCAGGCCCCCGGCCCTGCCGAATTGGACTTGCCAGACTGGGAGACGCAAAAAACCCGACACGGCGGGAAGCGCACGACCAGTTACTACCAGGACGGTTGTCGCGTCATGCGCGACACTCAAGAGCCCACGTCCGCCGGTGATCTTCTTATCAGAGAGATCGTCACAGATCGCGACAGGGATATCCGTCTTAAATACCTCGACGATACGATCGTTGAATCGCGTGTGCGCTTTGGTGACGGTGTGGTCATCAAATCCTATTTTGCCCACGGTCAGGTGGCCTGCACGCTTCGACAGGAAAACCGGGCGTTTGTGTGGGCCGACAGTGCCGTTTTGGGCGAGCGGTTTCACAATGAAAACAATATGCACAAAGCCATTGTCGAACAGGGCTTTCCACCTGACTGTATCGTTTTTGTGGACGGGATCACCACCGCCTATCTGTCGCGGCATATTTCAGCCCGCAAGGTATTGGTGCTGCACGCAGATCACCGCGCCCCATCAGGTGATGTGGTGCCGCGCTCGCGGCATCTGATCGAAAATTTCGAGGGTGATGCGATCCTCACCGCAACTCATGTCCACAAGGCCCGGCTGGAAAAAGATCTGAAACACGCCGCGCCGATCCGTGTCATTCCGCATTATACCGACCGCCCCGAACCGTCAGACGCATCGCGGGCGCATATTTGCACCGTCTCCCGGTTGGAACTGACGGGCAAACCCATCCATCAATGTATCGAGGCGTTCACGCGCATCATGCATCTGATCCCGGATACAAATTACCTCATCTATGGGTCGGGCCTTGGACAGGCCCGACTTCAGCAGCTTATTGATCACAAAGGCTGTGGCGACCGTGTCTTTTTGAAAGGCTACACGACTGATCCGTCACAGGTCTTTCGCAAGTCGTTGATGTCCTTGGCCCCCACGCTGACCGAGGGTTTTGGCCTTTCCTTGCTGGAATCCCTATCCTGTGGATGTCCGGTTATCAGCTATGACGTAGATTACGGGCCACGCGAATTGATCCGGCCCGGACAGAACGGAGAATTGGTAGCACCGGGTGATATTGACGGCATCGTCAAGGCGATCCGGACAGTGTTGGATCACCGCGCGGATTATGCCAAGGCCGCCCGTCAAACCGCGCATCAATATTCGTTTGAGGTTTACCAAAAGAACTATGACGCGCTTTTGGATGACCTGACGGGGCGGAATTTTTCGTTCGACATTGGGGCGCGCGATCTCAAATGGGAAACCCGTCTGGCGGTGTCCTCCGCGCCACGCATGTATAAGGCACGGTTGCTGGATTTATACATAAAACTGTGCGCAGACACGCGTGATCTGGAGGGGATGTATCAGGGATTTCAGCAAAAGCTGGATCTTTTCCCAAGCCTTCAGCGTCCGCTTATGCGATGCATCTGGCTGAGCCGCAAACTTGGCCGTGATAATGAATGTCGCGCTTATCTGGCCGTATTTGCACAGCGTTTCCCAGTCAATTATCGCCATTTCCTTGGGCGTTATCCGATTTTTCAGGACATTGCGGACGCGCTTGATCCGGACGCGCGGGTGCGCTGAGATCCCCTGCGCGGTCACGTATGGCCGTGTGACAAACGCCTAGAGGCTACATTTATCGCGCATGAAGGCCAGGGCCACGGACAAGCCGTCGGGGGCGATGCCGTGGGCTGTGCCTTTCATGATATGGGCAAACACGTCCTGCCAACCGGCTTCCTGCAAGGCTTCGGCGGCGGCGGGCAGGGATTGGACCGGGACGACATCATCCTGATCGCCATGGACCAGCAGAATGGGAAAGCGGCTGACCACCTCGTCGGCCAAAAGTTCCGGGGCCAGCAGACGGCCGGAAAAGCCGACCAACCCGGCAATCGGATCTTCGCGGCGCGGGGCCACATGCAGGCCCATCATGGTGCCCTGACTGAACCCAAAGATCACGACCTGTTCGGGCAGCAAGTCTTCATCGACCATCAAGGCATCCAGAAACGCGTTCAGATCGTCCACGGCGCGGGCCATGCCGGCCATTGATTCTTCCTCGGACGACCCGTCAATCCATGGGATCGGGAACCACTGAAATCCAAACGGCGCACCGGCACAGGCTTCGGGGGCGTCGGGCGCGACAAACAGCGTATCGGGCAGATGTTCACCCAACGGATCGGCCAGCCCCAGCAGATCAGCCCCGTTCGCACCATATCCGTGCAGGAACACAACGGCAGATCGTGTGTCTCCGGAAACCGGTTCTTTGCGTCCGGCAGTCAGTACCCGTGTCATGCGATCCCCTCTCGATCCTTGGCCACATGGTAGTAGGCCCAGAGCGCCCGCGCCGCAACCGATCTCCAGGGTGACCAATCCTGCGCCATGGCGCGCAAGGCTTTGTCCTTTGGCCGGTCCGGCAGGTCGAACAACAGGCGCGCGCTTTCCTGCAGCGCCAGATCCCCCGGCGCGAACACATCGGCACGCCCTAACGAGAACATTGCATAGATTTCAGCGGTCCAGACACCGATGCCGGTGACGGCCGTGAGCGTCTTTACCACTGTCTCGGTCGGCGCGGTGCGCAGGGCGGCATAGTCGATCCCGGCCTCGGCCAGCGCGCAGGCATAGCGCGCCTTTTGGCGGCTGAGGCCCAGTTCGCGCAATCCGTCGGGCCCATGCTGCAACACCGTCTCGGGTGTCACAGCCCCGGCGGTTTCCAACCGGGACCAAATCGCGCGGGCCGACGCCACGCTGACCTGTTGACTGACGATGGCGCTTAAAAGCTGGCCAAACCCGTCAGGTTTCAGCCGCAACGGCAAAGGGCCGGTTTGCGCCAAGGCGTGTGCAAACCGCGCCTCTCTGCGGGCCAGCCATTCGGCACCCTCTGCGACACAGGCGTCCGATGTAATCAAACGTTCTGTCATAGTCGCGTCTCCAGCCAGTTTAAGGCGGCGTCAACTGTATGCACGATGGTGCCTCCTGACGGTTTGGGCCGTGCGATCATATAGACCGGACATCCAAGCGCGCGCGCCGCGCCAATCTTTGGCCATCCGCCCTCACCGCCTGCATTGCGCGTCAGCACCGCGTCAATCCGATACCTGCGCATCAGCGCGATTTCCGAGTTCAACGTAAAGGGCGGCGTGTCGTACAAAAACCGTCCGTGGCGCAGTGAACAGGGTGCCGTGTGACGCGACAGCTGGCGCACAAACGCCGTTGCATGGCGCAGCGCCCGCAGCTCTGCCAACGCCGGACGGCCCAGCGTGACCAGCACCCGCGCCCCCGGCGGAACAAGACCGGGCGCGTCGCGCGCATGACGCAAAGGCACCCACCTGTCGCGCCGGTCGGGCCGCCATCCCGATCGGATCAGACAAAGCAGCGGGCAACCGGTCTGCGCCGCGACGCGTGCGGCAATTTCGAATGAGGGCGCGTCACAGGGGTGCGGGGCGGCCACGATGACACGGGCGGCCTGCGCATAATGGGCAAATTCGACCTGTTCCGCTGCGGTGCTACCCGAAACCCTGCCCCGGGCTGGCTGCCAAAGCCGGGCAGAGGCGCCCAGTCTTTGCACAAGATCACGCGCTTCGGCCGATCCGCCAAGGATGGCGATCTGCCCGGCGCAGGTGCTCTTGATATCGGTCGAGATCTTCATTCCCGAGGGCTTACACAACCACGAGGCAAAGCGCCACGGGCGCACCACGCATCTTGATGCGCGCCGCGATTGGTCCTAGGCAATGGGCATGAGCACACTAGACCCAGCCGCCCAGCAGGATGACGCCCTCCAGCACAGTCGCGCCAAGCGCAATGTCATGGTGCTGGTCTGTGCGCAGGCCATTCTTGGCGCGCAGATGCCGATGATCTTTACCGTTGGCGGTCTGGCCGGGCAGTCGCTTGCGTCGAATATCTGTTTTGCCACGCTTCCCATTTCGCTCATTGTTCTGGGCTCTATGGTCACGGCAACACCGATTTCGGCTTTCATGCAGAAATACGGCCGCCGTGCGGGGTTTATCGTGGGGTCGATGGGCGGTGCTCTGGGCGGTGCGATCGGCGCATACGGTCTTTATATCGCGTCCTTCCCGGTGTTCCTGCTGGGCAGTTTCCTGACCGGGATCTACATGTCTGCTCAGGGGTTTTACCGTTTTGCGGCTGCCGATAACACGTCCGAGACCTTTCGTCCCAAAGCGATTTCCTATGTCATGGCCGGCGGGCTTGCCGCCGCCATTATCGGCCCGCAACTGGTGAAAGCCACGGCCGACAGCTATGTGGTGCCCTTTCTGGGAACCTATATCGCGGTGATTGTTCTGAACATCGTGGGTTCGGTTCTGTTCTGGTTTCTCGACATTCCCAAACCGCCCGTCCCGTCCGAAGACGCGCCCAAGGGGCGGACCCGTTGGGAGCTTTTGACAACACCGCGCATTGCGGTTGCGATAATCTGCGCCATGGTCACTTATGCACTGATGAACCTTGTCATGACCTCCACCCCGCTTGCCGTGGTGGGCTGTGGGTTCACCGCCGGAAATGCCGCTGACATTGTGTCGGCCCATGTTCTGGCGATGTTTGCGCCGTCGTTCTTTACCGGCCACCTCATTGTGCGCTTTGGGGTCGAAAAGATTGTCGCGGCCGGACTTGTCATTTTGGCCGCAGCCGGGGCCGTTGCGCTTCAGGGGGTCGAACTTGGCAATTTCTACATCGCTTTGATTCTTCTGGGGCTTGGCTGGAATTTCGGCTTTATCGGGGCCACAGCCATGCTGACCTCAGCGCACGAGCCGCATGAACGCGGGCGCGTTCAGGGCATGAATGACGTTCTGGTCTTTGGCGGTGTCACAGTTGCGTCACTGGCCTCTGGCGGGTTGTTGAACTGTTCCGGCGGGACACCCGCAGAAGGCTGGAGCGCGGTGAATATGGCCATGGCCCCGTTCCTGATGCTGGCGGGCGGTGCTTTGATCTGGCTGATGTTCCAACCCCGGGATGACATGGCCTGATCGATAAAATTGGATATATTTTGACACATGCGGGAAAGATCATTTTCAGACTTACCCGGCTAGACCAAGGCAGTTTCCACCAGAACGGTGTCTGCCATGCGCTCTTATTTTACACGAACTCTCATCGTTGCCCTATTGGGGCTGACCGGTTGCCAACATTATGACAAGGCGGCGCATTTTGCCGTCGGGGCTGCAGTGTCCCACGCAGTGACCACCCAAACCCAAAGCAAAGCGGCAGGATGTGCTGCGGCTGTGGGTGTTGGGGTGTTGAAAGAATTGATCGACGATCATTCAGATCCGTTGGATATTCTGGCGACGGGGCTTGGATGCTCTGTTGTGTTGGCGTTCTAGCCCTGGGTCATCAGCGCGCGGTTGCGGCGTGCCACATCAAGCGCATTTTCTTGATCGCCTCAGAAGTGCCCAGCGTTCCATCCGCCACACGACGCGGATCTGCCACGACCTGCTGCAAAAGCGGTTTTGCCTGCCATGTGGCCAGAATCACGGGGCGGGCCGTGCGTGGCAGCTGGTTCCGGTCAGCGCGTGCTTTGTTCAGACGGTTGAGGCCGTCTTGGGCCACGGCCTGAACCGCGTCTGTGCGCCCATCCACAAGCGGAATCCGTCCCTGGCGCTCCAACTCCGGCACGGCTTTCAGAAATTGCGCCAGACCACTGGCATAACCCAGATCGCGCAGCACATCGGGCGACTGTCCGCTGAGCGATTGCGCGCCCGCCAAAAGCAAGGATGCCGACGTGTCCTCAAGATAACGGGTAAAGGCCGCCTGATCCTCGAACGGATCACGGTGCACATCCCAAAGACGGGCGGTCACGGCCTTTTGCAATTGGCGCGCCGCCTCAGCGTCCAGAACGTGTGCAAGCGATGTCACCACCTCGTGCCGCCTGACATGCCCGCCAGACGCAATCTCTTCCAAGGCGTCGGTCCACCATTGCAACCGCATCTCGGCGATCAACGGCTCTTGTGTCACCCATGGCGCGCGGGACACTTCGACGTTGAGGGCATAAATCGGAAACAGCGTTTTGCGCGCTTCAACCGGGGCCGCCATGGTCGCGGCGAACCGGTCGGGATCGCCGCGTTCCACCAGTTGCGCACAGGCCGTCAGATCCGCGTCGAACCTCATGACGCAAACACCTGCACCGGCGCATCCGCCCGCCGTCCCCATCGCGACGGATATTTCCGAGCCGCAAAGATCGTGCCTCGATCCATCACGCCCGGTCCCGGATCAGTTTCCAACGCACCGCATCCAGCAAAGCCTCGAACGACGCGTCGATGATGTTTGCACTCACACCGACCGTCGCCCAGCGTCGTCCGGCTCCATCTTCGCTGTCAATGATCACACGCGTCACCGCCTCGGTGCCACCTTGGGTGATCCGGACCTTGAAATCGACCAACCGCATGTCGTCGATCTTGTCCTGATACGGCCCAAGGTCTTTGGCCAGCGCTTTGGCCAAGGCGTTCACCGGGCCCCGGTCATTGCCCAGATCATCCATTGATTCACTGACCGACAGTTTTTTCACGCCATCGACCTTGACCACCACAACCGCTTCGGACAGCGAAATCATCTTGTTATACTTGTTCTTGCGCCGTTCGACCGTTACCCGATAGCGCTTGACCTCAAAGAAATCGGGCAGCTGACCCAGCTCGTCGCGCGCCAGCAACTCAAAGCTGGCCTGAGCGGTGTCATACGCGTACCCCTCGGCCTCGCGGGCTTTGATCCGGTCAAGAATACGCGCAAGGGCCGGGTCCTTGTCGGGCACCTCGATCCCGGCTTCCGCCAGACGCCGCCGCAGATTGGATTGCCCCGCCTGATTGGACATCGGGATGATACGGCGATTGCCAACTGTTCCGGGATCGACATGTTCGTAAGTGGTCGGATCTTTCAGGATCGCACTGGCATGCAGCCCGGCCTTATGCGCAAAGGCCGACGACCCGACATAGGCGGATTGCTTGAGAGGCACCCGGTTCAGCACCTCGTCCAACATCCGGCTGATCCGCGTCATGCCATCAAGCGCGTCCAGCGTCACTCCGGTGTCGAAGGCGCTTTTATACGGATCTTTCAGCAGCAGTGTCGGGATCAGCGACGTGAGATTGGCATTGCCGCAGCGTTCACCCAGCCCGTTCAGCGTGCCCTGTATCTGACGTGCCCCCGCATCCACCGCCGCAAGCGTCCCGGCGACCGCCATTTCGGTGTCGTTGTGGGTGTGGATGCCCAGATGGTCGCCCGGAATACCCGCGCCAACGACCGCGCGCGTGATCGTGCCGATCTCTTGCGGCAGCGTGCCGCCATTGGTGTCGCACAAAACGACCCAGCGGGCCCCGGCCTGATACGCCGCTTTGACGCAGGACACCGCGTAACCGGGATTGGCTTTGTAGCCGTCAAAGAAATGTTCGGCATCAAACAAGGCCTCGCGCCCCTGCCCCACGATATGCGCAATCGACGCGCGGATGTTCTCGACGTTTTCGTCGAGCGTGATTCCAAGTGCTGCGGTGACATGAAAATCATGGGTCTTGCCGACAAGGCACACCGCCTTGGTTTCGGCATTCATCACCGCCGCCAGAACGTCGTCATTGTCAGCCGACCGGCCCGCCCGCTTGGTCATGCCAAAGGCGGTGATAGTGGCCTTGGTCTGGCCGACCGCATCGAAAAACGCGTTGTCGGTGGGGTTCGCACCGGGCCAGCCGCCTTCGATATAGTCAATGCCAAGCGCATCAAGCGCCTCGACAATGCGGAGCTTTTCAGGTGTCGAAAACTGCACACCCTGCGTCTGCTGGCCGTCGCGCAAGGTGGTATCGTAGAGAGTTAGGCGCTCGCGGGTCATAGTGTTTCTTTAAGCTTCTGAAGATCAAAACCATCCAAAAAGTAGAGTTTTGGACCATCTTTTGTATCAACAAGCTCAAACCCCAAGCGTTGAAGGTTGCATCGAAGCTCGTCCGCGAGATCATAGTTTCTTACGCTCTTTGCTTCTTCTCTGTCGCGCACCAACTCAACTATTCCAGCCTTTTGGATTGCAGACATCTTCTCAATATCGAGATCTGCAAGTGCTGCATTTTCCAATAGTTCTAGCTCTTCGGGAAATTTACGCTTCAGAAGTTCATGGTACTCACCGAGACGTTCTATTCCCTCAATAACTTCAGGTTTTATGAGTTGAATTGGCGGAACCTTGATCTCATGATTTAAGCTGGGAATGTTGGGTGCCTTGAGGCTCTTGAACGACCCCGAAATCTTATCACCAATTTCACTAAACGACTTCATCACTTCGGCAAGCCAAAGTGAAGCAGGATGCCATTCTGGAACTTGTTGGAAATCCCTTATCGGCCTTCGCCTCCAACTCCATTCTCCAGCTGCGTCTGAGAGCAAACCCAATAACTGACCAGATGCCTTCAAAGTTCCGGCATCTTTTCTTGCTGCAATTTTTTCCATCTCTGAAATAGCCAGAGGCGTATTCAGATCATCCAAAAGTGCTTGAGCTACCTTTTTTGATGGTTTTGTTGGCTCTACAAACTCTGTCATCTGCCTCCAGCGTTCCAGTGTAGCCTTGGCTTCGCCGGCCTTCTCCGCTGTCCAATCCATCGGCTTGCGGTAATGCGTGCTCAAAAACACAAACCGGATCACCTCGCCCGGCACACCCTGATCCAGCAAATCGCGGATGGTAAAGAAATTGCCCAGCGAT
Organism: Marivita sp. S0852; assembly: GCF_046591575.1. NCBI lineage: Bacteria > Pseudomonadati > Pseudomonadota > Alphaproteobacteria > Rhodobacterales > Roseobacteraceae > Marivita > Marivita sp. S0852. The sequence goes on from NZ_JBIQWA010000003.1 coordinate 267,938, forward strand.
TTGGACATCTTCTTGCCCTCGACCTGAAGCATCTCGTTGTGCAGCCAATACCGGGCAAAACCGTGACCGGCGCATTTCGATTGGGCGATTTCGTTCTCGTGATGCGGAAACATCAGATCGTTGCCGCCGCCGTGGATATCGAACGTATCCCCCAGCAGATCATAGGCCATGGCCGAACATTCGATATGCCAGCCCGGACGTCCCCGGCCCCACGGGCTGTCCCATCCGGGCAGATCATCCGAGGAGGGTTTCCACATGACAAAATCCATCGGATTGCGCTTGTAGGGGGCCACCTCTACCCGCGCGCCTGCGATCATGTCATCGACAGACCGACCCGACAGCTTGCCATAGCCCTCTTTCCACGACTCCACAGCAAAGAGCACATGGCCCTCGGCCTCGTAGGCATGGCCTTTCTCGATCAGCTCTTCGATCATTGTGATCATTTCCGCGATATAGGCGGTGGCGCGTGGCATATGGGTGGGTTCCAGCGCACCAATTGCGGCCATGTCTTCAAGATACCAGCGCGTCGTTTCTTCGGTGATGTCCCCGATTGACCGCCCCGAGGCAGCAGCGCGGGCGTTGATCTTGTCATCGACATCCGTAAAATTGCGCACATAGGTGACGTGATCAGCCCCGTAGACATGCCGCAAAAGCCGGAACAACACGTCAAACACAATCACCGGGCGCGCATTGCCGATATGGGCGCGGTCATAGACCGTCGGGCCACAGACATACATCCGCACATTTTTAGGATCGAGAGGCTCGAACACTTCTTTGGTACGGGTTGCCGTGTTGGTCAGGCGGATCGTCATAGCTTTGTCCTCGCGGGCCAGTGTCGCGGCGGACGTATCAATTTCAACTCGGTAAGGAAATAGACGACCTGTCCGCCGGCAAAGTTAGCGGACCCAGCAGCACATAATGAGGGACGTGTTTGTCATGCGTGGGGGCATACCGGGTGGAGTATCGGTCGGTCAAGGGACCGGATGGTCCACAGGTCACCGAAAGACACATCTGGACTTTGGCTGTGCGGGTCTGGCAGGACTGCGCTATCAGGTGTGGAGGGAATGATGCCAAAACTGTCACAGCGGATTACCGGATTGAACGGCGGCGGATCGGATGGGTGGGACGTGTTTTACCGCGCCCGCGCCATGGTCGAGGCCGGTGAAGACGTGGTCGAGCTGACCATCGGCGAGCATGACATCCGCACCGACCCGGCGATCCTGAACGCGATGTATGACAGCGCGGTTGGCGGCCACACCGGCTATGCCAGTGTTCCCGGTGTCGGCGCATTGCGCGACGAGATCGCGGCACGCATCACGGCGCAAAGTGGGGTGCCGACAGAACGCAAAAACGTCATGGTGACGCCCGGCGGCCAAGCGGCCCTGTTTTCGGCGCATATGGCAGTGTGCGGGTCCGGTGATCCTGCAGCATTTATCGACCCGTATTACGCCACCTATCCGGGGGTTGTCCGGTCGGTCGGAGCCATACCGCGCCCCGTGCCGACGCGGTCGCGCTTTGGGTTCCTGCCACAGAAAGACGCGTTGCAGACCGCCTGTCGGGGGGCGGCATCGCTAATGATCAACACGCCCAACAATCCAACGGGAGCCGTTTATCCCAAGGCCACTCTTGAGGAGATTGCCGCGGTCGTCGAGGCCGAGGACATGTGGCTGATCTCGGACGAGGTCTATGACACACAGGTCTGGGAGGGCACACATCTGTCGCCGCGTGCCCTTCCCGGCATGCAGGACCGAACGCTTGTTGTCGGCTCGATGTCGAAAAGCCATGCCATGACCGGCAGTCGAATTGGCTGGATCGTCGGTCCGGAAGACGCAATCACCGCCCTGATTGATCTGGCAACCAACACAACCTACGGCGTGCCCGGCTATATTCAGGATGCCGCGCTGTTTGCGCTTCGGGCCGGTGCCGAGATCGAAGACCGCGTGGCCGCGCCGTTCCTGCGCCGACGCAACATGGCCCGACAGATCCTGCAAGACCAGACGATCGTGCGATCCATTCCCGCACAGGGGGCCATGTATGTCATGCTGGACGTGCGCGAAACCGGCCTGTCCGGGGAAGCGTTTGCCAATGCCCTGCTGGACAGTCACCGCATTGCCGTGATGCCCGGTGAAAGCTTTGGTCAGTCGGCTGAGGGCCATATCCGTGTGGCGATGACGGTGGCCGATGATCGGTTCGAAACCGCCCTGCGCACGATCTGCACATTTGCGGCCGGTTTGGCCAAGGCCGCGTGATGGCGGACCCGGTTTCGGCAATCCGCAATCTGGGACCGGCAATGGAGGCTGCCTGCGCAAAGATCGGCATTCAGACAGCCGATCAATTGCGCGCTCTTGGGGCAGACGAGACCTACAAGCGATTGCTGATATCCGGCCTGCGCCCGCATTTCATCGGGTATTACGTGCTACATATGGGATTGCAGGGACGCCCCTGGAACGACTGCACAGCCGACGAAAAGAAAGCGCTGCGTGTGTCGTTTGATCGGATCAAGGCAGACATCGCCCGACGATCGGATGTGGCCCCGTCGGGGATTGAACAGGTGCTGGATGAAATAGGTGTTGGCGAAAAACGCTAAATAAAAAAGGCCGGGCAAGAGCTGCCCGACCCAAACTTGCAGGCGCGATCCGGATCAGCCGACCAATTCAAGGCCCGAGAAGAAAAACGCGATTTCTTCTGCAGCTGTTTCCGGAGCATCCGACCCGTGAACAGAATTTTCGCCAACGGATTCGGCAAACTCAGCGCGGATTGTGCCCGGTGCTGCATCAGCGGGGTTTGTAGCGCCCATGACTTCGCGGTTCTTGGCGATTGCGCCTTCGCCTTCGAGAACCTGAACGACAACCGGCTCGGACGCCATGAATTCGCACAGTTCGTCATAGAACGGACGCTCTTTGTGGACCGCATAGAACTGACCCGCCTGTGCTTTGGTCAGATGAATGCGCTTTTGCGCGATGATGCGCAGACCGGCCTCTTCAAACTTGGCGTTGATCTTGCCAGTCAGGTTGCGGCGGGTGGCATCGGGTTTGATGATCGAAAATGTCCGTTCGAGGGCCATGAGGTGCTCCATTAAGTTGGTTGATTGCGCGCCCGTTAGCATGGGTGTTTTCCAATGGAAAGGTTGGATTTGGGGCTTTGCCCCCGGCGCTTTGCGCCTCCCCCAAGGTATTTTTTGCCCAAAGAAACCAAGAGCGCTGGTCTGTCGGGAGTGGCGTTGGTAAGGGCGGGGCATGTTGAAGATTGAAGATATCACCTATGCGGTTGACGGACGGCCTTTGTTCGAGGGCGCGTCTGCGGTTATTCCCGACGGGCACAAGGTTGGTCTGGTGGGGCCGAACGGGGCTGGCAAAACCACGTTGTTCCGGCTGATCCGCGGAGACCTGGCGTTGGAGGGGGGCACGATTTCAGTGCCGCGCGGTGCGCGTATTGGTGGTGTCAGCCAAGAGGTGCCGGGATCGGAGGTGTCCTTGATCGACACCGTTCTGGAGGCCGACACCGAACGCGCGGCCCTGATGGCCGAAGCCGAGACCGCCACGGACGCCAGCCGGATTGCAGAGGTGCAAACACGGCTTGCCGATATTGATGCCTGGTCAGCAGAGGCACGGGCGGCGTCGATCCTGAAGGGGCTTGGATTTGATTCGGCTGATCAGCAGATGCCCTGTTCGGCCTTTTCCGGCGGCTGGCGTATGCGGGTGGCGCTGGCCGGTGTGTTGTTTGCCCAGCCGGATTTGCTGTTGCTGGACGAGCCGACGAACTATCTTGATCTTGAAGGCGCGCTGTGGCTGGAAAGCTATCTGGCGAAATATCCCTATACGGTGATTGTGATCAGCCATGACCGTGGATTGCTGAACAGGGCCGTGGGCGCAATCCTGCATCTCGAAGACCGGCGGCTGACCTTTTATCAGGGCCCCTATGACCAGTTTGCCCGCCAACGCGCCGAGCGGCGTGCGCAGGCGGCGGCGGTGGCGAAAAAGCAGGCGGCGCGGGTGGCGCATCTGCAATCCTTTGTAGACCGGTTCCGGGCCAAGGCCAGCAAGGCCAAACAGGCCCAGTCGCGGCTGAAGATGATCGAGCGGATGGATATGGTGGCGGCCCCCGAAGAGATCGCCAAGCGGGTATTTTCATTCCCGCAACCCGATGAGCTGTCGCCGCCGATCATCCGGGTCGAAAACGGCGTGACCGGCTATGGAGAGACGGAAGTTCTGCGCAAGCTGGACCTGCGGATTGATCAGGACGACCGCATCGCGCTTTTGGGCAAGAACGGTCAGGGCAAATCGACGCTTGCCAAATTGTTGTCTGACCGGTTGCCGTTGATGGCGGGGCGGATCACGCGTTCGTCCAAGCTGCGCATCGGGTTCTTTGCGCAGCATCAGGTGGACGAGTTGCATGTGGATGAAACCCCGCTGGATCATTTGCGGCGAGTGCGCCCCGGTGAAATGCCGCCCCGGCATCGCGCGCGGCTGGCGGGGTTTGGACTTATGGCAGATCAGGCCGATACGTTGGTGGGTCGGTTGTCCGGCGGTCAGAAGGCGCGGCTGTCTTTGCTCTTGGCGACGATTGATGCGCCGCATCTGTTGATTTTGGACGAGCCGACAAACCATCTGGATATTGAAAGCCGCGAAGCGCTGGTCGAGGCGCTAACCGCCTATTCCGGTGCGGTGATCCTTGTCAGCCACGATATGCATTTGCTGTCGATGGTGGCGGATCGGCTGTGGCTGGTGAAAGACGGCAACGTCAAACCGTATGATGACGATCTGGACGCCTATCGCACCATGCTTTTGACGTCCGACAAACCCGCCAAGCCACAAAAGGCAAAACCCGCGCGCCCTGCCCGGCCCAGCAAAGACGCGCTGCAGGCACTGCGCTCGGAGGTGCGCAAATGCGAAGCGCGGGTGGAAAAGATCGAAACCATGCGCGAGACGCTGGCCAGGAAACTAGCCGATCCGGCGCTGTACGAGGACGGTCGCAAGGGCGAATTGGAGACCTGGAATCGCAAATATGCCGAGGTGATGGACGGGTTGCACCGGGCCGAAGCGTTATGGGAAGCTGCGGTAGAAAAACTGGACGCGGCACAGGCGCGGTGACGCAACCCAGGCGTTCGTTTCCAGATCGCTGAGCCGAACATATTTCAAAGGTCACCACGATCACAGGGCTTGCCCTTTGCACAGGTCGGACCTAACGCTGAGCCATGGATATCGCTTTTCTTGTCTCGGCGTTTGTAACGCTTTTCGTGGTCATCGACCCCATCGGTCTGACGCCGGTGTTTATCGCATTGACCCCGGGCATGACCGTGCAGCAACGGCGCGCGATTGCGATCCGGACGACCTTGATTGCGGCTGGATTGTTGTTTTTGTTCGCCTTTCTGGGCGAGCAGGTGCTGGGCTTCATCGGGATTTCGATGCCGGCCTTTCGTATTGCTGGCGGTATCCTGTTGTTTCTGACCGCACTGGATATGCTGTTTGAGCGGCGCACCAAACGACGCGAAGATCAAGCCGGAGCCGAGGACGTCCCCGACCCGTCAGTGTTTCCCATGGCAATCCCGCTGATCGCGGGTCCAGGGGCCATCGCATCGGTGATCCTTTTGACCGGTGAGGCCAGCGGCACGCTGGGATTGGTGTCGGTGTTGGGCGTGCTGGTTGCGGTTTTGCTGCTGGCTTTCGTGTTTTTCCTCAGCGCCAACATGTTCGAACACGCATTGGGCAAGACGGGGATTCTTGTGGTCACGCGTCTGTTGGGCATGCTGTTGGCGGCCTTGTCGGTGCAGTTCGTTCTGGACGGCATTCGCGGGTTTGGCATGGGTCTGGGCGGCTGACGCAAGCTGTGCAACACAACACAGAGCGTCCGCAGACCTACAAACGCCCCCGTCTATGCCCTATATTTCATCCATGACAGAAAGGGGCGCGCGCGATGACAAGCATGGATTACGGCAATCTGGCCTATCTGGTTTTGTTGGGGTCGGTGCTTGTGTTCTGGTTTTTCGTGCAAAACCGTCAAAGCCTGAACAAGACGTTGCAGCATGGCGCGGCTTGGGGGCTGATTTTCCTGGGCGTGATTGCTGCGGTTGGTCTTTGGGGCGATATTCGCCAGACGGTGCTGCCACAGCAGATGGTTCTGGACGAGACCGGTCGCATTGAGGTGCCGCGCAGCCCGGATGGGCATTATTATCTGACGCTTGATATCAATTCAGAGCCGATCCGGTTTGTCGTCGACACGGGCGCAACCGGAATGGTTCTGACGCTGGATGATGCGATGCGAATCGGATTGTCGGAAGAAGACTTGATCTTTTATTCCGAAGCGATGACGGCAAACGGGCCTGTGCGCACCGCCCCTGTGCGTCTGGATGATGTGGCGCTCGGGCCGTTCCGTGACCAGTCTGTACGCGCCTTTGTCAACGAGGGCGAAATGTCCAAATCGCTTTTGGGGATGGATTATCTTAATCGGTTCAACCGCTTGGAAATCAGCGGCGGGCGATTGATCCTGGAACGCTGACCTCGCGGTTTCTGGGGGGTTGGCGACGTTAATTGGTTGGTTTACGGTCCACCGGAACCGATCAAAGGATGATCATGCGCCATTCGTTGCCCATTGCGCCGCAGTTTTATGTCACGGCTCCTCAACCCTGTCCGTACCTGCCCGGTCGGATGGAGCGCAAGCTGTTCACCGCGTTGCAGGGCGAGCATGCAGACAAGCTGAACAACAGCCTGTCGAAACAGGGCTTCCGCCGTTCCCAAAACGTGCTGTACCGGCCGTCCTGTTCGGATTGTTCGGCCTGCATGTCGGCGCGGATCAGTGTGGAGCATTTCCGGCTTTCCAAAAGTCAGAAACGCACGGTGAAACGCAATGCGCAACTTCGCCGCCGCGCCTCTAGCGCCTGGGCGTCGGAAGATCAGTACGAGCTGTTTCGCACCTATCTTGATGCACGCCACGCCGATGGCGGCATGGCCGATATGGATGTCTTTGACTTTGCGGCGATGGTCGAAGAGACGCCGATCCGATCTCGTGTGATCGAATATACCGACGAGATCTCGAACGCCTTGGAAGCGGTGTGTCTGACCGATGTGCTCGATGACGGGTTAAGCATGGTGTATTCGTTCTACACCCCCGATGCCCCAGGCCGCAGCCTTGGCACCTATATGATTCTTGATCATGTGCAAATCGCGCGCGAAGCGGGTTTGCCTTATGTGTATCTTGGATATTGGGTGCCGGGCAGTGCCAAGATGGGCTACAAGGCCACCTTTTCCGGGCTAGAGATTTTCCGGCACGGCAAATGGGAAGCGTTCAAAGACAAGGACGCCTATTCCGCAGACACGCATCCTTTGTCGACCGATCCGATTGCCGAACAGGTGGCAAACATATCTTTGCCGGATCTGCGCGGTCCCTGACATGGGTGCCGCTAAACCATAGCTTTTCTTTCCGACATTCGGGAACACTCTGGCGCTTCATTGCGTTTACGGGATGAACCATATGAAGGAGGCTGACATGGCTGAGAGAGACAAGCTCGTTTTACCGATTGCAAAGCTCGCGCGAGACAATGATCAATTCCGCGAAGTGATCTGGACCGGCGACGAGACGCAACTGGTGCTGATGGCGATCCCCGAAGGTGGTGAGATCGGTGGCGAAACCCATGAGGGCCATGACCAGTTGCTGTATTTCATTGACGGCATGGGCAAAGCCAAGATCGGTGAGGACGAGATGGACATTTCCGCCGGTGACGTGGCCATCGTGCCGTCCGGCAAATATCATAACTTCAAAAACACCGGCACAGGTATGCTGCGTCTTTACACGACCTATTCCCCGCCCGAGCACGAGGCGGGTACAGAACATGACACAAAAGAAGAGGCCGACGCGTCATAGGGGCGTTAGCATGACACAACGAAAAAGGCCGCTTGCAATAAGCGGCCTTTTTTATGTGCTGCGGCAGCCCTTAGGGGATCAGATCCGGAATGATGGTCACGATGCCCGGGAAGAACCACAAGATGGCAAGACCGAAGACCTGAATGGCAACAAACGGAATGATCCCGCGATAGATATGGCCCGTTGTGACCTCTTTCGGGGCAACCCCGCGCAGGTAGAACAGCGCAAATCCAAAAGGCGGCGTCAGGAACGACGTCTGAAGGTTGACGGCAATCATGATAGTGACCCATTTGGGATCAAACGATCCGCCATAAATCACCGGCCCGACGATTGGCACGACGATGTAGATGATCTCAAGAAAATCGAGCACAAACCCCAGAACGAAAAGCACCAGCATCACGATCAGGAAAACCTTGAGTTCGTTATCAAAGCTCTGAAGGAATTGCTGGATGTAATGTTCTCCCCCAAAAGAGATCACGACAAGGTTCAGCAATTGCGATGCGATCAGAATGGTAAACACCATACTGGTCACCTTGGCCGTTTCGCGCACCGCCGGGCTTAGCACGCCGGTGCGATACAGAACCCAACAGCTGTAGATCAAACCGAACAGCGCATAGAGATATGCGCCATAGGCCACCAGAAAGCCAATCCAGCTTTCTGCGGTGGCGGTTTCAAGGTTGATGCGCAGGTCAAAGTTGATGCCGACCAGGATCATGATCGCCACCGCAAAGGTGGTGTTGATGATGACTTTGGCGGATTTGTCCTCTTCCTTGAGCTTGCGATAGGCGGCCAGCATGATGGCCCCCGCCGCGCCAAGAGCCGCTGCCGGTGTCGGGTTGGTGATCCCCCCGAGGATGGACCCCAGCACCGCCACGATCAGCACAAGCGGCGGAAAGACCACGCGGATCAGCTCGTTCTTGGACAACAGTTTGACCGCATAGCTGCCCCCCCAAAGCGCGATCGCCGCGGGAATTGCCATGAACAGCACCGTGCCCATGGCCGAGGTTGTCGGACGGATCAAAAGAACATCCACCAGCAGCAACAAAAGCAGACCCCCTGCCCCGATCACAATCGGGCGCGGGTCCGAGCTTGGCGAAACCCCGCGGGCAAAGGACAGAACCAGACCGACCATCAGAGAGAGGATCGCGATGCCGGTGCCGATGGGGGCTGCGGCGGCGATCTTGGCTGCGATGGCGTTGGTCATTTCCTCTTCTGTCAGACGCACGCTCTGGGCCTGCCCTCCGGCCGCATCAATCGCTGCTTTTTCGGCAACGGCGGCGTCCCAGGCCTCTTGCCCGTGCAGTTCAATCATGGAAGCCTGACATTCCGGCCCAACATTGGTCCGCAGGCTGGCCGCCTCTCCGATGTCGGAAAAACTGTCGACCTGATAGCTTTGTGAGCCGACAAGATTGACCTGGCCCATAAAGATCGTGCCGGCAATCAATGCCACAGGCACCAACAGAAACCAACTCAGCGCTTCGTTCCGGGTCACCGGTTCCGCGTTGGTCGACCCCAGTTCAACCGCCGGTGCCTTGGACGGATTCAAAATCGCAAAGCCAAACGCATAGGCCGCGTACAAGCCCGCCAACAGAATGCCCGGCAACAAAGCCGCCTGGAACAACGTGCCGACCGACACAACAGCCGGTTCGCCAAGATAGGTCAGCGCGTCCGTACAGCCCGCCAACTGGGCGCGGTTTTCCTGCGCGGCAGAGTAAAGATCCCCGGCCAGTGTCCCGAGCAGGACAATCACAATGGACGGCGGGATAATCTGGCCCAGCGTTCCAGAGGCCGCAATCACACCCGTGGCCAATTCCGGCGAATAATTGTTCCGCAGCATCGTGGGCAACGCCAGCAGGCCCATCGTGACAACCGTGGCCCCGACAATGCCGGTCGAAGCCGCCAGAAACGCCCCCACAACCACAATCGACACCGCCAGCCCCCCCGGCAGCGGGCCAAAAACGCGCGCCATCGTGGTCAGAAGGTCATTGGCGATCTTGGAGCGTTCAAGGACGATCCCCATGAGAACAAACATCAAAACCGCAAGCAGCGTTTCGATTGACTGACCGGCAAGCACGCGTTCGTTGATCCGGTTCACAACAAACGAAATGTTGCGGTCAAGCGCGGTTTCCCAGCCCATCGGGAACACTGGTTCGCCCGTGCGGGGCAGATCCGGAAACCTGAAAATCGAAATGGCCTTGGGATTGGTGCCCTCCGACACCAGCGCCGCATAGGCCGCCGAAGACGTGTCTATCGCCTGATGGATCAACAAGCCCGCGCTGTCCAGCGCCGCGATGATTGCAAAGGAAATGATCCCTGCCCCCGCGATGGCAAAAGCCACCGGAAAGCCTGAAAGGATCGCGCTGAAAAGCGTGAGGAAAACGATGATCAGGCCGATCTCGACGCCATCAAGTCCAAAAAGCATGACTGGTTCCGCCCCTAGAATTCTTTGTTTTCGTAGGCTGCTTCTTCGGTTTCGAAGACATCCTTGTCGAAGTATTTGCCATCGCTGGCTTCGCCTTCCTTCCATTCAAGAAAAGAGCGGAAAAAGAACGCAACGGCCTGTAGAAAGATCATTGCGCACATGATCACAAGCAGAACTTTGAACAGGAAATAGCCGTTAAAGCCGTTCGGGCTAAAGCCGATGGTTTCCACATTCCAGCGCAATGCACGGGCCTTGTTGAGCAGACGATCAAGGCTTTCGGACGCCGACGGATTGGGGACAATCAAATGTCGCCACATGAAAAACCACGAGTAGAGCCAGATCAACACCGCCATCGGCATCATGAAAATGAGGCTGCCGATCATGTCAATCACGCGTTTGGTGCGGAACGAGACCGCAGAATACACCAGATCAACGCGCACATGACCGCGCTGCACAAAGGTGTAGGTCAGGCAAAGCGTCACCACCATGGCATTGTAGAGCTTGAGCTCTTCGGACCACCACGACATGTCAAACTGAACCGGGATACCAAACCCGATGGCCATGTCCGGGCGCGAAAAAATCCGCTGCATAAACACGATGATCACTTGCTGGATCACCATCAGCAACCCGGCCCATGCAAAGAACCGCCCGACCCGGTTGGCGAACCCCTCAAGCACGCGCACACAGCCCCACATGAAGCTGTTGTTCCAGATGCCGATCGCGGTGAAGACCAGAAATGTGGTGAGGACAACAAACAGAAGTTCAACCGACGCGCCGTAATACACAAAGCGCATGATGGCCTGACTATCGCTCCAGTTCAGCCAGCTTTGTGGATTTATCAGGGCAGAGACCAGATTGACAAACGACATTGCGATGTTGGTGACAATCCAAACGACAAAGTCGAAAACAGTGCCCAGCACACCGCGCGTGGCTGTCTCGTCCATGAGCTATCCCTTTATCCCTGTTTTTTCGGGATAAACGCCACGATCTTTCCGTGTGCGCAACCCTTTTGTTGGACCCGCCCGCACATGGCGCGGACGGGTCTGTTGTGTATCGTGTCTTACAGACCGACGACGCGGTTCCGCTGTGCTGCAAAGGCTCCTTCGGACAGGCTGCCCCATTTTGCAGAGGATGTCATCGAGGCCATGTAGCTGTCGTAGCAATTCTTATACAGCTCATCGTCCATATTCTCGGCGACAACCTCTTCGGCGGCGGCTCCGAATGCATCCCAGACGGCATCGGGGAATTCGAACAATTTCACGCCACCCGATTGCAACCGCTGAAGCGCCGCCGAGTTGTTGGCCATGAACAGCGACATCGTCCAGAGATTTGACGCTCGGGCCACTTGTTCAACAACAGCCTGATGCGATGGCGACAGGCTTTCATACAGTTCCAGGTTCAGTGTCAGGTTCAGGTTGGGCCCCGGCTCGTGGAAACCGGCAGTATAGTAATTCTTGGTGATTTCCTGGAACCCGGCGGTTTCATCCGCCCAGGGGCCGATCCATTCCGTGCCATCAATCGCGCCTGAACTCAGCGCCTGGTACACTTCAGATCCGGGAAGGTTCTGAACCGATGCGCCCAGCTTGCCCAGAACCTGACCGCCCTGACCGGGCATCCGGAAGCGCAGGCCCTGGAAATCCTCTGGGCTGTTCATTTCCTTGGCAAACCAGCCACCCGATTGTGGGCCTGTGTTGCCCGCCGGGAATGCCTTGAGGCCGAAGATGCTGTAAAGATCATCCCCCAGTTCCTTGCCGCCATCATGTTCCCACCAGTTGGCATATTCCATGAAGTTCATGCCGAACGGAACCTGGCTAAAGAACGACAGCGCAGGATGCTGGCCGAGGAAATAGTAGTCAACGCCGTGATACATGTCGGCCTGACCTGCCGCCACCGCGTCGAACACTTCGAAGGCACCAACAAGTTCGCCTGCGGCCTTCAGCTCGACATTCAGCGCACCGTCTGTTGCCGCGGTGATCTGGTCGGCGCAGTATTGCGCGCTGTCATGGACGCCTGCAAGGCCACGGCCCCAGGTGGTCACAAGTGTCAAGGTGCGGTTGCCCTGTGCATAGGCCGGTGCGGCCAGCGAAGATGCAGCGACTGCCGCGCCGCCGGCTGTGGTGGTTTTCAGAAAAGAACGACGATCCATTGGATCCTCCCGTAAGTTGTCATGGCGGCCGCTTTTGAATGCAGTCTGCCGGGTGCTTGATGCGCGCACACTCTAGCCAGATTGATCCGAAAAAAAACCCCTTTAATTCAGGAAGTCAAAAATTAGATTGTGCATAAATTTCACAGGCTTGACCAAAACCTTTAAGATAGTTTCCACCAATAACCCAAACCCGACAGGATCTTTTGCGCACAGCAATGACACGCGCCTTCGGCCCGCCCAAGAGTGTTGCCCGTTGCAAGGACTGTGATGCGCGCAATAGCACCGCACGCACGGCATGCTATGGCAGCAGACCCGAAATTTGTTCGATTGGGCGCGCTGTGACAGGGTTTAATTTCCGAAAATTACCCGTATGCGACAGGCTGACGCAACAATCGGCAAGAAAAACTGCGATCAAGGTTCTTTTTTCATGCGTTTCCGTGTTGACGCCCGTGACACGTCACCATAGTGTCCCCGCACGCGAAACGGAGCTAGATGACATGCGCGACCTAGTCGTCATTGTAGACCAAAGGTGCATGGGCCGGTAACGGAACCTGATCAGGACCCCATGCGCCCCCGACTGAACACCGGGGGCTTTTTTTTGCGTATCAACGAAGTGTCTGTAAACGGAGCATAGCGATGACACGTCAGATGACCGGAGCGAAAATGGTAGTCCAGGCCCTGAAGGATCAGGGTGTCGACACAGTATTCGGATATCCCGGTGGCGCTGTGCTACCGATTTATGACGAGATTTTTCAGCAGAACGGCATTCGCCATTTTCTGGTGCGCCACGAACAAGGTGCTGTGCACGCCGCCGAAGGCTATGCGCGGGCCACCGGCAAGCCCGGTGTTGTGCTGGTCACATCCGGCCCCGGTGCCACCAATGCCGTGACCGGCCTGACCGATGCGTTGATGGACAGCATTCCGATTGTTGTTCTCACTGGTCAGGTGCCCACCTTCATGATCGGCTCGGATGCCTTCCAAGAGGCGGACACCGTGGGCATCACCCGCCCCTGCACCAAGCATAACTGGCTGGTCAAGGACACCGACAAACTGTCCAATGTGATCCACGAGGCGTTCCATGTCGCAACCTCGGGCCGTCCCGGCCCGGTGCTGGTGGACATCCCCAAGGACGTCCAGTTCGCAAGCGCGACCTATACGGAAAAGGCCAAGGTGAAGGTCAGCCATTACCAGCCGCAGGTCAAAGGCGATATGGAGACGATCACACAATTGGTCGAAGCCATCGAAAACGCCGAGCGCCCGATCTTTTACACCGGCGGTGGCGTGATCAATTCCGGCCCCGGTGCCAGCCAGTTGCTGCGCGAACTGGTTGAAGCTACGGGGTTCCCGATCACCTCTACTCTGATGGGGCTGGGCTGCTATCCGGCGTCTGGCAAAAACTGGGTCGGCATGTTGGGCATGCACGGTCTTTATGAGGCCAATCTGGCGATGCATGATTGTGATCTGATGATCAATATCGGCGCGCGATTTGATGACCGGATCACCGGCCGGCTGGATGCGTTCAGCCCGAAATCGAAAAAGGCCCATATCGACATTGATCCATCATCGATCAACAAGGTGATCCGTGTGGACATGCCGATCATCGGCGATGTGGGTCATGTGCTTGAGGACGTTCTCAAAGTCTGGAAGGCGCGCGGCCGCAAGGTGAATCGCGAAGGCCTGTCCAAATGGTGGTCGCGCATCGAGGAATGGCGCAAGGTTGATTGCCTGAAATACAAGCCCTCCGAAAAGACCATCAAACCGCAGCACGCGCTGGACCGGCTGGAAGCGCTGACCAAGGGGCATGATCGCTATATTTGCACCGAAGTGGGCCAGCACCAGATGTGGGCCGCGCAGTATCTTGGCTTTGAAGACCCGAACCGCTGGATGACATCCGGCGGTTTGGGGACGATGGGCTATGGCACACCGGCCTCGATTGGCGTGCAGGTGGCCCATCCAGATGCACTTGTGATCAACGTGGCGGGCGAAGCGTCATGGTTGATGAATATGCAGGAAATGGGCACTGCCGTGCAGTATCGCCTGCCGGTCAAGCAGTTTATCCTGAACAACGAACGCCTTGGCATGGTGCGCCAGTGGCAGGAATTGCTGCATGGAGAGCGCTATTCCCACAGCTGGTCCGAAGCCCTGCCCGACTTTGTCAAACTGGCCGAAGCCTTTGGCTGTAAGGGCATTTTGTGTGACAATCCGGCGGATCTGGATGATGCGATCATGGAGATGCTGGACTATGACGGTCCGGTGATTTTCGATTGCCTGGTTGAAAAGCATGAAAACTGCTTCCCGATGATCCCGTCGGGTGAGCCGCACAACAAGATGCTGTTGGGTGAAGCGAAAACGAAAGATGCCATCGGGACAAAAGGTGCCGTGATGGTGTGATGGTTTCGGACCGGCTTGCGCCGGTCCGACCGATTGGGGGGNAAAAGCATGAAAACTGCTTCCCGATGATCCCGTCGGGTGAGCCGCACAACAAGATGCTGTTGGGTGAAGCGAAAACGAAAGATGCCATCGGGACAAAAGGTGCCGTGATGGTGTGATGGTTTCGGACCGGCTTGCGCCGGTCCGACCGATTGGGGGGCACGCCCCCCAAACCCCCCTGCATATTTTTGAAAAGAAGAAGATCAGCATGTCCGCGCTCAAGATCAAAAAAGGCTCTACCAAACATTCGGCGTATAATTTGCGCCCGACATTTTCGGATGTTCAGGAAACCCATACGCTGGCGGTTCTTGTCGACAACGAAGCCGGTGTTCTGGCGCGCGTGATCGGTCTGTTTTCCGGGCGTGGTTATAACATTGACAGTTTGACCGTGGCCGAAATCGACCATGAAGGTGCTTTGTCACGGATCACAGTGGTGACGACGGGCACGCCGCAGGTGATCGAACAGATCAAGGCCCAGCTTGGGCGCATTGTGCCGGTGCATGCGGTGCATGATTTGACCGTCGAGGGAGGATCGGTCGAGCGCGAATTGGCCTTGATCAAGGTCGAGGGCGCGGGTGACAAACGTGTCGAGGCGCTGCGGCTTGCGGATATCTTTCGTGCGCAAGTGGTGGACAGCACACTGGAAAGCTTTGTGTTCCAGATTACTGGCACGCCGGAAAAGGTGGACGCCTTTGCCGATTTGATGCGCCCCCTGGGGCTTGCCGAAATTGCCCGCACCGGTGTCGCCGCGTTGTCGCGCGGTCTTTGAACCCAGACTCCTTCGCCGGGCCAAAACCAGGCCCGGTGTCAGACAGTGTCAGCCCATGGCGATTTTGCCGCCTTCGGGTTCGGCATCCTGATAATGCGACAGGTCAATGATATTCTGAGTGTCCGCCTCTGTCGCTGGTGAGGCCGCGCCAGAGGACGCAAGATTGCTGGCTTTCAGCTTTCGCGGCAAATCCGGTGAATGCGATTGCATCAACAGTTGCGGATTGCTTGCCTTGCGCACGTTTTGCTTGACCGTGACGTCGAATTGAACCAGATCGCCGGCGTCCAGTGACGGTGCCTCGTGAATACACTCTTCCGGTGTATAATAGGCCAGTTCCCCTTGATCTTCGCACCAAATAACGGCCTTCTGTGCTGTCGTGTCAGACCACAGCACAACGCCAAACATACTCTGCATTGTCATAATTTCAGATCCCCATCTTATGTGCCCAATGTGTTAAGTTTTGAAGCCTCAGAACATGATGAAGTCTGCGTCGTTCCATCGAATTTTGTGTCAATATCCATTGACCCTGACTCCATATGACGTCAAAAGCAATGCGTATCAGCGTCAAGAGTAGTTTGTAGCGACAGCGGCGGTGGCTTGAACAGCAAAGATCGTCACAGTGGCTGCTACAGTTTTCACTTAGCTTCGGCTGGAAACGACCTCTGGAAAAACGGCTGACATGCAACCGCCCACACCTTCAGAATTGCGCGATACCCTTGGTGCCAATCTGCGCGAATTGGCGAAATCCACGGCGTCAATATCTGCATTATGCAGGGACCTTGGCATCAACCGCACACAGTTTAACCGGTATCTTTCCGGCGAGAGCTTTCCGCGTCCGGATGTGTTGTTCCGGATTTGCAAATATTTCAACGTGGACGCCCGGATCATCCTGGAACCGTTATCCGAGATCGGGTCGGGCGCACGCACCGTGTTGGGGCATCCCGAGATTGCGGATTTTCTAGCAGCCGGGGTGTCGCAATTGCCAGAGCAGATCTTTCCCAGCGGGTTTTACCAATTTGCAAGGCGCAGTTTTCTGGATGAAACCATGTTC
Organism: Marivita sp. S0852; assembly: GCF_046591575.1. NCBI lineage: Bacteria > Pseudomonadati > Pseudomonadota > Alphaproteobacteria > Rhodobacterales > Roseobacteraceae > Marivita > Marivita sp. S0852. The sequence goes on from NZ_JBIQWA010000003.1 coordinate 284,613, forward strand.
ATTCAGGGGCTTGTCTATGTGTACCGGAAGGACGACGCGACGTTTATCCGCGGCTTTGAAGCGAAAGAAGCCATGGTGCAACAGGGTTTGCCAGCGGACCCGAAAACGCGGGAATTCCGGGGGATTCTGCTGGCGCAGGAAGGCGGGATTGCGGGACTGGTCAGTCGGCGTAATTCCCTGACGACATCGTTCAATTTCCTGGCACAGATCCCGTCTTTTCAGAACAATTATTGGGTTGGATATACCGTCAGAACCGTTCGGGAAAACATGAATGGATCGCGCGTGGCGCGGCTTGTTTACGAATATCTGGGAAGTGATGGTGCCAAAATACGCGCAGCGGCGCGCAATTCTGGCTTTTGTTGCGCCGATGATTTGATTCCCTTTCAACGCACGCAATTGCGCATAGACGAGCCGTTTACCTGACACGCGCTGTCCGTTGGCGGCATCGGATGTCGCGAACCGGCGCGACCATGGCCCATATCACAGCCGACGCTGCCTCATGTGCTTTGCGGGAGGCTGACATGACGGTACTGGACCCGGATCTTGCCGATATTCACAAACCAACAGCCCGCGCGCGTGGCTTGCTCAATGCGCATTATATCGACACTGAAAAGTACGACGAGGAACGCGACGCGCTGTTTGGGTCTGGCTGGGCAGGTTTGGCTGTGGCCTCTGATGTTGCAGACATCGGCGATGCCGTTCCGCTGACCTTTCTGGACATCCCTCTTTTGCTGATACGGGGCCGGGATGATGGTGTTCGGGTGTTTCAGAACATCTGCCGTCACCGAGGCATGATCCTGGTGGATCAGCCGCGCAAGATCGAAGGAGCCATTCGCTGCCCCTATCATTCCTGGTGTTACAGCACGCAGGGAAAGCTGGTCGCAACGCCGCATGTCGGTGGGCCGGGACGGAATACCCATGACGAGATTGATCCCGACACGCTGGGCCTGATCGAAGTTCGCAGCCATATCTGGCGCGATGTTGTCTGGATCAACCTGTCCGGCACTGCCCCCGCATTCGAGGACGCGATGTCCGATATCATCACCCGCTGGCGGGATTTTGATCAGCCGATGTATCACGGCGGCGCGGACAGCCGCTTTACCCTGAGTGTCGCGGCGAATTGGAAACTGGCGGTCGAGAATTACTGCGAAAGCTATCACCTGCCTTGGGTGCATCCCGGTCTCAACAGCTATTCACGGCTGGAAGACCACTACAATATCGAACAACCCGGCGTCTTTTCCGGCCAGGGCACGTTGGTGTATCGCCAGCTCAAGGATGAGGCGGGACACAGCTTTGAGGATTTTGGCGGGCTTGGGTCAAAGTGGGACGCCGGGGCCGAGTATCTGGCGATTTATCCAAACGTGTTGCTAGGCGTGCACCGCGATCATGCGTTTGCGATCATTCTGCAACCAGATGGCCCGAACCGGACGGAAGAACAGGTCCATCTGTACTATGCGACCGAAACACCCGATGACACGTTGCGTCGCCGCAATGCGGCACAGTGGAAAGAGGTTTTTGAGGAAGACATCTTTGTTGTCGAAGGTATGCAGCGCGGGCGTCGTGCGCCGGGCTTTGACGGTGGCCGGTTTTCACCGGCGATGGACGGTCCGACCCTTTGCTTTCACCAATGGGCTGCCGCGCGACTTGGGGCCTATAGGGACAGGACATGACACCGGATACCAACGCAGCGCTTTTGGAAGCCCATGACAGGGGCGATCTGGATGCGTTGGTTTCCGGCTACATGGCGGCGGCGGACAGCGCATCCGACCATGATGCGGCCTGCTTTTTTCTGACCCATGCCTATGTGTTCGCGCTGGAGGCGGGAGATGCGCGAGAAGACGCGCTTCGGGCAAAGCTTGCGGAAAACGGACGGATTTAGAGCAAAGAAGCGTTACGCTGAGGGTGCCGAGGGGCTGTCCTGATTAAGGATATCGTAAAGGTGCCATGTTGCGTGACCCAGCAAAGGCAACGCCACGAACAGGCCCAGAAAGCCCGGCAGCAATGCCAGAAAGGTCACAATAGCGATAAACGCCCCCCAGCCCAGCATCACCACCGGATGCTGCAGCACATACTGAAAAGATGTGATCATCGCGGTGACGAAATCCACTTCGCGATCCAGCAAAAGCGGCAGGGCAAGCACCGTGATGTTAAACAACAGGATCGCGAACAAGGCCCCGACAATCGTGCCAACCGTCAGCATCAACAGGCCGTTGCTCGACAGGTACACCTCGAACGAGGAAGATACATTGGTCATCGTGCTTAGCCCCAGAAAAAGCGCAAAGATCATGTGGCCGATGAAGAACCAGAATAAAAACACGATCACGATGATCGCACAGATCGACGGAAGTTGACGGCGCGACTGCTGAAGCACAACGCCAAAGATCTCCGAAGCGACCAGCGGATCACCGCGTTCGATCCGTCGGCTGACGTCATAAAGACCGACCGCCGCAAACGGGCCGATCAATGGAAACCCGATGGCGGCCAGAACCAACCAGAATGTCGTGCCCGAGCTGAGGGTGATCCAGGTGATCCCCCACCCTGCCAGAACGTAAAACCCGGCAAATACAAAGGCAAAGCCCGGCGCGCGTTTCATGTCCTGCCATCCCCGCCTCAAGGCCAGCTTCAGCGTCTCAACCGACACTGTGCCCAATGCGGGCACACCAAGTTCGGGGCTGTCATTCATGCCATTCTCCAACACCTGACCTTTGAATATGGCTATGAAATCCACTTGGGCGGCATTTGGCAATAACAAGCTGTCACAGACCGGCGCAACCGGCGGGTTTCAAGCGGCATCCCCCGCGGGTCGGGTCAGTCGCCCTGAGCTTCTGCGCGCGATTTGCCGGACACGTTCTGCGCAAGGGTTGCGGCCATGAACGGGTCAAGATCGCCATCCAAAACGCCTTTGGTGTCGGATGTTTCGTGATTGGTGCGCAGGTCTTTGACCATCTGATAAGGCTGCAGCACGTAAGAGCGGATCTGATTGCCCCAGCCGGCATCCCCTTTGGCTTCGTGGGCTGCGTTGATGTCCGCGTTGCGTCGGTCCAGCTCAAGCTGATAAAGCCGCGATTTCAACGCCTTCATGGCGATATCCCGGTTTTGGTGCTGGGATTTTTCGGAACTGGTGACAACAATCCCTGTCGGATTGTGGGTGATACGCACCGCCGAATCCGTGGTGTTGACGTGCTGCCCACCGGCACCGGAAGAGCGATAGGTGTCGATGCGAATATCCGCCGGATTGACCTCGATTTCGATATTGTCATCCACAACCGGATAGACCCAGACCGAACAGAATGACGTATGGCGTTTTGCGGCGCTGTCGAAAGGCGAGATCCGCACCAGGCGATGCACGCCGCTTTCGGATTTCAACCAGCCATAGGCGTTCGGACCAGAGATCTTATAGGCAGCCGATTTGATGCCCGCCTCTTCACCCGGTGTTTCGGATTGAAGCTCCACCTCGTAGCCGCGCCGTTCGGCCCAGCGGACATACATCCGCGCCAGCATGTTGGCCCAATCGCAGGATTCCGTGCCACCTGCGCCAGAGTTGATTTCGAGGAACGTGTCATTGCCGTCTGCTTCGCCATCCAGCAGCGCCTCCAGTTCTTTTTTGGCGGCCTTGTCCGCAAGCGATTTCAGCGCTTCTTCGGCATCCGTGACGACTTCCTGATCGTCCTCCATTTCGCCCAGTTCGATCATCTCGACATTGTCGGACAAGTCTTGCTTGATCGAGGTGTAGGTCTCGATCGCGTCCACCAGCATTTGCCGGTCCCGCATCAGCTTTTGCGCCGCTGCTGGATCGTCCCACAGGTTCGGGTCTTCGACACGGGCGTTGAATTCTTCCAGCCGATGCTGGGCCGTCTCCCAATCCAGACGCTGCTCAAGCAGATTCACGGATTTTTCAATCTGATCAACGATGTTCTGAATTTCAGCGCGCATTGGCGGTCCTGTTTGCTCGATCTTTGATATGGGCAAGTGATAGACCAGCCCCGCCGCCCCGACAAGGCAGCGCGCGGGCTGGATTTCATCGCAGTCGTTAGTAAAGCCCACCAGAGCTAAGCGTGCCGAACGTCGCTTTGGGTCCAACGATTGCCGTTCCACCGCTTGATGTGGTCACTTGCTTGGCCGCCTGATTGCCGCCTTCGAACAGCTCGAAATTCGAGCCCATGGCAAATCCGCCATCGAATTGGATGCCAAAAATCGGCTCTTCGCCCTGGCGGAAACACTCGGCCACAACGTTGGGGCCGCTGGCACTGTCAGACAGGCGCGCACCGGTTGTGCGGTCGATTTTGATGAAATCACAGCTGTCCGGCGGCCTGAAGGCACTGCCGCCATATTTGGCCACGGCCTTTTGCATAAACGAATTGAACACCGGGCCACACATGCCGCCCCCGGACGCGCCGCGTCCAAGGCTGCGGGGTTGGTCAAACCCGATATAGCACCCGGCCACGATGTTGGAGGTGAAGCCCACAAACCAGACATCCTTGGCATCATTCGTCGTACCGGTTTTGCCAGCGGTTGGGACCGGCAGGTTCACAGCACTGCGTGCCGTGCCGCGTTCCACCACGCCGGTCATCATCGAGGTCAGCTGATAGGCCGTCACCGAATCCATCACGCGTTCCCGGTTGCTGCGCACGGTTGGGCCCTGCCCCGCCTGTAGATTTGGCAACGTGCAATCTTCGCACACACGCTGATCATGCCTGTAAACCGTATTGCCAAACCGGTCCTGAACCCGGTCAACCAGCGTTGGCTCCACCCGTTCCCCGCCATTTGCGAACATCGCGTAGGCGGCGACCATTTTGTAAAGCGTGGTTTCATCCGCCCCAAGCGCGTTGGCCAGCACACGCCCCATATTGTCATACACGCCAAACTTTTCCGCATAGCGCGCAACCGTGTCCATGCCGACCTCTTGCGCCAGTCGAATGGTCATCAGGTTTCGTGATTGTTCGATACCCGTGCGCAAAGGCGTGGGGCCGTAAAACCGGTTGGACGCATTTTTCGGACGCCAGACACCTTGCGGTGTGTTGATCTCAATCGGGGCATCCACAACGATGGTGGCCGGGGAATAGCCACTGTCCAGCGCTGCGGCGAACACGAACGGCTTAAAGCTTGATCCGGGCTGGCGCTGTGCCTGTGTGGCACGGTTGAAGACCGAATGCTGATAGCTGAACCCGCCCTGCATCGCCAGCACCCGGCCGGTGTTGACGTCCATCGCCATAAAGGCACCCTGCACCTGCGGAACCTGACGTAGCGTCCAGCGAATAAAGCTGCCATCATCATCCGACGTCATCCGCCGCACATGCACAACATCGCCCACGTCAACCAGATCGCCCGCGACCTGGCCCTTACGTCCAAGCGTGCCGTCTTCGTTGCGCTTGCGAGCCCATTGGACGTCGCGTGCGGGCACCCAATGCCCGTCTTCGTCATCCAGTATGCCCTCGATCCCGATCCGCGCATCATTGGTGCCGACCTCAAGCACAACCGCCGGATACCAGGGATTCTCCAGCTGGATGTCGCGTGCGATGTTCACATTGTTAAGTGCGGCCCGCCAAGAGGCTTCGTCGGTCAATTGGTCTTGCGGAATGGTCTTGCCTGTCCCGCGCCAGACGCCTTGCGACCGGTCATAACGTTCCAGCGCCCGTTGCAGCGCATCCTCGGCTTCGACCTGAAGTTCCGGATCAAGTGTGGCGCGGACACTGAAACCGCCGGAAAAGAACTCACCTTCTCCAAAGTCGACGCTCAATTGACGGCGGATTTCATCGGTAAAATAGTTGCGCGGAGGCAGCGCTGCGCGGAACGGTTCGTAATCACCGTTCTGAACAGATTTCAACGGCATCGCAACCTCGACCTCGTAGGTGGCCTGATCAATGAACCCGTTTTCGTACATTTCCTTCAGCACAAAGTTCCGACGCGACAAAAGCCGGTCTTTCCGGCGCACCGGATGGAATTCGGATGGTGCCTTGGGCATGGAGGCCAGTGTCGCGGCCTCATGCGGAGCCAGTTCTGTCAGGGGTTTGTTGAAATATGTCTGCGCCGCGGCGGTCACGCCATAGGAGTTCTGCCCAAGAAAGATCTCGTTCATGTAAAGTTCAAGGATTTTCTCTTTGCTCAGCGTGTCCTCGATGCGGGATGCAAGAATGATCTCTTTGATCTTGCGCTCGACCCGGCGATCCCCGGAAAGCAGAAAGTTCTTCATCACCTGTTGCGTGATCGTTGACGCGCCGCGCACGTCCCGTCCACCAGAGGCCACCGCATCCACAGCCGCCGCCGCAATGCCGCGCAGGTCATAGCCTTGATGGCTGTAGAAATTCTTGTCCTCGGCAGAAATAAACGCCTGTTTGACCAGATCCGGTATTTCATTGGCCGGCGTGAACAGGCGGCGTTCCTGGGCGAATTCGTCGATGATCCGGCCTTCGACCGAATAAATGCGGCTGATCGTGGGCGGCGTATATTGTGCCAGGCTTTCATGACTGGGCAGGTCACGGCCATACATCCAGAACACCGCACCGACCGCAAGCGCCACCATCATGGCACCCAAGGTGATGAGGCTGAAAATCGCCCCGAAAAAAGACAGGATGAATCTGGTCACTCTGTGCCCCTGTACTGGTTCTTCAACCCCTACAAAACTGGAGGGGATTGGTCAAAACACAATGCCGCGTGGACCGGCATCCGGTTGCCTATGACGCAAGGTCACAGGGTGGTTTACTTGCGCCTGAGCGGCGCAAGGGCTGTGTCTTCGTCCCGCCAGGCCATCAGCCCGTCGCGGATGCCAGCCGCCATGCCCTGCCGCCAGATCGGATCGCTGAGGTTTCTGAGGTCTTCATCGGTAGACAAAAACCCGACCTCCAGCAAAACCGACGGAATGTCCGCGGCCTTGAGCACCGAAAACCCCGCGCTGCGCAAAGGCCGTTTGTGAACGCGTCCAACGGCGTTTTCGATCCCGCGCAGCATATGTTTGGCCAAGGCTTCGCTGCGCGGCGCATTTTGCAGCCGTGCCAGGCTCATCAATACGCTGGCCACGCGATCATCCGACCGGCTTAGATCCACCCCCGCCAACAGGTCATCGCGGTCATGCCGTTCGGCCAGGGCGGCAGAGGCGGCATCAGAGGCGGCGTCAGACAAGGTATAAACGGCCGCCCCCCGCGCCTGACCTTCAGCCAGAGCATCCGCGTGCAACGAAATGAACAGGTCTGCCCCCGCGTCCCGCGCTGCGGCGACACGCGCTTCCAGCGACACAAAGTAATCGCCGGTCCGGGTTAACGCCACGTCAAATCCACCCGCCCGGCGCAGCACGTCTTGCAGCTCTCGGGCGAACACCAGCATCAGATCGGCCTCGTTGACCGTGCCACGCTCGGCACCGGGATCAATGCCGCCGTGACCGGGATCAAGAACCACCATCAACCGATCAGGATCACGAGGCGGCACCGCGGTAACATCGGCGGCCTTTGGCAAATCCCAGCGCGGGTCCTGCGGGGCACCCGATGCGGCATCGAACGTGGCTTGGTCCGTGCTGTCGATCCGCACAGTGATGACCGCGCGGCCGGAGGTAACATCCGTCTCAAGCGCGGCGGTTCTGATCGTCATCGGTTCGGCCAGTTCGGCCACCAGACGCGACCAACCGGGACGATAGCCGCCCATACGCACAGCGGTCACTCGCACCCCGGCAATCAGGCTTTGGGGGTCAACATCGCCCCATTGCACCTCGCGAAAATCCATCACAAGCCGATTGGGCGCGCTCAGCGTGAACACACGCCACGGCACCCCCTGGCTGATCTCGAGCCGCAATTCGGCACCGCGCCTGATGTCCTGAATTGCGCCAGTTTCAAAGCGCGCCAAGGCCCCCAGATCCTGCGCGGCGACAGGCCCTGCCAGACCGGCGCACAGCACAATCGCCCAAAACCGCGTTAGAATACCGCTCATGTTCCTCCAAAGACCTCTGATCGGGTCATTGGCACATATATAGCGGATTCGGGCACCGCAGAACAGGTTCGATGCATCAGTCGATATGGCCATGTTTGCGCATGAACACCTGCAGCCGTTCCAGCCCCTCCACGATGTCTTTGGTGGATCGTGCATAGGAAAACCGCACAGTTCCGCCGCCCCGCATCGGATCAAAATCCAGCCCCGGCGTCACCGCAACACCGGCCTCGTCCAGAATGGCGCGGGCAAAATCGCGGCTGTCGGTGGTGATATGGGAGATATCAGCATAGACGTAAAACGCGCCATCCGGCGGTGCGATGCGATCAAACCCGGCCTTGGGCAGTCCGTCGATCATCAAGCGCCGGTTTTCACGGTAGATTTCCATGTTCAGGTTCAATTCCTCGGTGGCCTCCATCGCGGCCAAAGCCGCGACCTGTGACACATGCGGCGCGCAAATGAACATGTTCTGCGCCAAGCGTTCGACCTGGCGCACAGAGTTTTCCGGCAAAACCAGCCACCCCACACGCCAGCCCGTCATGCTGAAGAATTTGGAAAACGAATTGATGACGCACACATCGTCACTGATCTGAAGGGCGGTGACCGCCTTTTGTTCGTATTCGATCCCGTGATAAATCTCGTCCGACAAGAACGCCGCGCCGCGCGCCTGTGCGGCGTCGATCAGATCGGACAAGGCAGCTTTGCCCAGCATTGTGCCGGTCGGATTGGCTGGCGAGGCCACCATCATGCCCTCATAGTCCACCCCTGTCAGATCAGATGGCTCTAGCTGATAACGTGCCTCGGCGCGGGTCTGGATTTCGACCGGAACCAGATCGAGCGATTTCATGATCTGGCGATATGACGGATAGCCCGGCGCGCCCAAAGCGATGCGGTCCCCGCCATCGAACAAGGCAGAAAACGCTAGGATGAATCCGCCCGAAGACCCCGGAGTGACAACAACGCGCGCCGGATCAAGATCGACATTGTACCAGTCACCATACAGGCGTGCGATGCGCCGTCTGAGCGCCGGAAGGCCCAAAGCCACGGTGTATCCCAGCGGATCATCGCGCATGGCATCGGCCACCGCATCGCGCGCCCGTACCGGTGCCGGAGTGCCCGGCTGGCCCACTTCCATATGGATTATATGACGCCCGGCCTCTTCGGCGCGGCGCGCGGCATCCATGACATCCATCACGATAAAGGGATCAACCGCCCCACGGCTTGAGTTCCGCATCAATCTCTCCGTACCGTGTTTTGCGGCAGACCTATGGGCGAATACGGGGCAACGTCAATGTATAGAGCGACACTGCATCTTTTTCGAATGACGGGGCTGGGTCTTTGTCTGACAGCGCTGATCGCAGCGGCCCCCGCCAAGGCCGCACAGCTGTTGCGGGATGCAGATATCGAATACGCGCTCAAGCAACTGGGCATCCCGATCCTGCGCGCCGCTGGCCTTAGTCCAAATCAGGTGCGTATTCTGCTGATCAACGACAACACTTTGAATGCGTTTATCGTCGACACCAGCCATATTTTCATTCACTCGGGGTTGCTCTCCAAGCTGGACAGTGCCGCGCAAATTCAGGCGGTGATCGCCCATGAGGCCGCGCATATTGCCAATGGCCATATCGCCCGGCGGATGGGCAACATACGCACTGCGCGCACGGCGGCAGGCTTGGGCCTTGTGCTGGCCGCGGCTGCCGCGGCGGCCGGTGGGGGTCAGGCGGCTGCGGGGATTGCAATCGGCACCCAAACATCGGCGATGCGCAGCTTTCTGGCCCATACCCGCGCCGAAGAGGCCTCGGCCGATATCAGCTCTATCCGGTATCTGGTGCAGGCCGGTGTCGATTCGCAGGGCGCAATCGAGGTGCAGGATCTGTTTCGTGGTCAAGTGGCCCTGTCCGAACGCCGCCAGGACCCGTATATGCGCTCCCACCCTTTGACACGGGACCGATTGCGTGCATTGAAAGGTCTGGTTGCGGGTGTCTCGGCGAACACCGCCCCGGACCCGACCGCCAATTACTGGTTTGCCCGCGCCAAAGGCAAGCTGACCGCGTTCACACGCGCGCCCAGCTGGACGCTGCGTCGTGCCGATCAAAGCGGGTCTGCCGATATCGCACAGATGCGCAAGGCGGTCGCCTATCACCGGCAAAGCGATCTGCGCAACGCGCTGGCCAATATCGATGGCGCGATTTCGATGCGCCCCAATGATCCGTTTCTGCGCGAGTTGAAAGGCCAGATCCTGCTGGAATCGCGCCGCGCCTCGGATGCTGTGGCGGTCTATTCCGCCGCCGCCCGTCTGGCACCGCGCGAACCGCTGGTTCTTGGCGGGCTGGGGCGCGCCCATTTGGCCGCAGGCAATGCCGGTGAGGCGGTGCGGGTGCTGGAAACGGCGCGCGGACGGGATTTTGGCGATGCCCGTATCCTGCGCGATTTGTCGGTGGCCTATGCAAAAACCGGCAAAACCGCGATGGCCTCGCTCGTCACTGCCGAACGGTATGCCCTTCAGGGCAGATTGAAAGACGCCGCGATCCACGCAAAACGCGCCGAAGGGGCGCTGTCGCGCGGGTCAGGCCCATGGCAACGCGCGCAGGATGTGTTAATTGCTGCGCAACGCGCCACACAGCGCTGAAAATCCGATAATGGAGAGTTTGATGTTCAAATCCCGCCTTGCCTGTTCCCTCACAGCGCTTTTCATGGCAACCGGCGTTTCCGCCGCTGAATTCGACTTTGGCGCGATGACAGATGCCGAACGCGACGCATTCGGCGCGCAGGTTCGGGCGTATCTTTTGGAAAACCCGCAAGTCATCATGGAAGCGGTACAGGTTCTTGAAGACCGCCAGGCCGAGCAACAGGCGCAGGGCGATCTGGAACTTGTGGCCGCCCATTCCGAAGAGCTGTTCAATGACGGGTATTCCTGGGTCGGCGGAAACCCCGACGGCGATGTCACCATTGTGGAATTCTTTGACTACCGCTGCGGATTCTGCCGCAAGGCCCATCCAGAGGTGCAGGCGCTTTTGGAAAGCGATGGCAATATTCGCTATATCGCCAAGGAATTCCCCATTCTTGGCGAAAACTCGGTGATTTCAGCCCGCTTTGCCCTGGCCGTCCGAGAGGTTGCGGGGGATGACGCCTATAAAGCCGCCAATGAAGCGCTGATTGCGCTGAATTCGGACATGCAGGAACCCGTCTTGCGCCGCCTTGCCGACACGCTGGAACTTGATGCCGATGCTGTGATCGCCGCGATGGACGGTGATGACATCACCCAACAGCTGGCCCAAACCCGCGCCTTGGCAGAGCGGTTGCAAATCAGCGGCACCCCCAGCTTTGTCATGGGCGGGCAGATGATCCGCGGCTACCTGCCTTTGGATGCGATGCAAGAGGTGATCGCGGAGGAACGCCGGGACGGTTAAAGAAACCGCTGATGATATCGGACCAGCCGTTCGAAATGCGCCGCTAACGACTGTTTCAGGTGATCCGCGTTTTTAACGTTCAGGATGTAATCCACAAGCGTGTTATATTGCGCGATTTGCCGAAGCAGTCGTTGGTCCGGCAACAATCGGTTCAGGCGCTCTTGTTCATCGATGACCTGTACGCGCTGCATCTCGGGCACCGCAACATCCTGCATCGGCGCGTCCAGGGTTTTCCCGTTCATCAGCTTGTGAGACGCGTCAAACCGGTTAAATAAGTGCCGTTCAAGCGGTGTAATCTGGTCACGTGACGCAACCGGCCAGGCCCAGACAAACGCGATTTCCCACACATCAATCTGGCGATTGGCAATCACATCCGATCTGGCCGATGTCAAATGACGCTGGACCCGTGCGCGGATGCCATCGGTGGACTGGCCGACATAGATCGGGATCTCGTCCAGATCACACAACGCATAAACGCCGATTTCATTCGTCAGCGCCTTGAGCGCGGTGGCCCTGTATGCCTGTGCGGTCACTACGCCGCCTTTGACGATTTTTGCGCGATCTTCAAAGCCGGCTGAAAAATCGCAGCATCCAGATGGCGGACCAACGGCACCACAACGCCGTCGCCCGCAACCTTGTAGGCGCTGTTGTAATTGTCCGGAATGACATAGCTGTCCGCCAGGCCCATGAGCCTGACCGCTTCTCTGGAACTGAGCAACCGGGCTTTGACCGCCGCCCCCTCGACCACAACCAAAGTCTGGCGGGACGATCCGCCCGACGGCGTGCGCAAACATCCAGCCAGCCCGTCAAACCGGATTTCCGCCCGCTGGCGGGTTCTGCCGTGGGCATCCGGACGGCCCCGTTTATACAAAGTGCCTATTTCGATCCGGCCTGACTGCTGTGCCGCCTCAAGTCTGTGCCTGCTGGGGTCGCTCATCAAGGACACCAACCGGTCCACCTCGGCGGGGCTTAACCACTCAAGGCCCGTGTCGACCTCAATCAAACTCTGCAACTCCGGCACCCTGCGCGTGGGCAGGTCGATGCGCCACCAGCACCAGGATTGTTTGATCCGCCGAGGTGCCGTGGCGATAAAGCTGCGCAGGCGTTTGGTATGATAGACCGATGTCGGACGCGCATCACAAAGCGACATGGGGGCTACCGATTTATGCAATGCAATCACAAACAGACGCGGCCTGCTTTGCGGCACATAATGGCGGGCATCAATCTCTAGCGCACCGACATTGTAGCCCAGATCAATCAGACTGCGCAGAACCTCTTCAAAATCCTGACCGTTGCGGCGGGAAATCAAACCGGATACGTTTTCAAAGGCAATGATCGAAGGTGCAAATCCGTCTTGCACCGCCGGTGTGATTTTCTGAATCCAGGACCGGAACACACCACTGCGCTGGCCGTTCAGCCCCCGGCCCTTGCCCGCCAGACTGAAATCCTGACACGGGCTGGAGGCCCAATAGAGGTCAATGGGCTGGCGCAAAATCCCGTCCGGGATATCGCACACATCACTGACGACAAGACCGTCCTTGCCCCAGTTTGCCTCGTAAACATGGGCTTTCATGCGGTCGATATCATTTGCCAACGCGCAGTCCCACTGCGATTTCAACGCAGCGCGCACCATTCCACCGCCACAGAAGAATTCGGCATACTTGGGGGGATTTAACACGGGCGATACCATATCTATGGATACAATCACCCGTTTTAGGTGTCGATAGGAAATCCGAGCTTACTCGGCGGCCTCTTTCGCGGCGCTTTCGGCATCCAGTTCAGCGGCCTTGGCTTCGACCTGTTCGACAATATGTTCGATCATCTGTTCATTCGACAATTTGTGGCTTTGCGCACCGGCAAGGTAAACCATCCCTGACCCATTGCCGCCGCCGGTAAACCCGACATCCGTCATCAACGCTTCGCCGGGGCCGTTCACCACACAGCCGATGATCGACAGGCTCATCGGTGTCTTGATGTGCTCAAGCCGTTCTTCCAGTGCTTCCACCGTTTTGATCACGTCAAAGCCCTGACGCGCGCAGCTTGGGCAAGAAATGATATTCACACCACGATGGCGCAAACCCAGAGATTTGAGGATTTCATACCCCACCTTCACCTCTTCGACGGGATCGGCGGACAGAGACACCCGGATGGTATCTCCGATGCCCATCCAAAGCAGGTTGCCAAGGCCAATCGCCGATTTGATTGTCCCCGACATCAGCCCGCCCGCTTCGGTGATCCCAAGGTGGATCGGGGCGTCTGTTGCCTCGGCCAGTTGCTGATAGGCCGCCGCTGCCATGAACACATCCGAGGCTTTGCAGCTGATCTTGAATTCGTGAAAATCGTTGTCCTGCAAGATCTTGATGTGGTCCAGACCGGATTCAACCATCGCATCGGGACAGGGCTCGCCATACTTGTCGAGCAAGTGTTTTTCCAGTGACCCGGCATTCACGCCGATGCGAATGGAAGAATTGTGATCCCGCGCCGCTTTGATCACTTCCTTAACGCGGTCGGATGACCCGATATTGCCCGGATTGATGCGCAAACAGGCTGCCCCGGCCTCTGCCGCCTCGATCCCGCGTTTATAGTGAAAGTGGATATCCGCCACGATGGGAACCGGGCTTTCTTTCACAATTTCTTTCAACGCCCGCGAGCTGTCTTCATCCGGCACCGAAATCCGAACAATATCCGCGCCTGCGTCGGCTGCTGCTTGGACTTGTGCAATCGTAGCTTTGACATCCGGCGTCAATGTGTTGGTCATTGTTTGCACCGTGATCGGGGCATCCCCCCCAACCGGCACGTCACCGACCATGATCTGACGCGATGTCCGACGGTAGATGTTGCGCCACGGGCGGATGTGATTGAGGCTCATGCAGTGTTCCTCCGGCGGAATGTGTCAACCAAACTGTACAGCTTTTGCACGCGTATAGCTAGGGCCGCATGCGACCTGCTTCAAGCGCCAAATCTTTGACGGCATGTGCTTATTCAGCGGTCTCTGGCACGGCGAGTTCCGCAACAATCCGCGCCAGATCACTGTCGGCCTCGATCGAGGCGACCGAGTATTGGTTCGACAGTTCATCAACGGACAAGGCCAGGTTCGACGTGACCGATCCTCTGGGCCCCGCCGGGCCGTAGGTCTGTCCGTTCATCGCAAAATAAATGGCCCCGGATTCGCCCACACGCAGCGTCGGAGGCTGTTCTGTTGCAGGCACCTGATAGGTGTCACCGGCGTTCATGATCGTCTCATAAATCACGCTGCCATCCGCCGCGCGGACACGAATCCACGCAGGGCGCACCGCCACAAGGGTCACGCCCGGCGCAGTGTCTTCCAGGATCTTCGGTTGCCCAATACTTGGCTGCGACGGCACCGCGCCAAGATCGGCCAGAACACGGTTCAGATCCCCGTCGTTTTGCAGATTGGCCGGTTCCAGTGCCGCAGCCAGCGTCGGGCCATCCAGTGGCAGATCAGACGTCACTGTACCGGCAGGACCAACCGGACCCACCGTACGGCCGTTGACCGAGGCATAAATGGCCCCGCTTTCGCCGACATTCAAAAGAGCGCCGGTTTGCGATGCGGGCACCGTCCACGTCTCGCCTGCTGCCATCACACGTTCAAAGATCACGGAACGATCATCGCCGCGCACCCGCACCCAGGCTGGCCGCGCTGCGATCAAGGTCACACCCTCCTCCGACAGCCCTTGCGTCGACGCCAACTGGCTGCCGATCAGCCCACCGGCGGGTTCAAGATCAACCGATGGCAATGTCCGGCGTTCAGTTTGGGCAAACGCGCCCAGGCTGTTGGGATCAAGGGTGGAAATCGGCGCATCCCGCGCGACAAGAACCGGAACATCCAGCGCCTGCGGGCGGTAGAGCCGATCAAACGCGTCAACGCTTGGCGGTGGTGTGAACACACCCGCCCCGGCATCCGCAACGGTTTCATCCGATTCCGGGTTTTCCGACGTCGGCTGGATGGTGGTTTGTAACGGGTCAAGGTCCGACAGCACAACCGGCGTTTGATCGACCGGGGCCAATTGAACGCGCTGCACCTCTTGCAGAACCGAGTACCCGCCATAGCCCAGCCCGCCCAGGAGCATCACAAGAACAAGGGTCGATCCAATCGCGCCCGGCTCAATCCGAGACAAAAAGGAATCGCTGCTGGGAGCAAAGGGCAGAACCGGCTGGGAAAACGGGTCACGATCGGAAATCGGGCCGTTAAGCGCCGAAACATCCAGCTGTTTACGCGGCGAGGCGGCATGCGACATGCCATGCGCCGTTTCAAATCCGCTTTCGGCACAGAAGACGGCAAACGTGTCGTCCGGGTCCATGCCAAGATAGCGTGCATAAGAACGCACATACCCGGCGATAAAGCCGGGTGTGTCAAATGCTGTGGGATCGCAATTTTCTATAGCGGCGATATAGCTGGCTTTGATGCGCAATTCGCGCTGCACGTCCAGCAGGGATTTCCCGAGCGTGGCGCGTTCTCCGCGCATAACATCACCCAAACGCAATTCGAAATCATCGAAACCGCGCGGTACCTCTTGAGAAGTATCGTGCGTTTGTTTTGGGGGTTTACGCCCAATCATTCGCTGCCCCTTGCCGTTCTTACCGCTTACACGATGCCTGTGTTACACGTACCCGGTGAGTCGAGTCGCGCTTTTTATTGCGGTTACGTTAACACACGGCAAGGTTTAATGCACGGTTTCCGAACGTTAAGCACTCAATTCGGCACGATTTAGCGCACAATGCGACCAAAGCTCGTCCATGGCCTGGACCAGACGATCGATCTCTTTCGGACCATGCACAGGGGACGGCGTGAAACGCAGCCGTTCGGTCCCTCTGGGCACCGTCGGGAAATTGATCGGTTGCACGTAAATCCCAAAGCGTTCCAGCATCATGTCCGACATTTGCTTGGTGTGGACCGGGTCGCCGACCATCACCGGAATAATGTGGCTGCCATGGTCAACAATCGGCAATCCAAGCCCCTTGAGCCGCATCTTGAGGATGCGCGCCTGAAGCTGGTGCTGGTCCCGCAGGCTTTGATCGGTCTTGAGATGCGCCACAGATGCCGCTGCACCTGCCGCAACTGCGGGGGGCAAAGACGTGGTAAAGATAAAGCCCGGCGCATAAGAGCGGATCGCATCGCACATCTTCGCAGATGCCGCGATATAGCCGCCCATCACGCCGTAGGCTTTGGCCAGGGTGCCATTGATGATGTCGATGCGGTCCATCAGACCATCCCGTTCCGCCACACCGGCACCGCGCGGGCCGTACATGCCAACCGCGTGCACTTCGTCGATATATGTCAGCGCGTTGAATTCATCCGCAAGATCGCAGATTTCCTTGATCGGGCCGAAATCTCCGTCCATCGAATAGATCGATTCAAACGCGATCACCTTGGGCACATCGGGATCGTCCGCCGCCAGCAATTCACGCAGATGCGCGACATCATTGTGGCGGAAGATACGCTTGGCCCCACCATTGCGCCGCACGCCTTCGATCATCGACGCGTGGTTCAACGCATCCGAATAAATGATGAGACCCGGAAACAGTCTGGGCAGCGTCGACAATGTCGCATCGTTAGCGATATAGGCCGACGTGAACAGCAGTGCGGCTTCCTTGTGGTGCAGATCGGCAATCTCGGCTTCGAGCCGTTTGTGATATACGGTTGTCCCAGAGATATTGCGCGTGCCCCCCGATCCGGCACCCGTGGCGTCAAGCGCCTCGTGCATCGCGGCCAGAACCGCTGGATGCTGGCCCATACCAAGATAGTCGTTGCCACACCACACAGTGATGTTCTGCTCGGTTCCATCGGGCTTGCGCCATACCGCATGGGGGAACTGTCCCTTGGTGCGCTCGATATCAATAAACGTCCGGTAGCGGCCTTCGTCATGCAGGCGGTTCAGGGCTTCGTCGAGTTTGTCGGTATAGCTCACCGGCTTCTCCTTTTTGCCTGCGTTCTGAGTCGCTTACCCGTCAGTCGCTTGGCGCAATAAAACTTAAGTTTGGATATAGAGTGCATCCTTTGATGGCAATCTTTGTAGAGAACGACTTACCGTCGCAGCCTTGATCTGAATCAAGCCTTCAGGCCCCGCCATGCACTTGTGTTAAAAAACTGTATATTTCTCACATCATTGTAGCCGTGGAGGCCCGATCAGACGCTCTGGACAGTGCTTTTTGCGATGCTAGGCTTTGCGCAACTCACCAACAGGAGACCAAGATGTCTGTCGATCCCGTTCTTGCACGTATTGATTCTGACCTGCCCAACAGCCTCGACCGACTTCTAGAGCTGTTGCGCATCCCCTCTATCTCGACCGACCCGGCCTTCAAAAAAAATTGCGATCAGGCAGCCGATTGGCTGGTAGCTGATTTGCAGTCCATGGGGATCGACGCATCCAAGCGCGAGACACAAGGGCATCCGATGGTGGTCGGCCATAGCGACGGCCCCGGACCGCATCTTTTGTTTTACGGGCATTATGATGTGCAACCCGTCGACCCGCTTTCGCTTTGGCATCGCGATCCGTTTGATCCCGAAATCCAGGACACCCCCAAGGGAAAGGTCATCCGCGGCCGCGGCGCGGCAGATGACAAGGGGCAGTTGATGACCTTTCTCGAAGCCTGCCGCGCCTGGAAGGCCGAACACGGCACTCTGCCCTGCAAGATCACCTTCTTCTTCGAGGGCGAAGAGGAATCCGGCTCTCCGTCATTGATCCCGTTTCTGAAAGCCAACGCGGACGAGTTGAAAACCGACATCGCACTCATCTGCGATACAGGACTTTTCGACAGCCGCGTTCCGGCCATTGTCACCATGCTGCGCGGGATGTTGCAGGAAGAAATCACCATCACCGGCCCCGACAAAGACCTGCATTCCGGCATGTTCGGCGGTGCCGCGATCAACCCCATCCGGGTTCTGTCGCACATTATCGCGGCCCTGCATGATGAAAACGGACGTATCACGGTCCCCGGATTCTATGACGATGTGCCGGACCTGCCGGATGACATGATGGCACAATGGGAAAACCTTGGGTTTGACCACAAGGCATTTCTGGCAGAGGTCGGTCTGGACACCCTTGCGGGCGAAGCAGGACGCAGCGCGCTTGAGATGCTGTGGTCGCGCCCCACCTGCGAGGTCAACGGCATCGGCGGCGGTTATCAGGGCGACGGGTTCAAAACCGTGCTGCCATCCACCGCCAGCGCCAAGATCAGTTTCCGGCTGGTCGGACAGCAAGATCCCCATGTCATCCGCGACCGGTTTCGCGAAATGGTCTCGGCCATGCTCCCGCCAGATTGCACCATCGACTTCATAAGCCACGGCGCGTCACCAGCATCGGTGATGTCGGTGGACAACCCGGCTTTCGACAAGGCCCGCGCAGCGCTCAGCGATGAATGGCCCGATCCCGCCGCTTTTGTCGGCTCCGGCGGCTCTATCCCCGTGGCCGGGTATTTCCAGTCGATCCTTGGAACTGAATCAATGTTGATCGGGTTTGGCAAGGATGACGACCAGATACACAGCCCCAACGAAAAATACGATGTGGACAGCTTTCACAAGGGCACACGCAGCTGGGCGCGCATTCTGGCGGCGTTAACTCAAGGCTGACCGCCGTCACAACAAAACCGCAAAGTCCCAAGATCGCCGAATTTCATCACACCAATACCCCGTACCAGTCGCAGCAGGTCCAAATTGTGGTCACAATTCCTAGCGAATGGTTAACGCATGAAACGGATGATGAAAAAACAGGATCGCAACGATTTTTTGAGCCGCATCGAGCGGCTTGATCCAAAGTTTGCGGCCCTTCCCGAAGAAGCCCGATTTGAACGAAAACCCTGGGAAGTCGACAAGACCAGCTTTGCCAATGGCGATAAGCCGATCATAATGGCGGGACTGGGGTTTGCCATGGCCATCGCCGCGCTTTACGCGGTCCATAACCCATCGCAGGTTCAAAGCCTGCTGCTGACCTCTGGCTGGCCACCGCAATTCCTGACTTACGCCATGAACGGTGTGTCCCTCCTGGCCATTGGGCTGGCGCTTTTTTACGTGTTCAACATTTTCCGCATCCTGAACCCGCGCGCCACCGGCCGCTGGAATGCCACCGGGCTGGTCACGGGCGCCTGCGCCGCGCTTGGCATGACTTTTGTTCCGGACGCCTATATTCAAGCCGGGGTCGAATATGCCGGCTTTAGCAGCACAAACGACATTCTGGACTACGCCCAGCAGCGCACCCTGCAATTTGCAGGTATTGACTGGGCCAGCGTTGTGATGGTTTCCTCATCGGCGAAATGAGCGCGCCGCAGACGTTTAACACAAATTCTCAGACCATTGCATATGAGGTGACCGGGACCGGGCCACCTCTTTTACTGTTGCACGGCTTTCCCCAGACACGGGCCATGTGGCGTCCGATGGTGCCCGGCTTGGCCGAACAGTTCACAGTTGTGAGCGCTGATCTGCGCGGCTATGGCGACAGCACCAAACCAACGTCGGTGCAGGATATGTCCTTTCGCCTGATGGGCGCTGACATGGTTAACCTGATGACGGCGCTGGGGCACCCGCATTTCCACCTTGCCGGACATGACCGGGGTGCCCGCACGGCGCATCGTATCGCCCTTGATCATCCCAACGCGGTGGACAGCCTGACCGTGATGGACATTGTGCCAACTGAATATCTGCTGTCCAACATGACCACCCGGATCGCCCAAGCCTATTATCACTGGCTGTTTCTGGCGCAGCCCTACCCGTTTCCCGAAACCCTGATCGGTCACGATCCGGACGCCTATTTTGAACGCTGCCTTTTGGGATTCGGCAAGGCCAGCCTTGATCAATTTGATCCACACCTGTTGACGCTCTACCGCACGGCATGGCGCAGGCCTGACACCATCCGGGCCATGTGCCACGATTATCGCGCGGCGCTGGAGATTGATTGGGGCGACGACGCGGCGGACCTTGATCGGCGCGTCACCTGCCCCACGCTGGTTCTATATGGACAAGATGGCGCAATGGCGCGGCTTTTGGATGTTCCCGCAAGATGGGCGGATCGGGTATCAAACCTGACGTCAAAACCCATGCCAGGCGGGCATTTCTTCCCCGACCAGGTTCCAACAGAGACCCAAGGCGCACTGCTTGAATTTTTGAAATCTCTCTGACCTGAAAAGAAGAAGTGGCGCGGTTGACGGGGCTCGAACCCGCGACCCCCGGCGTGACAGGCCGGTACTCTAACCATCTGAGCTACAACCGCGCATAACGCTGATCCGTTTGGCAGTGGTGGCGCGGTTGACGGGGCTCGAACCCGCGACCCCCGGCGTGACAGGCCGGTACTCTAACCATCTGAGCTACAACCGCTCACTGCCGCCCGCATCTGGGCGTGTCGCGGGTTCTATGGATACGACACTGCCCCGTCAAGCGCTTTCAATACGATTTCGGTCGCAAAAGTACCGCCGGACAAAGACGTCGCCACATGCCCTCCTTATCTTTATGAAAAGCCACGCATTTTATGACGGGTAATTTCAAAACATGCCGGGAAAATCCGGCCTGACGTCATTCGCACAAGACGGCCCATGTCAGGTTGCTACGGCGATTCACCACCCCCGTCGCGCCCAAAGCGCCCCCATCCCGCCTTGAACACCAACAGGGAAACAAAGGAATACATTAAAATACAAACGAAATCCTGTATTTGGCTGTAACATTTTTAACGAACTGACGCTAAGTAACGCCAACACATCTTGATTTAATAGTCTTTTATATAGAACACCTTAACATTGAAACGCTCCACAATTGATAGTTTGAAATGAACGAAACGAATAGTTCGAAAACCTTTTTAACACGTGACTTGAACGTCTGGGACCCTTTGGGCGGACAGCATAGCTTTTCCTTTGCTTTTTTCTTCAAAGTCATAAGTGACCCGCGCTTTCTCTTGTTCGCCGGGCTTGCGCTCCTGCTGTTTTTTGGCACGGACCCCTCTGGCATCCGGCATTATGTGCCGCTTTGGACCAGCGCGGTGATTTGGCCCATGTCTTATGTCATCTACATGACCGCATTCGGCGTGATCCTTGCGCTGCAATCGCTGCTGACCGCGCAGTATCCCGGCTTGCGCGTACCAACATCACTGATCGGTTGCCTGTCGCTGATTCCCGCAGTCTACATCGCGGAAAACGTCATCATAGACTATCTGAGCGGTGGTCGATTTCCGGCGGATTCGGGGGCAAATTTTCTGTTCTACTTCCTGTCTGTTCAGGTCATCGAAGCGGTGTTCTTCAAATATGTGTTCCCGGTCCTGCATTCAGATTTCGCCAAGACAATATCCCGTGTTGAAACACCGCCGGAACCGGCACCGACAGCGCGTCAATTGATTATCGGCGGCGAACGCATCCCGCTGGACACGGTCAAAATGATCGAAGCGCAAGAGCACCATGTCGAAGTCACAACAAACGAGGGTCAAACCAGACTGCGCGCACGGCTGAGTGATATCGTGGCACAAACATCGCCATCTGACGGAATTCAGCCGCACCGCTCCTGGTGGGTGGCCCGCCACGCGGCCAAGGGGTTGGAACAAGAGGCCGGTCGCCCGGTTCTGCGCCTGCGATGCGATCAGCCGATTCCGGTGGCGCGCACCCGGATTGACCAGGTCAAAACCTGGGTGGACAATCACCTGTAATGCATTGATTTCACAGGTATAGTCCGCAAAACATCTGATGCAAAACTCGGGAAATGGTGGGTGATGAGAGACTCGAACTCCCGACATCTTCGGTGTAAACGAAGCGCTCTACCAACTGAGCTAATCACCCGCTGGCGTGGGGTTTAGCCAAGCCGCGCGCCTGCCGCAAGGGGGCATTTTGGATTTTTTCCATTGCGCGAAAATTGTGGTTTCGCGCCTTCGGTGTGGCGCTCAATCCCTTGTGATCCAAAGAATTCCAAGACGAAATATCGTCAAAGCTGGGACGGAAAATGGTGGGTGATAAGAGATTTGAACTCCTGACATCTTCGATGTGAACGAAGCGCTCTACCACTGAGCTAATCACCCAACGCAGATGGGTTTAGCTTTACTCTGCCGCCTGCG
The DNA here is from genome assembly GCF_046591575.1 of Marivita sp. S0852. Taxonomy (NCBI): domain Bacteria; kingdom Pseudomonadati; phylum Pseudomonadota; class Alphaproteobacteria; order Rhodobacterales; family Roseobacteraceae; genus Marivita; species Marivita sp. S0852. Next base: position 306,976 of record NZ_JBIQWA010000003.1, read on the forward strand.
CAAGAGGGTCAATCGGGTCCGCTTGACGCGGTTCATTGCGCCGCAAGCGTGTTGTGATGATATGGGCCTTGGTTGTCTTTTTCATACGGGTGATTTTAAGCTTGCCCATTGGTGCCAGGTTCAATTCCCGCCCGTTTGCGATTGTTTCGCCCAACACGGCCAGCATTGCTTCGATCACCGGCTTGGCATCGCGTTTTTTTACACCGCTACGCGCCACGATCGTGTCGATCAGCTCTTTCTTCTTAAGCTCAGGCTCCGTGATTCTGGGTGATTCATTGACCACAACTTCCGGGTCCGGTGCTTTTGCTGCCGCCGGGGTCGCGCGGGCCGGTGTGGCTTTGCGCACAGCTGTCGATGTTTTGCGGGTGGTTCCCATGATGCTCTTCCCTCAGTATTCGAAATTTTAAGCGTCTTTTTGCGTCAGCATAACAAAAACCCATACTTTATCCAGTCGGCATATTGCGATTTACATCAACATCTTGATCCGCAACTATAATTAAGCGCAGGCCATCGGTGGCGAGGTCCGTTTGCGCAACGCAACCCGCGACAAAGAAAAAGGGCGCTCCGACGAGCGCCCTTTCCTGTTCAGTGCGATCAAAGACCGATCAATGTGCCACAGGGGCCGTCCCTTGTGCCGCCGCTTCGGCCGCACGCGCCGCCGCTGCGGCCTCTTCTGCTGCTTCGTCCCATTCGATTGATTTGGGCTTGTCCACCAACGCAATCTTAAGAACATCAGACACATGATTGACCGGGATAATCTCTAGCCCGTTCTTCACATTGTCCGGCAGCTCGGCCAGGTCTTTTTCGTTTTCCTGCGGAATCAGAACCGTCTTGATCCCACCCCGCAGCGCCGCAAGCAGCTTTTCTTTCAACCCACCGATCGGCATCGCATTGCCGCGCAACGACACCTCGCCGGTCATGGCAATGTCACGTTTGACAGGGATGCCTGTCAGAACAGAGACAATCGACGTCACCATCGCCAAACCGGCAGACGGGCCATCCTTGGGCGTGGCCCCATCCGGCACGTGGACATGGATGTCCATCTTGTCGAATTGCGGCGGTTTCACCCCGATCTGAGGTGAGATCGACCGCACATAGCTGGCCGCGGCGTCGATGGATTCTTTCATCACATCACCCAGCTTGCCTGTGGTTTTCATCCGTCCCTTACCGGGCAGTTTCAGCGCCTCGATATGCAACAGGTCCCCACCGACAGAGGTATAGGCCAACCCGGTCACCACGCCGACCTGATTTTCATCCTCGGCCAGACCGTAGCGGTATTTGCGAACACCAAGATAGTCGTCAAGGTTGTCCGGCGTGATCACCACCTTGTCTTCTTCCTTCTTGATGATCTTGGTCACCGCTTTACGCGCCAACTTGGAGATTTCGCGTTCCAGATTCCGCACACCGGCTTCGCGGGTATAGTACCGCACGACATCCGTCAGTGCCTCGTCCGCCAGCTCAAACTCGCCTTTTCTCAAACCATGGTTCTTAACCTGCTTTGAAATCAGGTGACGCTTGGCGATCTCGGCCTTTTCGTCCTCGGTGTAACCTGCCAGTGGAATGATCTCCATCCGATCCAAAAGCGGCCCCGGCATGTTATAGCTGTTCGCCGTGGTCAGGAACATCACGTTCGACAGGTCGTATTCCACTTCAAGGTAGTGGTCGACGAACGTGCCGTTCTGTTCCGGATCAAGCACTTCAAGCATGGCCGACGCCGGATCACCCCGGAAATCCTGACCCATCTTGTCGATCTCGTCGAGCAGGATCAGCGGGTTCGTCGTCTTGGCCTTTTTCAGCGCCTGGATGATCTTGCCCGGCATGGAGCCGATATAGGTCCGGCGGTGGCCACGAATTTCCGACTCGTCGCGCACACCACCCAGCGAGATGCGAATAAATTCGCGCCCCGTGGCTTTGGCAACCGATTTGCCCAGCGAGGTTTTACCCACACCCGGAGGGCCGACAAGGCACATGATCGGGCCTTTCAGCTTTTTCGAGCGTTGTTGCACCGCAAGGTATTCGACAATGCGCTCCTTGACCTTCTCAAGCCCATAGTGATCGGCATCAAGGATCTTTTCGGCACCGCCCAAATCCTTTTTCACGCGGGATTTCTTGCCCCACGGGATCGACAGCATCCAGTCAAGATAGTTGCGCACGACAGTCGCTTCGGCGCTCATCGGGCTCATGTTCTTGAGCTTTTTGATCTCGGCCTCGGCCTTTTCGCGCGCTTCCTTGGACAGTTTGGTCTCGTTGACCTTGGCTTCCAATTCCGCGACTTCGTTCTGGCCATCCTCGCCGTCGCCCAGTTCCTTCTGAATAGCCTTCATCTGCTCATTCAGATAATACTCGCGCTGCGTGCGCTCCATTTGGGATTTGACGCGGGTTTTGATCTTTTTCTCGACCTGCAGCACAGACATTTCGCCCTGCATCAGGCCATAAACCTTCTCAAGACGTTCGCTCACGGCAAGCGTTTCAAGCAATTCCTGCTTTTGATCAACTTCAATCCCAAGATGCCCCGCAACCAGATCGGCCAGCTTGGCAGGCTCCTCGGCTTCGGACACAGCGCCGAGCGCTTCTTCGGGGATGTTTTTCTTGACCTTTGAATACCGCTCGAACTCTGCGCCCACAGTGCGCACAAGCGCTTCAATGGCGGCAGGATCGCCCGGCATTTCGGTCAGATATTCGGCGTTGGCTTCAAAGAAGTCATCGTTTTCGATGTAATCGGTGATGCGCACACGGCTTTGGCCTTCGACCAGCACCTTAACGGTGCCATCGGGAAGCTTCAAAAGCTGCAGCACATTGGCCAGCACGCCGGCTTTGAAAATACCATCGGTTTGTGGATCGTCCTCGGACGGGTCCATCTGGCTGGCAAGCAGGATCTGCTTGTCATCGGCCATCACCTCTTCCAGGGCACGCACAGATTTGTCGCGTCCGACAAAAAGCGGCACGATCATGTGCGGAAACACGACGATGTCGCGCAACGGCAGCACTGGGTAAGATGCGTTAAGGGGCTCTTGCATGCTCGTTTCCTTTTCTTGGCAAGACCCGTCGTCCCTCTTTGAGGCAACAGACGCGTCTCCGGTCATGGAGGTTAAAGGTGGTGCAAGCATCACCAGATTTCAACCTATCGCGTGTCCACTCCACCATATTCGGTTGACCAACACCTTCAAGCCGCTTCTCGGCGAGGTGGTGTATTTTTCGTTTACCAGCATAACCTATGAAAAAAGGTCGCCCGAACAGGCGACCTTTCTTCTGTCATAGACGGGTTTGCCCTTTATCGACATGGCCCCACGGATCAATTGACCTGTGGCAACAAGTCACGAAGGCGTACCGTATCATCGGCAATGCGAACTTCGGTGGTGTCGTATTCCGGCATGTTTTCAAGCTCGGCTTCCGTGTGGCTTGGCACCAGGACGCTGCCGTCACGCATTTCCAGACGGTCAACAGGCACGGCAATGTCATGTTCGCCCAAACCAAGGAATCCACCAACACCGACGATGGCGACAATGGTTTCACCGCGCACACCGATATTGTCGATTTCACCGACATCGCTGCCGTCTTCGGTCATCACGTCCAATCCCAGCAGATCGCTGGTGGTGACATCGGCCATCGAGGTCTGCACAAACCCGGTTGCATAGGTCTCGCGGTCTTCCTCGGACTGCATATTGCCGGCGTCGTCCGCCTGATAATCAAGCAAGCGCACATCCGCTTCGGCCTGATCCACAGTCACATCCGCACCCTCTACGCCTTCGATCCGCACTTCAGGCTCTGCCTGGGACACTTCAACATTTGCGTCCTCGGATTGTTCGATGTTCACCTGCGGGTCGGCAGAGGATACTTCGATATTGGCATCAGCCGCCTCGTCGATTTCCACGTTCGATCCGGCATCCGCTTGTTCGACGCGAACCTGCGGTTGGGATTCCTCGATAGTGATGCGCGGTTCGGGACGGATGAAGTTGACGACCGGCTCAGGCGTTTCAACCTGCACGTTCGGGTCGTTCTGGCTAACATCGACATTTGGGCGCGGCACGCGGATTGTGATAATCGGCTCTGGGATGCGGACCGTCACAATGGGTTGTTCCTGTTCGATTGTCACGATCGGCGCTTGCTGCTGAACTGTGACATTCGGCTCTGGCACCTGCACGTTGATCTCGGGCTGTGGTTGTTCGACTGTCACCTCGGGCGCGGATTGGCTGACATCAACATCGGGTTCGTCGATTGTGACTGTGACTTTCGGCTCGCCCTGCTCGACCATGACGCTGCCGCCTGTGGGTGCAACCTGAGCTGTGGTGGTTTCGGTATTCTGGCTTGTGGACTGGGCCGCAACCGCACTGCTAAGCGCAATGGCTGATACCGCTCCAAGAATGGAGGATTTGAGAGTGAAGTACATGGAACATCTCCTTTCGATTATGGCGCGGCGAATTGACCGGCCTTGTCGAAATAAGCGTCTGCACTGAAAACAGTTCCCCGAATAATTTTCGGAACAAAATGCTGAACCTAGCGTTGCCGACGCCTACACGGGTTCAATGTCACCAGCGTCGCGCAGGGCGTGAAATCGCGCCTCAAAGTGTGCGAATGTTCCAGACGCAATCGCGTCTCGCAGACCCTGCATCAACTCCTGATAGTAATGCAGATTGTGCCAGGTCAACAGCATGCCCGAAATCATCTCTTGCGCGCGGAACACGTGGTGCAAATAGGCGCGGCTGTAATTGCGGCAGGCGGGACAGGTGCAGTGCTCGTCCAAGGGTCTTGGATCGTCCTGATGACGGGCGTTCTTGATGTTCACCTGCCCGCGCCGCGTCCACGCCTGCCCCGTGCGCCCCGACCGCGACGGCAGCACGCAATCCATCATGTCGATCCCGCGCTTGACGGCGCCGACAATATCATCCGGCTTGCCAACCCCCATCAGATACCGAGGCTTGTCTTCGGGCAATTGCCCCGGCGCGTAATCCAGACAGCCGAACATCGCCTCCTGCCCCTCGCCCACCGCCAGACCGCCAACCGCGTAGCCGTCAAAGCCAATGGCCCGCAATGCCTCGGCCGATTCCGCACGCAGATCTTCCTCCAAACCGCCTTGCTGTATCCCGAACAACATATGGCCGGGCCGGTCGCCGAATGCGTCTTTGGACCTCTCTGCCCACCGCGTCGAAAGGCGCATCGAGTCCGCAATCCGCGCACGATCCGCAGGCAAGGCCGGACATTCGTCAAAGCACATCACGATGTCCGATCCCAACAGCCGTTGAATGTCCATCGACCGCTCTGGCGTCAGCTCATGTTTTGACCCGTCAATATGAGATTTGAACGTAACACCCGTCTCCGTCAGCTTGCGCAGATCGGCGAGGCTCATCACCTGAAACCCGCCTGAATCGGTCAGAATGGGCTTGTCCCAGTTCATAAATTTGTGAAGCCCTCCCAATCGGTCAATCCGCTCGGCGGTGGGGCGCAGCATCAGATGATAGGTGTTGCCCAGCAGGATATCCGCCCCGGTCGCAGCCACGCTTTCCGGCATCATGGCCTTGACTGTCGCTGCTGTGCCAACAGGCATGAACGCCGGGGTGCGGATCACGCCTCGGGGTGTTTCAATCTGACCGGTCCGGGCAAACCCGTCGGTCGCATGCAGGGAAAAAGACGATTTGCTCATAATCAGACCCCATGCCCCAGCAATCCCCGATTGCCAACCCTTTACCCGGACCGTTGCTTTCCCTATATCTTTAGTCAGGAACTCATGGGAATGACTGACATGAACAACGCCAGCCCGCAAATCGAAGGCACGCCACTGATTGCGCCCTCTAGCACCGATCATCCACTGTATGATCAGGTGGTCGAGGCGTGCCGGTCTGTCTATGACCCGGAAATCCCGGTCAATATCTATGACCTCGGACTGATCTACACGATTGACATCACAGACGATAACGCGGTCAGCATTATCATGACCCTGACCGCACCAGGATGTCCCGTCGCAGGCGAAATGCCCGGATGGGTCGCCGAAGCGATTGAACCCCTGGCGGGGGTCAAACAAGTCGATGTCGACCTGACCTGGGAGCCGCCCTGGGGCATGGATATGATGTCCGACGAAGCACGGCTCGAACTGGGCTTCATGTAAGACCAGGCTCAAACCAAAGGATACACCCATGTTTGGCATCCCCGGAAAACAAGCTGTCACCCTGACCCCGAAAGCCGCTGCGCAAGTGCGCAAGCTGATGGAAGCAAAGGGCCATGCAGGCTTGCGCATCGGCGTCAAGAAAGGCGGCTGCGCTGGCATGGAATACACCATGGATTACGTCGATGACACTGACCCCCATGACGAGGTCGTCGAACAGGATGGGGCCACGGTGATGATCGCACCGATGGCACAAATGTTCCTCTTCGGCACCGAAATCGACTATCAGACATCGCTGCTGGAATCGGGGTTCCAATTCAACAACCCGAATGTCGAAGACGCCTGTGGCTGCGGGGAATCGATCAAGTTCAAGGATGTGGACGAACTTACCGAAGAGCATGCCGACGGCGCACCCAACCTCAAAAACTAACAGGCGTGCCGACATATGGCAGTTCTGCGCGCCTGTCACCGCACAGCTTTGACCAAAGCGTTATTTTGCTCGCGCTCTGCCCGACCCCCCTGTGATATCGGCCTATTTCGGACCGAAATGCACGGCCGCCGGACCCTTCGGCAACACCTCTTGACCTTGCCGCGATGCCCGCGATGATGCACGCAATTTTGATGACAACAGGAACGTGCTCATGCGCCGCAAACTCGCCGCCGGAAACTGGAAAATGAATGGCGTGACCGCCGCGCTGGGCGAACTTGACGCCCTGCAAGAGGCCGCCTCTGGACCGGCCGACGTCCTGATCTGCCCGCCCGCCACATTGATTGCGACAGCCAGCGCCAAGGCGGGGGATCTCGCAATCGGCGGCCAAGACTGCCACACCGCCAGATCCGGGGCCCATACAGGCGATCTGTCCGCCGAAATGTTGAAAGACGCAGGCGCCACCTATGTGATCCTTGGCCATTCTGAACGCCGCGCCGATCATGGCGAAACCGATGCGCTGGTGGCCGAAAAATCCCGCGCGGCATGGTCCGCCGGGCTGACCTCTATCATTTGCGTCGGCGAAACGCTGGACGAGCGTGAAGGCGGCAAAACCCTAGACATCATCGGCATGCAATTGGCCGCGTCCGTGCCTGACGGCTGCACTGCCGAAAACACAGTGGTCGCCTATGAACCGGTCTGGGCCATCGGCACCGGAAAAGTGCCCACAACGGCTCAGATTGCCGAAGTACACGCCTTCATCCGCTCCAGCCTGATCCAGAGATTTGGCAACAGCGTCGCAAGCGCAATTCCGGTGCTTTACGGCGGCAGCGTTAAGGCCGCCAATGCTGCCGAGATCTTTGCCGTTGATGACGTCGACGGCGCGTTGGTTGGCGGTGCCAGCCTCAAGGCCAGTGACTTTGCCCCCATCGTGCGCGCCTTGAACGCGGCGTGATTTCGCATATTTGGAAAAAGAAGACGTCAACCAGTCTTTAACGACCCATAGGCATCTTCTTTTCAAAAATATGCACACACAACCGCTGCAGACAAAAGCGACGCCCGGATAAGAGCGTCGCTTTTTTGCGTTTTCCCAGAGCGTGGCAGCCTATCTGGTGATGATCTCGGGGCCCATGAATGTCGTCGGCAAGAAGGTCGACAGCCATGGAATATAGGTGACCATGATCAGGAAAATGAACATGACGCCCAAAAACGGCAAGGCAGCCCGCACCACCCGCATCATCGGCATACCAGCCACCCCTGAGGTGACAAACAGGTTCAGACCCACCGGCGGCGTAATCATCCCGATTTCCATATTCACCACCATGATGATCCCCAGATGGATCGGATCAATCCCCAGCTCGATCGCGATTGGAAACACCAGGGGGGCCACGATGACAATCAGGCCGGAAGGTTCCATGAATTGGCCGCCAATCAACAGGATGACATTGACGATCACCAGAAACAGGATCGGCCCGAACCCGGCATCCAGCATCGCGGCTGCAATCGTCTGGGGGATTTGTTCATCCGTCAGAACATGTTTCAAAATCAGCGCATTGGCGATGATGAACATCAAAGTGACGGTCAGCTTGCCCGCTTCGAACAGGGTGTCTTTTGTATCTTTGTGAAAAAACGCGGTCACCAGGGCGATGGGTTTCTGAAGAAGGCTCAGATTGGCTGCGCCGTCTTTCCCGCTGAGCGGACCCATGTCCCGATAAACGAAACTTGCGATGAAAAATGCATAGATCGCGGCCACCGCTGCGGCTTCGGTCGGTGTGAAAATACCACCGTAAATCCCGCCAAGGATGATCACGATCAGGAACAAGCCCCACCCCGCATCCCGGCCCGAGGCCCAAACCTCGCCCCAGCCTTTCCAATCACCTTTCGGCAGGTTCTTGACCCGTGCGATGATATAGATTGTGATCATCAACATGGAGCCCGCCAGCAGTCCGGGAATTACGCCGGCCAGAAACATGCGTCCCACCGACACATCTGTGGCGGATGCATAAACGACCATGACGATGGAGGGCGGGATCAGAATGCCCAAAGTGCCCGCATTGGCAATGACACCGGCGGCGAAATCCTTGGTATAGCCCACCTGCCGCATCCCCGCGATCACAATAGACCCGATCGCCACAACCGTGGCCGGGGACGAGCCTGACAGTGCCGCAAACAGCATACAGGCAAACACACCCGCAATCGCCAGACCGCCGGGAAAATGCCCGACAATGGCAATGGAAAACCGGATGATCCGCCGCGCCACGCCGCCGGTCGACATAAAGCTGGACGCCAGAATGAAAAACGGAATGGCCAACAGCGTGTAATGTCCCGCCATCGCCTGAAACAGGGTCTGCGCGATCGAGGCCAGCGACGTGTCACTGAGCACCAGAAGAAACAGGATCGACGAAAAACCCAGGCTAACGGCGATAGGAACACCGATCAGCATCAACCCGATTACCAGGCCAAAGAGGATTGCAACTTCCATAAATCAATCCCCGCGATTCATCGCCGCGACGTCATCGACGGCGTCTTCGGCTTCGTGACTGACGATGAGGTTCTGCGCCTGTCCCGTCCAGATGCGCCAGGCCGCCTGGCAGAACCGGAACAGCAGCAAGGCCATCCCAAAGGGCAGCATCGCGTAGGGTATGAATCGGGGCAGTTTTTCGTATTCTTCGCCTTCGTTCATGATCGGCTCAATCCAGCGCAGCCACTCCGGAAAGGGAATATCGACCGTCTCGTACCATCCGCGATACGACGTGCGCCCCATCTCTTCGAGGCCGGTGGGAAACCAGCGGCCCGTGGTTTGCGGCAGATTGGCAAAATTGGCCCAGTAATCCCAGGCACCTTTCATCAACAGCATCGCGTAGATCACACAGACCGCAGCGGCCGTCAGACACATCGCGCGGCGCAGCGGGGCCGACACGATATTCAAAATCGCATCGACACCAAGATGCGCCGTGACCTTGACCGCATAGCTGACCCCGAACAGCACCAGCCAGGCAAACAGAAACGAGGTCATCTCAAGCCCCCAGATCAGGCCTGTGTTGAACCCGTACCGCAGCACCACGTTGATAAAGGTGATCGTCACCATAAGCCCAAGGATGACCGCAATCGCCGTCTCTTCCAGCTCGTGAACCATGCGGCCCATCAGCGACCGTGGTTGATATTGCGCAGACATGCCCGTCCCTCCCCAATAAGCGGGTCTTTGTAAAAACCCGGCCCATTCGGGGCCGGGTTGATTACGTGTCAGGTCTTAGTAATTCATGTTGATGGCTTGCGCCGCGTCGATGTTTTCCTGGCCAACATCCTCGCGGAATTGCTCCCAGACGGGCTTCATCACATCAACCCAGGCCTGCCGTTGTTCCGCGTCGAGTTCGCGCACCACGCTGCCTGCATCAATCACCGCTTGCTTGGCGTCTGCGTTCACTTTGGTGGACTCGGCGTTCCGCACCTCTGTGACTTCGGCAATGATGGTGCCCAGCTGATCGCGCACATCTTCCGGCAGGCTGTCCCACCAGTCGGTTCCGGTCACCACAAGATAGTCGATGATGCCGTGGTTGGTTTCGGTGATGCCGTCCTGAACCTCAAAGAACTTCTGGCCGTAGATGTTGGACCAGGTGTTTTCCTGCCCATCCACAACACCCGTTTGCAGCGCACCGTATACTTCCGAAAACGCCATTGGCTGGGGTGATCCACCCAGCGCTGCCATCTGCGCCTTGAGCACGTCCGAGTTCTGCACCCGGAATTTCAGACCTTCCGCATCGGTCGGAGAGACCAGCGGTTTGTTGGCCGACATCTGCTTCATGCCATTATGCCAGAACGCGAGGCCCAGAAGACCACGGCGGGTCATAGATTCCTTCATTGCCTGACCGGTTTCGGAATTCTGGAATGCATCGACCGCGTCAATGTTCTTGAACATGAACGGCAGGTCAAAAATGCGGAACTGCTTGGTGAACTGCTCAAACTTCGACAGCGACGGCGCGGCCAGCTGAACGTCACCTTGCAGCATCGCTTCGAGCACCTGATCATCGTTGTAAAGTGACGACTGCGGGAACACTTCCATGCAAGCCGTACCGTTCATTTCATCGTTCACCCGCTGCTGCAGCAAAGACGCGGCGATGCCTTTGGGGTGACGGTCGGTATTGGTCACATGGCTGAACTTGATGACAATTTCGCCATCGTCGCAGGCGGCCTGTGCCGCCGTGGCACCGGTCATCAGCGCGGCTATCGCGGCGGCAGACATCAGAAACTTTTTCATAACTTCCTCCCAGGGAGTGGTCAAAACGACAGGTCGAGCGCCCCTCCCACGCTGGCGCTCTCTGGTCGTCACAAAACCGTTAACGAAACGCGTCGACAAGCGTCGCTCAAATAAATTGGAAAAGACATAAAATTATTATTATTTAACAGATGATTGGTGTGTAAACTTCATGTTCAACCAAAATGCGCAAAGAATCCAATGTGCGGATTTCCGCACAAATAAGGCCGCTCAGAGTGCGGATTTTCGCACAATTGTCTTGATACGGTCGGTGATTCTGCCGGTGTCAACGAAAGTCTTCGGGACGAATGCCATATTTCGCCAGCTTGTCGTAAAACGTCTTGCGCGGAAGCTTCAACGCCTCTGCGGCAACCGACGCCTGTCCGTTTGCCTGTTGCAAGGCATCGGTCAGGATAGAGCGTTCAACCTGCGCCAACCGCTCGACCAGCCCGCCTTGCAGCAAAGGCCGGTCGGCTCTGTCAACACCAAGGACGAACCGCATGGCTTCGCTGGTCAGCGCGCGTGCATTGCCGGGCCAATCACGGGCCATCAGGCTGTCGATGATCTCGGGTGTGACGACCGGTGCCTCCAGCCCGGCCTGTTCCGCCGATTGCGCGACATAGTGGCGAAACAGGACCGGAATATCGCCGGGCCGTTCTGAAAGTGACGGAATGCGCACCTGCATCACGCTCAACCGATAGAACAGATCGGTGTGAAACTGGTGCTGCTCGGCAAGCGGGTGGAGCGGCTCTGTGGTGCCTGCAATCAACCGCGTGTCGTCCTGCCCCAACAGATCAAGCAGCGCCATCTGACTGTCGCTGGGCAGCTGCGCGATATTGTCCAGAAACAGGGTGCCGCCTGCACAGGACGCCCAAAGCGTTCCCAAACTGTCCCGCCCCAACTGTGCCGCAGAGCGTTTTACAAAGGGGCCGTTGATCCGTGGCGAACTGAGGTGAATAACCTCGGCCACCTTCGAAATACCGGTGCCCGATGCCCCCATGACCAACACATCCGTGCCGGATTTTGCCGCGCTGCGGACCTTGCGACGCAGCTCTTCTGCCTGTGGCGACGTGCCAAACAACATGCGCGCGGCCGGGTCACCGGATTCCAGTTGCGCTTTCAAGCGGCGATCTTCAAGAACAAGAGCGCGGGTTTTCAAGGCTTTGGCGATGACATCTGTCAGATCCCCCGGCGCGCAGGGTTTTTCCAGAAACCCGAACGCACCGCGCTCCATTGCCTTGACCGCCATCGGGATATCGCCCTCGCCAGTCAACAGGATGACGGGCAAGTCTTCATCCTGATCGCGTGTATATTCCAACAGATGAAACCCGTCTCGGCCGGGCATGCGAATGTCGGACAGGATCACCCCGTCGAACTTTTCGGTGATGTGATCCTTCGCCTCGACAAATGACCCGGCGGTGATGGCCTCATACGCCACCAACTCCAGCGTCTGCGCCAGCGCCTCGCGCACCGCAAGATCGTCATCGACCAAAAGCACACGCCCGTTCATGCCGCATCCTCTTCTATCCAGCGTTCAAGACTGACGGTGAAAACAGCCCCGCCCGTGTCACCATTCGCCCCCTTGATGGTGCCGCCAAAACTCTGCACCAGCCCATAGCTGATCGACAAACCCAGCCCCATGCCATCAGCCGATCCTATGGTTTTCGTGCTGTAGAACGGATCGAATATCTTTTCCGGCTCTTTGATACCGGGGCCCGTATCTGCCACCATAACAGACAATTGGCTGTCATTTTTGATCTGAATGTTCAGCTGCCGTTGTTTGCGTCCGATCATCGCGTCAGAGGCGTTGGAAATCAGATTGACAAACACCTGTGTCAGCCGCACCTCGCCCCCGCGCACCCAGATCGGTGTCGGCGGCGGCACCCAGCCAAGCGTGACATCCGCCGCCTGAAGCCGCGTCTCGGTCAGTTCCACAGCGCTCTGAATCACGGCTGCCAGATCGACACGGGTAACGGGTTCGCTTTCCTGCCGCGCAAAGGCGCGCAGGTTTTTGATGATCCGCGCCATGCGACGGGCCATGTCCGAGATCCTCGCAAGGTTCCGAGCGACCCGGTCTTGTTCGCCCCGATCCAGAAACGCCGATCCGTTATCGGCAAACGACCGGATCGCCATCAACGGTTGGTTCAATTCATGGCTGATCCCGGCTGACATCTGTCCAAGCGCCGACAATTTGCCCGCCTGAACCAAATCAGCCTGCGCGCGTTTCAAGGCAGCTTCGGCGTCCTGCCGTTCCTGAACCTCGCGCCGCAGGTCGGCATTGACCGCCTCAAGATCTTGGGTCCGCGCCGCAACACGGTCCTCCAGCACCAGATTGGCCGCCGCAAGGGCGCGGCGGCGCTCCGTGGCCAGAAACAACAACGCTCCAAAAAACAGGCAAACGGCAGCGACGGCCGCGGCCTGCAAGCGCGCCAACCGCAATGCCGGAGAAACATTCACCATGACATATCCCGTCATGTCGATCACCGGCAGTTGTGCCTGCAGCACCATCGCCCGCTGCGGAATATAGGGCGACCAGCTTTGTTCAAGAATGTCATACCCGGCCAGCGACCGCCGCTGTGCCGGACGGCGCGAGCCATCCGCAAATGCCAGCCCCGCATCCTCCTGCAATTGCGCCGACAGCAATTCCGACCGGTTGGTCACAAACACCCGACCGTCCTGTCCGGTGAAAAACACCGTCGGCTGCGTGCCGCGCCAGTCTTCCTCAAGATCGTCGATATCAACAACCGCGACCAACACACCGCGCACCCGTCCATCCGGTCCGAAAGACGGCGCGGCAAAACTGTAGGTCCGGTGCGCAAACCCGGCGGTTGACCCCTGTTCGGCCCCCAAGGCCCCGGTCACGGCGCGTTGAAAATAACGCCCCGCAGCCAGGGTCTCCGGCGCGACACCGTCAGAGGCCGCCAAAACCTGCCCCTCTGGATTGGCATAGAACACCGTGAGCGTGCTTGTCTTGTCCGCCGCCTCCAACAGAACGGCCGAGGCCGCTTGCGAAGATCCGCCTTCGTGCAATTGCGCCAGAACCGGGTGATCGGCGATCAGAACCGCAAATTCCCGATGACGCTGCAATTGCGCCATCAACCGGTCAGACGCCAAGGCCAGATCCGCTTTGCCCCGCGCTTCCAGCGGCTCCAGCGCCTGCACATATCCGTGCCGCCAGACACCGGCGGCCAACACCGCCACCAGCGCCAGAAACGTGGCGACAAAGGCAATTCGGGTCCAGGAATGTGACGTCATATCCAGAGTAAAGCCGCGATTCCCGCATATTGCCAGCGCCACATGGCGCGTTGCAGGTCATGCGACACTTCACCAGTCATTGATCAAACAAACGCACCATACCCGCATCTTCTTTTCAAAAATATGCATATTCCATCCGCTATAAGGGCAGCGCCGTGGTGGATTTGATTTCTTCCATCGACAAAAGCGCCGTGACATTGTGGACCCGAACCTCTGCAATCAGCGCCTGATAGAACACATCATAGGCGCGCGCGTTTTTGACCCTGACTTTCAGGATGTAATCTATATCCCCCGCCAAACGATGCGCCTCTTGCACTTCGGGACGATCCTGAAGCGCTTTGAGAAACGTGCGCTGCCATTCCGCCTCATGCTCGCTTGTGCGGATCAGGACGAAAAAACATGCCTCGAACCCCAGCGCATCCGCATCAAGGCGCACGGTCTGCGCGCCGACAATCCCGGCCTCCCGCAATTTGCGGATTCGGTTCCACACCGGTGTCTTTGATGACCCGACTTTGCGCGCAATATCGTCCAATGACTGCGCCGCGTCGGTTTGCAGCTCGATAAGGATTTTCCGGTCCGTTTCGTCGATCTTCACCACTGTTCCGCCTTTTCGATGTTTTCGCGATCAATCATCCTACCGCATCGCCCAGATAGAACAAATTTCCTTATTTCCGCAAGGCACTGGCCAAATATCGGAACGAAATTCTATCTTTACAGCAAGAAACGCGACCCAAGGACATCCGATGCCCCAGACCAGTTCTCATCCCACGATCCACCCGGTCGCCTTTGTCGGCGCGGGCCCGGGCGATCCTGATCTGTTGACACTCAAGGCCCTGCGCGCACTGCAGACGGCCGATGTTGTGATCCATGACCGTCTGGTCAGCGATGCCATCCTGTCCTGCATCGGCCCGCAGGCCCGCCTGTTGAATGCGGGCAAAGAAGGCTTCGGACCCTCGGTCACACAGTCCACCATCAATACCATGATCGTCTATATGGCCCAGACCGGGGCACAGGTGGTGCGGCTGAAATCCGGCGATCCGACGGTGTTTGGCCGCCTTGATGAAGAGCTTGACGCCCTGCACGCCGCGGACATCGCCTATACGATCGTTCCCGGCCTGACATCGGCATCGGCTGCGGTTGCCGCGCTTGGGCAATCCATGACCAAACGCGGGCGCAACACGTCGGTGCGGTTCATCACCGGTCATGACATGCAAGGCTATGCCGATCACGATTGGCAAACCCTGGCCGCCCCCGGCGAGGTCGCGGCAATCTATATGGGCAAACGCGCGGCGCGCTTCATGCAGGGGCGCTTGCTGATGCATGGCGCAAACCCGTCAACGCCGGTGACCATCGTCGAAAATGCGTCCCGCCAAAATGAGCGCATTGTCGAAGCCACGCTTGCAACGCTGCCGTCGGTTTTGGCCGAAGCCGGGCTAAGCGGACCGGCCCTGCTGATCTACGGCCTTTCCCCGCGGGCAGCCACCCCCGCCGCCGCCATGCCGAAACCCGTACAGGAGATGATCTGATGCCTGCGATTTACACACCCAAAGTTGTCACCGCCAATGATCTTCTTGACGGTGACGTGGTTTACCTGACCGCAAATGACGCGTGGTCGCGCCATCTGACGGATGCCGAGGTTTTGACCGACGAAGCCGATGCGCAGGTTCGGCTGATCGACGCCAGCGCGCGGACATCCGAAGTGGTGGGCGTGTATCTCGCCGATGTCGCAACAACCGAAACAGGCCCGAAACCCACCCATTTCCGCGAGGAGTTTCGCACCAAAGGCCCGTCCAACTATGCCCATGGCAAACAAGTGGAGCTTCGCTGATGTATCGCTACACCGATTTCGACGCCGCTTTTGTGGCCGAACGCAACCGCCAGTTCCGCGCCCAGGTCGAGCGCCGCATTGACGGCTCGCTGACCGAGGATGAGTTCAAACCCCTGCGTCTGATGAACGGGCTTTATTTGCAACTGCACGCCTACATGCTGCGCGTGGCTGTCCCCTACGGCACGCTGAGCAGTGCGCAGATGCGGCAGCTCGCAATGATCGCAGATACGTGGGACAAGGGCTATGGCCACTTCACCACGCGCCAGAACATCCAGTTCAACTGGCCGAAACTGCGCGACGTGCCGGATATGCTGGATGCGCTGGCCAAGGTGCAGATGCACGCCATCCAGACCTCGGGCAACACCATCCGCAACGTGACCGCCGACCATTTTGCCGGGGCAGCCGCCGATGAAATCTCCGATCCGCGCCCGGTGGCCGAATTGATCCGCCAGTGGTCGACAGACCACCCGGAATTCCAGTTCCTCCCGCGCAAGTTCAAGGTGGCCGTGACAGGTTCATCCACTGACCGCGCCGTCACCCGCGCCCATGATATCGGCTTGCGCATGGTGCTGAACGACGCAGGAGAGGCAGGCTTTGAAGTCATCGTCGGCGGCGGGCTTGGCCGCACACCGATGATCGGCAAGGTCATCCGCGACTTCCTGCCCGAAGCGGACCTGCTGCCCTATCTTGAGGCCATTGTCAGTGTCTGGAACCTGCTGGGGCGTCGCGACAACAAATATAAGTCGCGCATCAAGATCACCGTGCACGAACACGGGATCGACGACATCCGCGCGCGGGTGGAAGAGCGATTCAAGATGCTCAAACCCGCCTTCACCGGGATCGACCAGCAGCTTTACGCAGCGATCAAGGCCGATTTCGCCCCACCCGCCTTTGCAGACCGCGACACCGGTCCGTTTGACCAATTCTACGCCAATGACCCCGTCTTCCGCGCCTGGGTCGACAGCAATGTCACGGTGCACCGGGCCAACGGCTATGCCATCGCGCAGATCAGCCTCAAGGCACATGGCGCGACACCCGGCGACGCGACTTCGGATCAGATGCGGTTGATGGCCGACCTTGCCGCGCAATACGGGCATGACGAATTGCGGGTTAGCCACGAGCAGAACATCGTTCTGCCGCATGTCCACAAAGCCGATTTGCCCGCGATCCACGCCGCGTTGAAAACAGCCGATCTGGCAACCGCGAATATCGGCAAGATCAGCGATATCATCGCCTGCCCCGGCATGGATTACTGCGCGCTGGCGACCGCACGGTCGATCCCGATTGCGCAGGAAATCGCGACGCGCTTTGACGAATTGAAGCTTGAGAACGATATCGGCGATCTCAAGATCAAGATCTCGGGCTGCATCAATGCCTGCGGGCACCACCATGTCGGTCACATCGGCATCCTGGGCCTCGACCGCGCGGGGGTGGAGAATTATCAGATCACGCTGGGCGGCGATCACACCGAAACCGCCGCCATCGGTCAGCGCACGGGTCCGGGGTTTGCCTATGACGAGATCGTCCCGGCGATTGAACGCATCGTTGACACCTATCTCAGCGAACGCCGTGACGCAGACGAGTCGTTTATCGACACGTTCAAACGCACAGGCATGACCCCGTTCAAAACCGCGCTCTACGGCGAGCCTGAAAAACGTGCGAAAGCCGCGTGATGCTGACGCTTGACACCCATACCACCCAGGGCGATCTGCCGCTTGCCAGACGGATCGAGGGCCAAAACAGGGTTGACGCGCTTAACGCGCAATTCCGTCACTTTGGCACCTCATACTTTCTGGAGGCGGTGCTGACGCGCGGTCTTTTTGACCGCATCGCGATGGTGTCCAGCTTTGGCGCGGACTCGGCCGTGCTGTTGCACCTCATCGCCCATATCGACCGCAACTTGCCGGTTCTGTTCATCGACACGCATCTGCTGTTTCCCGAAACACTGGACTACCAGACGCAGCTTGCCGATCATCTTGGGCTGAGCAATGTGCAAACGATCCGTGCCTCGGAACGTACACTTGAAACGCACGACCCGTACGGTGCGCTGCATCTGAGCAATCCCGATGCCTGCTGCACCTTGCGCAAAACCAATGTGCTGAACGCGGCCCTTGCCGGGTATGACGCCTGGATCACCGGTCGCAAACGCCATCAGGCCAAGACCCGCGAAAACCTGCGCTATTTCGAGCTTGATGCGCAAACCGGGCGGATCAAGATCAATCCCCTGATCGACTGGAAACCCGCGCGCATCGCGGCGCATCTCAACACGCATAACCTGCCGCGTCATCCGCTGGTCACCAAAGGCTATCCATCCATCGGCTGCGCTCCCTGCACCGCTCCTGTCTCACAAGGTGAAGATATTCGTGCAGGGCGTTGGCCTGGAATGGAAAAAACCGAATGTGGATTGCATATCACGACACCCAAAGGACATCTGACATGACCACCCTGATCAATGACACAGGCTTCCTGTCCGAAGACCCCGCCCAGTGGATTCCCTCCGATCACATTGTCGATCTGGCCTCTGACACCGACCCCGCCAAGCTGCCCGATCTGCTGGCCGGTATGGAACTGGTGCGCGTCGACTTCCCCAGCTTTTCCGACGGGCGCGGCTTTACCCTTGCCCGCCTGATCCGCCAGCACGGCTTTCAGGGCCATCTGCGCGCCAAAGGCCATGTGATCGCCGATCAATACGCAATGGCCCGCCGGTCCGGTTTTGATGATGTGGAAATCGATGACGCGCTGGCCCGACGCCAGCCCGAGGACCAATGGCTTGCCCGTGCCGATTGGCGGGGGCATGATTACCAATCGCGCCTAAGGGGCCTTGCGGCCTGACAGCGGCACAAACCGGCGCTGCGACACCTGGGCCACCGCGCCCGGTTTTCGCATGATGTAAATCAAAGATAAATGTAAGGGTCCGGTTTAAAGAAAGCCGGAAGGACACCATGACAGAGTTGAGCCCCGTGACAGAAGCAACAGCCACCAAAGCGCCCCCCGCCCGCAAACTTGCCGTCCCGGACGCGCAAACCGTGACGTCGGTTACACATTGGACTGACCGCCTGTTTTCGTTCCGCGTGACGCGGCCTGCGTCTTTGCGGTTCCGGTCGGGCGAATTTGTGATGATCGGCCTGATGCAGACGGATGAGAAATCCGGCAAGGAAAAGCCGCTGTTGCGCGCCTATTCCATTGCCTCTCCCAGCTGGGACGAAGAGCTGGAGTTTTATTCGATCAAGGTGCAGGACGGCCCGCTGACCAGCCGATTGCAGCATATCCAACCCGGTGATGACATCATCCTGCGGCCAAAGCCCGTGGGCACATTGGTGCATGACGCATTGCTGCCGGGCAAACGGCTTTGGCTGTTTGCCACCGGCACCGGCATTGCCCCATTCGCGTCGATTTTGCGCGATCCGCAGACCTACGAGGATTATGACGAGGTCATCCTGACCCACACCTGTCGCGAAGTCGGCGAGCTTCAATATGGCAAGGAACTGATCGACACCATTCGCACCGATGAATTGCTGGCCGAACTCATGGGCGACGGCTTTCATGAAAAGCTGCGCTACTATCCGACCACCACGCGCGAAGACAGCCCCAAGATGGGCCGCATCACCGATCTGATGCGCAGTGGCGAATGTTTTGCTGATCTGGATGTGCCTGCTTTGTCACCGGACACGGATCGGGCAATGGTATGCGGCAACCTCGCGTTCAATCTGGAACTCAAGGATATGCTGGAAGAATATGGCTTACAGGAAGGCGCGAATTCGGACCCCAAACATTACGTGGTCGAAAAAGCGTTTCTTGACTGACGGTTTGTCACTACGCATGAAAAAGCCGCGCAAACCACTTTGCGCGGCTTTATTGTGATCGGGTGGCGTTACTCTATCCCAAGCTGCCCGCGCAATGTGTCCAACACGCCTTGCAGCATGTCTGGATTGTCCCGCGCTTGCTCAAGCGTTGTTTTGGTCGAGGTTTTGACAAACTCCGACATCTCGGACGCGTCAACATATGCGATCACCCGGTCGTAATCGAAACCGTCCACGGTCAACAATTCTGAGAGATCTGCAGCCGTTTCGGACGTGGCATCCGCCGTTTCAGACAGAGCGTCACCAGCTGTTTCGGACGCTGTGTCAGCGGCGTCTGCCGCAGTATCGGCAGCGTCCGCCGCAGTGTCGGACACAGCATCCGCCGCGTCGGTTGCGGTCTGCTCGGCCACGTTTGCGGCATCCGTTGCGGTATCTTCGACCGCATCGGCGGCCGCGTCCCCTGTCTCGGTTGCGGCTTCGGTGGCGTCATCGGCAGTGGCTGTGACCGACCCGATTGCGTCATCGACGGCGTCGTTGATTGCATCAACCGCCTCTTCGACAGCGGTGGTTGCCTCATCTGCAAGCGTGTTTGCCGCGCCTGTTGCGTCGTCGACCGCTGTATCCGCCGCCTGCGCGGCGTCCGAGGCCGCTTGATCGACGGCATCCCCGACCTCCTCGGCGCTTTCGGTGACCGCATCTTCCGTGGCTTCCAGCTCGGTGGCGACGTCTTGTGTTGTTTCTTCAACCGCTTGAGTCGTCTCATCGGCCTGCGGAACAACCGGTTCTGCAACCTCTGGTGCGGTATTCTGCGTATAGAACCAGACACCCGCGCCCAGTGCGACAACCACTGCAACAATGATCAGGTTTTTCATCGGATCTTGGACCCCCATTTTTATCTTTTACTCGGCCCGACCATCACGGCGCGGGCGTCAATGCTGCATGTGCGAACAAATGCGCCCATCATCAAGTCGATACCGGGGCGCATCGGCCCCTTTCCGCCTAAAAGCCGCTTGAAGTAAAATGGTATGACGTCTACTTTACACTCCTGATTTGAATTGCATCAAAGGAGCAATACCATAGCCCGCAGACCACACAACGCGCCTCCACAGCGCGACACCGGACCCCGCGTCAACGACCGCATTCGGTCAGCTGAAATTCGCCTGATCGGCGCAGATGGTGAAAATGTCGGGGTTGTTACACCCGAACGCGGCATGCAGCTTGCCGAAGAAGCTGGCCTTGACCTTGTCGAAATATCGCCGAACGCGTCACCGCCGGTCGTCAAAATTATGGATTTCGGCAAATTCAAATACGAACAGCAGAAACGCGAATCCGAAGCCCGCAAAAAGCAAAAGGTCATCGACGTCAAAGAGGTCAAGTTCCGGCCCGGGACAGACACCCATGACTATGATGTCAAAATGCGCAATGTTTTCAAATTTCTTGAAAGCGGGGATAAGGTCAAAGTCACCCTGAGATTCCGGGGCCGCGAAATGGCGCATCAGAATTTGGGGCGCGAGCTGCTGGAACGCATTGCAGAAGACACCAAAGAGCACGGCAAGGTTGAAAACATGCCGAAAATGGAAGGCCGCCAGATGGTCATGATGATCGGCCCGCTTCCTAATTAAGCTCTGACCCACCCGTTGACAGGAAAGCGGTCCCTATGGATCGCTTTCTTTGCCTGCCGCCCCAAACGATCGGTCAAGACGTCTGTCAGGCGATGAACAACGCGGACCGCGACTAGCTTTCGCGCGGTTTGGGTCTGGATGGCGGTTCTTTCAACAACCCGCCAACCCCCATTTGCATCACGTCCTGCGGGGCGACAGGGACAGAACACAGCATCCGTTCAAGCACCCAATCGGCCCCATTGATCGCTGGCGACTTGGCACAGCCCGGCAGTCCGATCACCGGCACCTCCCCCATGTGACCCCAGAACAAAAGATTGCCCGGATCGACAGGCATCCCGTAATGGACCACCTGCCCGCCTGCGGCGCGTACTGCTTCGGGGGCCACATCATACAGATCCGATGTCGCAGATCCGGTCAGAATGCAGACAATGTCATGGTTTGACTGCGCCGCGATCAATGCGGATTTCAGATCCTCAATCCGGTGCGGCACCATTGTTTTGGGCCCCAGCGCGATCCCCATGCGATCAAACCGCATCGCCATCGCCCGTTGCCCCTTTGAGCCGTCCTCGTTCCCACCGACACTGGTCTGAATCAACACCGCGCGCGTATGGGTCACAGGTCTCAACGCCAAAGCCCGGCTTGCGGCCTGACAGGCCTTTGTCAGTGCCTCTCCGGGTGCGGAATAGGAAATGATCTTTACCGTCGCAACCATCCCACGATCGGCCATGCGCTGCCACTCCGGTACAGTTGCGACCGTGATCATCGGATGAATAGCGTTCACCGCGTTGATTTTTGCGGCATCCACCGCCGCCACACCGTTCTGCGTCGCGTAAATATTCACCCTTCCGGTCGAGGCCGGGGCCACACGCAAGCCCACTGTTTCGGGCTCGGGGACCAACGCCTGCGCAAGTTGCGCGGCGGCGGTGTCTTCGTGAACATCCCCTGGCTCTAACTGCGCGACGGTGACTTGGTGGATATCATGGGCGCGCAACGTCTCAAGCGCCTTGGCATCCAGCGTCACACCCTTGCGCAAACGCCCCGTCGAAAGCGCGACCGAATGCGCAAGGATCGTGCCTTCGGCGGCGTTCAGGGGGAGTGGGCCAAACTTCATGCGCCCACCCGCAACACTTGGGTCATCTGTGCAAGGATCGCCACCGCAATCTCGGCCGGACCGGACGCCCCGATATTCAGCCCGATGGGACCGTGGATCTTGGCGATTTCATCTGCACTGAACCCGGCCTCTGTCAGCCGATCGACGCGCTTTGCATGGGTGCGTGTCGATCCCAAAGCGCCGATATAAAAACACGAGGCGCGCAGCGCTTGCTTTAACGCCGGATCATCCAGTTTCGGATCGTGGGTCAACAACACAAGCGCAGTGCGCGTGTCCAGCCCCAACTGCGCAATGGCTTCGTCCGGCCAATCATGCAAGATCGTCTCGCCCGGAAAGCGGCTGTCTGATCCAAATGCCTCGCGCGGGTCAATCAGGATCGGGTCATATCCGGCAATCCGCGCCATCGGCACCAGCGCCTGCGCGATATGAACAGCCCCCACCACGATCAACCGCAGAGGCGGATTATGGATCGCAACAAAGGTCCGGCTGTCCTCGAAAAAGCCGGACCGGTCCAGGCGAAAGGCATTGGCGTGGCCCTGTTCGGTCAATGAACGCGCGTTGCGATCAAGATCAACCACATAGGCCACTGGCCGCCGCGCCGCGCGATGGGCGACCAGTTCGGCCAACAGCGCCTCTGGCACAATTGTGCCAATCGGTTCGACCAGCACACGAATGGTCCCGCCACAGGCCAGACCCACGGCAAACGCATCCTGATCGCTGACGCCGAATTCCAGTTCGCGGGCGATGCCCTCTTCCAGGGCCTCCAACGCTTCGACCACAACGGCACCTTCGACACACCCGCCTGACACAGAGCCTTCGATCTCGCCCGTGCCAGAGATCGCCAGTTGCGACCCGACACGGCGCGGCGCGCTGCCCCAGGTTTCGATCACCGTCGCCAACACCGCCCCCTTGCCGGCACGATGCCACGCCAGCGCCGTTTCAGGACATTTGTCAAAACGCTCCATACTGGTGATCTCCTCCCAAAGTCATGCCAAGGATTCGCGCGCTGCGTCACGGTGTCCTGCCCGGTCGGCGATGTAAACCTAGCGCGGCCGGTCCTGAGTGACGTCATGGGTGTAGAGCCAGTCAAACCGGCCCAGCATTCGACCCGGTGCAAACCGGCTGAGCGCGCCAAGCGCGGTATGAGCCGCAAACCGGAACGGGCCCGGCGATAGATGGTAATTCCTGGCATTCTGGCTGGCCGCATTGATCACACGGGTCACGCGCGATTTGCGCTCGGACTGATAAGCGTGCAACCCGGCCTCCAACGCGTCATGCTGTGCCAGGCATCGGGCCAGCACCCACGCATCCTCCAGCGCCATATTGGCCCCCTGCGCCAAAAACGGCAATGTCGGATGGGCCGCATCTCCCAGCAGGACACAGCCGTCGCGATGCCAGTGCGCCGCCACGGGATGCCGGAACAGCCCCCAGACGCCCGGGGCCTCGACCTGAGACAGAATCTGATGCACCTCTGCGTCAAATTCCGAAAACGCCTTGCGCAAATTGTCGGGATCGTCCGTTTGGGACCAGCTTTCCGCCATCCAATCGGGCCGTTCTTCCACGGCCACCACATTCAGGCTTTTTCCATCCCGAAGCGGATAGGTGACCATGTGGCGCTTTGGACCCATATGCACACGCGCCTGCGCCGGATGACCGGTGACATTGGGCACAATCGCCCGCCACGCCACTTGGCCGGTGAAAAACGGCTTGGTGTGGTCTGTCACCAGCGGTCGAATGACAGAATGTATCCCGTCGGCCCCCACCACCAGATCGGTTTGGCGGTGATCGCCATTGGCCAGCGCGATCTGTGGCTGCGCCCCCGTCTGGACTGTTTTCGCTTTTTGCAAAAGGCGTAAGGGGATGCCCCTGTCGCGGGCCGCCGCAGACAAAAGATCAACAATATCCGCGCGGTGCACAAAGAGATAGGACTGCTCTTGCGGCAAGCGCGTCAGATCAAGCCGTGCCACCTCCGCGCCACTTGCCCCATCCCGCAGCGACACGGCCTGCCCGCGGACACATTTCGCGGCAAGCGCATCGGCCAGACCCAGGGCTTCGATCACGCGCAATCCATTGGGCGACACCTGAATGCCCGCACCGACCTCGGTGATGGCCTCTGCCTGCTCAAGCACCGTCACCTTAGCCCCGTGCTGGTGCAAGGCCAGGGCGCAAGACAGGCCGCCAATGCCACCGCCCACCACCGTGATGTCCAGAGTGCTTAAATCCACTGCCCTGCCCTCACATAAAAAAGGCGCCAGAGCTTTCGCCCTGACGCGCCTGTGTCTTGCATCCGCACCACATGTCAGTCGTCGCGATGCACTTTCTCGCGGCGCTCGTGCTTTTCCTGCGCTTCAAGGCTCAGCGTGGTTGTCGGGCGCGCCACCAGCCGCTTGAGCGAGATCGGCTCGCCGGTTGCCTGACAATATCCAAATTCACCTTCGTCAATGCGGCGCAGTGCTGCGTCGATCTTGGACACCAGCTTGCGCTGACGGTCCCGGATGCGCAGTTCCAGCGCGCGGTCGGTTTCTTCCGAGGCGCGGTCGGCAACATCAGGGATGTTGCGCGTGCCGTCCTGCAAACCGGCGATGGTGGATTTGCTGTCACTCAGGAGTTCATTGCGCTGTTCCAGCAATTCGCGACGAAACCATTCGACTTGGCGGTCATTCATGAACGGTTCATCTTCGGCGGGTCGGTAATCATCGGGCAGGAAAGTTTCTGCTTTCATTTCGGTCCCCTTTTCAAAGCCAGCATCTGCCATGGAATTTCCTTTGGATATCTGGCACCCCTTGCCGCACGACTTAACCGAAGCCCCAGGACTTGTCACTAGAGAATAGTCGCACAAATCAGTGACAGGTTTTCATCACAACACATGCAGGTGAGGCACAAAAACCATGAGATTCGAAGGCACAAACACGTATGTCGCAACTGACGACCTCGCCATAGCGGTCAATGCCGCCGTCACGCTGGAACGCCCGCTGCTTGTCAAGGGCGAACCCGGAACAGGCAAGACGGAATTGGCCCGTCAGGTGGCCGAGGGCCTGGGCCTTGAGATGATCGAGTGGAACATCAAATCCACGACCAAGGCCCAGCAAGGTCTTTACGAATATGACGCCGTCAGCCGATTGCGCGACAGCCAATTGGGCGATGAGCGCGTGAACGATGTGTCCAACTATATTCGCAAGGGCAAGCTGTGGCAGGCGTTTGAGGCCGACCAGAAGGTCGTTCTTTTGATTGATGAGGTCGACAAGGCGGATATCGAATTTCCGAACGATCTGCTGCAAGAGCTGGATAAGATGGCGTTCCACGTCTATGAGACCGGCCAGACCGTCACGGCGCGGCATCGGCCGATCGTGATCATTACGTCAAACAACGAAAAAGAACTGCCAGACGCGTTTTTGCGCCGCTGTTTTTTCCACTATATCCGCTTTCCCGATCCCGACACTTTGCGCCGGATCGTTGCAGTCCATCATCCCGGCATCAAAGAGGCCCTGCTGACCACGGCCCTGACACAGTTCTACGAATTGCGCGAACAGCCCGGGCTCAAGAAAAAGCCGTCAACCTCGGAAGTGCTGGACTGGCTGAAGCTGCTTTTGGCCGAGGATATGACACCCGAAGACCTCAAACGCGATGGCGCGAATGCGCTGCCAAAGCTGCATGGGGCCTTGTTGAAAAACGAACAGGATGTCCACCTGTTCGAACGGCTTGCCTTTATGGCGCGGCGCGAACGCCGCTAGAGCGGCGATTTATTCGACGCTACAGGCGGCGGATTATAGCCGACCGGTCTGAAACACCTGCACCTTCAGCCCGCCATGCGGGATGGGGGCGCTCACGTTTCGAAACTGCAGCCCGGTCGCCCGCGCCAGACCTTTGTCAGAGGTCACAATCCCGACGCGCCAGCCCTTGAACTGGTCTTTCATCACCGAACCAAAGCGTCCGTAAAGCGCAAATAGAAGCTTTCGGTTGCCGATCCTGCCGCCATAGGGCGGGTTCACAATCACCAGACCCGTGGGGCCATCCGGGGCCGTCAGATCGGCAACCGGCTGATGCCGGAACTGCGTCACGTCCGAAACACCTGCCCGGTCTGCATTGGCGGTCGCATTGGCGATTGCGCCTGCATCGCGGTCATACCCGTAGAAGGTTTCCTTTGTCGGCTGAGGGGCGAGCCGGGCCGCCTTCAGGGCACGCCACGCATCCGCGTCGAACGAGGCCAGAAGCTCGAACCCGAACGACCGATCCCGTCCAGGAGCCAGAGCTTTTGCCATTTCGGCGGCTTCAATGACAAACGTGCCCGACCCGCACATCGGGTCCAGCACGGGTTCTGTTCCGATATACCCGCAAGAGCGCAGCACCAATGCCGCCAGCGTCTCGCGGATGGGCGCTTTGCCAACGGCCTGTTTGTGCCCGCGTCTGTGCAAGGCCTCGCCCGAGGTATCCAGACTGATCTCGCACAGATCATCCTCTATCCGCACCCGCACAACCACCTGCGCCTGATCGCTGGGGCCTTGACCCAGCGCGTCGGTCAGCGCTGTTTCAACCCGCTGCGCGGCCGCACCGGCGTGATAGATGCGCGACTTTTTACAGCTCGCCTCAACCCGATAGGGCACATCCGGGCGCAACAGGTCGGTCCACGCAACCTTGCGCGACCGCTTGTCCAGCTGGGCCAGATGCATGGCGCGGAACCGCGCGATGCGGGCCAGCACCCGGCCCGCGCCGCGCAAAACCAGATTGGCGCGCCAGACTTCGGACCAGTCGCCCGCTAATGTCACGCCGCCAGGCACCGTTTGCGCATTGGCAAATCCCTTCTCTCGGGCCTCGTCACGCAAAAGCGGCTCTAGGCCCGGCGTACCGGACAAAAAGATCTCGATGGGTGCAGATGATGTCATGTCGATGCTTTATCCTGATTAGCCTCCCGGCGCGACCGGGCCGCATCAAACCTGCGCCAGATCGACGGAATCATCCCACCGAAACAGCATACTGTTGCTTCTTTGCACATATTAAAATCCTGAAATTAAGACATTTTTCACCAAAGCCGACCTATTCATAAAAAATGATTCGCGCTGATTCGTTCAGACTAGGTAAACGCCACCCTTTCGCCGTAAGTTGCCCCCACAGAGGACAAAATAATCGCGAAACATCACGTATTCGCAGAGGCAGGCAGGCTTTGAACATGTCCCAGACCGACATCATCGTGCGCGACCTGCGCGCGACAGACTACAATGCGTGGTGCGTCTTATGGCGCGCATATTTGGCATTCTATGAAACCTCGCTGACCCAGGATGTGTATGACAGCACGTTCGAGCGGCTTTTGGGTGATGACCCACAGGACTTTACCGGTCTGGTCGCTGAAAAAGACGGCAAGCCTGTTGGACTGACACATTTTCTATTCCATCGGCACTGCTGGAAAATCGAAAACACCTGTTATCTGCAGGATCTCTACGCATCAGAAGACGCGCGGGGCCTTGGTGTCGGCCGGGCACTGATCGAAGCCGTGTATACACGGGCAGACGCGGCCGGCGCGCCCTCGGTTTACTGGCTCACGCAGGAGTTTAACCACACCGCGCGGCAGCTTTATGACCGGATCGGCACTGTTACCCCGTTTATCAAATATCAGCGGGCGTAAGACATGCGGCGGCTTCTTCTTCCTGTGTATCTGTTTCTGGGGGCCTGTGTGCCAATGTCGGCATCCGAGCCGGCCACGCGCGCTGCGGTTGTGGATGTCGCCCTGCCCCCGATGAAGGTGTTTTCCGTCCCCCGTCCGCAAACGGTTGAAACCTCAAATCAGGACATCGCCCGCGATTTCATGGATTTGGCGATGGGTCTGGAATCCGGGCGCTCATTGGATGTGTTCACGCGATTTGAAGGCCCGATCAGCGTCCGCCTGATCGGCCGCGCCCAACCATCGGTTCCCAGCGATCTCAATCGTCTGTTGCACCGTCTGCGCACAGAGGCCGGGATCGACATCACCGCGACATCCTCGGAACAGGCCAATATCACGATCAACGCCGTCAGCCGCGCCGAAATTCAACGGTTTCTGCCGCAGGCTGCGTGCTTCGTGGTGCCCAATGTCTCGACCCTGTCGGAATATCGCAAGGCCCGCAGGTCCGCCCGCGTCAACTGGAGCAAGATCACCGACCGCACGCGGCTTGCGATTTTCCTGCCCAATGATTCCAGCCCGCAAGAAGCCCGCGATTGCCTGCACGAAGAGCTGGCACAGGCCTTGGGGCCGCTGAACGACCTTTACCGTTTGCCCAATTCGGTCTTTAACGATGACAATGTGCATACGGTCCTGACCGGCTATGACATGCTGATCCTCAAGGCCTATTACGACCCAGCCCTGCAAAACGGCATGACACGGGCGCAGGTGACCCGTCGCATCCCCGGTATCCTTGCGCGTCTGAACCCGCGCGGTGAAGGCGTGCCCGCGCGCCGCGCTGTGCGCACGCCGCGGCCCTGGATCGACGCCATTCAGAAAGCGCTGGGGCCCGGAACTTCGGCCACCGGGCGGCGCAATGCGGCCAATGAGGCGTTGAGCATCGCAAGCGCCATGGGCTGGCAAGATCACCGGCGCGGTTTCACACATTATGCCATGGGTCGCATTCTGCAAAGCGCGGATGCCGACGCCGCGCGCGAACAATTCATTCTGGCCGATGCGTTTTTTGCGCGTACTCCCGAAGCCGAACTGCATCGCGCCTATGTTGCCTCTCAATTG
This sequence comes from Marivita sp. S0852, assembly GCF_046591575.1. Classification (NCBI taxonomy): domain Bacteria; kingdom Pseudomonadati; phylum Pseudomonadota; class Alphaproteobacteria; order Rhodobacterales; family Roseobacteraceae; genus Marivita; species Marivita sp. S0852. Next base: position 336,074 of record NZ_JBIQWA010000003.1, read on the forward strand.
GCGGCGTTTGCCCTGACCGAAACCCGCCCCAATGAGGCCATCACCTTGACCGGGGTGTCCATTGATCTTGCCGCGCGCCACGAAAACGCCGCACTTTTGGCGACGCTGTTGATGCTGCGCGCCGAAGCCCTTGACCTGCTGGGGCGATCCTCTGCCGCGGCAGATGTGCGTCTGGACAGTCTGGGATGGGCGCGCTACGGGTTCGGCCCGGACTGGTCGGTGCGCGCCAAACTGCGCGAGGTCGGCGCACTCAATCCGCTCAACAGGGCGAGAGGCAGAATATGATCGTCATAGCGGGCGCTATCCTTGGTGCCATTATCGGCGCAGTGACCGCCAAGAAACGCAACGGCTCGCGGGCTGACATCTGGCAATACGGCGCTGTCTACGCGATTGCGTTTTCGCTGGGCGGGTTGATCCTGACCATTATCATTGAAAAGCTGGTGACCTGACGCCGATCAAGGCGCTGCCGACTGGTCAGAGGCGGCGCGCATTGCTACAGGTGGGCCATGTTTGTTCCATTTTTCGAAACGCTGCGCCGTACCGGCGTGCCGGTATCCCTTCGGGAATATCTAAGTTTTCTGGACGCCATGCGCGCGGGTCTGGCGACCTATGATCCCGAAGCGTTTTACTATCTGGCCCGCACCGCAATGGTCAAAGACGAACGTCACATCGACCGTTTCGACCGTGCGTTTTCAGAAGCGTTCAAAGGTCTGGAAAGCCTAAGCGCCGAAGGCGTGCTCGACGCGCTTGACCTGCCGGAAGACTGGCTGCGCAAGATGGCCGAAAAGCACCTGAGCGACGCGGAAAAGGCCGAAATCGACGCGCTGGGCGGGTTCGACAAGCTGATGGAGACGCTCAGGGACCGCCTGAAAGAACAGCAAGGCCGCCATCAGGGCGGCAACAAATGGATCGGCACGGCAGGCACCTCTCCGTTCGGTGCGTATGGTTATAACCCCGAAGGCGTCCGGATCGGCCAAACCGAAAGCCGCCATCAACGGGCCGTTAAGGTCTGGGACAAGCGCGAGTTCCGCAATCTGGACGACACGATCGAGCTGGGCACCCGCAACATAAAGGTGGCCCTCAAACGCTTGCGCCGCTGGGCGCGCGACGGGGCCACGGACGAGCTTGACCTGGACGGCACCATCCGGGCGACCGCCGAACATGGCTATCTCGACGTGCAAACCCGGCCCGAACGCCGAAATGCCGTGAAGGTTATTTTGTTTCTCGATGTCGGCGGGTCGATGGACGCGCATGTCAAAGTGGTGGAAGAGCTGTTTTCAGCCGCCCGCGCCGAGTTCAAACATCTTGAACATTTTTACTTTCACAACTGCCTGTACGAAGGTGTTTGGAAAGACAACCGCCGCCGCTGGGACGCGCAGACCAGCACGATGGACGTGCTGAACACCTATGGTCCTGATTACAAATGTATCTTTGTTGGCGATGCCAGCATGTCGCCCTATGAGATTGCGTATGCCGGAGGGGCCAACGAGCATTGGAACGCCGAACCGGGCCAGCTCTGGCTGCAACGGGCGCGCGATCAATGGCCGTCGAACCTGTGGATCAATCCCACCCCGGAACAGCATTGGAAATACACGCAGTCCATCTCGATGATCCGCGAGATCTTTGACGACGCGATGGTGCCCATGACGCTTGACGGACTCGAGCGTGGGATCAAGGCGTTGGCCAAGTGATTGCGCGGCTCAAATCGGCCTTTTCCGAGGCCCCGGTTTTGACATCGGCCTTTGTGGTCGCGTTTGCCGTGATGCTTTGGTTCGGCGGACATTTTGTTGCACGCGCCATATATTGGTCGGACCCGGACCACCAGAATCAAGAAATCGCAAGCTGGATGACGCTTGGGTATGTCGGCCAATCCTGGCAAGTGCCCCGCGAAGAGCTTGCCGCGGCGCTGTCTGACATCTGGACGCGCGACGGACCGGGGCGCCCTCCGCCGATCGAGAAAATCGCCCGGCAGGCCGGTGTGCCGGACGAGGAGATCATCACCTTGCTTGAGGCTGCCATTGACGCGCACCGCGCCACTGCGGCTGATCAGCCATGAGCGAGACGTTCCTCAGCCTGACCGCCACCTACGGCGTTTGGATCGTCGTCACTTCGGCCTATCTCTCATGCCTCGCGATCCCAATCCCGACGGCATTGGTCATGCTGGCCGCCGGAGCCTTTGCAGCGGCGGGGGATCTGGAATATTCGACATTGCTGCCGCTGGCCTGGATGGCGGCGGTGCTGGGGGACCAAACCGGATACTGGATCGGGCGCAAGGCGGGGGGGCGCATCGTGGATCTGCTGTCGACATCCGCCAAGCGCAAGGATCTGATCGCGCGCGCCCGGCAGACGGTTCTGGACAAAGGCGGGGTTGGGGTCTTTTTCTCGACCTGGCTTTTCGCACCGCTTGGGCCGTGGGTGAACCTGACGGCCGGAGTGGTCGGGCTTGGGTGGCTGCGCTTTACCGTCTGGGATGCCGCCGGAGAGGCGATCTGGGTGACGGGCTATCTGACGCTTGGCTTTCTGTTCGGGGATCAACTGGACGCGCTTGCATCGCTTATGAGCAACCTGTCAGGGTTCCTGGTTGCCGCACTTGTCACGCTTGGTCTGGGCTGGATGTTGCGCAATCGCCTATCCCGCGCGCACGCCAAGGCACCGCACTAGCGCCCGCACACTTGTCGCTATAGGCCAAACGCACCATATCAAGCATATGTTAAAGTTTACCCCGATCCTGCTGGCGATCCTTTATGCGTTGGCGATGTATCATTTTTCCGTCTGGCGCACGAAACGCGAACTGGACGATAAATCCACGGAACTGGCGGACCCGCGGCTCAAGGCCTTGACGGACCGTCTGGCACGGGCGCTCGATCTGGACCGCATCCGTGTGCATATCTACGAGATTGACCCGGTGAACGGATTGGCCGCGCCGGATGGGCGGATTTTTATCACCCGTGGATTTTACCGCAAATACCAGACAGGCGAAGTGTCGGCAGAAGAGCTGAGCAGCGTCATCGCGCATGAGCTGGGCCATGTTGCCTTGGGCCACACCCGGCGTCGGATGATCGATTTTTCCGGCCAGAACGCCTTGCGCACAGCGCTGGCGATGGTGTTGTCTCGCTTTCTTCCGGGTGTTGGTGTTCTGATCGCCAACAGCATTGCAACCCTGTTGGCGGCCCGCCTGTCGCGGCAGGACGAATACGAAGCTGATGCCTATGCCGCTGCACTTCTGCACAAGGCGGGCATCGGCGTTGGCCCTCAGAAAACACTGTTTGGAAAGCTGGAACAACTGACCCAGGCGCGATCCGGCGTTGTGCCTGCGTGGTTGATGTCGCATCCCAAGACAACGGAACGGATCGCGGCGTTGGAAAAGCTTGAAAACCGGTGGACAAACGCAACCTCGTGACCGGGCAATTGCCTATGCGGCTTTACGTCACGAAATCCACTCTCGCTGACGCGCGATCCCGCCCGTTGACCTGAACCACAACGGTGTGGGGTCCGGGATGCAGCGTAAAGGTCGACGCCGCCGCCTTGAGGCGGTGCGACTTTGTCAAACTGTGCGTCTGCCCTGCCCTGAGCTGTGTTGATGTCAGTTTATACACCTTTTCACCCCTGCGCCCGCCGGGGCGGTGGAACTGTATCCGGTAATCGACCAGCACCGGCATATCCTCTGGCGCGGTCAAAGACACCGAGATGTGCAGCGTCTCTCCTATCGTGACCGGGTCCGGGGCCAGTGTCAGTGCCACCGACATCGCCTTGTCCTGGTCATACCCCAAAAGACCCAGCGCGCCGGGATCACCGCGTTTTACAGCCGTGCGCAAGGCATGGCGCGTCATCCAGTTCAGCTCTTTGGCGGTCTGGCGTCCCTCTGCCGCCCAGGCCCGCAACCGGGCCACAACAACATCGGGAAGCGGTCGCGACAGATCGTTCATATGATTGGCCACTGACCGGGTGACATACCGGGTGGGATCGCCATGCAGCGCATCCAGATACCGCACGGGCACCACAGGAGACAGGTCGATATTGGCCGCCCAAGGTAAACGCGGCCGCGTGCCTTCGCTGACCAGGCGGCGCACATGATAATTGTCATGCGTCACCCACGCGTCCAAGCGGTGTAGCGTCTGTTCCGGCCAGCGATTGAGAAAGGGACGAATATAAAACTCCATCGAAAACCGCTGCGTGGCGGCCTCCAGCAGATCCAGGGCGCGATCCCGGTGATGCTCCAGCCCGTGCCGCACGGCAAGAATGCCCGGCACGGCATGAATGTAGCGCCCAAAATCATTGTCGGTCTTGTTCGGGTCCAGAATTGGCGGCATCGCCGCCTCCAGCGCCTCGGCCATGGCGGGAAACCGAGACGGCAGCTGGTGTTCCAGACAATCCGCCAGCCAATCCAGACGCGCCATCAACCCGCGGTCGGCGAATCCGCCCAACGCATCCCGCACAAACCGATCACGATCAAAGCCGGGCAGAACCGAAAACTCGGCGGCAAGTTCGGAAATTGTGGTGGCATTGAACAATTCGTCTTTCAACGAAAAGCCCTGTGCCTGCCCCTTGCCGTCCGGTCCCCGTGCCACGGATCAGATCGTTGCGTTGGTGGCACCGCCGTCGATCAGGATGTTTTGACCAACGATGAAACCGGCATGCTGCGAACACAAAAAGGCGCAGGTCTGTCCAAATTCCTGACGTGTCCCATAGCGTCTTGCGGGGATTGTTGCCTGACGATTTGCGCGCGCCGCCTCGATCGAGATGCCCTGCGCCTTGGACACGCCCCCATCAAGCGATTCCGCCCGGTCGGTGGCGTGTATGCCGGGCAGAAGGTTGTTCACCACCACGCCGTCCGGGGCCACCTGACGCGCCGTTCCGGCGACATAGCCGGTCAGACCGGTGCGCGCCGCATTGGACAATCCCAGCGCCGGGATCGGTGCCTTGACCGACTGTGACGTGATGTTGACCACACGGCCCCAGCCACGGTCGATCATGCCGGGAATCACGGCCGTCATCAGCGCGATGGGCGTCAGCATGTTGGCATCCAGCGCCTTGAGAAAATCCTCGCGCTCCCAGTCAGACCAAAGCCCCGGAGGCGGCCCACCGGCATTTGTGACCAGAATGTCCACATCCCCCGCCGCAGCAAGCACCTTTGCGCGCCCCTCTTCGCTGACAATATCGGCGGCAACGGTGGTCACGGTGACGCCATGTGCCTCGCGGATTTCGGCGGCTGTTGCCTCCAGCGCCTCGGCACCCCGTGCGTTCATCACCAGATTGACGCCTGCTTCGGCCAACGCTTCGGCACAGCCGCGCCCTAGCCCTTTGCTTGATGCACAAACCAACGCGGTCTTACCGCTGATCCCAAGATCCATCTGTCACTCCCCGATATGTTGACAAGCCTGCGTAATACCACGCGGCCTCCTTACGACTGACACATTTGCAAGCAATCTTAAAGACGTACCCGACATGTGTGTTTGCCGGATTTACCAGGATCAATGAGTGATATGTTATGACCGTCGACTGCGCCAAGCCAACCGCGTACCTTGCCTGCCCGGCCCAAAGCTTTTGTGTCGAGCATGGTGTCTATTTTGGCGAAACCATCGAACAGATCAACAATCTCAATCTTGGTGACGTTTACTATCTGAAACCGCACACGAAATGGACCCCCGTTTCAGCGACAGATGGTGATGCAAAAGCGTTCGATCTTGACGTGGCGGCTAATCTGCCCGTGCGCAAGCTGACCACCCTCGCCCACCTGATCTTTATGACAACCACCGGACGCCGCGCGGATGTCTGTGTCACGATCAGCGACGGGCACGCCTATCTGGTCTGTGACAAGGAACTTCAGACCGGTCTGGAATATGTGCTGATCGACATTCAGAAACGCGATGTGGAATTCACACCGGTTGTGGTTCCAACCCCGCGGGTCGCGGTGAAACCGGCCACGGTTCACATCACATCCAACGGGCACAGCACGCGCCTGCTGGGTTAAGCGCATCCCGTCATCTGTCGCCGCTTATGGACAAGCCGTCATGCGCCGCCTATATGCGCGACCATGCTGGACACCGTTTCAAATCGCCCTGACCTGCCCGCCGAAATCGCCCGGCGGCGCACCTTTGCCATCATCTCGCACCCGGATGCGGGCAAGACCACACTCACCGAAAAATTCCTGCTCTACGGCGGCGCGATCCAGATGGCCGGACAGGTGCGCGCCAAGGGTGAAGCGCGCCGTACGCGGTCGGACTTTATGAAAATGGAGCAGGATCGCGGGATTTCGGTCTCGGCCTCGGCGATGTCGTTTGATTTCAAGGACTTCCGCTTTAACCTTGTCGACACGCCCGGCCACTCGGACTTTTCCGAAGACACCTATCGCACGCTGACGGCGGTGGATGCGGCTGTCATGGTCATTGACGGCGCGAAAGGTGTGGAAAGCCAGACGCAAAAGCTGTTCGAGGTCTGCCGCCTGCGCGATTTGCCGATCCTGACTTTCTGCAACAAGATGGACCGCGAAAGCCGCGACACGTTCGATATCATCGACGAAATTCAGGAAAACCTGGCCATCGACGTGACGCCAGCAAGCTGGCCCATCGGGGTGGGTCGCGATTTCCTGGGCTGCTACGACCTGCTGCGCGACCGGCTGGAGCTGATGGATCGCGCGGATCGCAACAAAATCGCGGAAAGCATCGCCATCGAAGGGTTGGATGATCCGAAACTGGCTGAAAACATCCCCGCGCATTTGCTCGAAAAACTGCGCGAAGAGGTTGAGATGGCGCGCGAATTGCTGCCCAGGCTTGATCCGCAAGCGGTGCTTGAAGGGCATATGACCCCGATCTGGTTCGGCTCTGCCATCAACTCGTTTGGGGTGCAGGAATTGATGGATGGGATCGGCGATTTCGGCCCGGAACCGCAGCCGCAATCGGCCACCCCGCGACAGATTTCTCCGGATGAAAAAAAGGTCTCGGGATTTGTGTTCAAAGTGCAAGCCAATATGGACCCGAAACACCGGGATCGTGTGGCGTTTCTGCGCATGGCGTCGGGCCATTTCAAACGTGGCATGAAACTGACCCATGTGCGGTCTAAAAAGCCGATGTCGATCACCAATCCGGTGCTTTTTCTGGCCGCCGACCGCGAATTGGCGGACGAGGCCTGGGCCGGTGACATCATCGGCATCCCAAACCACGGCCAGTTGCGCATCGGTGATACGCTGACCGAGGGTGAGGCGCTCAAGGTCACAGGCATCCCGTCCTTCGCGCCCGAGCTTTTGCAAACGGTGCGCGCGGGCGATCCGCTCAAAGCCAAGCATCTGGAAAAGGCCCTGATGCAATTCGCCGAGGAAGGGGCCGCCAAAGTGTTCAAGCCGATGATCGGTTCCGGCTTTATCGTTGGCGTCGTCGGCGCATTGCAATTCGAGGTGCTGGGCAGCCGGATTGAATTGGAATACGGCCTGCCTGTGCGGTTTGAAGCGTCGCAGTTCACCTCTGCCCGCTGGGTGCATGGCGACAAGGCCGCCGTGGACAAACTGGTCAACGCCAATAAGCAACACATGGCCGAGGACAATGACGGCGATGTCGTCTACCTGACCCGCCTGCAATGGGACATCGACCGCATTGCGCGGGACTATCCGGATGTGACCCTATCGGCGACGAAGGAAATGATGGTGTGAAACAAGCCGGATCAAACGGCTTGATCCAGACAGGTCAAACCGGCACTCTACTGGCATGAGCAGGGACACGCCGCCAAATCCGGCCTATCCGCAAGGGCTGACAGGCATACTTGACCAAATGAACGCGCGCCGCGCGCCGTTGGGCTTTGCCCCCGGCGAAGCGTTGCCGCCATTGGATTGCGATCTGGACAAGCTCGCGGCGACCACGGTTGAGGTGCCGCCAAGCAGCACCAAAAAACGTTCGGATCATGCGCGCAAAAGCTGGGAAATTGCCAATGAATTGAAGGGCCAGAACGCGCTTCTTCATCTCAATGGCCTGCTGATTGCGCATCTTCGCAAACGCAGCCAGCCGGCCCATACCGCAGACCTGTTTCAACGGCTTTGGGCCGAACATTCCGATCTGCTTTTGCAGAAGATGGATTTGCGCTGGAAGGTGTCCAGCCTGACAACCTTTGGCGATCACGGTAAAGCGGTTGCCCAACGCAGTGCCGGTCTGGGCTTTTCCACACTGTTCGGCACCATGAAGCTTTATGAAAGCGAACGACTGTTTTCAGGCCGCGATCCGGATCGTCCGTTCACGCTGGATGGTCGGTCGCAAGCGCCACTGCCGCTGGACATGAACGCGTTTTCGCTGACCGATGGCGGGTTGGACGTCAATATGCTGGGTCGGCTATGGGAAGAGGCAGAGACAGACGACGTGATCCGCCCGCTGGCCCATGACATGCTGCAACGCGTGATCGACGACCCGGGTACCGTGTTTCGCCGCCTGCACAGACTGCGCGCGCGCAAGCTGCGTCGGACGAAGGAAGAGCCTGTTCCGGTTCCGGAAAAGAACGGTGTCGTTTTGCCCGTTCCAAAACACGTCATAAACCGGGCTTCTCCCTCGGCCAGCTGGGGTCTTGTCTGCACGACAAATGCACCGCTTTTGGACGTGGCCCGCTTTGTTGCGCATCACCTCGATATCGGGGCCACGCATATCTACCTGTATCTGGACCAACCGGATGCCGACATCGTCGGCCTTTTGGCAAACAACCCGATGGTCAGTGTGACCGTCTGCGATGCCGCATATTGGCAATCGTTTGGCAAAGAGCGCCCTGACGCGCATCAATTGCGTCAGGCGTTCAATGCGACCCGTGCCCTGCGCAATGCCGACGGTGTGGTGGATTGGCTTGGCCATATCGACACCGATGAGTTTATCCTGTCATCGACACGGTTTGCGACTGCATTGAACACGGTTCCGCAAGACAGCGCCGCCGTGCGCGTCAGCCCTGCCGAAGCATTGGCCGTTCGTGTTCCGGGCGATATGCCCACACATTTCAAATTGAAAACAACCGCAGCCCGGGTCGCGGACAGCGCGATCTCTGACATTTATCCCACCTTTGGCAGCTACGTGCGCGGTGGTTTTCTAAGCCACCTGGCGGGCAAGGTGTTTGCTCGCCCCGGATTGGGCGATGTGCGTCTGGCGATCCATCGACTCCGCCAGAAAGGTCAGGATATCCTGAACACATTCGACCTAGAGGACGTCTATATCGGCCATCTACACGCGCCGGACTGGGACACATTCGCGGCCAAGCTTGAATTTCGCCAGTCGAAAGGATCGTACCGGATCAAACAGGACGATGCCGCCAAATCGGTTGGACGCTTGCTGGATTATCTGCAAGACGAAGAAGGCCAGGATGGGCTGCGCATGTTTTTTGACGAAATGTGCCTTGATACCTCAGAGCTGCGCGCGCGTCTTAAACGCCACGATTTGCTGCTGGCCCCGCCGTTTGATCCCGATGCCGCACTCGAACGGGTGTTTGGCATCCGCGTTGGCGGGTAAGCCAAGCGGTCAAAACCGGCCCAAAAGCCGGTTTTTGTTGCGAAATCACCACCAAAACCGCGCGAACCCAGGCACATCCGCACAGGTAAGCTGCCTTGCGTTGACCCCCAAGCAGAACAACGATACACAGCACATCAAGATCACAACTGTGAAAAATGCAGGGCCAAACGGGCCAGATCTCATCAGACGCACGGGCGCAGCTAGTCCGTGAATAACGGATACACATGACAAAATTCTCTGAGTTGAACCTCAACCCGAAAGTCCTGAAAGCTGTTGAAGAGGCTGGCTACGACACGCCGACCCCTATTCAGGCAGGTGCAATTCCCCCTGCTTTGGAAGGTCGCGATGTGCTTGGTATTGCGCAGACCGGCACGGGGAAAACCGCAAGCTTTACGCTGCCGATGATTACATTGCTGGCGCGTGGCCGCGCCCGCGCCCGGATGCCCCGCAGTCTGGTTCTATGCCCGACGCGCGAATTGGCGGCACAGGTGGCGGAAAACTTCGATATCTACGCCAAGAACGTCAAACTGACCAAAGCGCTCCTGATCGGCGGCGTCAGCTTTAAGGAACAGGATGCGCTGATTGACAAGGGCGTGGACGTTCTGATTGCCACTCCGGGGCGTTTGCTGGATCATTTCGAACGCGGCAAACTGCTTTTGACCGGTGTTCAGGTGATGGTTGTCGACGAAGCCGACCGCATGCTGGACATGGGATTCATTCCCGACATCGAACGCATTTTCAGCCTTACACCGTTCACCCGCCAGACGCTATTTTTCTCGGCCACCATGGCCCCCGAGATCGAGCGGATCACCAACACCTTCCTGTCGGCCCCCGCCCGCGTCGAAGTCGCGCGTCAGGCCAGCGCGTCTGAGACGATTGAACAAGGCGTAGTCATGTTCAAGGCCTCCCGCCGCGACCGGGAAGGCACCGAAAAACGCAAGCTTCTGCGCATGATGATTGACGGCGAAGGCGACAAATGCACCAACGCCATCGTGTTCTGCAACCGCAAGACGGATGTGGATATCGTGGCCAAATCGCTCAAGAAATATGGCTATGATGCGGCCCCGATCCATGGTGATCTGGATCAGTCGCAGCGCACCAAAACACTTGACGGGTTTCGCGAAGGCGACCTGCGGTTCCTGATCGCATCGGATGTCGCGGCACGCGGGCTGGATGTGCCCGCGGTCAGTCACGTTTTCAATTACGACGTGCCCAGCCATGCCGAAGACTATGTCCACCGCATCGGTCGTACCGGCCGCGCCGGACGTGATGGCAAGGCGATGATGATTTGCAGCCCGAAGGACGAAAAGAACTTCGACGCCATCGAGCGGCTGTTGCAAAAGGACATCCCGCGGATCGACAATCCCCTGGCACAGGCACAACCTGCATCCAAGGACGACACGTCCGACGATAACAAAGACAGCAAGCCGCGCCGATCCCGTGGCGGGCGCGGACGCAGCAAAGCCGCAGAGGCCCAAACACCCGAGACACCTGCAGCCAAAGATCAGGACGCACCTGTCGAGGCACAGGCCGAAAAGCAAAAGCAGCCCCAGTCGGACAAGCAGTCCCAGTCCGACAAGCAAACACAGTCTGACAAATCACGTGGCGGCAATCGCAACCGTCGCAATGATCGTGGCGGTCGCGATAACACTGTTGTTGGGATGGGCGATCACATGCCGTCCTTCATCGCCAAAAGCTTTGACGAACGCCGCGCCGGGTAAGGCCGCTTTACCCTGATTTGAATTGCCACCTGACCGCGCCCCGCCCTTACAGCGGGCGCATCAGATCCTTGCAGATGGCAGGCAGTTTGGTGAAATCATCGAACGCGACATCATGCGGAATGTTGTCTTGTGATGTGACCCGGATGCCTTCGGTGAAAAACGCGAATGCCACCCCGGCCCGCTGCGCCGTTTCGGCATCAACATCGCTGTCACCGACATAAACACCCTGAGTTGCCGCCAATCGGTCAAAAACATACCGCAAGGGTGCCGGATCGGGTTTTCGCGATCCGAGCGTATCCCCGGCCACGGTCACGTCAAAAAACCCATCCAACGCCACCGCCTTCAGAACCGCTTTCATCGGTGCGGTTGGCTTGTTGGTGCATAAGCCCAAGACATAGCCATCCTCCCGCAGCGCCTGAAGCACCTCATGAACATGCGGGAACACCTCGGTCCGGTCCGTTGCGTTTACATAAAGCGCCATGAACCGCGCCATCAGGCTGTCATACTGTGCAGCGGACAGATCGGTTGCCGCGATCAACCGGTCCATAAAGACCCGCACGCCACAGCCGACAAAGCCCGCAACCTGCGATTTGTCCAGCGCCGGCAATCCGTGATCGGCCAATAAGCTGTTGGCCGAAAACGTGATATCCGGAAGGCTGTCGATCAGCGTTCCGTCAAGGTCAAAGACAATCGCCTTCATCAGGCCAACCGCGAAATCACGACCGACACTTCCGGTTTTTTCCCGATCTCGTTTTGCGTCGTCTGGCGGGCAACACGGCGCAGACCGTCTTCCAGCTTGTCATCATCCGTGACGGTTTTCACGCCCGCCCGGCCCATGAACTGCGACAGGTCTTCCTCCAACGCGTCCACCAAAGACGCATTGTTGCGGCCCATCTCGGGCAAACCCATGACCTCGCACCACGGCTCGCCCAGCATCTCGTCATCTTCGTCCAGGATCACCGTCACAATCACATGCCCGTTCAGCGCCATGCGAATACGGTCACGCACAACCCCATCCAACGCGCCGATTTTCACCGACCCATCCAGATAGGTCCGCCCGGTTTCGACATATTCGGCCACAGTCGGTGAATTGCCGCTCAGATCCATCATCATGCCATTGACCGCCAGAACACCTGTGCGCCCAGCTTGCCCGGCCAATTTCACATGTTCGCGCAGATGCCGGTGTTCGCCATGCATCGGAATCACAACCTGCGGGTTCATCAGGCGATGCATCTCAAGGATATCGGGCCGGTTCGCGTGCCCTGATACATGATACAGCCCCGAGCTGTCATCAATGACATCTACACCCTGCTCTGAAAACTGGTTCATGATGCGGATCACGCCTCGTTCATTGCCCGGGATGGTCTTTGACGAAAACAGGAACGTGTCGCCGTCTTTCAACGTGATTCCGTTATATTTGCCTCGGGCCAGCTGCGCCGAAGCCGCCCGGCGTTCGCCCTGGCTTCCGGTGACGATCAACATCACATTCTCGCGCGGGATTTGCGTGGCCTCTTCCGGGCTGATCACGGTTGGAAATCCGGACAAGACACCGGTCTTGATCGACGCTTCGATCATGCGCCGCATTGCACGGCCCAAAAGGCACACCGATCGTCCGGCCCTCTCCCCGGCTTCGGCCAGCGTTTTCACGCGCGCGACATTCGACGCAAAGGTCGTGGCAACCACCATGCCCGATGCATCGCGCACAAGCGTTTCAATCTCGGGCCCGACGCTGGCTTCTGACCGACCGGCATGTTGGGAAAACACATTGGTCGAATCGCAGACCAGCGCCTTGATCCCCGGTGTCGCAATATCGCGCCACAGCGCACGGTCGAATGCTTCACCGACAACCGGCGTCTCGTCGATCTTGAAATCGCCCGTATGCACCACCCGCCCCTGCGGCGTGTCGATCACCAGACCCGAACTTTCCGGGATAGAATGCGAGATCGGCACAAAGCCCACCTTGAACGGCCCCGCCTCAACCGTCTCGGGCCAAGGCGACACGGTGCGCACCGTGTCTGCGGAATGGCCGTGATCCTCCATCTTGAGCCGCGCGATATGGGCAGTGAACGCGCGGGCATACACCGGCGCGCCCAGCTCTTCCCAGAAATGCCCAACCGCGCCGACATGGTCTTCATGGGCATGGGTGATAAACACCGCATCAAGCCGATTTCGACGCTCTTTCAGCCAGCTGATATCGGGCAGGATCAAATCAACGCCGGGGGTCCCGTCCATATCGGGAAAGGTGACCCCCAGATCCACCAGGATCAGACGCTCTTTGCCGGGTTTGCCATAGCCATAGACATAGGCGTTCATGCCAATTTCGCCGGCCCCACCCAAGGGCAGGTAGATGATGCGTTCACCGCTCATGATTTATCCGTTTTCTTTGTTGTATCTGTGGATGACCGTCAGCCCATGCATGGTCAGGTCATCTTCAATTGTGTCAAATAGCATCTCCCCCTGCGCGAACAAGGGTGCCAGCCCGCCAGTGCCGATGACGGTCATCGGTTTGCCGTATTCCGTTCTGATCCGCGTCGTGATCCCCTGGATCAGACCGATATAGCCCCAAAACACACCCGATTGGATACAGGCCACCGTATTGGTGCCGATCACCTTGTCAGGTTGCGAAATATCCACATGCGGCAACGCCGCAGCCCCCTGGTGCAATGCTTCGAGTGACAGGTTCACCCCCGGCGCAATCACGCCCCCCACATAGGCCCCGTCTTTGGCCACCACATCAAAATTGGTCGCGGTTCCAAAATCCACCACAACCACATCTCCGCCATGCCGATCAAAGGCCCCCGCGGCATTGGCAAGACGATCCGGCCCCACACCGGCCCCCGCATCGACCCGCGGCGGATGCGGCAACAGGCACTCGGGCTTGCCCACCACCAGAGGCCGCAATCCGAAAAACCGATCCGAAAACACCCGCAGGTTCCATACGACACGCGGCACTGTCGACGAGATAATCACATCCGAGATATCCGCCTCGATCCCGTAATGTTTGATCAGCGTTGAAAACCAGGTGAAATAGGCATCCGCCGTCCGGCCGTGATGGGTTGACGTGCGCAGCGTGCATAAAAACACATCACCATCCCAAATTGAAAACACGGTGTTGGTGTTGCCGCAATCAATACACAGAAGCATGTCGCTCGCCCCGTCTCAAAAGAAAATATCCGCCGCCGCAATCGCCTGGCGGCCCTGATCCGTGCTCAGCACGATGCGGCCCTCAGGGTCAATCGTCTCGAACCGGCCGGTCACAGACCTGTCTGCCATCCGGGCCGTCACAGTCTCGCCCAAGCGGGCCGCACGGTTTAACCAATCGGCGCGCACAGGGGCAAACCCATAGGTCTGGAACTGCAGCTCGTGCCGGGCATAGGCGATGGCCAGATGATCCAGCAACACCTCCTGGCCCACTTCGACCCCCAGGACCGACAGAACAGACACTGGCGGCACGGCATGCGCCTCCAGATCGTCCAGCGCCGGGGCCGCCACCAGATTCACACCGATGCCGATGGCCAGATGGTCACCCAGACTTTCCAAAAGTATACCCGCCACCTTGCCACCGGCCAGCAGCACATCATTCGGCCATTTCAGCGCCAATGCATCGACACGCCCCGACACAGCAACCAGCGCATCAAACAGCGCCAGTGCGGCTACGAAACTGCGCAACGCCCGCGTTTCCGGCTTATCCGACACCGGCATCACCAAAGTCGCGGAAAAATTACCCACCGGATTGACCCAGGCACGCCCCCGGCGCCCGCGCGCAGCGGTCTGTGTTTCCGCCAGAATCCATTTCGGCCCGGCCAAACCCGGTGCCTGCCGCGCCGCCTCCAGCATGGTGCTGTCCACCTCAGACAAAACCTGACGCGCATATCCCTCCGGCCACACACTCATGCGATACCCGGCCTTCTTTGGGCAATAAATACCTCCGCCGGAGGCACCGCGACCCGCGCAGGCGGGGCGCAAAAAACAAAGCGACGCGCCAATGGCGCGTCACATATGTTACCGCTATCTGCGGGCTTATTCGACAAGGGTTGCCGCTGCGGCTGCCGCAACGCTTTCGATACCGAAAAGGTTCACAACCCCCACAACCATAATCACCGCGCTGGCCATCAACATGCCGTACAGAACCGGCGACCTGCCACCATCAAGCGCGTCATCCCGCTCTTCGCCAAAATACATGTAGAACACGATCCGCAGATAGTAGAACGCCCCGATCACCGACGCGATCACACCGGCAATGGCAAGCCAGGCCAGCCCGGCATCATACGCTGCCCGCAACACATACAGCTTGCCGAAAAATCCGACCAGCGGCGGCACACCCGCAAGGCTGAAGAGCAGCACCAGCATCGCCAATGCCTTGCCCGGTTCACGCTTGGAATACATGTTCAACGACGCGATGTTCGACACTGGCTGCCCGTCCCGCTCCATCGACAGGATAAAGGCAAAGGTGCCGACATTCATCGTCACGTAAATCGCCATATAGATCAGCATCGCCTGCACACCCAAAACTGTGCCGGCCGCCAGCCCCATCAGCGCATATCCCATATGGGCGATAGACGAAAACGCCATCAGACGTTTGATGTCGGTCTGACCGATGGCCGCAATCGCGCCAAGGAACATCGACAGAACGGACAGCAGCGCGATGACCTGAGACCAATCGCTGACCGCACCACCAAAGGCGTCATGCATCACGCGCGCGAACAACGCCATCGCGGCCACCTTTGGCGCTGTGGCAAAGAAGGCTGTGACCGGCGTCGGAGAGCCTTCATAGACATCCGGTGTCCACATATGGAACGGCACTGCGGACACTTTGAACGCCAGACCCGAAATCAGGAACACCAGACCGAACAGAAGCCCCAGCGACAGATCGCCATGGACCGCCGTCTGGATGATGCCCGAAAACAGCGTTGTGCCGGAATACCCATAGACCAAAGACGCCCCGTAAAGCAGCATGCCAGAGGACAGCGCGCCGAGCACAAAATACTTCAGACCCGCCTCTGTCGATTTCAGGCTGTCGCGGCGCAGAGACGCCACAACATACAGTGCCAGCGATTGCAGCTCCAACCCCATGTAAAGCGCCATCAGGTCACCGGCTGACACCATCATCATCATGCCAACCGTCGCCAGCGCGATCAGCAACGGGTATTCGAACCGCAGCAGCCCCTTGCGCGTCATATATCCTTCGGACATGAGCAGCACAGACGCCGCAGACACAAGGATCACCACCTTGGCAAAGCGGGCAAACCCGTCATCGACAAACATGCCGTTAAAGGCAATATTCGTGCCCGCCCCGTTCAGTCCGATCCAGACCGCAATGGCCAGAAACAGCGCCGATGTGACCCAGACCAACAACGACGCCGCACCATCCTTGATGGTGTAGACCGCGCCCAGCAGCGCCAGCATCGCGTAAACGGCCAGAACGATCTCTGGCAGGATGACCATCAGATCTGCAGTCAGCATATCCGTGCCCCTCATTGGTTAACAGCGACTTGCGTGGCCGTTGCGGCCTCCGCAAGAGCTGTCTGGTAATTGGAAACAAGCGCCTCGACCGACGGCCCGATCGTATCAAGGATCGGGGCCGGATAGACGCCAAAGAGGATCGTCGCAATGACAAGCGGCGCAAAAATTGCCCGCTCGCGACGGCTCATATCGGTGATGGTCTTGAGGCTTTCCTTGATCAAATCGCCCAGAACCACACGCCGGTACAGCCACAGCGCATAAGCCGCCGACAGGATCACGCCCGAGGTCGCAAACACCGCCACCCATGTGTTCACCTGGAAGACACCCACAAGCGTCAGAAATTCCCCGATGAACCCGGACGTGCCCGGCAGACCGACATTGGCCATGGTGAACAGCATGAAAATCAGCGCATAGGCCGGCATCCGGTTCACAAGACCGCCATAGGCGTCAATGTCGCGGGTGTGCATCCGGTCGTAAATCACGCCAACGCATAGGAACAGCGCGCCCGAGATAAAGCCGTGGCTGATCATCTGGAAGATCGCGCCGTCAATCCCCTGCTGGTTGCCCGCAAAGATACCCATCGTGACATAGCCCATATGGGCGACCGACGAATAGGCGATGAGCTTTTTCATATCCTCCTGCACCAGCGCGACCAGCGAGGTGTAGACAATGGCAATCACCGACATCCACAAGATCAACGGCGTCAGCACCTCTGCGCCCACAGGGAACATCGGCAAGCTGAACCGCAGGAAGCCGTAGCCGCCCATCTTGAGTAGGATCGCCGCCAGAACCACGGACCCGGCTGTCGGAGCCTGAACGTGCGCGTCAGGCAGCCAGGTGTGCACCGGCCACATCGGCATCTTGACGGCAAAACTGGCAAAGAACGCGATGAACAGCAGCGTTTGCAATCCGCCAACGATCTGAACGCCAAGGATGCTGAACGTCTCGGACCCGAACTGGTGCAGCATGAGCTGTTCAATATCCGTGGTCCCGGCATCCGAGAACATGCCGACCATCGCCACCAGCATCAGAACCGAACCAAGGAAGGTATACAGGAAGAACTTGAACGACGCGTAAATACGGTTCGCCCCGCCCCAGATGCCGATGATCAGGAACATCGGGATCAGACCAGCCTCGAAGAACAGGTAGAACAGGACCAGATCCAGCGCCATGAACACGCCAAGCATCAGCGTTTCCAGCAGCAGGAAGGCAATCATGTATTCCTTGACGCGGTGCTTTACGTCCCAGGACGCCGCAATGACCAGCGGCATCATGAACGTGGTCAGCATCACGAACAAAACAGAGATCCCGTCGACCCCCATCTTGTACTGCATCCCCAAAAGCCATTCACCCTCTTCCACCATCTGGAAGCCGGTATTGGACGGGTCGAACTGGAACAAGATAAACAACGAAATCAGGAACGTCGCGCTGGTGGCAATAAGCGACAGCCACTTGGCGTTTTTGTTTGCCGCCTCGTCGTCTCCACGCAGGAAAACCAAGAGGATCACCGCTGCCAGCATGGGCAGGAACGTGACGATGGACAGAAGGTTATCCATTATTCAATCCCTCCGCCGATAGACATCCATGTGATCAGCGCGGCGATGCCGATCACCATGAAAAAGGCGTATGTAAAGATGTAGCCGGACTGCGCCCGGCCTGCGAGACGGGTCAACATCGGGATGAATCCCATCGCGATCGCATTCAGCGATCCGTCGATGGCATTGCCGTCTCCGCGCTTCCAAAGAAGGCGGCCCAGCATGCTGGCGGGTTTGACAAAGATGAAATCGTAGATCTCGTCAAAATACCATTTGTTCAGCAAGAACAGGTACAGCGGGCGCTGGTTCTCGGCCAGCCGCTTGGGCAGCGACGTGTCGCGGATGTAGAACAGGTAGGCGGTGCCAAGCCCCAGAAGCATCGCAATGAACGGGCTGAGTTTCACCCAAGTCGGCACATAATGCGCCTCATGCAGGATGGTGTTTTCCGGCGCCATATAGATCGCGGACTCGCCCGGCGCATTCTCCATCACATAATGCAGCTCTGACGCGTTCGGACTGCGCTCTGCCACTTGCTCGACAAGCTCTGCAGTGGGTTCGCCATAGCTGCCGCCAAAGAATGTGACGACCTCGTTGACCTTGCCAAAGAAGCTGCCGTACCAGATCGCCCCGGCAAAGACCGCACCGATCGCCAGAACACCCAGCGGGATCAGCATGACCTTTGGACTTTCATGCGCGTGCTCATGCGTATGCTTGTCGCCGCGCGGTTTGCCGTAGAACGTCATGAACATCAGACGCCAGCTGTAGAAGCTGGTGAACAGCGCCGCGATGACCAGCATCCAGAAGGCATAGCCGCCCATCGTAGCCGCATAAGCGGATTCGATCACCGCATCCTTGGAGGCGAACCCGGCAAAGCCGATCCAGCCGGTGAGCGGGATACCCACACCCGTAATCGCCAGCGTGCCGATCATCATCGCCCAGAACGTATAGGGGATTTTCTTGCGCAGGCCGCCGTAGTTGCGCATGTCCTGCTCGTGATGCATTGCGTGGATGACCGACCCCGCGCCAAGAAACAGCATCGCCTTGAAGAACGCGTGTGTGAACAGGTGGAACATCGCCACAGGGTAGACACCGACGCCCGCCGCCACGAACATATAGCCCAGCTGCGAACAGGTCGAATAGGCGATGACGCGTTTGATGTCGTTCTGCACAAGGCCGACGGTTGCGGCAAAAAAAGCGGTTGTGGCCCCGATGAAGGTGACAAAGGCCATCGCTTCGGGTGCGAACTCCATGATTGGCGACATGCGGCAGACAAGGAACACGCCCGCCGTGACCATCGTGGCCGCGTGGATCAGCGCCGATACCGGTGTCGGTCCTTCCATCGCGTCGGGCAGCCATGTGTGCAGGAACAATTGCGCCGATTTTCCCATCGCGCCGATGAACAGCAGGAACGCGATCAGGTTCGCCGCGTTCCAGTCTGTCCACAGGAAGGTCAGCTGCGTTTCCGCAAGTGTCGGCGCATAGGCGAAGATGTCGTCAAAGCGGACAGAGTCGACGATGAAATAGAGCGCGAAGATGCCCAGCAGGAAGCCGAAATCGCCGACACGGTTCACCACAAACGCTTTGATGGCCGCCGCGTTGGCGCTTGGCTTGCGGTAGTAGAACCCGATGAGAAGATAGGATGCAACGCCCACGCCTTCCCATCCAAAGAACATCTGGATCAGGTTGTCAGCCGTCACGAGCATCAGCATCGCGAAGGTGAAGAACGACAGGTATGCAAAGAAGCGCGGCTTGTAGCTTTCGCCCTCTTTCCACTGCGGATCGCCCTCCATGTAGCCAAAGCTGTAAAGATGGACCAACGCCGAAACCGTGGTGACAACAATCAACATGATCGCTGTCAAACGGTCCAGCCGGATCGCCCACTCGGTGCTGAATGTACCGGATTCAATCCAGCGCAGGATATTGATCGTTTCAGTCACACCGTCATGGGTCAGGAACACGATCCAGGACAAAACGCACGAGAAAAACAACAACCCGGTGGCGACCCATTGCGCAGCGGTTTCGCCGATGAATTTCCAGCCAAAGCCGCACAGCAGCGCACCGACGAGGGGCGAAAAGAGGATAAGCGTTTCCATGATCTTAGCCCTTCATCACGTTGACATCTTCCACCGCGATGGACCCACGGTTGCGGAAGAAACAGACGAGGATGGCCAGACCAATCGCAGCCTCGGCAGCCGCGACTGTGAGAACGAACAGCGTGAACACCTGCCCCACCAGATCGCCCAAAAAGCTAGAGAACGCGACAAGGTTGATATTCACCGCCAAGAGCATCAGTTCGATGCTCATCAGCAGAATGATCACGTTCTTGCGGTTCAGGAACAGCCCGAAAATCCCGATCACAAACAGCACTGCTGCCACTGTCAGGTAATGCTCAAGTCCTATCATCATGTCCCTCCGGGGTGTGCCCCGTCGTTTTCTTTGTCCATTGTGCCCTGGGCAATTACCAAGGCTGCACCAGTGGCGCGGAAGGCTAGAGCCCCTGCCCCGGTTTCACATCTTTCAATTCCATCGCCTTGGCCGGATCACGATACATCTGCGCCAGCACGTTCTGGCGTTTCACATCCGAACGATGCCGCAGCGTCAGAACAATCGCACCGATCATCGCGACAAGCAGGATCAGGCCCGCCAGCTGAAACAGCAGGAAATACTGGTCATACAAGATCAGCCCCAGCGCCTCGGTGTTGTGCCGATCCACCGGCATCACCTGCGCCCGCAAGCTTTCGGCAGCTGCGTTGCTTTCCCACGCGCCAAAAGCCAGCGCAAACTGCATCAGGATGATTACCCCAAACAGCAACGCCAACGGCACATAGCGCGCCATCTCGGCCTTCAACTCGGCGAAATCCACATCCAGCATCATCACGACAAACAGGAACAGAACCGCGACCGCGCCGACGTAGACGATGACCAGAAGCATCGCCACGAACTCGGCCCCCAGAAGGACGAACAGCCCCGCGGAAGACAGAAACGCCAGGATCAACCACAACACCGAATGCACCGGGTTGCGGCTGATCACCGTGAACAGCCCGCCTGCAATCGTCGACAGGGCAAAGAGATAGAAGGCAAAGACACTCATGTCTCGTCATCCTTTTTGTCGTCTTCCATCACCTCGCGCGCAAGCTCCATCGCGCGGGTCATGGCTGGAATGCCGGCAAACATCGACATCTGTGCGATGGTTTCGGCGATTTCGTCTTTCGTGGCCCCGGCCTCTGCGGCGTGGCGCACCGTCATACGAAACGGTGTTTCCGCCTGCGCGCCCTGCATGGTCATGCCGGCAAGCGTGAGCAACAGCCGTGTTTTGGAATCCAGCCCGTCTTTTGACAGGCCTTTTCCAAACCACATTTCCATGGCGTCTTTGCCCATGGTTGGCCACATCTTTTCAAACCCCTTGGGGTCAAACGATGTCAAAGACGGATTAAAGGCTTTCGCCATTTCCTGCGCCTGGGTCATCATCAGTTCGAACGGGGTTTTGGCGTCGGTCATATATACGTCCTCGGGCCAAGGCTTTTCGAAAAGCCTTGGGAAAAAATCTTCAAAGATTTTTGCCACGCGTGTGTCATCGGTAGGGCGCGTCCAGTTCTAGGTTGCGCGCGATCTCGGCTTCCCAGCGCTCGCCATTGTCCAGCAGTTTCTGCTTGTCATAGAACAACTCTTCGCGGGTCTCGGTCGCGAATTCGAAATTCGGACCTTCGACAATCGCATCCACCGGGCAGGCCTCTTGGCAGAAACCGCAATAGATGCATTTGGTCATGTCGATGTCATAGCGCGTTGTCCGGCGAGACCCGTCATCCCGTGGTTCGGCATCAATCGTGATCGCCTGCGCGGGGCAGATCGCCTCGCACAGTTTACACGCAATGCAGCGCTCTTCGCCATTGGGATAACGACGCAGCGCGTGTTCCCCCCTGAATCGGGGCGACAGCGGCCCTTTTTCGTGCGGATAGTTGATCGTCGCCTTGGGCGCGAAGAAATATTTCAGGCCAAGCTTCATGCCCTGGTAAAAGTCTTGCAGCAGGAAGTATTTTGCCGCGCGTCCGTAGTCGATCTGCGTCATGTCTACTCTCCTTATACCCAGCGCGCGAATGCGCCCCAGAACCAGTCGAATTTCGCCGCAAAGGCCACGAACACCACCCAGATCAGGCTGAACGGCAGGAACACTTTCCAGCCAAGGCGCATCAGCTGGTCATAGCGGTAGCGCGGCGTGATCGCCTTCACCATCGCAAAGATGAAGAAGAAGAACGCCATCTTGGCCACCATCCACAGCGCGCCATCGGGCAGACCAGGGATCGGCGACAGCCACCCGCCGAAGAACAGCAGCGACGTCAGCGCACACATCAGAAAGATCGCGATGTATTCCCCGGCCATGAACAGCAGGAACGGCGTTGCCGAGTATTCCACCTGATAGCCCGCGACCAGTTCGGATTCCGCTTCGGGCAGATCAAACGGAGGCCGGTTGGTTTCCGCCAAGGCACTGATAAAGAACAGGAACACCATCGGGAAATGCGGCAACCAATACCACGAGAAGAACCCGAAATCCCCATCCTGCGCGCGCACGATATCGCCAAAGTTCATCGACCCGGTGGAAATAATTACCCCAATGATGATCAGACCAATCGACACCTCATAGGAAATCATCTGCGCGGCAGAGCGCAAAGACCCAAGGAAGGGATATTTAGAGTTCGACGCCCATCCGCCCATGATCACGCCGTACACCTCAAGCGAGGACACTGCGAACACGTAGAGGATTGCCACATTGATGTCGGACAGAACCCAGGTGTCATTGAAGGGAATCACCGCCCACGCAATCATCGCCAGAACAAAGCTGGTCATCGGGGCCAGCATAAAGACCGGCTTGTCAGCCCCGGCGGGCACCACCACTTCCTTGACGACGTATTTCAACGCGTCTGCCACGGTTTGCAAAAGACCATAGGCCCCAACCACGTTTGGTCCGCGCCGCATCTGAACGGCCGCCCAGATCTTGCGGTCGCCGTAAACGAGGAAAAGCAGGCTCACCATCACGAAACCCAGTACCGCAAGGCACTGAGCGACGATGATCACGCCGATCCCTAGGGGGGTGGTAAAGAAGTCAGCCATCACGTCCTCAAACCATCGGTATTCCGTTTTCTACGCAAGAGGCGGACACGACTTCGGCGTCGATGGTCCGCACTCCTCGGGGTAGTGCCGGCGAAATGGTGTAAACCGCATCTCCGCGCCACAAGCCACCCTCTTCGTATACATTTGTGCGCAAATGCCGCGCAAAGCCGTAGCCCCGGATCAGGGCATATTGGGCCGCTGCACAGCGCGCATAGTCCTCAACATCCTCAGCGCTGCGCGCACCGCGCATCGCAACATCAAATTTCACCAGATCGCCATCCAGAAGCGCTGTGTCAACGCCCTCATACGTCGGCGCAAACGGAAGGCTGGCTCGCTGTTGCACATCACATGCCGACAGACCGCCCGCCATCAGCAGGGCCATTGGAGATAGTGTCGCCATCCGGCGCATCCCGCCTACTCCGCCGCGATCTTCGTGTCCTTGCGGGCTTTGACCCCCGCCGACAACTCCGCCATCAACGAACTGGCCCGCGCTATCGGGTTGGTCAGATAGAAATCCTGAATGGCATTGCGGAAATCTGCCTGCCCAAGCGGGCCCTCGGGCTCGGCCTGCCACACGTTTTCCGGCACCGCTCCGATCTGTGCCAGATGCGGCGCGTCCGCAACCAGCGCCTGACGCAACTGCGCCAGCGAGTCGAACGGCAGCGTGGCGTCCAGTTCGGCGGACAACGCTCGCAGAATGGCCCAGTTTTCCTTGGCCTCCCCCGGCGCAAAGCTGGCGCGCAGCGCAAGTTGCGGGCGGCCCTCGGTGTTGACGAACAGGCCCTGTTCTTCGGTGTAAGCGGCCCCCGGCAGGATGATGTCCGCGCGGTGCGCGCCACGGTCGCCATGGCTTCCTTGGTAGATAACGAAAGCACCGTCGGCGATGTCCACCTCATCCGCGCCCAGGTTGTAGATCACTTCGGCCCCGTCGATGGCTGCATCAAGCCCGCCTTCGGTGGTGCAGCCTGCATCCATCGCGCCGACGCGGCCTGCCGCTGTGTGCAGGACCATGAACCGGCCCTTGGCTTTCTCGGCGATATCCATGGCAGTACCAAGAACAGCCGCGCCGTCAGCTTCGCGCAATGCACCCTGCCCAACGATCACAACCGCGTTTTTGTCATGCAAGGATGTCATATCAAGGCTTGCCACATGCGCGAGCGCTGCCCGGTCGGTGCCCATATGTTCATAGTCGTAGGTCAGATCGACCGCTTCACCGACAACGATCACATCGGCCCCAGCCGCCCACGCCCTACGGATGCGCGCATTCAGCACCGGCGCTTCGTCGCGTGGGTTGGTGCCGATCAGCAGGATCTTGTCTGCCGTGTCGATGTCTTCGATCGCAGCTGTGCCGACATAGCCCGAGCGGTTGCCCGCTGGCAGCTTTGCCCCATCGGTGCGGCATTCAACGTTGCCGCCCTGCCCTTCGATCAATTGCTTGAGCGCGTAGGCGGCTTCGGTCGGAACGAGATCACCGACGAGACCAGCGACTTTCTTGCCCTTCATCGCTGCCGCGGCTTTGGACAACGCCTCACCCCAGTCCGCAGGGCGCAGCTTGCCGTTCTCACGAACGTAAGGGCGATCCAGCCGTTGCTTGCGCAGACCGTCCCAGACAAAGCGCGTCTTGTCGGAAATCCATTCCTCGTTCACACCGTCATGGTTGCGCGGCAAAAACCGCATGACTTCGCGGCCCTTGGTGTCCACGCGGATATTGCTGCCAAGCGCGTCCATCACATCAATGGATTCGGTCTTGGTAAGTTCCCACGGACGGGCGGTAAAGGCATAAGGCTTGGACACCAACGCGCCGACCGGGCACAGATCAATGATGTTGCCCTGCATATTGCTGTCGAGAGTCTCGCCAAGGTAATTCGTGATCTCCGCATCCTCGCCGCGGCCAATCTGACCAAGTTCGGGAATGCCCGCCACTTCGGTGATGAAGCGCACACAGCGGGTGCAGGAAATGCAGCGCGTCATATGCGTCTCAACCAACGGGCCAAGATCCAGATCCTCGACCGCGCGTTTGGGCTCACGGAAGCGGCTGAAATCAACGCCATAGGCCATGGCCTGATCCTGCAGATCGCATTCGCCACCCTGATCACATATCGGGCAATCCAACGGGTGGTTGATCAGCAGAAACTCCATCACCCCCTCGCGCGCCTTTTTCACCATGGGCGAATTGGTCTTGACGACGGGGGGCTGGCCCTCTGGTCCGGGACGCAAATCCCTGACCTGCATCGCACAGGACGCGGCAGGCTTTGGAGGGCCGCCGACGACTTCGACAAGACACATGCGACAGTTGCCCGCAATACTGAGCCGCTCATGGTAGCAAAAGCGCGGGATTTCGATTCCCGCCTCTTCACAGGCCTGGATCAGCGTCATCGCGCCGTCCACCTCTACCTCGTTTCCGTCGATGATAACTTTACGCAAGTCAGACATGCCCGAGCCCTTTGTTCCCTTTTGGCTGGCGTAGTCGATCCCGCGGCAAATCGGCGACCGGCTGACGTCGACCGCGTTTTAACGTGGCTCTTTCGATTAAGCCAGATGTTGAGGCAAAAAGAAAACGGGAAATATCGACGCGGGGGTGCGGGTTCTAACAGCAGCGACATGACCCCTGTCTTCGCCCCGAGGAAGATCACCTGAGCAGTTGGCCGATATCCGTCTGAGACTGAATTTGCTCGCGGCCAAACCGGCACAGCGCGGCATCATCATCCGCCTGCACGCCCTTGTCTTGCAAAAACCGTTCGGCCTTGGCACGCATACGGTCTTTCTCGGCTTTTGAGGTCACGTATCTCTCGACTTCTTTTTCTGTATACCCTTTGTCGCGCGCCGTCTCTTTCAGCGCCGTCAACGCGGAATAGGCGCGGATCAAACGTGGATTGATGTCATCGCAAGTCTTGCGGATCGCATCTGCTATGGCCACGATCATCAAACCGTCGTCAATTTCAGACACCTCGCGCAATGGCGGTTTGGCCAATGCCGCCGATCCCACCATCAGGCCAATTGTCAGGGTTGAGGCAATGATACGCATGTCTTGTCCAACGATCGTGTCCAGATATATGGGCAAGCTGTCCCCTGATATTCAATATCCGACATTGAAATAGATGAATTTCAGCCGTTTACGGCTCAATACAGCGCCCGGACAGCACAACCCTGTCGTCCTGGATCACTAAATCAGCGTCCTCCACATCCGGCCCGTTGGCCCAAGCCACATCAGAACTGCCCAGATACGCAATGCAATGCTGCACAACCTGATAAGACGCCGCGCGCTTGGCCCCTTCCAGGCTGACCGAGGCTGGTCCCCCTGTTGCAACAAACGCCGCTCGATCGCCGCGCTCAAAACTCAGATCGCCGGCGAACCGAGCCCCCTCATACGTAACGGTATCCAACTCGTCCCGACCACAGGCCGCCACGATCAAAAGAACTGCGGCCGCTGCCCATGCTGCTTTCATCACTATCCCTCGTGAAACCTGTTTGCGCCACAATGCGCCCAGAGATGCAGGGCTTGCAAGCCCCTGTGCACAAACGCCATGTTCCGAAAAAGCAAACGGCGCTTGAAAGCGCCGTCCTACTCAATTTTCAAATTGAGTTTTCGAATTTGCTTCCAAGCAAATTATTCCGCCGCAACTGCGCTCACACGCCCGGTCTTCTGTGCCTTGATCCGATCCTCGATCTCGTCGCGGAAATTCTTGATCAGGCCCTGAATAGGCCAGGCCGCCGCATCGCCAAGCGCGCAGATCGTGTGGCCTTCGACCTGTTTGGTCACATCAAACAGCATGTCGATTTCCTCGACTTCGGCCTCGCCGCGCACCAGACGATCCATGACGCGCATCATCCAACCGGTGCCTTCGCGGCACGGTGTACATTGGCCACAGCTTTCATGCTTGTAGAAGGCCGACAGCCGCCAGATCGCCTTGATGATGTCAGTCGACTGATCCATCACAATCACCGCAGCCGTCCCAAGACCCGAGCCCAGCTCTCCGCGCAGATAGTCGAAATCCATGATGGCGTCTTTCATGTCTTCGCCGCGCACGCAGGGCACCGAAGACCCACCGGGGATCACCGCTTTCAAATTGTCCCAGCCACCGCGAATCCCGCCGCAATGCTTTTCGATCAATTCTTCGAACGAGATGCTCATCGCTTCTTCAACCACACAAGGTGTGTTGACATGGCCGGACACCGCGAACAGCTTGGTGCCTGCATTATTCTGACGACCAAAACCTGCAAACCACGCGCCGCCACGGCGTAGGATGGTGGGTACAACGGCAATGGATTCCACGTTGTTCACCGTCGTCGGACAGCCATACAGCCCCGCCCCCGCCGGGAAAGGCGGCTTCATGCGCGGCATGCCTTTTTTGCCCTCAAGGCTTTCCAGAAGTGCGGTTTCCTCGCCACAAATATAGGCCCCCGCACCGTGGTGCAGGTAAAGGTCAAAATCCCATCCCGACCCGGCGGCGTTCTTGCCCAACAGACCGGCATCATACGCCTCGTCAATGGCGGCTTGCAGCGCTTCTTTTTCGCGGATGTATTCACCGCGAATGTAGATGTAACACGCATGCGCCTGCATCGCGAACGACGCGATCAGGCAGCCTTCGATCAAAGTGTGCGGATCATGGCGCATGATCTCGCGGTCCTTGCAGGTGCCCGGCTCGGATTCGTCAGCATTCACAACAAGATAGCTGGGCCGCCCATCGCTTTCCTTGGGCATGAAGGACCACTTCAGACCGGTCGGAAAGCCCGCGCCGCCCCGGCCGCGCAGGCCCGAGGCTTTCATCTCTTCAATGATCCAGTCGCGCCCTTTTTGAAGAAGGCCGGCCGTGCCATCCCAATGGCCCCGCGCCTGCGCGCCCTTCAAACTGCGGTCGTGCATCCCGTAGAGGTTGGTAAAGATCCGGTCCTGATCGCTCAGCATCACTTTAATCCTTGTCGGTCTGGCGTGCCCGCCAGAGTTGGTATGTCATCCAGAGGCCCGCCCCAAACCCCACCAGTGCGGCGAGATCAAAAAGCGCTCGGGTCCGTTGGCTCCAGCCATATTCGGCCCCGATGGCCGTTACCAAAATCCAGAGAAGGCCCACTCCGGCAATGAACACTGCAATGCGCCGTCCTTTGCGCGCCTCTTCTGAATCCCGGCTCATGTTGTTGTCTCAAACCCCGTCAGTACACATCGCCCTTGTCGACGCGTTTGGAGAATTCGGTATCGCCACCAGAGGCCAGGATCTTGGCCTGCTCGACCCAGTCATCCCGGCTGACGCGGCCTTTGAACCCTTCAAGATTGGCATTCACCCAGGCGATTTCATCGGCTGTCCAATTGGCAATCTGGTCGAAGTGATAAAACCCCATGGAGTTCAAAAGCTGTTCCAGCTTTGGCCCAACGCCCTTAATCTCCTTGAGATTGTCCGCACCCCCCTCGCGCGCTTCGGTCAAGGTCGCAGGTTTCGTGCCTTCCTCTGTGCCTTCTTTTACACCATCGCCATCATAATCAGACGATGTGTCGGCTGCCGGGGCCTTTTGCCCGGCGTCTTTGGTATCCTTGGACGCCTGATCATCGGACGCTTGATCATCGCCTGCGGTATATGTCCATTCCCCTTTGCGCGCAGCAAGATCGTCCTGACCCGGAAGCGCAGCGGACGGTTTGACACCCGAAGATGACGCCGTCGCCGGCGAGGTCGCCTCGGACGCAACAGGGGCTGGTGCTGCCGACGGAGGTGCGGCACTGGGTGCGGAGGCGCTCGGCGCTTTTGCCGAAGGCGGTGCCGCGTTTATCGGGCTTTTGTTGCCCGTGTCGATGTTTCCAGGGCCTCGTGGGGCAGGCAATTCACGACAGAACAGCCATCCGAACACCACGCCCAAAACGGCAAAGGCAACAGCCGCCATGAAGATAGACCCAAGCCACCCCCAGTCGCCCACGACGAGCAGCATCACGAAGACCAAAAGGCCAACCCCCGCAGCCAAGGCCCATGACCCGAGCTGGCAGCTCATTCCGGATTTCTGTTGTTGCATAAGATCTCTCCCTGTCGGTTTTCAGATGTCCTGGTGTCAGACATCGCCTTTCGTGACACGTGAAGAAAACTCGGTCTCGCCGCCTGTGGCAAGGGTCTTGGCCTGTTCGACCCAATTATCGCGGGAAACCCGCCCTTTGAAGCCCTGCAGATTGTCATCCACCCAGGCGACTTCGGCGTCGGTCCAGCTGGCAATCTGGTCGTAATGATAAAATCCCAACGCGTTGCACAGCGCCTCAAGTTTGGGTCCGACCCCCTTGATCCGCGTCAGATCATCCGCCGATCCGTCGCGCGGCGCGCTCAGCGTTTCTGGCTTGGTGCCCGGAGACGCCACATCCGTCGCCGGAGTGACCGGCGGTTTGGCAATCGCTTCGACGCCCTCTGCCTCGCCCGGTGCCTCGGAGCGTTTGTCAGACGCATCGCCAATATCACGCGGTGCCTCATCCTCGCCCTTTGCGCGACCACCCTGCGGTCCGTCCGGTCCGGCGGGGGGCATCATCGCATCCGGGCCCGGTTTGGGCGGCTGCGCCGTGTTGGCCGCCTTGCCGATCCACGGCGTGATCAACGGCACTTCTGTCCCATCAATCCGTTTGACGGTGTCGCCAATATCAGTGGCCAGTTGAACCGATGCGTTATACTGGTGCCGACCGGCTTCGAATTCGGTCAGCGTGGTCAGGCCGGATTTCGGCTCTGACGCATACCGACCGTTTTGAGGACCCGGGGTCGGCACGTTACCGGCCACCAACTCATCCAGGATCTCGCCCAAACGCTCCGCGGTCAGGTCTTCGTAATAATCCTTGCCGATCTGGGCCATCGGCGCGTTTGCACAGGCCCCCAGGCATTCCACCTCTTCCCAGCTCAGCTTGCCATCCGCCGACAGCATATGCGGCTTGGGAGCGATCTTTTCCTGACAGACCGCCACCAGATCCTCGGCTCCGCAGATCATGCAGGATGTTGTGCCACAAATCTGGATATTTGCAACGCTGCCAACCGGTTGCAGCTTGTACATAAAGTAAAAAGACGCCACTTCCAGCGCCCGCATATAGGCCATGCCCAGCATATCCGCGACGGCTTCGATCGCCGGGCGGGTCAGCCAGCCCTCTTGCTCTTGCGCGCGCCACAGCAACGGAATAACCGCGCTGGCCTGACGGCCTTCGGGGTATTTGGTAATCTGTGCGTCCGCCCAGGCCTGATTGTCAGGTGTAAAGGCAAAACTGTCAGGTTGTTCGGGATGCAGGCGTCGTAGCATATCTCAAGTCCTATTGCGTCATTACGCAGACAACGGGAATATTCGGAACAGAGCGATCTTCGTTTTCGCCGTCCAGTTCGGTCAAAAGGGCGGCTTGCCGTGTGCTTTGGTCGGTGGGTGAATCCAGCAGGAAACACAGGTAGATGTCGGACCGATTGGTCATGCCAAAGACCGTATTGCCCGACCCGCCGGTGCCAAATGCCTCAAACCCGTCAGCGGCAAGTTCGGAGGCGAATTTGTATTCAGACATCCCGACCTCAACCGCCATCGCCATAGGCGCGGCACAGGCCAAAAGCCCGGATATCAAACTAGCCCGCATCATGATGTGGCGCAGGCACCCGTGGTCAGGCGGATACCACCGTTTTCAAGCTGCACCGCCCCTTCTGTTGCCAGACGAAACTGCGCTGTCTGGATCACCTGTTCACGGCTCAATCCAGTTTGCAGCTCGACCGGCAGGTAATCGCTTTCGCCCACAAGATCACAGCCAATCGACGCAACCGCCGCGTCGAAATTGGCCAGATCGGACTGCGACACGCCTTGCGGCGGCATCGCGCAGGCGGTCAGGACACCAAGCGCGGTCACACATGAAAGACCCCGTGCCGTCATCGGTCAATCTCTCCAAACACGACATCCATCGTGCCGATAATTGCCGCAACATCTGCCAATTGGTGGCCGCTGGCAACATGGTCCATCGCCTGCAGATGCAGGAATCCCGGCGCACGTAGCTTGGCGCGATACGGCTGATTGGTGCCATCAGCCACCATATAGACGCCAAATTCACCTTTCGGCGCTTCGACGGCGGCATACACCTCGCCCGCGGGCACATGGAACCCTTCGGTGTAGAGTTTGAAATGATGGATCAGCGCTTCCATCGAGGTCTTCATATCGCTGCGTTTCGGCGGCGTGATCTTGCCCCGGGCCAGGATGTCGCCCTGTCCTTCGGGGGCGCGCAGCTTTTCGATGGCTTGTTTAATGATCCGCAGCGACTGACGCATCTCTTCCATACGCACCAGATAGCGGTCGAAACAATCGCCGTTCTTGCCAATCGGGATCTCGAAATCGAACTCGTTATAGCATTCATAGGGCTGCGCCCGGCGCAGATCCCACGCCATGCCAGAGCCGCGTACCATGACCCCGGAAAAACCCCAGTCCAGCACTTCTTCTTCGCTCACAACACCAATATCGGCATTGCGCTGCTTGAAGATGCGGTTTTCGGTCAACAGCCCGTCAATATCATCCAGAACCGCCGGGAATTCATCCGCCCATTGGTCAATGTCGTCGATCAGGTCACTGGGCAGATCCTGATGCACACCACCGGGACGGAAATACGCCGCATGAAGCCGCGCACCGCAGGCCCGTTCGTAAAAGATCATGAGCTTTTCACGCTCTTCAAAGCCCCAGAGCGGCGGTGTCAGCGCACCCACATCCATCGCCTGTGTCGTGACGTTCAGCAGGTGGCTAAGGATGCGCCCGATTTCGCAATACAGAACCCGGATCAGCGACGCGCGGCGTGGCACCTCAACGCCTGTCAGTTTTTCAATCGCCAGACACCAGGCATGTTCCTGGTTCATCGGCGCGACGTAATCCAACCGGTCAAGATATGGCAGGTTTTGCAGATAGGTCCGGCTTTCCATCAGCTTTTCGGTGCCGCGATGCAGCAGCCCGATATGCGGATCGCAGCGTTCGACGATTTCGCCGTCCAACTCAAGAACCAGCCGCAAAACCCCATGCGCCGCAGGGTGTTGCGGGCCAAAGTTGATGTTGAAGTTACGGATTTTCTGTTCACCCGACAGCGCGTCGATGCTGCCGTCGTCAAACTTGGAGCCGTCCATCATGTCGCTTCTCCTCCGGGGGCGTACATGGCGAAAACCTCCGCCCCGGTCATAGACTTCGAGATTCCGGCAAGGTCATAGCTTGCGGGCTTCTCGTCGATGAATATTTCAGTCGTCACAGGCAGTTTGTCTGGTTCGTCAAACGCGCCAAACGACAAGATCTGATCGGTGTCTGCGGCATCGAGCATATGATACGACAAGTTGCTGCCACAGGTTCCGCAAAACATCCGCTCTGCCCATGCGCTCGACTTGAAACGTTTCAGCGGGGCGTCTGCGTTCCACGTCACATCCGTACATTCCACCGCAATGTTGACCCCACCCGACCACTTGCGACACATGTCGCAATGGCATGCCCCGGCCTGCATGTCTTTCGGTGTGGCCGAAAACGTGCAGGCTTTGCACAGGCAGGAGCCGGTCATCATGGGCATCAACCCGCCTTCTCTTCGGTCTTCTCGTCACCCGGAAGCACGTATTGCGCACCTTCCCAGGGGGACATGAAATCAAACTGGCGATATTCCTGCACCAGCTTCACCGGCTCATAGACCACGCGCTTCTTTTCTTCATCATAGCGCACTTCGGTGTAGCCGGTTGTCGGGAAATCCTTGCGCAGCGGGTAGCCGCGGAATCCGTAATCGGTCAGAATGCGGCGCAGGTCGTGATGGCCGGAAAACAGAATGCCGAACATGTCAAACACTTCGCGTTCAAACCAGTTGGCACTGGAATGCACACCGGTGATCGACTGCACCATTTCCTCGTCGCGGATGCTGACCCGCAAGCGGATGCGTTGGTTTTGGTACATCGACAGAAAGTGATACACGACATCGAACCGCTTTGGCCGATCGGGGTGATCCACTGCCGTGATATCGACCAGCGTCGAAAACTTGCAGGTCTGGTCGGTTTTCAAGAACTCCACGAACCCGGCGATGTTCGAAGGGGCCACGTCCACCGTCAACTCGTCCAGCGTCACATCCCAGGACAACACGCAATCGGGACGCTTCAGCTCGATATGCTGACCAAGTTCGTTCAGGGCTTCACTCATGTGTCTGTCCTCGTCCGTGCCTTAACGCACAATCGTTCCGGTCCGGCGGATCTTGCGCTGCAACGCCATAATCCCGTACATCAGTGCCTCTGCCGTCGGCGGGCATCCCGGCACATAGACATCGACCGGCACGATCCGGTCGCAGCCCCGTACAACCGAATAGCTGTAGTGGTAGTACCCGCCCCCATTGGCGCAGGACCCCATTGAAATCACATAGCGCGGCTCTGGCATCTGGTCATACACCTTACGCAGCGCCGGGGCCATCTTGTTGGTCAGCGTGCCGGCCACGATCATCAGATCGGACTGGCGCGGACTGGCGCGCGGCGCAGTGCCGAACCGCTCAAGATCATATCGCGGCATCGCGGTGTGCATCATTTCCACCGCACAGCAGGCCAGACCAAACGTCATCCAGTGCAGCGATCCGGTCCGCGCCCAGTTGATGATGTCTTCGGTCGACGTCAGCAAAAACCCCTTGTCCGACAATTCGGAATTCAGCGCCTGCGTGGCAAACTCCTTGTCTGCGCCCGCAGTATTGGCTCCGGTCATCACTCCCATTCCAAGGCTCCCTTTTTCCACTCATAGGCGAAACCGATGGTCAGAACCCCCAGGAAGATGATCATCGACCAGAAACCGGTCATGCTGATATCCTGGAACGCAACGGCCCATGGGAACAGGAACGCGATCTCCAGATCGAAGATGATGAACAGGATGGCCACAAGGTAAAAGCGCACGTCGAATTTCATCCGTGCATCATCAAAGGCGTTGAACCCACATTCATATGCCGACACTTTTTCCGGATCAGGATTGCGAACCGCAAGCACAACAGCCGCCAGGATCAGAACAAGACCCAAGGCAATCGCGATGCCCAAAAAAACGAGGATCGGCAGGTATTCCCGCAGCATGTCTTCCAAGACGTGGCTCCTTTTGCTTCGCGCAGCAATGCGCGCGCCCTCAAGTGGCGAGCTTAAGACACTTTCTGACTTACTCCTGCCAAAGGTTGGGGTCAACCTCGGCTCTTGGCCTTGTAACCTAGCATAAGGTAATAAATTTCAATGGTTTGTATGTAGAATCGGGACAAAACCGCCCCAGATGCGGCAATCCGTCGAACCAGAGGCGGCTTCACACAGGCACAGCCCGCACCGTAGGCGATTTTGCACGCGCGTCAGTCCGGCACCGGGGCGGTCATCACCACCAAGGCAAGCGCCGCCATAATCGTGGTGATCGGCCCCCAGACAGCACGTTCTGGCTGACTTGGGGTCATCCAGTTCAAAATCATGATGCCGGTCTGCAAAACCACCACTGCCCAGCCCGTCCAGCGCGGCCAGTCCAAGCCCGGAAACCCGGCAGCCGACACAATCGCCAACCCCATCAGCACCAGAGCCGGGATCGCCGCCGCCGCTGTCAACCGACCGCGCAGAGGCAAAGCGCCCCGATAGCGGCCGCCTTGCGTATAGCGCCCCAAAGGCGCGCCGCCGATCAGGGCGATCTGGAAAAACACGATGGCCAGACACCCGGTCGCATAAAGATGCGCGATCTGCGTGGTCACTGCCAGCTGGGCTTGCGCTTGTCGAAAAACGCGCCGACGCCTTCGCGCGCCTCGTCGGTCTGCCAGCGCGCCGCCAAGGCATCAATCGCCACGTCCACCTGTTGCTGGGTCACCGGCCCGGACAAGGCGCGCATCAGGGCCTTGGCCTCGGCGACCGCCCCCGGCGCACATGACAGGTAGGGCGTAATCTCTGCGTCCACCGCGCTGTCCAGATCCGAAGGTGCCACCGAGCGGGACAACAGGTTCAGGCGCACCGCCTCTACGGTGTCGAAGACGCGCGCCGACATGAACACCTCGGACGCCCGCGTTCCCCCCATCCGCGCCAAAACATACGGCCCGATATTGGCAGGCAGCAGCCCCAACCGGGTCTCGGTCAGGCCCAGCTTGGCGGTTTCAACCCCGATGGCGACATCACAGACCGAGATCAAGCCGACGCCTCCGCCAAACGCATTGCCCTGAACGCGCCCAATCAGCGGTTGGGGCAAGTCGTAAAGTGCGCCCAGCATCGTGGCAATCCGACGGCTTTCCATCCGGCGCGTTTCCGGGTCCATATCGAATTGCGCCCGCATCCAGGCCAGGTCTCCGCCGGCACAGAACGACGGGCCCTCTGCTGCCAGAACAACCACGCGCACGGATTTGTCCGCCGCCAATGCCCGCGCGGTCTCTTCCAGCTCTGACATCATAGGGGCCGATAACGCATTATGCTTATCCGCGCGTGCCAATGTCACAACCGCAACCCCGCGCGCATCTGTCTCTGTCCGGATCAAACTCATGACGGCTCCTCTCGCATTGCTCGTGCCAGTGCGGCGGCCCTCTCGACCACAGCCAAATCCAGCCCGTGCGCATATCCCAGCGCGGTCAGCCGCGCGGCCACCGCTTCGGTCGCCACATTGCCCGCTGCCCCCGGCGCATAAGGGCAGCCGCCCAAGCCGCCAACCGCCGCGTCAAACACCCGCAGACCAAGCTCAAGCGATGCCTCGACATTGTCACAGGCCAACCCGCCTGTATCATGATAATGCCCTGCAAGCCGCGCCGCTGGCATCTCGTCCAGCACCGCGTTCAACATCGCCGCGATCCGGTCCGGCGTGGCCCGCCCGATCGTGTCACCCAGCGACACTTCATAACATCCCATGTCCCGCAATGCCGCCACGACCCGCGCCACATCCACCGGGTCAACCGCCCCGTCATACGGGCATTCAACCACGCACGAGACATAGCCCCGCACCGGAATGCCCTTGGTCTGCGCCGCAGCCGCCACCGGTGCAAAACGCTCAAGACTTTCGGCAATCGTCGCGTTGATATTGGCTTTGGAAAACCCTTCGGATGCCGATCCGAAAATCGCCACCTCATCGGCCCTGGCGGCCAACGCTGCCTCAAATCCCCGCATATTGGGTGTAAGTGCTGCATAAGACACACCATCGCGTCGGGTGATCCCGGCCAGAACCTCGGCCGATCCCGCCATCTGCGGCACCCATTTCGGCGAGACAAAGCTTGCACATTCGATTCTGCG
Source organism: Marivita sp. S0852 (assembly GCF_046591575.1). Classification (NCBI taxonomy): domain Bacteria; kingdom Pseudomonadati; phylum Pseudomonadota; class Alphaproteobacteria; order Rhodobacterales; family Roseobacteraceae; genus Marivita; species Marivita sp. S0852. The sequence goes on from NZ_JBIQWA010000003.1 coordinate 372,532, forward strand.
AAACCCCGCATCCGACAAGCAATTCACCAGCGCGATTTTCTCGGCCAACGGAATCAAGCGCGCTTCGTTCTGCAACCCGTCGCGCGGCCCGACTTCAAAGATCTCGACCTGGTCCATCGTCACGCCTCGGGCACCGGGTAAAAGGGTTTTGCATAAAACCGTTGCGGCCCTTCCCGCGCCACCGCACGTTTATGCGCCGCCCGGTCCGACACCCGCTGCGAATAGGCCCGCAGCCCGGGGAACGGCTCCATGTCCACGTAAAACGGCAGCGCAAACAGATTGAAGCCCATCATGATATCCACCGCGGAAAACCCAGAGGCCAGCAGCCATGGATGATCACCCAACCGCGCCTCCAGACCGCGCATGGTCTGCCTGAGCCGCGCCACCGTCAGTTTCACCACCACCGCCGATGGTTTAGCCGGAGGCCGCAGGAACACCATTTGCAGATTGAGGTTTTCGATCAAACTGGCCTGCGTTTCCGCGTAACCCATCCATTGCAAATAGGCGGCGCGGTCGGGATGATCGGCCGGTCGATCCAGGTCGGGTGCATAGCGTTCGGACAAAAGCTGAACGATGGCACCGGATTCGCTCATCTCAAGCCCGTCCATCTCGATCGCCGGGATACGCAATGCGGGCGACACGCGCGCCAGATCGCTTTCCGCCATCTCGGGGCTGCCGATCCGATGCTCCACAATCTCCAACGGGCCGATCCTGTCCAGGCCGATCTCTTCCAGCAACCACAGAACCCGGAACGACCGCCCGTATTGCACATGATGCAACCGGATCATGCGGCGGCCTCGGTATCGCTGTCCAGACGGATCAAGGCCGCCCCTGCCTCAACCTGCGCGCCTTCGGCAACCATGACTTCGGCCACAACCCCATCGCGTGCCGCCAGAAGCGCGTGCTCCATTTTCATGGCCTCTAATACGGCAAGCCGATCGCCGCGTGACACGCTGTCGCCCGCCGTCACAAAAACCGACCGCACCAAGCCCGGCATCGGGGCCTCAATCACATCCCCGCTTCCGCCTGCTCCGGTTTCGACATCCAGCGGATCAATACGTCGCACGATCAAAGACTGCGCCCCAAACACCGTCACAGTGTCGCCCTCGACAAAGACCGACCGCCCCGCCTGCCCGTCAAACCGCCAGCCATTCGGGCCGAACCGGGCTTCGACATCGGTATCATCCACGGTCACATGGATCACCTCCGGCTGCCGCACGGACAGACGCACAGCGTGGCGCGTCTCTCCGACCGCGACCGGGATCTCCTGGTGCAATGGGGCCCAAAGCGAAAACCCATTCAAAGACTGTGGTTCGGCATCCAGACCGACCAAAGCCAACACCGCCTGCGCAATCGCCGCCGGTGCCGGGTCCGAGATCGCCGTCAGCGCGTCAAGATCGCGTCCGATCAGACCGGTGTCCACATGACCTTTCGAAAAACCGTCATGACAGGCCAGTGCGCTCAAAAAAGCCAGGTTGGTTACGGTGCCCGCAACCTCGGTATCGGCCAAAGCCTGCCGCAGCCTGCGCAGCGCCACGTTGCGCGATCCGCCATGCACCACGACCTTGGCGATCATCGGGTCATAATACGGACTGATCACATCGCCGGACCGCACGCCGGTATCGGCGCGCACCGTCTCGGGGAAAGCCAGATGCGACAACCGACCGGTGGCCGGCAAAAACCCTGCTGGCACATCCTCGGCATAAAGCCTCGCCTCGAACGCGTGCCCTTTAAGGCTCAGATCCTCTTGCGCACAGGGCAGCGGCGACCCGGCGGCAACCCGCAATTGCCATTCCACCAGATCAACGCCGGTGATGGCTTCTGTGATCGGATGTTCCACCTGCAGACGGGTGTTCATCTCCATGAACCAGAACCCGTCAGGCCGCAGCCCGTCCGAGCCGTCGACGATGAACTCGACCGTGCCTGCGCCCTTATAACCAATCGCCTCTGCCGCCCGTACAGCCGCCGACCCCATGGCGTCGCGCATTTCGGGTGTCATGCCGGGAGCAGGCGCTTCCTCGATCACCTTCTGATGGCGGCGCTGCAACGAACAATCGCGTTCAAACAGATGCACCGCGCGGTCCCCGTCGCCAAAGACCTGTACCTCGATATGGCGCGGAGAGGTGATGAACTTCTCAATCAGCACATGCGCATTGCCAAACGCCGCCTGCGCCTCGGACTGGGCCGAGAGCAGCGCATCAGCAAATGCCTCCGCCGTTTCGACCAACCGCATCCCCTTGCCGCCACCGCCCGCAACGGCCTTGATCAGCACCGGATATCCGATCTTGGCGGCCTCCGCCGCCAGATGATCCGCGCCCTGTTCGGCCCCCTGATAGCCCGGCACCACCGGTACACCAGCCTCTGACATCAGCGCCTTGGCCGCGTCCTTGAGCCCCATCGCGCGGATCGCACCCGCCGAAGGCCCGATAAACACCAACCCCGCCGCCTCTACCGCCTCAACAAAGTCCGGATTCTCCGACAAAAACCCGTACCCTGGATGGATCGCCTGCGCGCCGCTTCTTAACGCGGCCTCAACGATCGCATCCCCGCGCAGATAACTGTCGGCCGGTGTGGCCCCGCCCAGCGACACCGCCACATCCGCCATCGCGACATGACGCGCCGAGGCGTCCACATCGGAATGCACCGCAACCGTGCGCACGCCCAGACGTTTGCACGTGTCGATCACGCGGCAGGCAATCTCGCCCCGGTTGGCAATCAGGATCGTGTCAAACATAGTGTTCTGCCTTTTTCGCTTCCTCTTGCCCGAAATACCTCGGGGGTTTGGGGGCTGGCCCCCAATTTACATCCGGAACACACCAAAGCGCGTCTCCTCGACGGGCGCGTTCATCGCGGCTTGCAGCGACAGCGACAACACAGACCGCGTTTTGCGCGGATCGACGATCCCGTCATCCCAAAGCCGCGCCGACGCATAAAGCGGGTGGGCCTGTTCCTCGAACATGTCGATGGTTGGCTGTTTGAAGGCCGCTTCTTCCTCGGCGGACCATGTTCCCCCCTTGGCTTCGATCCCGTCGCGTTTGACCGTGGCCAGAACCCCCGCCGCCTGTTCGCCGCCCATGACGCTGATCCGGCTGTTGGGCCAGGTCCACAAAAACCGGGGCTGATACGCCCGCCCGGCCATGCCGTAATTGCCCGCGCCGAACGACCCACCCACCAGCATGGTGATCTTGGGCACAGAGGTGCAGGCCACAGCCGTGACCATCTTGGCCCCGTGCCGCGCGATGCCTTCGTTTTCGTATTTCCGGCCCACCATGAACCCGGTGATGTTCTGCAGGAACACCAGCGGGATCTTGCGCTGCGAACACAGTTCGACGAAATGCGCGCCTTTCTGGGCGGCCTCGGAAAACAGCACGCCATTGTTGGCAACAATCCCGACGGGCCAGCCATCGACATGGGCAAAGCCCGTCACCAGCGTCTCCCCGAAGCGCGGTTTGAATTCATCAAAGCGCGACCCGTCCACCATCCGCGCGATCACCTCGCGGATGTCATACGGCGTGCGCAGATCCCCCGGCACCACGCCGAATATCTCGTCCGGATCATAAGCCGGGTCTTCCGAGGTCTGCCGTAGGCCGGGCTTCAGCCCGGCACCCCCCAACGACCCCACCGCACGCCGCGCCAGCGCCAGCGCATGGGCGTCATCCTCGGCCAGATAATCCGCCACACCCGAAAGCCGCGTGTGCACATCGCCGCCGCCTAGGTCTTCTGCCGTGACAACCTCACCCGTTGCCGCCTTGACCAAGGGCGGACCGGCCAGAAAGATCGTGCCCTGCTCTTTCACGATGATCGCCACATCCGACATGGCCGGCACATAGGCTCCACCGGCGGTACACGACCCCATCACCACGGCAATCTGCGCGATCCCCTTCGCGCTCATCCGGGCCTGATTGTAGAAAATGCGGCCAAAGTGATCGCGGTCGGGGAAGACCTCGTCCTGATTGGGCAGGTTCGCGCCGCCGCTGTCGACCAGATACACGCAGGGCAGATGGTTTTCCTCGGCGATCTCCTGCGCGCGCAGGTGTTTCTTGACCGTCATCGGATAATAGGTGCCGCCCTTTACGGTGGCGTCGTTACACACAACCATGACCTGCCGCCCGTTGACCAGCCCGATCCCGGCAATCGCCCCCGCACAGGGCGCGGCCCCGTCATACATCCCGTGTGCGGCAACCGCGCCGACCTCCAGAAACGGGCTGCCAGGATCAAGCAGGTTGGCCACCCGGTCCCGCGGCAGCATCTTGCCGCGCGACATGTGCCGGTCGCGGGACCGTTCACCACCGCCCGCCGCAGCCCATGCCGCCGCGTCCTGTACCACCTTCAACGCCTCCAGATGCGCGGCTTGGTTGGTTTTGAACTGGTCCGACGATGGGATCGCCTGAGAGTGCAATTTCATCTTAAAATCCCCGCATATCCCGCAGTTGAACGGCGCGTGACGCCGTCATGGTCAAATGGCAATTGGCCCCGACAATGGTGCGGATGGTTCCGTCCTGCCAGATCGCGTAACGCGCCGCACAATCGGCATCCCGAAAGGCGATCCATGCGCGCTGGGCATCGCGCAAGGCGTCGGTGCGGTCAAGGATCGACGACCGCCCCTCTCTGTCGTTGGCAGCATTGACCGCCTGTGTTGCCTTGTATTCCTCGTTCAAAATGGCGTCCCACTCTGCCGTTTCAGCCACGATACACTCGGCCATGCCAGCCGTTGTTGACCCCTCTGGCCCGTCCTGACACTGCGCAGATGCCTGCCCCAGACAGGAAGGGAAAAGCGCTCCAACCTCGGTGGCCTCAAAACATGTTCGCACAATCGCGGGATCTATCTTCAGATCCTGTGCCCAGCCCGCAGCGGGACTGCAGGCAAATATCACGGCAGCAACACCTCGCTTCATTCCATTCCTTCCTGCGCCGCACGGGCCTTCAATTCCTTGCGGATCACCTTGCCGGTCACAGTCATTGGCAGAGCATCAAGGAATTCGATTTCCCTTGGATATGAATAGCTTGCAAGATGCGTCTTGACCCAATCCTGAAGCTCTTTTTGTGATACATCCACCCCGTCTTTGCGCACCACATAGGCCTTGACGATCTGGGTCCGCAGCGCATCGGGCTTGCCCACCACGCCGCAGGTGGCGACGCCCGGATGTGACAGAAGGCAATCCTCGATCTCGGCCGGGCCGATGCGATAGCCCGAAGACGTGATGACATCATCCTCGCGCCCGACAAAGCGGATCGTGTCACCGTCTTTGACACCGCGATCCCCGGTCAACATCCAGTGGCCCCGGAACTTTTCGGCAGTCTGGGCCGGCTTGCGCCAGTATTCCAGAAACATCGACGCCGATCCGCGCCGCACCGCGATGTCGCCTTCGCCCTCGCAGGGCTGCCCGTTGTCGCCGATCACCGCAACCTGATGACCCGGCACCGCGCGGCCCATGGCCCCCGGTACGGGATCGAAGGACGCGGCACAGGACGACACGATCATGTTGCACTCGGTCTGGCCGTAGAATTCGTTGATTTTGCAGCCAAACGCGTCCTGCCCCCAGGTCAGCATTTCAGCCCCCAATGGCTCTCCGCCGCTGGCCACGGAACGCAATCTGTCAATCCGCGCATTCTCTGCTTTCAACATGCGCAATGCGGTTGGCGGGAAAAACACGTTTCGGATTCCCGCGCGTGCCACCAGGCTTTGGCACTCTGACACATCGAATTTCGGCATCCGCGCCGCGACCACCGGCACGCCGATGGCCAGTCCCGGCATCAGCACATCGAACAAGCCGCCAATCCACGCCCAATCCGCAGGCGTCCAGATCACGTCGCCGTCCTGGCCTAGAAAATCATGGCTCATCTCGACACCCGGCAAATGCCCGGTCAGGACGCGGTGCCCGTGCAGCGCGCCCTTCGGTTTGCCGGTTGTGCCAGAGGTATAGATCAGCGTCGCCGCGTCCTCTGGCCCGGTTTCGACCATCGCGCGAGTTCCGCCAGAGGCCCCCAGATCGCTGCGGGTGATCGTTGCCACCCCCAGCCCGGCCAGTTGCACGACGCCTTCCAGATCGGTCACAACCACACCCAGATCCGCATCTTCGATCCGGGTCTTCAGCGCCTCTTCCCGAAACAGTTTGAACAGCGGCACCGAGATCGCACCCAGCCGCCACGCCGCGATATGCGCCGCAGCACAAAGGGGCGATTGCGACAACAAAACGCCCACACGGTCGCCCTTCATGACACCGCGTTCGATCAGCGCGGTTTCCACCTGCCGGGATCGATACCAAAGATCTCCGTAGGTGATTTTGCGGATATGGTCCGGGGTCACGTCGATGATGGCCAGCTTATCCGGCTCGGTCACAGCCCAGCTGTCACAGACCTGCTGCGCCATATTCAAAACCGGCGGCAGATCCCAGTCAAAGCCTTTGCAAAGCTGCTCGTAAGGGGCGGCACGCAGCGTTGGGCGGCGGGTCATATCGCGGGCCGCGCTGATGCGGGATCGGTTGAAATCACCGCCCCAAACTGGTTGACATGATAGGCCAGCGCCCCGCAGCGCACCGTGATCCACGCGCCGTCCACTTGACCGGGCACCCCGACACAATCCGCGATGCGCGCGTTTGCGCCTCCGTCCTGGGTCACATAGCGATTGGCAACCGCGTTGATCACATCCGTCTCCGTTATCGTGGCCGCTATCCATCCATATCGAAACGCCATCAACGCACCAACCAGCGTGGCAAGGCCCAATGGAACGAACCAGACCCAATACGGCATGGCGCTAGGCCATCGCCGCCAGCATTTCGCGCCCAACCAGCATACGCCGGATTTCGGACGTGCCGGCCCCGATTTCCATCAGCTTGGCATCCCGGAAGATGCGCGCCACCGGTGCATCGGACAGGAACCCTGCCCCGCCCATCGCCTGCACCGCCTGATGCGCCTGTTTCATCGCCTCTTCAGAGGCGTAAAGACAGCAGGCGGCAGCATCCTGACGGGTCACGTCGCCCCGGTCACAGGCCTTGGCCACCTCGTAAACATAAGCCCGCGCGGAATTCATCGCGGTATACATATCGGCCATCTTGCCCTGCATCAGTTGAAAGCTGCCAACCGGCTGGCCGAATTGTTTGCGTTCGGCCATGTAGGGCATGATCTCGTCCAGACAGGCGGCCATGATGCCCAATCCGATGCCCGCCAGCACCACGCGTTCGTAATCCAGACCAGACATCAGAACCCGCACGCCCTTGCCTTCGTCACCCAGCACGTTGTCGAACGGCACTTCGACATCCTCAAAGATCAGCTCTGCGGTGTTGGACCCGCGCATGCCCAGCTTGTCGAAATGAGGTGACGTGCTGAACCCCTTGAAAGTTTTTTCGATCAGGAACGCCGTGATCCCCTTGGACCCGGCATCAGGATCGGTTTTGGCATAGACCACCAACGTGTCGGCATCCGGGCCATTGGTGATCCAGTATTTATTGCCGTTCAGCCGGTAATGGTCGTTGCGCTTTTCCGCGCGTAGCTTCATCGAAACCACGTCAGACCCGGCCCCCGGCTCGGACATGGCTAATGCGCCGACATGCTCGCCCGAGATCAGTTTCGGCAGGTACTTGGCCTTCTGTTCCGCAGTCCCGTTCAGCTTGATCTGGTTCACACACAGGTTCGAATGCGCACCATAGGACAGCGACACAGACGCAGACGCCCGCGCGACCTCTTCCACAGCGACGGTATGGGCGAGATAGCCCATGCCCGCCCCGCCATAGGCGTCGTCCACGGTGATTCCGTGCAGGCCCAGTTCGCCCATCTCGACCCAAAGCTCTGGCGGGAAAGTGTTTGAGCTGTCGATCTGCGCGGCCATCGGCTTCACCCGCTCCTGCGCCCAGCGATGCACCATCTCGCGCAGGCTGTTGACGTCGTCTCCAAGATCAAACTGCATGGTCGCGTTGAACATCCGCTTCTCCTCGGCGCGCATTTATTGAACACTTGTTCAAATCTTAGGGGAAGACCCCACGTCAGGTCAAGCGCAAGGAACTGTTGGTCCTGCGCCGCGTTGTCCGTCTGAAACGCACTTTAACAGCGAAAGGACCGTCTGATGACTGACACTCTGACCGACACATTCTGGAAAAACATGAGCAAGATCCACGTCATTCTGCTTGGGACAGATAACGGCAATCCGGTTCCGATGGCACCGCTTGCGCGGCAAGACGACAACGCCATCTGGTTCATAACATCCGCCGATCACGACACCTTTAAGGCTGCAAAGACCGGACAGGAGGCTAAAATCTATCTTGGCGATTCGGCGGGCAACATGTACGGCACGATCAAGGGCCACCTGTCGGCCTCTGATGACAGCGACAAGCTGGATGATCTGTGGACACCCATGGCCGGGGCCTGGTTCGAAAACGGCCGCGAGGATGACTCGGTCCGTCTGATGAAATATACTCCAACCGAAGCCGAAATCTGGGCCAGCGACGGCATGGCCAAACATCTGTTTGAAACCATCAGGGCAAACATCACCGATGACACACCGGATTCCGGCGAATACGGTATCATTCACTTCTAAGGATCATATATGACACGTTTGGGAACAGCCTGCCTTTTGGGTCTTCTTGCGATGACACCGGCACATGCCGAACAGGTGGGCGAGGTTGGCGTGGACTGGGTTGGTAATGACATCGTCATCGAAGCCATTGCCGACCCGGATGTCAGTGGCGTCACTTGCCACATCGCCTATTTCGAACGCGGTCTGATTGACCGTCTGAGCAAAGGCAACTGGTTCGAAGATCCCTCGAACGCGTCGATCTCGTGTCGCCAGACTGGCCCTATCGAGATCGGCGATATCGACCGGGATGATGATGGAGAGGACGTGTTTCGCGCGTCGCGCTCCATCATCCTTAAATCCTTGCGGGTCAAGCGCATCTTTGACGAGGCAAACCAGACCCTGATCTATATCGCCCATGCCGCCGAATTGACGGATGGGTCGGCCAAAGTGTCGATGTCAACCGTTCCGCTCTACGGGTCCAAATGATCCTCTGACATCTTCGGGCCTGCCCCGAGGATGTCTTGGCCCAAAAGCCCCCATCACGGCAAAGGATAATGCCGCTCAGGCCGTGCGCTATCCCAGCAAACGCGCCGCGACGCCGGGCAATTCGTCGAAATGGTCGATGATGGCGTCCGGCTCCAGCGCTGCCATGTCGCCGCCCGACGGCCCGAACCCAACCAGCACACAGGCCACCCCGGCCGCGCGCGCGGTGTCGCGGTCGGTGACAGTGTCGCCGATCAGACAGCTTTGCGTGACCGCCCCGCCCGCCTGCTCGACTGCGGCAACAAATGGCGCGGCATCGGGTTTGCGCGTCGCCAATGTGTCGGCACCGATCAATGACCCGAACGCATCGCGCACGCCAAGCCGCGTCATCAATGTCTGCGCCAGCCCTTCGGGTTTATTGGTACAGATCCCCACCCGCATCCCCGTCGCTTTCAAAGCCTCGACAGCCTCCATCGCGCCGGGATAGAGAACGGTGTGAACATCCAGCGCATCGCCATATGCGGACAGCAATTCCGGATACCACTGCTCGACCTGATCGGCGGAATACTGCTCAGCCCGCTGCAATCCCAGCGTCAGCATCGCCTTGCCCCCCCGCAGCGCCGTTCCCGCATCCAGCGCCGGATCAAGCCGCGTTGCAAGCCCCATACGATCAAAGCAGTGATTGGCCGCCGCAATCAGATCACCGCTGGTATCGGCCAATGTGCCATCAAGATCGAAAATTACCGTTCGCACTGCCTGTCTCCTGTCACAACCCGCAACCATGTGTGAAATCTGCTGCCTTGCGGCACTGCTGCGAACCGATAAAAGGAGCGTAACAAAAACACAAAGAGAAACCTGATGAGCATAGCACTGGTCCTTCTGGCAGCGGGCAAAGGCACCCGAATGGACTCTGACATTCCCAAAGTCCTGCATAAAATCGGCGGAGCCCCCCTGCTGCACCATGCGATGCTGTCGGCCTCCGCGCTAGAACCGGAGCGGATCATCGTGGTCACCGGCCACGGCGCGGAAGAGGTCGAAGCCGCCGCGCGGGCCTTTGACGCAGACGTTGTGACCGTGCGCCAGGACGTGCAGCATGGCACGGCACACGCCGTTGCGCAGGCAAAAGAGGCTCTTTCCGATTTTGCCGGTGATGTGATCATCCTTTACGGCGACACGCCGTTTATCTCCACCGAAACGCTTGACGCGTTGCTTAGCAAACGCAGCACCCATGATGTGGTTGTCCTGGGCTTCAACGCCGCCGATCCCGGCCGATACGGGCGCTTGATCATGGATGGAACCACCTTGTCCAGAATTGTCGAATTCAAGGATGCATCACCCGAAGAGCGCGCGATAACACTCTGTAACTCTGGTGTTATCTGCGCAGATGCGTCGCATCTTTTTGACCTGATCGACGCGGTGGACGCCAATAACGCATCTGGTGAATACTATCTGACAGACATCGTTGCCATTGCCCATGATCGCGGTTTGAAAACAACCGCAATCACCTGTGACGAGGCCGAAACGCTGGGCATCAATTCCCGAGCTGAGTTGGCCGCCGCCGAAACCGTGTTTCAGCACCGCACCCGCGCGGCCATGCTGGAAAATGGCGTGCAGATGCAAGCCCCGGACACGGTATATTTCTCGTTCGATACTGTGATCGGCCGCGATGCCGAAATTGACCCCCATGTGGTCTTCGCACCGGGCGTGACGGTGGAATCCAACGCCCGCATCCGCGCGTTCAGCCACCTCGAAGGCGCGCATGTCAGCCGCGACGCCACGGTCGGGCCCTATGCCCGGCTTCGCCCCGGAGCGGAATTGGCCGAACATGTGCATATCGGGAATTTTGTCGAAATCAAAAACGCGCGCATCGACGAAGGCGCGAAAGTCAATCACCTGAGCTATGTCGGTGACGCCGAAATCGGCGCGCGCACGAATATCGGTGCCGGGACGATCACCTGCAATTATGATGGTGTGATGAAACACAAGACAACCATCGGCCAAAACAGCTTTATCGGCTCCAACACCATGCTGGTGGCCCCGGTAAATGTGGGAAACGACGCCATGACAGCCACGTCCACAACCGTCACCAAAGACGTACCGGACGGTGCCATGGCCATCGCCCGGACCGAACAGATCAATAAAAAAGGCTTTGCGCGCAAATTGTTCAGCATCTTGCGCGCCAAAAAAGCAAAACAGGCAAAGGACTAATCCTATGTGCGGTATCGTCGGTGTTCTGGGGCAGCACGAAGCAGCCCCTCTGCTGGTCGAAGCTCTCAAACGGTTGGAATACCGCGGATATGACAGCGCTGGCATTGCCACTGTGAACAACGGCGCGCTGGATCGCCGCCGCGCGGTCGGCAAGCTGGTGAACCTCTCGGACCTGTTGGTCCACAATCCCCTGCCCGGCAAATCGGGAATCGGCCACACGCGCTGGGCCACGCATGGCGCACCCAACACCGCAAACGCCCATCCGCATCAATCCGGCCCTGTGGCGGTGGTTCACAACGGGATCATCGAAAACTTCAAGGAATTGCGCGCCGAACTGGCCGATCATCAGATCACACCGCAAACGGAAACAGATTCTGAAACCATCGCTTTGCTGACGCATCACTACATGCAGCAGGGCATGAGCCATGTCGATGCGGCGCGCGCCTGCCTCTCACGGCTCGAAGGGGCCTTTGCCCTGGCCTTTTTGTTCGACGGAGAAGACGACCTGATCGTTGCCGCACGCAAGGGCAGCCCGCTGGCCATCGGTCATGGCGAGGGCGAAATGTATGTTGGCTCGGATGCCATCGCCCTGGCCCCGCTGACCGATCGCGTCACCTATCTTGAAGAAGGTGATTGCACGATCTTGACGCGTCAGACCCTTGATATCTTTGATGAAAGCGGAAACCGTGTCACGCGCGATATGCGCCAGATCAGCATGGATGCCGCCCGAGTCGACAAGGCCGGATTCAAACATTTCATGGCCAAGGAAATTGCCGAACAACCCACGGTTCTGGCCGACGCGCTGCGCGCCTATCTGGACGGCAACCGCATCGTTCTGCCAGAGGCATTGCCCGATTTTGCAAAGGTCGACCGCCTGACCATGGTGGCGTGCGGCACGGCCTTTTATGCCTGCCTGACCGCGAAATACTGGTTCGAACAAATCGCGCGCCTCCCGGTCGAGGTCGACGTCGCCTCTGAATTCCGCTACCGCGAACCGCCGATCCCCACTGGCACAACAGCCGTTTTCGTGTCTCAATCCGGTGAAACGGCAGACACTCTTGCCGCTCTGCGCTATTGCCGAACCAAAGCCGACACCATCGTGTCCGTCGTCAACGTGGCAGAAAGCTCGATCGCGCGCGAAAGCGATGTTTCGCTGCCCATCCATGCCGGTGTCGAAGTCGGTGTAGCCTCGACCAAAGCCTTTACATGCCAGCTCAATACATTGCTGCTGCTGGCGTTGCACGCTGCCACTCAGCGCGGAACATTGACCAAAGACGCCTTGCACACCACCCTCACCAACCTGCGCGCCTTGCCCGGCCTGTTCAACGCCACGCTCGATCGCGACCCCGCAATAGCGCGCACTGCACAAAAAATAGCGGAAGCCCGCGATGTCCTGTTTTTGGGCCGCGGCCTGATGTATCCCCTCGCACTTGAAGGCGCATTGAAACTGAAGGAAATCAGCTATATCCACGCCGAAGCTTATGCGTCAGGCGAACTTAAACATGGCCCGATCGCGCTGATCGACAAAACCGTTCCGGTGGTTGTCATGGCCCCGCGCGACGCGCTGTTTGAAAAGACCGTGTCCAACATGCACGAAGTCATGGCCCGCGGTGGCAAAGTCTGCCTGATCACTGATGCCGCCGGCGCAGAGGCCGCTGGCGAGGATGTCTGGCGCACTCTGATTATGCCGGAAATTGACCCGATCCTATCGCCCCTGCTCTATGCGCTGCCCGCCCAATTGCTGGCCTATCACGCGGCGGTCGCCAAAGGCACCGATGTGGATCAACCGCGCAACCTTGCCAAATCCGTCACCGTCGAATGATCCCGTCACCCCGGTCAGTCGATCCAGGCGGACCCTGACAATACGCGCCAGGTTCAGGCCCGGCGCTGTCTTTTTCGGATACCAACCGCTATCCGCCCGTAAAGACCTGCACCTCAACCAGCCCGGTCAGCGGCACACCGATCAATCGCATCGCGGACAAGGACATCCGGCTGCCGCCGGTTTCTGGTCCGTCAATCGGGATCAACGTAACCTGCGATGATTGACCGGTCTCACCATAGACCACGCGCCCCTCATCGGGCGACGACACCAGCGGCGTTTCGATCCAGAACCCCGGTCGTGCCGGATCTCCCAAAGACACAATTGTGCTGCCAAGCGCGCGCTCTGCGCCCGTGTTTGCCGATGCGGCGGCGGCACGTTCCTCGGCCGTTGTGGTGTCAAACTCCTCAACCGTGCGGGCCATCGGCGGCGGTGTGCGTGCCGACACATCACGCTCGGACGGCCGCGCTGTGGGACGGGTCTGGCCATCTGATGTCTGTCCAGATGTGCGCGGCTCCATCACCAGGGGCCCACAGCCCGCCACAGCCAAACACATCCCCAAAACCCAAATCTTTTTATACACTTGCGCCTCCGGCCTTGGTCCCAGCAAAGATTGATGCCATATACTTGCCCACCTGATGACGAAAGGCTAGGCTCACCGGCATGACACCGCTTATTGACCCGTTCCAGCGCGCGATCAATTACCTTCGCGTCTCCGTCACCGACCGCTGCGACTTCCGCTGCGTCTATTGCATGTCTGAAAACATGACCTTCCTGCCAAAGAAGGAACTGCTCACCCTCGAAGAACTCGACAGGATGTGCTCGACCTTCATTGGCATGGGCGTCGAAAAGCTCCGCATCACCGGCGGCGAACCGTTGGTGCGTCGCGATATCATGACGTTCTTCCGCGCCATGAGTCGCCATCTTGAGGCGGGCACGCTGAAAGAACTGACGCTGACCACCAACGGATCACAGCTTGAACGCTTTGCGGGTGACCTGTTCGATGCAGGGGTGCGCCGGATCAACATTTCGCTCGACACCTTGGACGAACAGAAATTCGCCGACATCACCCGCTGGGGCCGCCTGCCGCAGGTGCTCAAAGGCATTGATGCCGCACAGGCCGCGGGCTTGCGCGTAAAAATAAATACGGTTGCACTGAAAGGCTTTAACGAAGACGAACTCTTCACATTGACCAACTGGTGCGCCGAACGCGACATGGACCTCACCTTTATCGAGGTGATGCCGATGGGCGATATCGGCAATGAAGACCGCCTTGGCCAATATTGGAAACTCAGCGAACTGCGCGACGAACTGCGCAAGAAGTATACGCTGACCGATCTGCCAGAACGCACCGGCGGCCCGGCCCGCTATGTGCGGCTCGAAGAAACCGGCCAGAAGATCGGCTTTATCACCCCGCTGACGCATAATTTCTGCGAAAGCTGTAATCGCGTCCGGCTGACCTGTACCGGTGAATTGTTCATGTGTCTGGGACAGGAAGACAATGCCGATCTCAGGTCCGCCTTGCGCAACCACCCGCACAGCAATGAACCGCTTGAAGCCGCCATTCGCGATGCCATTGCACACAAGCCAAAAGGCCATGATTTCGACTATTCCCGTCAAACCGTTGATGGCAGAGTGTCGCGTCATATGAGCCATACCGGCGGCTGACAGGTTCGGCGACGAGGGGCCAGCCCCTCGTGCTCCCCGAGGTATTTAGAGCCCAAAGAAACATCAATGATCTGTAATGCCCGCCACGCAACCTGCGCGGCGGGACATGAAGCAAACTGGGTTGCCAGCGGCTTCTTCGGGCACGGTCATCGGCCCCTCGGCCTGTACCGTGTCTCTTGGTTAGGCGTTAATGATTAACAAGCCGTTTCTTTGGGCCGCAAATACCTCGGGGGTTTGGGGGCTGGCCCCCAAGGCGCAAGCAAATCCACGTGCGCCACGGCTCAAACACGCGAAATCTGCCCCCCTCCGACGGGTGCCCGCACGCCGGTTGTCCCCGGCGCAGAGGTCGGCATCCCCCGCATCACGCGCACCGCCAGATAGGCAAATGCCTGCGCCTCCAGCATATCCCCGTCCAGCCCCACTGTCTCGACCGGAACCACCGGGCAGTCCAATGCGGTCCCAAGCATTGCCATCAAAACCGGATTGTGTCGCCCGCCCCCCGTCGCCAGGATGCGGCTTGGCGCAATCGGGCAATGCTCTAGTCCCTGCATCACAGCCGCAGCGGCCATCGCCGTCATGGTTGCCGCGGCGTCGGCATCTTCCAGCTCTCGAACCAGATCCAACATCACGGAAAAATCATTCCGGTCCAGTGATTTAGGCGGAATTTTTCGAAAATACCCTTCCTCCAGAAACAACTCTAGCGCCCCTTCAACAACCTGCCCCTGGGCGGCCAATGCGCCGTCCTTGTCACAGGCAAGACCGCGCCGCGTTGCCATCAGATCATTCAGCGGCGCATTGGCAGGACCGGTGTCAAAGGCCAACAAAGCCCCATCCGCTTCGGGGGCCGGTGAAGAAGGGTCCACCCATGTCAGGTTTCCCACACCGCCCAGGTTCAAAAATGCCAACGGCTCGGATGCACCGATCCATTTTGCACAGGCCCAATGAAAAAACGGGGCCAAGGGTGCCCCTTCGCCCCCAAGCTCCACATCGGAGGACCGAAAATCCCAGACTACGGGCCACCCTAGCGCATGCGCCAACGCCGCCCCATCCCCCAATTGATGTGTGCCGCGTCCGCGCGGCTCATGCGCTAGCGTCTGACCATGAAACCCGACAATCTCGGCAGTCTCAAACCGAGCCAGAACATCGATATGCGCCCGCATGACAATATCGCCTGCCGCTGCAACATCCTCGCCGGGCCATGCCCCAAGGGCCGCCCGCAATATCTCTTGCTCGGCCGCGGAATACGGGCGGTACGCTGTTGCGCCAAAGTCTGAAATCGTCACGCCGTCGGTCAGAACCAACGCCGCATCCACTCCGTCCAGGGACGTCCCCGACATCGCGCCCAATGCCCAAACCGGATGTGCCAACTTGCCCTTCACCTTTTCCCCTGCCCTGCGTATAGCTGCCGGACCAAACTGTACGAGGCATTCCTATGACCTACCATCCCAAATCGGACTTCATGCGTGTCATGATGGAGCGGGGCTTTCTGGCCGATTGCACCGATTATCAAGGCCTTGACGACGCATTGGTCCAAGGGGTGGTGCCGACCTATATCGGCTATGACGCGACTGCAAAGTCGCTGCATGTGGGTCATCTTCTTAACATTATGATGCTGCGCTGGTTGCAGAAGACCGGGCACAAGCCGATCACCCTGATGGGCGGCGGCACCACCAAAGTGGGCGATCCCAGCTTTCGCGCGGACGAACGCCCCTTGCTAACCCCGGATCAGATCGACGCCAATATCGACGGCATGAAACAAGTGTTCGCCAAGTACCTGACCTATGGCGCCGGGCCGACCGATGCTCTGATGCTCAACAATGCCGAATGGCTGGATGGGTTGAACTACCTCGATTTCCTGCGCGACATCGGGCGGCACTTCAGTGTCAACCGCATGTTGTCGTTTGACTCCGTGAAATCGCGACTGGATCGCGAACAGTCTCTGTCATTTCTTGAATTCAACTACATGATTTTGCAGGCCTATGATTTTCTTGAACTCAACCGGCGATATGGCTGCCTGTTGCAGATGGGCGGGTCTGATCAATGGGGCAATATCGTCAACGGCATCGACCTGACCCGCCGCGTTCTCGATCACGAAATTTATGGGCTGACATCTCCCCTGCTGACCACCAGCGATGGGCGCAAAATGGGCAAAAGCCAGGGCGGTGCGATGTGGCTGAATGCCGATATGCTCAGCCCCTATGAATTCTGGCAATTCTGGCGCAACACCACCGATGCAGATGTCGGCCGCTTCCTCAAGCTCTATACCGAACTGCCGGTAGACGAGTGCGACCGCCTTGGCGGCTTGAGCGGCTCAGAGATCAACGCGGCCAAGATCATTCTGGCCAACGAGGTGACAACCCTGTGCCACGGTGCCAAGGCCGCCCGGGCCGCAGAGGACACAGCCCGTCAGGTGTTCGAAAAAGGCGGCATCGGAGATGATCTGCCCACCATTTCACTGAGTGTCGATGACATCGGCGATGGCATTTCAATCGTGCAATTGATCGTTAAAAGCGGTCTGGCCAAATCCGGCAAGGAAGCCAAACGGCTGATAGCGGAAAACGGTGCCAAACTCGACGATGCGCCGCTGACCGATGCCGGTCTGATGATCGACGCAACGGCTTTGTCACACCCGATCAAACTCAGCGCGGGCAAAAAGCGGCACGCTCTGGTTAAACTGGAATAATGTCGCTGAGCCGACCGCACCCAACAAAAGATTGCCCGCAGCCATTAACCGAACGGAAAGACCGGACTGACATGGTCCGGTCATGTGCCCCTGCCCCTTGCAACAATCGACGGCTTTTGCCCGCACCCTGACGGCGCTGGGAACGGATGTTCAGTTTGTCGAAACATCTTCCGGGCCCGGTCGCGTCCTGATCCAGACCCGCAAGCTGCCGTTGATCGGGTCGGTGCATCTGATCACTCGCGCGTTTGGAACCGCTGATAAAGCGGCGCTCATGTCCGGCCTCCGCGGCCTTGATCTTCGGGGCGCTGTGATCGTCAACACGGCGGCCCCTCACCCCAGACCGCCGGGATATGTCCGGCTTGCCAAACCCCGGGATATCGCGCTGCTGCCGCTTGGGCCGGAACCCACCATGCGCGCCGCGCTGCATCAGAAATGGCGCAACACGTTGCGCCGCACCGAACATACCGGTCTAACCTGCGACATATGCACGTATGATGCTGAAAAACACGCCTGGTTCATCACCGCCGAACGCGCCCAACAAAAGGCCCGTGGCTATCGCAACTGGCCGCTGGTGTTCCTGTCTGCTTTTGCGGCGCAAAACCCGGGTCAGGCGGTCGTTGTAACCGCACACAAAGATCGTCACCCCATCGCCGCAATGCTGATTTTGTGCCACCCACCCTGGGCCACATATCACATCGGGTTCACCACCCCCGAAGGCCGACAATCCGCTGCTCACACGGCCATACTCTGGCAGGCAATGATATGGCTGGCGGATCGCGGCTTTACCATGCTTGATCTGGGCAGTTTGACAGGACCGCCCGGTCTGGACCGCTTCAAATGCCGCAGCGGGGCAATGCCCCAGCGTCTTGGCGGAACATGGCTCAGACTGCCGTTCAAACGCGGCATGTCATCCGTCCAATAAGCAACCCGCCGCTACGGTAGACACCACGCCCTTCTTCTTTTCGTAAATATGCACTCTGACGCAGCCACATCGCGGATCGCTGATCCACAAGAGACCCCAGCGCCACAAGCCCGACAAAGCGATTGATGCACGGTTGCGTGCGGCCCGGCAGGCCGCAGCTGGGATGTCACTCTATAACGGTGACCTCGGCCATCCTGTCCGGTTGGCCAACCACCTCGCCATTGCGCCCCTGACCGCGTTTGATGGCGTCCACCACGTCCATGCCGTCAGTAACCGCACCGACCACGGTGTAATCGCCGTTCAGGAAATGACCTTCCTGGAACATGATGAAGAACTGCGAATTGGCAGAATCCGGATCTTGCGACCGCGCCATGCCCACAACCCCGCGATCAAACGGTATATCGGAAAATTCGGCTTCAATATCGGGCCGATCCGATGCACCCCGTCCAGCCATGCGCATGTCACCACTGTCGATCTTGCCAAATTTGACATCGCCGGTTTGGGCCATGAACCCGTCAATCACCCGGTGAAAGACCACATCGTCATACGCCCCCTCAGCGGCCAGCTCGGTGATCTGCGCCACATGGTTCGGCGCAACATCTTCGAACAGGTCGATGGTCACCGTACCATTGGCCTCTCCGGCCACTTCGATCTGCAACCCACTGGCCAGTGCTGGCGACGCCAATACTGTGAACGCGATGGCCAGTTTACGCATCAGACGCCACCTTCACCGAAATCATCCGGTCCGGGGACGCTGGCGGCTCGCCACGGGTGATCGCATCAACATGATCCATGCCCGACACCACGCGGCCGTAGACCGTATATTGACCATTCAAAAAATGATTGTCCGAGAAATTGATGAAAAACTGCGAATTGGCAGAGTTCGGGTTTTGCGACCGTGCCGCACCCAGAGTACCGCGGTCATGTGGCAGTTTTGAAAATTCCGCGGGCAGATCGGGCAGATCAGATCCGCCCGTTCCGGCGCGGCGAATGTCGAACCCGTCTTCCATATCGCCATGCTCCACATCCCCGGTTTGCGCCATGAACCCGTCAATCACGCGGTGGAAACAGACATTGTCATACGCGCCGGAGCGCGCAAGCTCTTTCATCCGTTCGGCATGCTTTGGGGCCACATCCGGCAGCAGTTCGATGGTGACAGTGCCATCTTTCAGCTCGATCAGGATGGTGTTTTCGGGGTCTTTGATGTCGGCCATGCCGCACTCCTTTGCGTAAATCGTTGCGCCAAGACTTAAGGCGGGACAGCGCGATTGCCAAGGACTGCATTGACCTCTGCGCCTTGCCCCGCCATCACACCCACAAAACCTGAACTGGAGGGACACATGGCCTGGAAAACGCTCGATGACATGGACCTGACCGGCAAGCGCGTGCTCACGCGGGTCGACATCAATGTGCCGGTCGATGACGGGGGGGTCACGGATGCCACAAGGATCACCCGCATTGTGCCGACTGTCACCGATATTCTGGCCAAAGGCGGCACGCCGATCCTGCTGGCGCATTTCGGCAGGCCCAAGGGCAAACCAGTGCCCGAGATGAGCCTGCGCATAACCCTCCCCGCGCTTGAAACCGCACTTGGCCGGGCTGTCACATTTGTCGACGACCCGTCCCGCGACCAGATCGACGCATTGCCCATGGATGCCGTTGTGTTGCTGGAAAACACCCGGTTTTCCCCGCTGGAAGAGGCCAATGATCCTGAATTTGCCCAGTTTCTGGCAGCACTTGGAGACGTGTTCTGCAACGATGCGTTTTCGGCAGCGCATCGCGCGCATGCCTCGACCACCGGAGTGGCAGAGCTTTTGCCCTCTTGCGCCGGACGGCTGATGGAGGCCGAACTGCGCGCATTGGACACCGCGCTTGGCACGCCCGAACGCCCGGTTATCGCAGTGGTGGGCGGGGCGAAGGTGTCGACCAAACTGGATTTGCTGTCCAACCTGATTGAAAAGGTCGATATGTTGGTGATTGGCGGCGGCATGGCGAACACCTTTCTTGCGGCTCAGGGGGTCGACGTGGGCAAATCGCTCTGTGAGCACGATTTGGCAGACACCGCCCGGCCGATTGCGGACAAAGCGGCGCAGACCGGCTGCGAAATATTGCTTCCCACCGATGTTGTGATCGCACGCAGATTTGAAGAAGGGGCCGCGTCGGAGATTGTTAACGCCAAAGATTGCCCGCCCGACGCCATGATCCTTGATGCGGGCCCCGATAGCGTGGCGCGCATTTGCCAGGGGTTTGATCGCGCCCGGACGCTGATCTGGAACGGCCCGCTTGGCGCGTTCGAAATCCCCCCGTTCGATGCCGCAACAAACGCCGCCGCCGCCCATGCCGCCGCCCAAACCCAGGCCGGCAAACTGATCTCGGTCGCCGGGGGCGGCGATACTGTTGCGGCGCTGAACAAGGCGGGTGTCGCGGATGATTTCACTTATATTTCAACGGCGGGAGGTGCGTTTCTGGAATGGATGGAGGGCAAAACCCTGCCCGGTGTCGCCGCGTTGGAGCGCTAGCACCCTGCCGCCAACGACTCCCGAAAGACACAGGTTTGCGGAAACACGCCCAGAATCCGGGTCTTTGCACCACACCCAATTCCATCCGCGATGTTGCTATGTCAGTTTACCGGCACGCGTTCATCAAGAAACGTGATCGAGGCAGATGATGACACAAAACCGCACCCGTCCGGCCCTCGGAGGCCTTTTGTTCTTTGCAGGGTCTTTCTGTGTAGGGGCTTATTTTGTATTCGCCGCCGTACAAGGCGATTATGGCGTCTTTCGGCGGGCGGAAATCGTGGTTGAAACGCGCGATCTTCAGGCAGAGTTAAAAGAGCTGAAAGTCGAAGTGGCGCGGATGGAAAACCTCACTCGGCGTTTGTCGGACACCTATCTGGATCTTGATCTGCTGGACGAACGCACCAGAGACATGCTGGGCATGATCCGCACTGACGAGATTGTCGTGCGCTAGACCGGCGCAATTAAACCGGCGCAAAAGGTTAACAATATTAACGGTTACCCATGGGTAACCATGCTCGCGCCGCTGCTCTGCTGCGGTCTGGCTGCCACATGTCTCGGTCACATAAAGACAGCAAGCAGACCAAGAAACGGCAACGCCGCCATCAGATCGCCAAGGCCGCCCATGACATCGTCTGCCTCGGTGTCATTGGCATCCTCAAGCGCCGCTGCCTCTTCCGCCGCCAGAAATTCCTCTTCTGCGGTATTGAACGGGACGGTTGGAATCACCGCGTCCAGTCCCACAAGCGATGCCTCCTCGGCGCTTGTTTCGGTGAAAGCGTCGATGATCGGGGGGGGCAGGTCATCGGGAAATTCCTCTGAAATCACGGATTGAAAATCGCGTGACGGGGTAAAGCCGAACATCCGAACCTGCATGATTTCGCCCTCTGTCATGGCGATTGTCAGGTCTGTTCCCTGCATAACAACGTCCGGGTCCAGATCCTGCACCACAGCATCCGACCGGTTAGAGCCGACAGCGTCGCCTTCGGCCACGCCAAGACGCGAAATTTCCACGCGACCCACGTCACTGACCAGACCCGAGAAATCAATTGTGGTCTCTGCCCCCTGCGGATCGGTCGCGGCCACATAAAACAAAAGCTCGTCCGGTTCCCAGAACCCGTGTACGGCGACGCCGTTTTCTTCCACTTCGGTGTCCGCGCCGCGCTCTGGGGTCAGGTCAAGCGCCGTCTTGCCGGGCAGTGCGTCCTGCATCATGTTGAACATTGCGCCGCCTGGCGTCAGATCGGCCTGGCCGTTATCGACGCTGAGCGTGTTCGGCGTGTTCTGGATCAACGGCCAGACATGCGCCTGCCCGACATCGAACCGGAGGAATTCTTCCATCACGTTCAGCATCTCGTGCGACTGGTTCAAACCGTAATCGGTGTTGCGATCCAGCGCGTTGCTGTTGCCGGCCGTGTTCCATTCGGTGACCGAGATTTGCGCATCCGGGATCTGCTCGCCCCAGGTGTCATCGGTGGCATTGAGGAAAAAACTGCGCTGGCCCTCGTTTACCTGACCGCGCGAATAGACATGAACCGCCACCTGATCGACAGCCGCCTGCTCGGCCGCTGTGTCGAATTCCGACAGGATCATTTCATTGGCGACATGGGTCCAGTTGACCGCCCCCGAGCTGAACAGACTGTCCTGCCCCAGATTTAGCCCATAGCTGCTGTTTAGATCGGCAAGTATCTCCTCGCTCGACATCTCATCGCTGTAGACCGCTGACAATCTTGCAAAGTTGAAATTGGTGCCGGATTGCACAATGATATCCGCATCGGAATTCAGGCTGTCGAGCTCATCATTCACGATGACCGCCATTTCGCTGGCCAACCGTCCGTATTCGATCGACGACATCTGGCCGCTGCCCCAGTATTCGTTGCCCAGCTCGAACGCTTCGATGTCGGCCGAACCATGCACGCCTGAGACCGTGTCCCTCACAAAACCGCGCAGCGCGTCCTCGTCTATTGCCGCAAAGCGGTCCCCATTGGTGTCGACTATATCGGACAAAAGATTGCGCGTCGGAATGACAATGGTGACAGACAACCCCTGCTCTCCGGCATAGGTCAGCGCGTCGTTCAACGGGATGAAATCGCGCATTTCGCCGGTATCGCGGTCGGTGACGACGGTGGCATTGGGATCGGTGATGTCAAAATACCGTTCCGTCAAAGACCCGCCGGGATACCGGAACGATCCGACGCCCAATTCCTCGATCAAGCGGTCATAATCGCCGCCCTGTTCCAGTGTTGAACGCGTCGCCAGAACATTGGCCCCAAACAGCGATTGCGATGCGGTTGATCCCATGAATCCAAATGCGGAAATTTCTGGCATAAATATGGTCCCGAAAGCTGTAATGGCCTTAATCTCTCCTTATTTGCGCCCTGATGTCTGTAGATTTTCTTAAATCTGCCCAATTTGGGTCACAATTGTACGGTGCGTCAAAACAGTTGGGTGAACGCTGTGCCATTGTTTTGACAAAATGCCCGTTGCGACGTTGCCAAACTGCGAATCGGCAATGCTTTGCCGCGCGCCCCTTGCGTTCCGCCGGAAGATGATCGTAGGCTTGAAAAAAGGTTTAGCTCTAAACCAGTTTTCTCGGGGAGAGGCGGATATGGCGGCACGCAAAACCACGTCCAAGGCGGCAAAGAAACCAAATGTGTCTACCGAGGATTTGACGAGATATTACAAAGACATGTTGTTGATCCGCCGCTTCGAAGAGAAAGCCGGACAGCTTTATGGAATGGGGCTGATCGGGGGGTTTTGCCACCTGTATATCGGCCAGGAAGCCGTTGTTGTCGGGCTGGAGGCCGCCGCCAGCGACGGTGACAAGCGCATCACGTCCTATCGCGATCACGGGCATATGCTGGCCTGTGGCATGGACCCCAATGGCGTGATGGCCGAACTGACGGGCCGCGAAGGGGGCTATTCCAAGGGCAAGGGCGGCTCTATGCACATGTTCTCGAAAGAGAAGGATTTTTACGGCGGCCACGGGATTGTCGGCGCGCAGGTTCCGATCGGGGCCGGATTGGCCTTTGCCGACAAGTATAAAGGCACCGATCGCGTGACCTTTACCTATTTCGGCGACGGGGCCGCCAATCAGGGCCAGGTTTACGAGACATTCAACATGGCCGCGCTTTGGGAATTGCCGGTGGTGTTTGTGATTGAAAACAACCAGTACGCCATGGGAACGGCGATGCAACGGTCAACCTCGACGCCGGATTTGCACACCCGCGGGGCGGCGTTTGGCATCCCCGGAGAGGCGGTGGACGGGATGGATGTGCTGGCTGTGAAAGCCGCGGGCGACAAGGCCGTGGCCCACTGCCGGGCCGGGAACGGGCCCTATATTCTTGAAGTCAAAACATACCGCTATCGCGGGCATTCGATGTCGGACCCGGCCAAATACCGCACCCGCGAAGAGGTACAGAAAATGCGCGAGGAACGGGACGCCATCGACCATGTCCGCGAGATGCTTCTGACCGGAAACCACGCCACGGAAGACGACCTCAAGACCATCGACAAAGAGATCAAGGCCATCGTCAACGCCAGCGCCGATTTCGCGCGCGAAAGTCCGGAACCCGCGCTGGACGAATTGTGGACGGATATCTACGCAGAGGAGGCCGTGTGATGGCGACAGAAGTTCTCATGCCCGCGCTTTCGCCCACGATGGAAGAAGGCACGTTGTCCAAATGGCTGGTCAAGGAAGGCGATACCGTCAGCGCCGGTGACATCATGGCCGAGATCGAAACCGACAAGGCCACCATGGAATTCGAAGCGGTGGATGAAGGTATTGTTGGCAAGATCCTGATTGCCGAAGGCACCGAAGCGGTGCCTGTGAACACGCCGATTGCCGTGCTGATCGAAGACGGCGAAAGCGTGGACGACGCGACACCCTCTGCCCCCTCCCAACAGCTGGCCCCGGCCGATAAGGCGCAAAGCTCGGAAGATCAGCCCGCCGCAGGGCTTGACCATCCCACTCCGCTCAAGGCGGTTGCCAAAGCCGAAGCCCCCTGGCCGGATGGCACAAAGACCAAACAGATGACCGTCCGCGAAGCCTTGCGTGACGCAATGGCCGAAGAAATGCGCCGGGATGAAGACGTGTTTCTCATGGGTGAAGAGGTGGGCGAATACCAGGGGGCCTACAAGATCAGTCAGGGTCTGCTGGACGAGTTTGGCGCGCGCCGGGTGATGGACACACCGATCACAGAACATGGCTTTACCGGCATTGCCGTTGGGGCCGCCTTTGGCGGGCTGCGTCCGATTGTTGAGTTCATGACGTTTAACTTCGCCATGCAGGCCATTGATCAGATTATCAATTCCGCGGCCAAAACGCTTTATATGTCGGGCGGCCAGATGGGGGCACCGATGGTGTTTCGCGGGCCAAACGGGGCGGCCGCGCGCGTGGGTGCGCAGCACAGCCAAGATTACGCGGCGTGGTATGCGCATATTCCGGGGCTGAAGGTGGTGATGCCCTATTCGGCCTCGGACGCCAAAGGCTTGCTCAAGACCGCCATCCGCGATCCGAACCCGATCATCTTTCTGGAAAACGAAATCCTCTATGGCAAGTCCTTTGATGTGCCGCTGATCGACGACTACACCGTGCCCTTTGGCAAAGCCCGCGTGTGGCGCGAAGGCGCGGATGTGACCATCGTCAGCTTTGGCATCGGTATGACCTATGCGCTGGACGCGGCTGAAAAGCTGGCGTCCGACGGTATCGAGGCCGAGGTGATCGACCTGCGCACCCTGCGGCCCATCGACTATGACACGGTGCTGGCGTCAGTGCAGAAAACCAATCGCTGCATCACGGTCGAGGAAGGCTGGCCGGTTGGAGCGATTGGCAACCATCTGTCCTCGGTCATCATGGAGCGTGCGTTTGACTATCTGGATGCGCCGGTGCTGAACCTGACGGGCAAGGACGTGCCCATGCCGTATGCGGCGAATCTGGAGAAACACGCGCTGGTGACCACCGCCGAAGTGATCGAGGCGGCAAAGAAGGTCTGCTACCGATGAACAAATATCTCTTGGGTTTCACTTTTTGCATATTGGCTCCGAGCCTCTATGCAGATCCACCTCGGTATCCGGTAGAAAAGTACTGCAAAAGTGTGGCCGACATTAGTGGAGGCAGCGCGATGATCTTCAATGGCTGCATCGAAATGGAACAAAGTTCCTACAACGTTTTGAAGACGAACTGGGATCGATACGCAGCTCAATCACGCAGTTATTGCGCTGAAGTGGCACAGTTTAGTGGCGGATCTTATTCGATTCTAGAAGGTTGCATCGAAATGGAAGAAGGCGCGCGTGGCAACACGAGCACCTTCCAATATTGAGGACCGAAGATATGCCGATCAATATTCTGATGCCCGCCTTAAGCCCAACGATGGAAGACGGCACATTGGCGAAATGGCTTGTGAAGGAAGGCGATGCCGTGTCCTCGGGCGACATCCTTGCCGAGATCGAAACTGACAAGGCCACGATGGAGTTCGAAGCGGTCGATGAAGGTGTGATCGGCAAGATCCTTGTGGCCGAAGGTACCGAAGGCGTGAAGGTCAACGATCCCATCGCGGTCTTGCTGGAAGACGGCGAAAGCGCCGAAGATATCGGCAGCGCCCCCGAACCGGCCCCAGTAGCGAAGGCCGCACCCGAAGCCGCGCCCCCTGTCCCGGACCCTGCCGCTGCGGCCCCGATTGCCAAATCCGGGGATCGCATTTTTGCCTCACCGCTGGCGCGCCGCATTGCCGCCGACAAGGGGATTGATCTGGCCCAGATCACCGGCTCTGGCCCCAGAGGCCGGATCATCAAGGCCGATGTCGAAGGCGTTTCCGCACAAGACGCCCCAATGGCCAGCGCAGCCGCAGCCGCCACACCGGCACCGGCTGCTGCCGCGCCGGTGGCGCAGGCCGATCCGAATGCAATCGCCAAGATCTACGCAGATCGCAGCTATTCCGAAGTGGCACTGGACGGCATGCGCAAGACCATCGCCGCGCGGCTGACCGAGGCGAAACAATCCATCCCGCATTTCTACCTGCGCCGGTCGGTGCAAATCGACGATCTTTTGGCGTTCCGATCGCAGATCAACACACAGCTTGAGCCACGCAAGGTGAAGCTGAGCGTGAACGACTTTATCATCAAGGCCTGCGCCAATGCCTTGCAACAGGTTCCAGAAGCGAACGCGGTGTGGGCGGGGGATCGTATCTTGCAACTTGATCCATCAGACGTGGCTGTGGCCGTCGCCATCGAAGGGGGCTTGTTCACACCGGTGCTGAAAGACGCGCATCAAAAGTCGCTCTCTGCGCTGTCTGCGGAAATGAAGGATCTGGCCGGCCGCGCGCGGGATCGCAAACTTGCCCCGCATGAATATCAGGGCGGCAGTTTTGCGATTTCAAACCTTGGGATGTTCGGGATTGAGAACTTTGATGCTGTCATCAACCCACCCCACGGAGCCATCCTTGCGGTTGGGGCCGGGCAGAAGAAACCTGTGGTCGGGGATGATGGCGCAGTGACCGTGGCTACGATGATGTCCATGACGCTGTCAGTCGATCACCGCGTCATTGACGGGGCCTTGGGGGCAAACTTGCTGCAAGCGATTGTGGATAATCTGGAAAATCCGATGGCGATGCTGGCCTGACGCCACCGGGTGCGGTCTGACTTGCCCCTGGTCATCCCGTGGGCGTTCGCAGACACCCCAGGAACGACCCCGCGCCAGGCTTATCCGCTGGAGTGCAGGATCTGATCCATGCTCATCGACGGCTGGTCGCAGCCGGCTTCGCCGACAATCCGCGCAGGTACTCCGGCAACCGTTTTGCATGGCGGCACTTCGGCCAGCACAACAGACCCGGCCGCCACGCGCGAACAATTGCCCACACGGATATTGCCCAGAACCTTGGCCCCCGCGCCAATCAGCACGCCGTTGCCGATCTTGGGATGGCGATCTTCCTCTTCCTTGCCGGTCCCGCCCAAAGTGACGGAATGCAGCATCGACACGTTGTCCCCTACAACAGCCGTTTCGCCGATCACGATGGAATGGGCATGGTCAATCATGATGCCCTTGCCGATGCGGGCCGCCGGGTGAATATCCACGCCGAACGCCTCAGAGCAGCGCATTTGCACGAAATACGACAGATCCTGCCGCCCCTGCCGCCACAGCCAGTTGCCAACGCGATAACATTGAATTGCCTGAAAGCCCTTGAAAAACAACAAAGGTTGCAAAAACCGATGGCAGGCCGGGTCACGCTCGTACACTGCCATGATGTCCGCCCGGGCCGACATCGCCAGATTGGGATCAGATTCGAACGCCTCGTCACAGATTTCGCGCAGGATTTGCTCGGTCATCTCGCCATTGGCAAGCTTGAGCGAGATGCGATAGCTCAGTGCGCGCTCCAGACTTGCGTGGTGCAAGACCGAATAATGGATCAAACCACCCAAAAGCGGCTCTTTCGCGACCGCCTCGTCGGCTTCTTTGACGATCCGGGCCCAAACCGGGTCCACAGATGCAAGTTTCGCGCGGGTCTCTGCCATGCTGTCTGTCTCCTTTAACGGGATGTTTATACCAGATAAATTGGACAGGGAAAAACGCAAAGCTGTGATAAGGTGGATCAGCAGCATGGATGAAGCAGATATAGCGGCCTTTCGATCTTTGATCCTGTCACGGCGAGAGGAACTGGCCCGCGAAGACGCCCTTGGACGCGACGGTCAGTCCACCGTTTCGCTGGACCAACAGGCCATTGGCAGGCTGTCGCGCCAGGATGCGTTGCTCAACCAGTCCATGGCCAAAGCGACGCAAGCCAGACGCGATGCACAGCGCAGCGCCTTACAGGCCGCACTTGGCCGGATCGACAGCGGTCTCTTTGGTTACTGCGACGATTGCGGAGACCCGATTGCCCGCAAACGATTGCAGCTTGATCCAACCGCCTTGCGGTGTATCAGCTGTGCATCCGGCTGACCCAATGATGCCTCGAGTCCCGACAAAACGCAGATCCAGGCATCAAGGCTATTCGCGCTCTGAAACCCGACGTCTCCGTGCAGCCCGTATCGGCGGGCCGCTGACATCAAGCTGCCATCGCCCCAGTCGGGATGTATCCCGCCATGATCGTGCCGATACTGATTGGCCTGCCGCGCCTGCCCGATAAGGTCAGCCACAAAACACATGCGCCGTGCAGGCGGCTGCCCGGCCACACAGGCAACAGCCGCAAGGACATCGTTGTAAATCACCGGGATCATGACGCGATACTCACGCGCGCGGCAGGACCCGGACCGTAGCGGGCCGATATCTGGGCCACATCAATATGACCGCCCGCGCCAAACCCATCCTGCATCTGCATTTCGGACGGGTAGAGCCATGTGCTGGTCTCAACTTCGACAGTCCGCACACGCCGCCCGTCTGCCGCCGTGACCTGAACAAGATAGGCCTCCCGGTCTTCGCCAAGGGGGATCTCGCTCAAATCCCATGTATCGGCATCACTGCGCCCCCGCCGCACCCAACTGACCGTCAGATCGTCGTCGGTCCACTCCGACCGCATATGCACAGGACGGTACGGGCGCAGCCCCACTCCGCCAAAGGTCCGGTCCAGATGACGATAGGCGGCATGATCAATCGACGACCGCGCCGGGCCAATCCGGAAATGGCGGGTCTGATTGCGCAAGGCCGATGCAAAATCAATCTGCTGCGGCGTGCCGTCCATCAACACAAAATACGCACCCGCCTCCAATACAGGCGGAATAACGCCATCCGTTCCCTGCTGACCGCGCAGCAAATGCGTCAAGCGCCATGTGTTCGCTTCTATTAGTTGCGCATCGCGAAACTGGATAAGCTCCCACGCGCCGGGTTCCCCATTTCCGATCGCCGCAAGGTTTGCGCCGCCCAACAGGCCGGCCTCCCCGACCGAAGACAACACGCCACTGGTCAGCCGCACCTCAAGCGCATGTCCATAATCCACCAGCCCCGCCGGGGCCGGTCTAATGTCGTTCATCGTGACCCCGATGGTCGCCGCACTCGGAACCACAGTGTTCAGCTCATAGCCGGCATCTTCGGCGGCATCATAGACGGCAACATCCCCCGGCCACGGATCGGCTGTGACCGCGATAAAGGGCGCATGCGGCACCTCGTCACCGCGCATCAAGGGCAGATCAAGGAACAACGGCAATACCGGTCCGTTCGCCACAAACCGGTGCGACGGCGTCGGATCATCGGGAAAGTCCGCCGGCTGATAAACTGCGGGCTCTATGCGCACCGCCTCCACCAGCTGATGCGAGGTCAGCTCGACACGATCAATCCGCGCGGTCAAATCCCCCTGGGCCCCCGCCAACGCCACCACGTCACCCGCCCCCAAATTGTCGTTTGACAATGGCAAGGCAAACCGCACCGTATCTCTTGAAACACGGGCCTCGGCCAACCACCGCTCCACGGCCTGCCGTCCTTCGGGACGCGTCAGAAGCAGCGGCACTTCGCTTTCGGCCACCGCATGCGTTTCTTCATCCGGCAGAACGGATTCTTCGGCAATGTTTCGATAATCGCCGTTCGCTTCAACAAAGTTCAGGCGCACCCGGCCCGACATCTCTGCCGCCGAGCTGCGCGCATGCGTCACTTCGGACCCCAGTTCATCATGCAGGGCAAGCGCATCGCGACCCAACGCGGTTATCCCCGCCGAGCTGCGATTGCGAAACACAAGCTGGCCGTCGCGTTCAATCGCATCAAAGCCGTACGCCATCATCAACGGTTGCAACGCACGGCGCGCATCGGCCACATCGGGGGCCAGATATCCGCGCACAAACCCATGCAAATCGCTCACATCATAGGCCGTGAGACTGGATCTTTCGCAGATTTCCGACACCACCGACGCCAGCGTGCGCCCAGACACCCGACCATTCAGCCAATGCCCGCGCCGGTAATTTGGCCCGTCTGACCACATTTCATCAACATTGGGAAACCACGGGTAAGGCCGCGCATCCCACGCCCAGACAAACACCCGGTCCATATCAATCATCGGTGCATTGTAGACGGTCGAAACCGGATTATTGTCGGGATCGGTCCAATAGCGTGTCAACGCCCGCAGGTATTGCCTCTGGATCAACTCGTCACGCAGACCGTTTGAATACGCAGGTAGCGTGCTCTCCGACGATTTAGGATCAAGGAATTTATTCGGCTCATTGGTTGCTTTATCGACAGCGGCACAGCCGATTTCGGTAAACCAGATCGGCTTTGATTGCGGCACCCAGTCCGTCGCCGTCGCCTGTCTGACACCGCCGATCCGATTATGATGCGGCTGCGACCACCAATTCAAAATATCCTTGTAGCGATAAACCCAAGGCTCCCCATACGCGCCATCGGTGATCGCCATACGGTCTTGCACATCCCGCGCCTCTTGCGATGGATAATACCAATCATATCCTTCACCGCCCGCGACATTGGCTTCAAGGTAGTCAAGATTGTAAATCGACCCCCAATCCGCATCCGCATGCGCGTCACCCTCGCGCCAATCGGACAACCGCATGTAATTATCAATGCCAATAAAATCGATATTTGCGTCCGCCCAAAGCGGGTCGAGGTGAAAATACACATCACCGCTGTCATCCGCCGGATGATAGCCGAAATACTCTGACCAATCCGCCGCATACCCGATCTTGACGTCGGCCCCAAGAATGGCACGACATTCCGCGGCCAGCTGTTTCAAAGCATCGACCGCCGGAAATCCCGACGCCCCTCGCAGCTGGGTCAGGCTGCGCATCTCAGAACCAATGCAAAACGCCGTAACACCCCCGGCCAACGCGCAAAGATAAGCCTGATGCAAGATAAAGCGCCGATAGCCCCAGTCATTCGGCCCAGAATAAACCACCGCACCGTCTTCCAGCGCAAAGTCCTGCACCCCGACCGTTCCAAAGAACGCCGCCACCTCATCGTCAATGACAGAGGTGCCCGTCACATCGCCGGTTTGTCCCGGCGCAACCGACGCGGTGATCCGCCCCCGCCAGGGCAATTTCGGTTGCTCTCCCCCGCCGGACCAGGGATCAGGCAACCCGTTACCCGGCATCTGCTCCATCAAAATGAACGGGTAATAAACCACGTCCAACCCGTTGGCGCGCATTTCGGCAATGGCCTGAACCACCGAGGCATCGCAGGGCGTGCCGCCATAGACAGGCCGACCCTCGTCTTCGGGCACCCGCCCTGCGTCTGTGCGGACCAGACCGCTCACAGACCACGGCATCTCCGGGCTGTCGAGGCTATTTTGCTCAACCTTGGGCGCAATCCGGCACGCACCGCAGCGCAGATCATCGCCAAACCAGCTCACAACCAAAGACACAGCTCCGCAATCGGGCATTTCATCCTGCAAATGCTTGAGCGATGTTGTGAAATCCGGTCTGTCCGACGGGCTGTTCACATTGACCACCTGCGACCGCCCGCCCCCTGAATCAAGGCTCACCGGCTCGGTCGCCAATGAATACTCTCCGGTGCCGGGGATCATCGCCACCGCGCGCAGATTGAACGGCACATCCTCGGCATCGTCCTGCACAGGGCGTGTGACTTCGAAACTGAATTGCGGAACCCGATTGCCAAACCGCCCCAGATCCAGATCTTCCAGAACCACGTAAGCCGTCCCGCGATAGGCCGGAACCGCACCGATCCCTTCAACCGCCTCCATCTTGGAATCAACCGGCTGATCATAGCTTCCCGGATAAACCCGCATGGTGACATCGTGAATCGAAATTTCCGCACCATCCGCCCAGATGCGGTTCACGCTTGTGATCTCTCCTTCACACAGCGCCAAAGCCAGGCTCACCGAATAGCTGTATTCCTTGACCGTCGGACGCCGCGACGCCCCTTTGCCGCCACCCCCTGATTTCGACACGGTTTCTTCAAACTGCGTCGCCCAGATAAGATGCCCCCCAACGCGCATGCGCCCATAGACCTGCGCAATCGGTTGCCCCTCACCCGCAGTGCTCAGCCGCAACCGGTCCAGCCGCCCGGTTTCAATCGTTTGCCCACCAGCCCCCAGAATACGCTGGTCAATGGCGCGCCCCAACGTCGCCCCGGCAAACCGCCCGACAGCCGTCATCGAAAGCCCAAGCACCGAACCGCCAAGGCTGCTACCCAGCGCAGCCCCGGCGGCAGAAAGAACCAAAGTCGCCATACGCCCTACTCTTCTTGTTCAAATGGAAAGGCAAACCGCGCCACGATGCGCCGTCGCCAGGGAAATCCAAGCGCTGTCTCGACCACCCCGTGACCGCGATAGGCATGGACAAACGCGGCATCAGCCCCGATCCGGGACTGAACGCCAACATGCTTTGCCACCGCCCGATCCCGCATCCGGAACAGAATGACATCGCCGACATCTTCGTCATCGACATCTTTGCCAATCAGCGCGTCCGCCAAAGCCGCCCACAGCACCTCGTCCCTCTGCGGCTCCGACCAGTCGAGGGAATAGGCCGGGATATCACCCGGCTCTTCGCCGAAAAGATGTCGCCAGATGCCACGCAACACCCCAAGACAATCCGTCCCTGCCCCTCTGACACTTGCCTGATGAACATAAGGTGTCCCAATCCAGGAGCGGGCCACCGTCACAACCTCGGCCCCCGTCACCGCAACGACCCTCCGTCACGCGCGCGGGCCAGTGTTGGGTGAACCAACATCCATTCTTCCTGGGGAATATCCGGAAAGCCCTGAAAATTGACCAGATTGTCGAATTTTGCCCGGCATGTCTCAAACCGCTTGTCACAGCCTGCAACCAATTCGACCTGCGTTCCCACGTCCAATGGGGCCCGCAACGGTTCCCAAAACTCGACCTGTCGTGTGCCGTCCGCCAATACCACATCCCGCTTCAAAACGGCCCACAGCCCAACCGCTTCTCCGTCCAGCACGTTCAACCGCCCCCGCTGAAACCACCCCGCCTCAAACGCGCCGGACACCGACAGCACGACGCCCCCGGTCTCCGTCACCTCTGACACTGTCGCCCGGGCCTTCATCCCCGGCGCGTCCAGATCCACACTGCACGCCCTGTCGCCCAGAACCGCCGAACACGGGGCCTGAAACACCCGCCCCACCGGACGGTTCAAAACTTCCGTCAATCCGCGCAGCTCGGCCGAAAACCCCCCGCCAGACCGCGTGATCTCGCCCAGAGATCCGCGAAACAACACCTTGCGCGCCCCGACATCGGCCCAGTTCACCAACCAGGCCGTCACCTCCGCCCCGTCAAAGCGCCCCGCCGCGATATCCGCCTCCGTCACCGACGCATCGCTCAGCGCGCCAATCGCTTCCGAATTATCAACCGCCAGCCCTGTTCCCTGCTGCAACGCGGCCGCCGACATCCCGGTATCGGCGCGAAACGTCAGATCGTCAAAGGCCAGATCAAGATCATGATCCGTAAATCCAAACCGCCGCCCATCTTTGCGACGCACCTCCCAACACCGCGCAACCGTTGTCAGCCCCGTGGCCAAATGCGCGCTCAGCGCCTCAGACCCCGCCATCAGACCCGCACCTCGATCACCGGCACATCCGGCACATCACCGGCCTGAAAAGTCGCCGCAGACGTGTGAATGCGATCCGTGTCAAACCGCACCGGCACATCAAATTCAAATCCGGCAGTAACAACCACACCCACCAAAGGCTCGGCAAAAATCGTGACACGTCCCGTCAACGTATCCACCTCGAAATCGTCACCCTCGATTTGCTCCACCCCGTCCAAAGCCACCCGCACGCTGCCCGCAACCGGCTTGACCACAGGCCGCGCATAGGCCGCCTCTCCCGACGCGTAGGCCTTCACCACAGGAAACACAGACGCGACACCATCGCCGATGCCGATCACCTGATCCGCCGCTGACACCGCTTCAGATGGCTTGCACGACTTGAAATCCGACCAGTCTTTCCATCGAAACCCGTACATCTGCCCGCGCCGCGCCTCGAAAAAGGCGATCAGCGCGTCAATGTCGTCCATCGACCGCAAGCCAATTCCGGCATCATAGCGCCTGCGCGAATGCGCCCAGGGCGTGTTACGTTCCTCGAACCCGCTCGCCAGCGTCACCACATCCGTGCGTCGCTCAGGTCCGCCAATGGACCCAAAGCTCAACGCCGTCGGAAACCGCACCTCATGAAACTGCATGAAAAAAAACTCCTCAAAGGTTGCGCTGACCTGCGCCAATCACCCGGCCCATCTGCGCCGCGATCTGGCTCTGTGACCGCCGGAACCCCTGCACATCCGGGGTCGAGATGTTCATGACCACATTCACAGGTCGCCCCCCGCCGCCCGCACGCACACCCAGCTTGCCATCCGGCCCGCGCGCCAGCGGCATGATCGCCTCCGGCCCCGCTTCGCCCATCAGGCCCATACCCCCGCGCATTGGAAAGGTGGTCGGCCCGCTCACCACTCCGCCATCCGCAAACGGCATCACCCGGCCCTGACTAAAGCTTCCGCCATTGGCAAAGGGCAGCAAGTTGCTGATCCCCGACATCACCATCCCGCTCAAATGCTCTTTCACCGGGTTGACCGCCGACCGATAGCTCTGCGACATCATCGACTTGGCAATCCCCCCCAGCGCATCCGACAGCTTCATCCCGTCAAACACCACACCATCAATCGCCCGACTTAACCCCCGGCTCAACGCGCCCTCCAGCTTCGCGGCCCCCTTGCCGGTCTGCACCAGCGACTCCCGAACCTTCGTCATTTCACTTTGAAAGCCGCCCGCAATTCCGGTCGCCCCGACCAGCGCCTCACTCAACGCATCTACCTGCGCCTCGAACCCGTCCAACGCCTCAATCTCGATCATCACCCGTCCCTTTCGTCCTGTCCGGATACGCCGCCATCAGCGCATCCAGCCCGTCCCGCCGCATCGGGGATGCGCCGCTGTCCTTGCCAATCAGCAAGTGCAGCTCTGCCGGGGTCAGTGCCCAAAAATCGTCAGGCGTCAGCCCCAGTCCGCGCATCCCCGCGCGCATCAAGCCCGGCCAGTCAAAGCGGCTCACGCCTCACCCACCGGCGTGAACGCCCGCGCCAGCAACTCCGCCGCCACCTTCGCGGCCCCCAAAGGCCCGCCCTCGATCTCGGCCGCCAACAAATCCCGCGCCGTGCCCTGCCAGCCCCCACCGCGCAAGCCCGCCACGACCAAAGCCATCACATCCCGGCTCGAGCAGGCCGCGCTTTCAAACCGCGCCACAAGATCGACCAAAGACGCCTCACCCAGCCCGACCTCCAACTCGGCCAACGCCCCCAGCGTCAGCCGCAACACACGCGGCTCTCCGTCGATCACCAACGTCACCTCTCCACGCCAGGGGTTCGCCATCGCTTACACCGCCGCCGTAAAGGTCACGGCCCCGGCCGACGCCAAAGACAGCTCATACGTCGCCTCACCATTATGCGACCCGGCATATTCCAGCCCCGTCACCTGAAACGGCGCTTCGACAATCCCGAAATCCGGAATGATCACCTGAAACCCCGGCGTTTCACTGTCGAAGAAAATCTGCCGCGCCCGCGCATCGGTGGCAGCGTCCTTGAACACACCGGCCCCCGAAATCCCGACGCTGCGCACGCCAGCCCCCGCCAGCAATTCACGCCATCCACCTTCGCTCTCCAATGAGGTTACATCCACCGTTTCCGCATTGAAACTCACCCGCGTCGCCCGCAAACCTGCCAAGGTTTCAAACGTACCGCTGCCATCCACATCGACCTTGATCAAAAGATCTTTCCCGTTCTGAGCACCCATCGCCCACACTCCTGTCTAAAAAACCTGCGACACGCCTCAGCCGTCGTCTTCCACCCGCGCCCGAAAGATCAGATCGACCCGCCGTCGCCCTGCCTTTTCCCGCTGCGCCTGCGCCCGCTTGAAGTTCAGCGCCACCAATCGCCCGCGCTCCAACGCCATGTCTGCGTCGATCAACGCGTCACACACCGCCGCCGAAACTTCTTTGGCCCCCTGAAACCCCGCGTCATCCGAGATCACCGACACCGCGAATTCATGCCACGCCCCGCGCCCGGTCTTGTCACTCGCGTCCAAAGCCTTCTCGGGCCCAAGCGCGATATAAAGATCCGGCAACCGCCCCTTGGGCACCGCGTCGTAAATCCGGTTGCCCACCAGATCCCCAACACCCGCATCGTCGCGCAGCACCTGATACACCCCGGCCTGCAACGCTGCCGCCACAGCGTAACTCATGTCGCCACCTCCTCGTCACAGATGCACATCAGAAACCGCGCCTCCGGGTCCGCCTCCGTGACCGAGTTGATCCGAAACACCCGTTCGCCATTCCGAAACCGCTGCTCGGGCAAAGGCCGCGCCGAATGCCCGACCGGATGCGCCCGCACCACAATCCGAAACCCGGTCACAGACACCTGCCCCGTCTCGCCAACACTCTCGCGTCCGGTCCGGGGCCGCACCTCACCCCAAAGCGTCCCCAACGCCTCCCAGGTCTCGTGCTGCCCACCCGCCCCATCCGGCACAGCAACCAACCGCTCCAGCACCAGCTTTGATGTCAAACGGCAGCTCATGCGCCGAACCCCAGCCGCACAGGACGATACCGTGCAATCAGGCTGCTCACCCCGAAGGGCATGCACCCGGCACTCAACGCCGTCTCGTCCCGGTATTCGTAGTAATGCGCTGCCAAAAGCATCACCGCCTGCGCCAGATCAGCCGGCAAATCCCCAAACGCCACCGCCATCCCGGCTGTGAACCGCACCTCAACACTGCCGTACTGCGGCACCGGCGGCAAAACCGTTCCAACCGGGCGCAGTGAAGGCGCTTCGGAATCCACCG
Organism: Marivita sp. S0852; assembly: GCF_046591575.1. NCBI lineage: Bacteria > Pseudomonadati > Pseudomonadota > Alphaproteobacteria > Rhodobacterales > Roseobacteraceae > Marivita > Marivita sp. S0852. The sequence continues at coordinate 410,062 of NZ_JBIQWA010000003.1, forward strand.
CCAACATATACCGGTCCGACGGCACAACTGTGCCCGCCCCAAAACGATCCACCAGCGTCACTTGGCTGACCGCACCCACCGGTGCAATCGGCAACACCTGCCCGGTCACATCCCGCCACCGCTGCAAGCTGCACAAAAAGTCCCGCACAATCAGCGCCTTGCCCGTCCGCGCCTCAACCGCTGCAATCGCCGCCCGCAGAAATCCCTCCAGCAGGTCGTCCTGCAAACTGTCCTCCGTAAACCCGCTGCCCAGCCGCAGATGGTCGCGCAACCGTGCCACGGGCAAAGCCGCGTCCGGTATCTGGCTTTCTTCAATCAAATACATCTCATGTTCCCCGCAAACCTGTCCCGTGTTCCTCGGTCAGAGGAAGGGTCGGACGCGCGCCACCGCCGTTGCTCGGACGGAGGAGAGCGGCTAGACAACGCCAGTCACCGGCGCGCGCCCCATGGGAAGGACAGCCCGCAAACTGCCCCGCCCATCTCCGCCATCAGCCCTTAGGCCGTGGCGAAGCGCAGCAGCTTGATCGCCGCAAAATCGCTCACATCGCCGCCCACACGCTTTGTCGCGTAAAACAGCACATGCGGCTTGGCGCTGAACGGATCACGCAACACGCGCAGGTCCGGGCGTTCGGCAATGGTGTAGCCCGCGCCAAAATCCCCAAAGGCAATCGCGTCCTCAGCCGTGCCAATGTCCGGCATGTCCTCGGCAATCAGCACCGGATAGCCCAGCAACCGCGCAGGCTCACCACTGGTAAAGCCGTCTGACCAAAGATGGCGCCCATCCGCATCCTTCAGCTTGCGCAGCGCGCCAGCGGTCTTGGAATTCATCACAAACGTCGCATTGGCCCGGTATTCAGCCCCCAGCGCATAGACCAGCTCGATCAGCGCATCCCCGTTGCCGATGCCCCCGTCAACACCCGTCGGCACATAACCAAGATTGCCCCAGACCCAGACATCGTTATCGACCGCCGGATGGTTCAGAATGCCACGCGGCTTGTCTTGGCCATCGCCTGTGATAAACGCCCCCGCCTCGGCCCGCGCGAATGTGTCCGCGATACGGCCCGCCAGCCAGGTCTCAATGTCAAACGCCGTATCATCCAGCAGACGCTGAGACGCCTTCGGCATCGCACTCAACTCGTGCAGCTTGATCGAAATGCGATCAATCGTCGGCGTCCCTGTCTCGGTGCGCGCGGAAATCTCATCCGCCCAACCGGCCCCGCCATTGCCCTGATCAATCAGCACGTCATAGCTCGACGCCTCGACATTCACGACAGACGCAACCGCCCGGATCGACGCGCTCGACGACAGCACACCCTGAATGGTCTCCGATGTTACAGGGTCTACCAGAAACCCACCATCGCCATTCACCGTGGTCGACATGGATTTCACATCCAGTTCCAGCCCACGCAAACCATCATCATCCCCGGTGCGCAGATAGGCATCGAACGCCTCAAAATGCACATCCGTCTGGGCCACACCGCCCGCCAAAGCCGGTCGCCCGGTCACTGCTGTTTTTCGATCAAGCATCGTCATCCGCTCTTCCTGTTCCTGTAGCTTTCGATTGAAGTCGTTCCGCTGGCGGCGCACATCGCCGACCAACCCTGCCAGCGCGGCCCCCACCTGGGTGAACGGAGACACATCTTCCCCGATCCGCGACTCTGTCCCGGTCTCACTCATCCACATTTTCCCGTGTTAAAAGTGGCCCTTAGCCGTCCACCAATGTCCGGCGCGCATCCTCGATCATGCACGCCACTTCCCGCAGCCCGGCCACCTCGGGGTCTTCCCCCTTGGCCGCCACCCGCGCACTGGGCAGCATCGGGAACGTCACCAGCGACACCTCCCAAAGCTCCAGTTCCGTCAGAACCCTGCGGCCCTGCTTGTCCTTTGTCGCGGCCTTCGTGCGATAGCCGATCGACAACCCGTCAATCGCGCCTGCCGCCACCAGTGCCGCCGCCTCGCGGCCCTTCTCGACGCTGTCCAGAATACGGCCCTTCACATAAAGCCCGGTCGCATCCTCGCGCACCTCGTCCCAGACCCCGATGGGCTGCGCCGGATCATGCTGCCACAGCATCTTAACCGCACGCCCACTCTCGGCCAATCGCTTCAACGACGCACCATAAGCGCCTGACAACACAACATCATTGCCCTGATCACACTGCCCGAACCGCGACGCGTAGCCTTCGATCACACAGCCATCCGCAACCGTTACATCCGCCTCAAACGAACAAAACTTCCGTTCCAAATCCATCCCAATCTCCCTCATGGCGTCACCTGAACAAACTTCAAAAAGAAATCCGCCAAAACCGCTGCCGCCACGCCATACACCGCCAACCAGACCCGCTTTTCCAACCGCTCGATCATCACCTCGATCCGGTCCAGCCGCGATGAGATCCCCTCGAAGCGCAACTGCGTCACCCGCTCATGCGCCTCCAACTTCAGCCCCGGCGCACAGTCAAACGCTTCAAAACCGACACGTCCCTCACTCATCGCTGGCCACCGGCAATCCCAACAACGCCCGCTTCTCCGCATCCGTCAAAAATGACGCCCCAGACACCCGCGCCCACTGCGCATCCCGCTCTGTCGCCAGTGCAGGCACCTGATCCAAGTCGGGCTTCAGAACCAAATCCTGCCCCACATGCCCCGACAACCACACCGACACCGCCGCCGACACCCGCGTCACCAGGGGCAACACCGTCAGCCGGTAAAACGCCCGATGCGCCTCGGCATAATTGGCAAAGGTCGCCTCACCCGGGATGCCCAGCAACATCGGCGGCACCCCGAACGCCACCGCAATCTCGCGCGCCGCCGCTTCCTTGGTCTTCTGGAACTCCATGTCCGAGGGCGAAAACCCCATCGGCTTCCAGTCCAACCCACCTTCCAGCAACATCGGACGCCCCGCATTCCGCGCGCCCATATGATGCGACTCGATCTCATCGACCAAACGGTCGTATTGATCCGTGCCCATGCCCGACACACCATCCGTTCCACGATACACAATCGCCCCAGACGGCCGCGCCGCATTGTCCAGCAACCCCTTCGACCAGCGACTGGCGGCGTTATGCACATCCAAAGCCTGCGCCGCCGCCACCATCGGGCTCAGCCCATAATGATCGTCCTGCGGATGAAACGCCTTCACATGACAAATCGGTGCCGCCCCGTCGCCCATCGCAAACCGATGCGCCTTGCCACCGACCCCGTACTCATAAGCCACAGGCCAGCCATCCGGCCCCGGCACCAGCTTCATCCGGTCCGACCGCAGCACATGCAGCTCAGACGGCGCACCGTCCCCAACAGCCTCGAAATACCCATCGCCAGACAACAAGAGCTGCCCGTAAAACGCCTCGAACAGTTCCGCCTGCCCCTGCGCCGGGTTCGGACGCCGCAACAGGTCCAGCACCGGATGCACCTCATAACGCCGCTCCGCGTCCTGCAACACCAACGGCACCGCCGCCGACGCCTCCGCAATCAACTTGACCGCGCGAAACCCCACCGGATTCCCGGTGAACCCGGTCCGCGTCAAAGACACGGTGTCCCGCGCCGACCATGCCACGCGCCCCATGTTCTGCCAGGACACAAGCGGCCCGGTCGCACTCGCCTTGGCCTCGGCCACACCTTCGTCCTTACGTTCCCGTCGAAAGACATTCCAAACCATGCCAAGCGCTCCTCGCATCTCTCTATTTCCAGCGCGGTTGAACAGGTCTCTCGAACCCGCCCAACCGCGCCGCGCCAAAGACCCAAGCCCCCAAAGGCCCCCGGCTTCCCCAGACACAGCATCCCCACGCACAGTCCCCGCCATTGCGGCTGTGCTCCCAAATGCTGATCTGTTTCCAATCCCTTGCGCGTCCCCGTCCCGCGCCTCATTCCGTCGATGAAACCAACCTACCCATCAAAGGTTAACGTGGGTTAAGTACACCGCACGGTCATCGCACCAGCGTACGCACACGCGGCTGACGCCACTCCGCCGCCCGCGCAATCACCAGATCCGTCAACGCCCAAACCAGCGCATCCACACGGTCCGGCGATCCCGTTCCCTGAAAGCCCGCGCGCGTCATCTGCCCCATCTCGTCCTCCAACGCATCAAACACACCGAGATGCGCCACGCGCCCCTGCTCGTACAAAGCCGCCACAGGCTCCGCCCGCGCGCCCTTGGATTTCGACGCATGCACCCGGATCACCGGCACCATCGGATCAACCTGCCGCAACACGGTCTCCACCATGTCACCGCCCTGGTTGACCTCGGCCACCACCGCCTGCGCGCCCCAGCGCTCTGCCGCCGTGATCGCCCGCCGCGCCCACACAAGCGGCGATACCCCCTGCACCGACGCATCCTCCAACACAACCGCCCGCCAATCCTGAGGCGGCCCGTCCGTCACCACTCCGGCAACGACAATCCCACAGGCATCCGACCGCTTGGTCGATCCGGCAGGCGGATCAACCGCCACGACAATCCGGTCAAACTCCGGCACAGCCTCGCAGCGCGACCGCTCCAAAATCTCCAACGGCCAAAGCGCCCCCTCCACCTCGTCCAGCAAATCGCCATCCAATTCCTGCCGCGCCAGCCGCGACCCGGCAAACCGCGCCCGTACCTCGTCCAAAAACGATGAAGCCAAATACGCCGCATTCGCCTCGGTCGGCGCGCGCGTCACAACCGTGGACGGCGCGGCCAGCACATCCTTCAAAACGCCCACATTGCGCGGCGTTGTCGTCACGCACACGCGCGGATCATCCCCAAGGCGCAAGGTAAACTGCAACATATCCCACGCCTCTTGCGCGCGCCTCCACTTGGCCAATTCATCCACCCAGGCCCCATCAAACTGCGGCCCGCGCAATGTCTCCGGGTTATGCGCCGAGCACACCTGCGCCACCGCGCCATTCGGCCACTCAAGCCGCTTGCGCGTCGCCTGCCACTCCGGCATCCGGTCCGGCGGCGAACAGGCCATGATCCCGCTATCGCCGAAAATCATCACTTCCCGCACCTGCTCGATGGTCTCACCGACCAACGCAATGCGCCGACAACGCCCCGCATCCATCGGGCGCGCGCCTTCCACCTGCGCGCGCACCCATTCGGCACCGGCGCGGGTTTTCCCCGCGCCGCGCCCACCAAGGCAGACCCAATTGCGCCAGTCCCCCTCAGGGGGCAGCTGATGCGGATGGGCCCAGAACTAGAACAGATACGGCAACGCCAAAAGCGCCCCCGGCACCTGCTCCAACTCACTCAGAAATGCGTCCTTCACGGCAGCATCTGCGGAGGCGATCCAATCGGCACCCGACAACATCGCGCGCCGCATCAAGGTCGAGCCCGTAGCTTCCGCTGATCCGTGCAGTTTCCCTGCGGTGTCGAACAATGTTCACCTCCGTTTCCTTGGCGTGTTTCAACCAGGTCCGCAAATCGGTCAAAGCCTTGCCAGCCTCCCCCGAATGGCCCAACTCCCCGGCCTCCACCGTTTCCCGCAGGCGCGCAACCATCTCCCGAATGGCCCGCAATTCCTGCGCTATGGCAGCGCGCTCTGCCTCAAGCGCATTACCGTCTTCATCCGCAGTTATGAGTATCACCCAGTCCCCGCCTCCTGTACTGAATGGATCTCCGTCCATTGACGCACCGGCAGGCCACGAAACATGTCGCAGTCTGTAGATGCCTAGCAGGCACGGAACAATTGACTGCAAAATCGGTAAAACAACCCTAATGCACCGCCCGCAGCCTTAACATCCGGGCAAGGGCTCGGCATTTGCGGCACAACATCCATGAGCCAGCCACAAAATAGAGTGATTCATCTTTCTGAAACCACATCGCGCCGTGCTTAAAAGACACCCTTGCGCAACAGGTTCAGCCCCAAAAGCAAGAACACATACAGCAAAACCCGCCGGAACCGCGCGTTCGACAAGCGCGCCCTGACCCGCGCGCCCATGGCAAACCCCAGCAATGTGGGCACGATCAAAAACACCGACATCATGGCAAGCTCGGCTGTCAGCAAACCTTCCATGACGTAGCCCGCCGACAGCGGCAACGATCCGATAAAAATCAGCATCCCCGTCGCACGCACAAATTCGTCCTTCGGCACCCGCCGTGCGGCCAGGTAGATCACTTGCGGCGGCCCCCAAACCCCTGAAAGGCCACCCAAAAGACCCGAAATGCCCCCGAACACAACCTGCCCCGCACGATCAAACCGATCCGGCAAGGCCGGGGCATCAAACCTCAGATTGACAATCGAAAACGCAACGATCGACACCCCAAGCGCCAGAAAAATCACCCGGTCCGACACCTCCGCCGCCATCGAAACAGTCGCAAAAATACTGACGGCAAGCACAGCGGCAAACACCCAATAGCGCCGCAAGGCCGGACCAATGTCACCCGCCTGCCAGACCTGCCACGCGTTCGAAACCACCATAGGCGCAAGCGTCAAAGCAATCGCCACCCGAGGCTCCACCGTCAATGTCAGCAAACTGATCGCAGCGGTCGGCAATCCAATACCAACCAATCCCTTGATCGTTCCTGCCAGACCGAAAACCACCGCGCTCAGGGCAAAAAGCTCGATCAGGCTCATACCCCTCCCTCACGAATCACAGCGTTCAATTGTCCCGCTGCGCCTCCAGCGCCCGATACGCCGCCACGTTTTCGTTATGCTCGGCCAAGGTTACCGCAAAGTTATGCCCGTCCGCCGGGTTCAGCGTTTTGGCCACAAAGAAGATATACGGCGTCTCATCCGGGTTCAGCGCGGCCTCAATGCTCGCCCGCCCCGGGTTGGCAATCGGTGTGGGCGGCAAGCCGTTGATCACATAGGTGTTCCACGGCGTCTCTCGCCGCAATTCGCTCTGCCGCAATCCGCGCCCCAAAACACCCTCGCCACGGGTGATGCCGTAGATCACGGTCGGGTCGGTCTGCAGCCGCATCCCTTGCCGCAATCGGTTGGTAAACACACTGGATACCAGAAACCGCTCATCCGCCGTGCCGGTTTCCTTTTCGATGATCGACGCAAGGATCAGTGCCTGCTCGGGGCTTTCCAACGGCAATCCGTCCTGCCTGTCCGCCCAGGCTTCGGCCAGAATCTGATCCTGCGCCGCTGCCATCCGCGCAATCAGGGCGCTCCGCTGCTCGCCTGGACTCACCTCGTAGCTGTCTGGGGCCAGAGACCCTTCGGCCGGTACCTCCGCCACGTCACCCTCAAGAATATCAATCTGCCCAAGCTCTTCGACGATTTGCCAGCTGGTCACACCCTCCGCCAGGGCAACGCGATACCGCGTATCGGCTTCGGATTTGACCAGCGTATAGGCCTCCGGTGCCTCGGCCTCCGCCGGATCAAACGCCACCAGTTCCTCAAACCGCCCGGTCGCCGGATCAAGCTCGCGCACCTGAACCGTCGCGCGGGTCACTCCGATCCGGTACACCACTTCGGTCCCACAGGTGCTCGCCCCTCCCCGGGTCACGATATCGACAATCTCCGACATCGACGCACCTTCCGGCACAAGAAACGATCCCGCTTTCAGATCGCCGGTCTTGCCCGCATACTCTGCTCCGATCCGCAAGAGCGCGGCACTGGACACCGCCCCATCCTCGGCCAGCGTTTCAGACACCCGCCGAAAGTTGCTGCCCCGATCAACCTGCACACAGATCGGCTGCGTCAACGGCCCTTCTGAGACATATTGGTTTTGCCCCCAGATCAGTACGCCGCCGAACAGGAACACCAAAACAACCAGAAATGTCAGTGCGTTAGACGCAATGTGTCGCCACATGAGTTAGCCGTCCATCCGCCCGAAAACAACGCTTGCGTTGGTCCCGCCAAAGCCAAACGAATTCGACAACGCGTATTTGATCTCGCGCGCGCGTTTTGCGTTCGGTGCCAGATCGACCTCCGTTTCCACCGCCACATTGTCCAGGTTGATCGTCGGCGGTGCCACCTGATCGCGGATCGCGAGAATCGAGAAAATTGCCTCGATCGCCCCCGCCGCGCCAAGCAAATGCCCTGTCGCGGACTTGGTCGACGACATCGTCACCTTGGACGCGGCCTCCCCCATCATACGTTCAACCGCCCCCAATTCGATCACATCCGCCATGGTCGACGTGCCATGCGCGTTGATGTAATCCACATCCGCCGGGGAAATCCCGGCATGGTTCAACGCCGCCCGCATCGACCGCTCGCCGCCTTCACCATCCTCAGAAGGCGCAGTGATGTGATACGCATCGCCAGACAGCCCATAGCCGCAAACCTCGGCATAAATCTTCGCACCCCGCGCCTTGGCGTGGTCATACTCCTCCAATACGACAACACCGGCCCCTTCGCCCATCACGAACCCGTCCCGATCCGCATCATAGGGCCGACTCGCCGCCCTAGGATCATCGCCGCGTTTCGTTGACAAAGCCTTACACGCGTTGAAACCGGCAATCCCGATCTCGGAAATCGCGGCCTCTGCCCCACCTGCGATCATCACATCCGCATCGCCAAACATGATCAGCCGCGACGCATCCCCAATTGCATGCGCGCCGGTCGAACAGGCGGTGACAACCGAATGGTTCGGCCCCTTGAAGCCGTATTTGATCGACACATTGCCTGAAATCAGGTTGATCAACGCGCCCGGAATAAAGAACGGCGACACCCGCCGCGGCCCTTTATCGCGGATCAAAAGCGCTGTTTCGGCTATTGAATTCAGCCCGCCAATCCCCGATCCGATCATCACACCGGTGCGCAACCGGCTCTCTTCATCCTCGGGCATCCAATCGGCATCGCGCACCGCCTGATGCGCCGCCGCAAGGCCGAACTGGATGAACTCATCCACCTTCCGCTGCTCTTTCTTGTCCAGATAGCTGTCGGGATTAAACGTGCCATCCGATCCATCGCCATAGGGCACTTCGCAGGCATACGTCGTCGCCAGATGGCTCGCGTCGAATTTGGTGATCGTCCCGGCCCCGGACTGACCCTCCAGAATACGGCTCCAGCTGGCCTCTACCCCATCCGCCAGAGGTGTCACCAATCCCAAGCCTGTCACAACTACTCGACGCATGTTGTCGCCTTTCCCTCAATTCGTCTTTTTTGCTCATACCGCGTTCGCGCGCGCCGGGGCAAGAGCACAGCCGCCCGTCCGCAGACTTCTTCTTTTCACAAATATGTCGGGGGTCTGGGGGCTGGCCCCCAGATGGCGGTCGCGCGCGCAAACCGCGCCGTTCCGGCGCTGCACCGCACCCTTACCCCCACCGCGCGCCCAGATCCTGCCGGGTACGATCGACCCAATGGTCCTGCAACCACGGCGTCGGCTTTGCATATCTGATCAGCGATCCGCGATACCCCTCAATCGCCTCGGGCATCTTGGGCCGGCCATGAAAACACACAACCCTGGCGGCCTCGGGCAACCGGGCCGGGTGCAGGTAATTGCCGGGAAACGGATTGCAGTCATACTTAAAACTAACCACCCAATCCTCTGGAATATATGTGAAAACTGAATTCTCCATCGCTTTATGCGAGGTATAGCGCTGTTCGGACCCACGCGCCGTTTCAACCTCCGCATAAGCATCCGCCGCCAAATCTTCGTACAAAAACCCGTGCTGCGCCGGATCATACCGAAACACGGACCCATGCCCGGTCGGACGCCCCTTGCGCGCCTCCACCCAATCATGGCGCATAACAACATGCCCCGGTGCCAGCGCCAAGATTGCGTCCAAAGATCCGGTGATCACCACATCCAGATCAAACCCCAGCACAGGCCCCTCCAGATCGGCAATCAGCCCCGGTTTGAACAGCGAAACCTTGCGCATCGCGCCCTGCCGGTTCGCAACCTGCAACGCCGCGCGCATTGGCTCGGCGAAAGGCTCAACCGGCAGATCAAGAATTTCAATATCGGGGTGCAAACCGTCGGCCTGCTCGGTCATACATAAAAACCGCACCGGCATGGACAGGTTGCGGCGCACCCCCGAATACAGCCTGTTTACATATTCCGGTCCAAACAGCGTTCCCCATTTGATACAGGCAACCGTGGCATGAGATGGCAAAATCATGGTGTCCGCTTAGCAACGCGCCAGCGGAATGACCAGACGGTGCTTGTCCACCCCGGCGCGACGCGATATCTTAACCTCCGTCTTTCATCAGCCAAGAGGCCGTCATGATCCGTGTCTGCACGGTGGACATCTGCCCAAGCGTATTGCGCCGCAACCGCGTCTTGCCGCGCATCGGGCTGACCTTTGCACGTATCGCAGGATCTCTGTGTTGAACCGCGACGCGCTTGCCCAGCTTGGCTGGTCAAACCATTTCGCACAGCAACTGACCAAAGCCGACGCCGCTCTGACCCCGGCGCGGATCTCCGAAGTGCATCGCAGCCAATTGGTGGCCATGTCGCCCAAAGGCGAGCTCCGCCTGACCCCCACCGAGGTGACCAGCGCCTATGCGGTCGGGGATTGGGTGATGACCGATGGCAGCTCTGCCATACACCGCCTGACACCGTACACCGATCTGCACCGCAAAGCCGCCGGTCACAGCGCGACCGAACAACGGATCGCCGCCAATGTCGATACCGTCGGACTTGTGACCAGCTGCAACGACGATTTCAATGTCGCCCGGATAGAGCGTTATCTGGCCATGGCTTTGGCCTCGGGTGCTGTGCCGCTTGTCATCCTGACCAAAGCCGACCTGACCGACACAGCCGACACCTATCGCAAACAGGCCGAGCATGTGTCGCCGCTGGTCACGGCGATCACCATCAACGCCAAAGACCCGGACGATGTGCAGCGGCTCTTGCCGTGGTGCCGGGCCGCACAGACCCTTGCCCTGCTGGGGTCGTCAGGTGTCGGAAAAACCACGCTGCGCAACGCGCTGACCGGCGAAACCGCATCAACACAGACCGTTCGCCAGGACGATGCCAAGGGCCGCCACACCACCACACACCGCGCGCTGCGTCCCACGCAAGGCGGCGGCTGGTTGATCGACACCCCCGGCATGCGCGAATTGCAATTGTCCGGCACCGGCGACGGCATTGATGAACTGTTCGAGGACATCGACGCGCTTGCCACCCGATGCAAATTCTCGGATTGCGCCCATCACTCCGAACCGGGTTGCGCGGTCAAAGCGGCCTTGTCAGATGGAACTCTCGATCACGCCCGCTTTCACCGGTGGCAAAAGCTGAAGCGCGAGGATCAGTACAACTCCGAAACGCTGGCCATGTCCCGGTCACGCCAAAAGGCGTTCGCAAAGACGGTCAATGCGGCGGTGTCCGGCGCAGCGCAGAAAAAGCGTAACAAACGCTGAAAACGGCAAATGGCAAGTGGCAGGCCCGATCAGCCCGCCAGTGCCAGATCCTCCGCCCAAATTCAGGCGGCGGGCATCCGCTGTTCCACAATCTCGGCCCACCAGCTACAGCCCGCCGGGATCGCGTCGTCATTAAAATTATACTCCGGATGATGCACCGCCGCTGAATCCCCATTGCCGACAAGGATATACGCGCCTGGGCGCTCTTCGAGCATAAAGGCAAAATCCTCGCCTCCCATGACCAATGGCGCATCGTCACATCCGCCCGACACCGACGCCGCCACCTTGGCCGCGAACGCGGTCTGTTCCTCGTGGTTCACCATCACCGGATATCCCTTGTGATAACTCACATCCGCTGTGCCGCCAAAGGTCGCCGCCACTCCCTCGCAAACCGCCATGATCCGCTCTTCGGCCAGCGCGCGCATCTCGTTCGACATGGTGCGCACGGTGCCCTTGATCTGCACCCGCTGCGGGATCACGTTGAACGCTTTGGACGATGTTTCAAACGATGTGACGGACACCACGATCTGATCGGTCGGGTCCGCGTTGCGGCTGGCAATCGTCTGAAGCGTCAACACCGCCTGAGACGCCATCACGGTTGTGTCCACAGTTTCCTGCGGCTTGGCCGCATGTCCGCCACGCCCCTCGAACGTGATATCGAACTGGTCGGTCGCGGCGAAAAACGCTCCCGGCCGGATCGAAAAGCTGCCCACCGGTTTTCCGGGCCAATTGTGCATTCCATATACTTCCTGAATGCCCCAGCGGTCCATCATGCCGTCATCGCACATTTCCTTGCCGCCGCCGCCACCTTCTTCGGCGGGCTGGAAAATGACGACAACCGTGCCATCGAAATTGCGCGTCTCGCTCAGATATTTCGCGGCCCCCAAAAGCATCGCCGTATGTCCGTCATGTCCGCACGCATGCATCGCGCCATCGGTTTTTGACGCATAGTCCAGCCCCGTCTGTTCATGAATCGGCAACGCATCCATATCGGCGCGCAATCCGATCACCTTGCCGGATGTATCCGTCTTGCCCTTGATCACACCAACCACGCCGGTGCGGCCGATGCCTGTCACGACCTCTTCACAGCCGAACGCTTGTAACTTTTCGGCCACCAAAGCGCTTGTGCGATGCGTATCAAACAAGATTTCGGGGTGTTCATGCAGATCCCGTCGCCACGCGGTGATTTCAGTCTGCAATTCTGCAAATCGGTTTTTTACGGGCATGTCGGTGTTTCCTTTTGATCAGGTCGCGGCGGGCATCCGCCGCTCGGGACATTGGGCACACCAGCAGCACTTTGCCGGGATTGCCGTGTCCGAAAGATGATAGGCCGGGTGATGGCACGGGGCCATGATCCCGTTGCTTTGAAACCTATACGCTCTCTGTGTGGCTTCAAGCATATATCAAAGATGCGCCGCCCGACATCCCGGCGAAAGGCCAGATACCGATGTTGATCGGCGCATCCGCTTCAAATTTGCACAACACACGTAGAAACCGACTCTGTATGCAATTAAGGATGGTGTCATTGCCGGGCCATCTGGTCGGAAACCTGCGTTTGGCGTGCGCAGCACAGGCAGAACAGGATGCGCCCGATCTGGGATCAAGGGGAACACTGTTCCCGCGCACCCGATAAACAGACAGCGTCAACACCTTGCCCGGCGGGTTTTCCTCCTCCATGTGGAACGCTGTTCCAGTTCGGAGGCTGTCATGTTCGAGTCGTTTGGTTTTGAAACCCTCACCGCACCACAAGCTGCGGTCGGGCTTGCGGTGCTGCTTGGCCTGCTATTTGGCGGTTTGGCTGAACGCACCCGGTTTTGCTTTCGCCGCGGCCTTGTCGGCGATGACCGCCGTCAGGCCATGGGGGTCTGGCTGACCGCGCTGGCCGTTGCGGTGCTCGGCACGCAAGCCGCCGTCCAGGCTGGTTTGATCAGCTTCGACGCCCACCGCTTTATGACCGCCGATATCCCGTGGCTTGCGATCCTTGTCGGCGGCCTGATGTTTGGCGCTGGCATGGTTCTGACCCGTGGTTGCGTCTCGCGCCTCACCGTGCTGTCGGCCAGCGGCAACCTGCGCGCGGTTTTTGTTCTGGTGGTCTTTGCCATCACCGCACATGCCACTCTCAAAGGCGTTCTGGCCCCGGTTCGCACCACTCTGGGCTCTTTCACTCTGCCGCTTGGTGATTTTGTCACACTGGCCGCGCTGCCCGCTGGCGGGATTTTCTGGTCGGTGATCATCGCCGCTGCCGCATTGGTCACTGCCGTGACATCGGGCAATCGCACAACGACGCTCATTCTGGCAGCCCTGATTGGCCTTTTGGTGCCTGCAGGCTGGGTCGGAACCGGCTTTGTGCTGTTTGACGATTTCGATCCGGTCGCCCTGCAAAGCCTGTCCTTCACATCGCCGTTTGCCGATACATTGTTCTGGACCATCGCCTCAACCTCGATCCCGGCCAATTTCGGCGTGGGCCTTGTGGGCGGCGTGATTGTCGGCGCATGGATCACATCCATCGTCTTTGGCAGCTTCCAGTGGCGCTCGTTTGAAACCCCGTCCGAAACAGGTCGCTATGCCGGTGGTGCCGTGCTTATGGGGATCGGCGGCGTTCTGGCAGGCGGCTGCACCGTAGGAGCCGGTCTTGCCGGTGTTCCAACCCTGTCGGTTGCAGCGCTGATGGCGATCCTGTCCATCGCAGCAGGGGCGTTGGCGGCGCATGCGGTGCTCACCCGCACCCCGACCCGCACACGCCCCGTGGCACATCCGGCAGAATAAGTTCAGATCTCGATCTCATCCGTCTCCGCATCCGGCGCGGGAACCGCGTCGGGTGTTGGTGTTTCCGGCTTTCGCTTGATCAGAATATCACCATTGGGCAGAATGATCGGCGGCTCATAGGCCGACCAATCCTCGACCTCGTCCTGCAATGATCGCAGCGCCGGACCAAGGTCATCCGCAAATTCGCGCAACACCGGTCCGATCTCATCCGCCAGCCCCTCAAGCTGTTCCAGCGCCGGGTCCAGCTCGTCCATCAGCCCGCGAAAGAAAAGCTCGGCCCCCTGCTCCATCAGGTTTGACCCCTCTTCGGAATCGGACCCCTCCTCGGATAAGGCGGGGGCTGCGGCAAGGGTGACGATCAGGGCGGCGACAAACTGTTTCATACAGCCCATATAAGGGCGCGGCCCGCAAATTTCACGTCAGTTCCAGATCAAGCGTCACCGGAAAGTGATCAGACGCGTTCAAAAGCGCGTCGCACAGGTCCGGCGTATTCCAACAGACCGGGTCATCGAACGGATGCCAAATGCGCCAGCGTTTCGCCTTGGCGCGCAAATCCGGCGAAACCATCACGTAATCCAGCAACGCCTGCAAATAGCGGTGTTCCGTCGAAATAAAGAACCGCGCAGAGGTCGGTTGCCCCCCAAGCCGCCGCTCCAGCGCTTGCGCCGCATGCGGATCGAACAGCGCGGTATCGCCAGTGCCAAGAATGATTTCAACAGAGCTGCGCCCAAACAGATGTTCATATTCATCCAGCCCCGGACCATCGTTCAGATCCCCCAGAACCATCAACGCATCGCCCGCCGCAAGATGCTCGTCCACGCGTCTGCGCAGCCAGATCGCCTGTGCCAGTTGCTTGCGCCGGTTGGCAATCGACAGCCGCATGATCTCGTCGCGCGATGTCGCGCCATGCGGTGCCTTGGATTTCAGATGCGCGCCGATCATCCGCATCTGCTGCCCCGACGCCAGATGCGTCACCGCCACTTCCAACGGCGGCTTGGAAAAGACAACCTTGTCCTCGGTCGCATCAATATCAAGATCAATCCGAAAGGTGCCATCAAAACGCGGCGCGCCGTCGCCGGGCGGTGCCCCGGCCAGCGGAGCAGGCCCGCGCGGGTCGTGCCGGGCCGCCACCACATCCGGATCATACATCAGCGCGATCTCTTGCTGAGTGTCATTCGAAAACCCCATCAGCGCCTTGCGCGCGCGCAACTCAAACGCCGCGGCAAACGCCTCCAGCGCCGGAACCGTCTTGCGCGATCTGCTGGTGTCCGGCGCTTCGATCACCATCACCACATCCGCATCCAGCGCCGTAAAGACGATCCCCAGCGCCTCGACCTGCATCGCCTTGGTGATATTGTGGCGCGCCGACCAGCTGTCCTCGACCAGCACCCGTCCGGCATCGTCGAACAAGCTATCAAACCATTCGACATTATAGGTGGCAACGCGCATCAGGCCGGTTCGCGGGCCGAGATTTCCTCCCACGCGCGATTGATGTCGATCAGGCGCTTTTCCGACAGCTTCACCGCCTCTTCCGGCACGCCCCGCGCAATCATCACATCCGGATGACTGTCCCGCACCAGCCTGCGCCAGACCGCCCGGATCTCCTCAAGCGGCATGCCGGGGTCAACCCCAAGCACGTCAAACGGATCAGGCTCGGCATCCGGGACAAAACGCGATTTCAAACGCCGGAAGGATCCTTCGGGCAATTCGAATATATCGGCCACCTCTTGCAAGAACGCGTCTTCTCCGGGGTGATAGGTGCCATCCGCCATCGCGATATGAAACAGACCCTCCATGAGGTCACATAAGGTTCCGTTCTCCTCGCCGAACATCGACCTGATCCGCCGCGCATAATCCTCGAACCCGGCCACATCCTGCCGCGCCAGGTTGAACACCCGTGCCGCCCCAGCCTCATCCTCGGGTGCAATGTTGAACACTTCCCGAAACGCCATCACCTCGTCGCGCGTGACCAGACCGTCGGCTTTCGCCATCTTTGCCGACAACGCAATCACCGCAATGGTAAACGCAACGGTTTTCTCGGGCGGGGTGCGCAACCTGTCGAACACTTGCGTCAGGCTTTCACCCTTGGCAAGTGCCGCAACAGCGTCGGTTATGCGGGTCCAGATCGACATGCGGCGCAGTGTAAATCACGTCGCGGGATTTGTCAGTGCGGCATCCCTGTAGGGTAAGCCGCTAAACCGGATCGCACCACCGCTATCGCAAAATCCGGGGGCCCGCGCTGGTCTCAAAAGCCGCCGTCAAAGACGGGATCGGGCCAGTTTCAAATCTGACACGGGCGTCGGAAAAATGCGGCTCAAGCAGCGCCGCAAGCTCTTGTGCGTCCGGCGACACGATCTCAAGCGTGCTCAGGCGCAAATCCGTCGCCGGCAGGCTTTGCCCCGGAGGCATATCCGTATGCCATTGAAGTATTGCCGGAAACAGCCCGTCAAAGGGCAATTGGCCATCCTGTGGCACAATCATCGTCCAGCGCACATCACCCCGCGTCATGTGAACCGGCGCTCCTAGATCGGGAAACAGATCAAGTGCCGCCTGAATGTCGTCACAGCGCAGAATCCACTTATCCAGCCGCGCCGGCCTTTAAAGCGGTCCAACCTGAACCAGCGCGGATATGGCGGTTTGGGTTGCGACGGGTCCACGGCAATCGCCTCGAAATACATCCCGTCCGCAAGGCCCAGCAACTGGTTGTGGGTCGCCTGCCCCCCAGGCCCCAAAGCCATGCCAAGCGCCGCTTCGCTATGCGCAACCGCCTCGGCCAACGTCTCACCAGCAACCGCAATGTGATCCAGCTCGAACATCTCTGCCTCTTTCTTCTTGCGTCAAATATCCCTGGGGGGTGTGGGGGGACAGCGTCCCCCCACCCGGTCAAAGCGGCCCTGCCGATCCGAAAAGATCACGCCCGCGCTTCGCGGATCAGACGCAGAATATCCTGCGCCGCTTCGGGAATGTTCGTCCCCGGCCCAAAGATGGCTTTGACCCCGGCATCATACAGGAATTTGTAATCCTGCTGCGGGATCACCCCGCCGCAAATCACCAGAATATCCCCCGCCCCCTGCGCGTTAAGCTCTTTGACAAGCTCCGGTGCCAGCGTCTTATGTCCGGCGGCCTGAGACGAGATGCCAATCACATGCACATCATTGTCAATCGCGTCCTGCGCGGCTTCGGCAGGCGTCTGGAACAAGGGCCCCACATCCACATCAAAGCCAATATCGGCAAACGCCGTGGCAATCACCTTGGCCCCCCGGTCGTGCCCGTCCTGCCCCATCTTGACCACCAGCATCCGCGGGCGGCGGCCCTCATCCTCGGCAAAGCCTTCGACAGCGCGCTGGATGGCGGCAAAGCCTTCATCGCCCTCATAGGCCGCGCCATAGACCCCGGCCAATGTCTTGACCTCGGCCCGGTGACGGCCAAACACTTTTTCCATTGCCATGCTGATTTCCCCGACACTTGCCCGCGCCCGCGACGCTTCAACGGCTGCTTCCAACAAATTGCCACCCTCGGCGGCCCGCCGACCAAGCTCGGCCAATGCCGCATCACAGGCTGCCTGATCCCGGCTGCTGCGGATCTGCTCCAGCCGCGCGATTTGGGACTGGCGCACCTTGGCGTTGTCGATATCAAGGATGTCGAGGTCATCCTCCTTCTCCAAACGGTACTTGTTGACGCCCACGATGACATCCTCGCCCCGGTCAATCTGCGCCTGACGAGTCGCGGCGGTCTCTTCGATCCGCAGCTTCGGCATGCCAGAGGCCACCGCCTTGGTCATGCCGCCCATCTCGTCCACTTCCTCGATCAGCTTCCACGCCTCGGTGGCCAGATCATGCGTCAGCTTCTCAACATAGTAAGAGCCCGCCAACGGATCGACCACATTGGTCACGCCCGTTTCTTCCTGCAAAATCAACTGCGTATTCCGCGCAATTCGCGCAGAGAACTCAGTTGGCAAAGCAATCGCCTCGTCCAGCGCGTTGGTGTGAAGCGACTGTGTGCCGCCCAGAACCGCGCTCATCGCCTCATAGGCGGTGCGGATCACGTTGTTGTAGGGGTCCTGCTCGGCCAATGTGACGCCAGAGGTCTGGCAATGCGTGCGCAACATCTTGGAGCGGTCGTTCTTGGCTCCCAGATCATCCATGATCCGATACCACAGCATCCTGGCTGCCCGCAGCTTGGCCGCTTCCATGAAGAAGTTTTTGCCAATCGCAAAGAAGAACGACAGCCGCCCGGCGAACGTGTCCACATCCATGCCCCGGTCCATCGCCGTTTTCACATATTCCTTGCCGTCCGCCAGCGTATAAGCCAGCTCCTGCACAAGGTTCGCGCCCGCCTCCTGCATGTGGTAGCCCGAGATCGAGATCGAATTGAACTTCGGCATCTCGTTCGAGGTGTATTCGATGATATCCGCAATGATCCGCATCGACGGCTCGGGCGGATAGACATAGGTGTTGCGGACCATGAACTCCTTGAGGATGTCGTTCTGAATGGTCCCCGACAAGACGGAACGGTCATGGCCCTGCTCTTCTCCCGCCACGATGAAATTCGCCAGGATCGGAATCACCGCGCCGTTCATCGTCATCGACACCGACACCTTGTCCAGCGGAATACCGTCAAACAGGATCTTCATGTCCTCAACACTGTCAATCGCCACCCCGGCCTTGCCGACATCGCCCACAACCCGCTCGTGATCGCTGTCATAGCCCCGGTGCGTCGCCAGATCGAAGGCCACCGACACCCCCTGCTGCCCCGCTGCAAGGTTCTTGCGGTAAAACGCGTTCGATTCCTCGGCGGTGGAAAACCCCGCATATTGCCGGATCGTCCAGGGGCGGCCTGCATACATGGTCGCCTTCACCCCACGGGTGAACGGCGCTTCACCGGGCAAGGTGCCCAGATGCGGCAGGTCTTTCACATCTTCTTCGGTGTAAAGCGGTTGCACCTCGATGCCTTCCAGCGTCTGCCACGTCAGATCGTCCAGCGGACGTCCGCGAAGTTCCTTTTCAGCAAGGCTGCGCCATTTATCTGTCTTGGCTGTCATTGTCCTGTGATCCTTTGATTGTCTTTGACACCGGGTCTGCGCGGATCGCAGCGGCCTGTGCCGGGAGTGTGTGAAACTGCGCCAAATCGTCCACCTGGCTGCGCAAACCGGCCGGTCCCACGGCGTCGCATGGGCACATTCGGCACGTTCCGCACCGAAAACCCCTGCATATCATTCAAAATCGCCCTCATAATGCGCCTGCCTTGGCTGCCGGTTGGATGCCGAAAATATGTTGACCAGCGGCCTGTCGCCTCTTCGCTTTGGAGATCAGACGCACTATGTCTTTGGTTATGAACAAGAACTGGCCCGCCACTTTGGCACTTGCGGCATTGGCCCTGTCCATGCCTGCTTTTGCAACCGACGTATCCTCGCAGACCGCGCCTGCGGAACCAGATGTCGTTCTAAGCGCCGATGAGGTGTCTTTGGATGACTTTCTGTGGATCAACCGCCCCGTGGTGGTGTTTGCCGACACCCCCGCAGACCCGCGCTTTGTGCAGCAGATGCAGCTGCTCTTGCGCGAATATGATGAACTAGAGGTCCGCGACGTGGTTGTCATAACCGACACCGACCCCGACGCGCAAAGCGAGCTGCGCACCAAACTGCGCCCAAGGGGCTTTATGTTGGCGCTGATCGGCAAGGACGGGCAGGTCAAACTGCGCAAACCCCTGCCCTGGAGCGTGCGAGAACTAAGCCGCACCATCGACAAAATGCCCACGCGGCAACAGGAAATCCGGGACCGGCGGGTCAGCAACTTCTGACCCAGCCCGTTGCGCCGACACCGGAAAAACCCTATATTAACGGTGTGCGGCCAAGATACGCCGCCAAGCAGAGGTTTTGACATGTCGAACAAACCCATCAAACACAAACCCCCGATCACTGGTCAGACGGGGCCGCGCCCGGGCTATTGAGCTTAATACGCATCATGTGAAGAAATCCTCTTCAATCTCGCGCAGTTTGTAGACCTCCCTGACACGGCAACCAACTTCATGTGTGAGCATCAGCTTACCAAGCTGCGCACCGTCTATCAGAATAATTCGTGCGCCAAGCTTTTCCGCCGTGTGCAGGGCACCTTGGGTGAAACGCGATGTCGTGACGAAGATACCTTTCTGAACGTCTTTCAAGCTAAGTGCGCCGAAGAAGTCCCTGATCTCACCGCCGCCTACAGTGTTCTCAGATGAGTATCGTTTCGCCTGAATGTAGACTTGGTCGACGCCAAGCCGATCCATGTTGATGACACCATCAACCCCATTGTCGCTGGATTGCCCAAGAACACGGCCCGCATCAGCACCATGGCCGTAGCCCATTTTCATCAAAAGCTGCACAATTGCTGCCTCGAAGAAGGCTGGTGGAGCGGATTGCACCCGCTCGACCAATTCTTCCGCAAGAGCCGTGTCAATTTCCGATACAGATAGTTTCAGCAACTCTTCAGGGGTCGCCTCACTATCTGACGATGTTCCCCTAGTCGCAGATGCATCATCCTGCTTTGTCCGTAACCTGAATTGGTTGTACTCCGGAAACTGCTGAAGAAATCGCTTGTCGATTTTTTGAGGTTTGGCAGCAACCACCGCCCGTCCCGCATCAGTAATCCGGGCAAACCCACGCTGCGGAAAGGTCAACAAACCTGCCTGCTTGAGATACGTGCGTGCCCAACCAATCCGGTTTTTCAGACGTGTTTGTTTACCGCTCGGAAGAAGTGCATGTCGATCATCTTCAGATATCGAGAAGCGTGTGACGATACCTTCCTCAAGCTCGTCCATTGAAAGCTCTCCCTCGTGGGCAAGCTCCAAAACAGGCAACATCAGTGTCTGAAAATCGGGCACCATCTTGGCTATTCAAACTCCATGATGATGTCATCCACAGCAAGGCTATCGCCGGCGCCCGCGTTGATCTTGGACACCGTGCCCTTGCGCTCGGCGCGCAGAATGTTCTCCATCTTCATCGCCTCAACCGTACACAGCGCCTGCCCTTCCTGCACCTCGTCGCCGGCCTGCACATCGACTTTCACGATCAAACCGGGCATCGGACACAGCAACATTTTCGACGTATCGGGCGGCAGCTTTTCCGGCATCAGCCGCGCCAATTCCGCCTGACGCGGCGTGCGCACATGCACCTTGAGCTCGGCCCCGCGGGTCCGGATGCGGAATCCACCCGACACCTTGCCCACCTTCATCACCAATGGCGCGTCATCCACCATCATACGCGCCAACTGATCGCCGGGGGTCCAGTCACCGCTCACGCGCAGTTCGGCCCCATCGGCAAAGCGCACGGTCGATCCGGCCTTGTCGGCGGCGATGGTTACATCGAAATCCTGCCCCTGCAACGCGACGTTCCAGTTTTCCCCGACATGGCGTTCGTGATTGTCCAACGTACCCGAGATCCGCGCCCGCCGGATTTCCGCGACCCGGTTCATCGCCGCACAGGCCGCCGCCACCCGTTTCAGATCGGCATCATCCAGCGTCACACCGTCAAACCCGTCCGGGTATTCCTCTTCGATAAACGCAGTTGTCATATCGCCCGAGATGAATTTCGGATGATCCATGACCGCCGCCACAAAGGGCAGGTTATGCCCGATGCCCTCGACCTCGAAACTGTCCAGCGCATTGCGCATCGTTTCGATCGCCGTGGCGCGATCCGGCCCCCAGGTACACAGCTTGGCGATCATAGGGTCGTAATACATGCTGATCTCGCCGCCCTCAAAGACACCGGTGTCATTGCGCACGATCCCGTCGCCTAAAGCGCCCTCTTCCGGCGGGCGATAGCGGGTCAAACGCCCGATAGACGGCAGGAAATTACGATACGGGTCTTCGGCATAAAGACGGTTCTCAATCGCCCAGCCGTTGATTTTCACATCGTCCTGGCCGATCGACAGCTTTTCTCCATGCGCCACGCGGATCATCTGTTCGACCAGATCGACGCCGGTGATCAGCTCCGTCACGGGATGCTCCACCTGCAAACGGGTGTTCATCTCAAGGAAATAGAAATTTTTGTCCCCATCGACGATAAATTCGACCGTCCCGGCACTGGCATAGCCCACCGCCTTGGCCAAGGCGACCGACTGCTCGCCCATCGCGCGGCGCGTGGCCTCATCAAGAAACGGGCTGGGCGCCTCTTCCACAACCTTCTGGTTGCGCCGCTGGATCGAACATTCGCGTTCATTCAGGTAAATCCCGTTGCCATGCGCATCGCACAGTACCTGAATTTCAATGTGGCGCGGTTGGGTAACGAATTTTTCGATGAAAATTCGGTCATCGCCAAAACTGCTCGCCGCCTCGTTCTTCGACGACTGGAAGCCTTCGCGCGCCTCGTCATCGTTCCAGGCGATGCGCATCCCCTTGCCACCGCCGCCCGCAGACGCCTTGAGCATCACCGGATAGCCGATCTCGTTCGAGATCTTCACCGCCTCGTCGGCGTCCTCGATCAGCCCCATGTAACCGGGCACCGTCGACACGCCAGCCTCTTGCGCGATCTTCTTTGAGGTGATCTTGTCACCCATCTTTTCGATTGCACCGACCGGGGGTCCGACGAACGCCACGCCTTCGGCCTCCAACGCCTCGGCAAATTTGGGGTTCTCGGACAGGAACCCATACCCCGGATGCACCGCCTGCGCGCCGGATTGGCGGATGGCCTCCATCACCTTGTCGATGACGATATAGGACTGGTTGGCAGGCGACGGACCGATATGAACCGCCTCGTCCGCCATTTCGACATGCAGCGCGTTCTTGTCAGCATCCGAATAGATCGCCACCGTCTTGATACCCATCTTATGGGCCGTTTTGATCACCCGGCAGGCAATCTCGCCCCGGTTGGCAATCAGGATCTTGTCGAACATGGATGTCCCTTTCCGTCAGTCATGTCTTGGCCCGGGGATGCCCCCGCAGCAATGGCACAAAAAAGACCGCTCAGGCGCACAGCCCAAGCGGTCGAAGTTCGTGAGTGGTTTTTTAATGATGTGTCAGCAGCGTTCCGGGTAGGTCTGACAATACGCGACGTTGGCCGCGCCTCCGACCGCCGCACCGGTGAGCGGGTCGCCCCCAGTGGCCACTGCGGTGCCGGCCCCGGCCGCACCGCCCAAAAGCGCTTGCTCGCCCAGCGTGTCACCGCAGGCCGCAAGCCCCAACAAGACGCATATGGCAAGCGCCGGTTTCGGTATGCGTGTGGTCCAACCCATGTCTCTGCTCCTTCAAAATTCAGTGCCTGTAGACCATAAACACCCCGGATCGGCTCCGGGTTCCAGTCACAGACGCGCGAAGACCGATTTTTGGCGGAACTCTGCCAAAACCTGCAAGACAATGATCTGCAAAAGAAAAAGTCGGGCGCTTGGCGTGGGGTGTTGCCAAGACGCCCGACAGGGGAAGGGTAACGGTGAACATACGGCGCAATCTGCCAACGCCGTGTCACTAGGAACATCGCCACACTGTCAGAACCACGCGGCAGGTCAATCACCGATCCAATACAACCCAAGGTATCGGCCCATTCCCGCCCAAACTGACCCTGCGTAAGCGGCATCACGCCCATTCCCCGCCGTCAAACGCGTCTGGAAAGGCTGCCCGTGCCGCGGTTTCGTCAATGATCAGCAGCGCCTCATAGCTTTCGGGATCGAACGGATCGTCATAGGCCAGCACCTCGCGGCCAAACAGCCAGCTCAGCCGCCCGGCATCCAGATTGCCCCGTTCGAACGGTTCGGTCCCGAACTGCCGCCATAGCGCGGCCATGAATGCCGTATCCGCCCGACGGTCCGGTGCGCGGCGGTCGCGGTAGCGTTCGCGCATCGTGATCGGTGTCACACCTTTGGGATTCGGTCTGCGGATGGTGAATTGGAAATCCGTACCCGGAAGCCGCCCGGGAAAGCCGCGATGTTTCAGCATGGGACCCCCATGCAGCCAACGCGGGAAAAGGGGGCGAGCGGTGCCCGCCCCGTATTCAGTTCACTTGTATTTGCCGGTGTGTTTGGGTTCGTAGCTAATCGGCTCTGGGTCGATAACCACAAACTCTTCTTCGGCCTGTTGCTGGGCGCACGCTGAAAGCGCTGCCAAGAAACCGACCGCGGCAAGAAGCTTGATGCTCTTGGACATCTTGTTCTCCTGTCAGGTTCAAAGGACCCAACAAGACCTGATGGCCCTGCCTGTCCTCGGTTCGAGGTAGTGACTGCTTGGGTGCAGTCGCACCAAGGATAACGTGACTCCGGTGCAAAAAGATATCCACAGCCTGACAGATGAGCGGGTTGTGTCTCAAAAGACTCAACCCCGCCCTGCAACCGCAAGCGACCCCCAAGATATTGTGCAGACATCAGAAAAACTCCAAGATGCAGGTCTCGTTTTCGACACGATAGGCCTCGAAAAACTGGATGACATCGGGATTGGCCTCGCCAAAGGCGATTTCGGACTGGCTGAATGAAATCACGATCTGCTGCGGCTGTGGGTCGCTCTCGGCCAGCTGCGGCAATGCAAATGTCTCGCATAAATGCTGCATATCGCCCTCCACATCCTCATACGCGCGCCCCTCCTGCCCGATCTCTGGCGCAATAAACCGAAAGCGATGGATCGGCCCGTCACCGGGCTGATCCGAAAGCATTTCATGGAAACTCACAGCCTGGCCCGACGGCACCTCAAGCGGCGCTTCGGCAAAGACCGACCCAGCAAAAAAAAACAGTGCAACGACGTAGGGTGCGTGCTTGCCCGCACCGGCCCATTTCAGCCAACGCGACCGCGCTTTGGGGTTGTTCAGCACATCCTCCAACCGCGCCCGCACTGACGCGGACTGGCTCGATGCAGGCACCCGCCCCCCCGCTGTCACGCGCAGCCCGTCTGCCAGACGGTCCACCCGCACAACGGGCGAAAACCCCCGCACGTTCTGCAACGCCCGCCACAGATCCTGACGCACCTGCCGCGCCAGACGCCCCGCATCACAGATCGGAAAATCTGCCACTGCCGACACATCAAAGCGCGCAGGCAAATGCCGGGCCAAAACCAACCCGTCCGCATCGCGCAACATATGCCAGCCGTTCCGTGCCATCAGGTCCAATCCGTAGGGTGCGTGATTTCACGCACCGCGCCCCTTAAAGCGGAATATTGTCGTGTTTCTTCCACGGCATCTCTTGGCTCTTTGACCGCAACGCCGCAAAGGCCCGCGCGACCCGTTTGCGTGTGCTGTGTGGTTGGATCACCTCGTCGATGAAGCCACGTTCTGCCGCCACAAACGGGTTGGCGAACCGGTCTTCGTACTCGGCTGTATGGGCTGCGATTTTGTCCGGGTCGCCAAGGTCAGCGCGATGGATGATCTCGGTCGCGCCCTTGGCCCCCATCACGGCGATTTCCGAGGTGGGCCAGGCATAGTTCACATCCGCCCGCAGATGTTTGGACGCCATCACCACATAGGCCCCGCCATAGGATTTGCGGGTGATCACTGTCACCTTTGGCACCGTGGCCTCGCCATACGCAAACAGCAGTTTCGCGCCGTGCTTGATCACGCCGTTATATTCCTGACTGGTCCCCGGCAGGAAGCCCGGCACGTCCACCAGCGTCAGGATCGGGATCGAGAAGCAGTCGCAGAACCGCACAAACCGCGCGGCCTTGCGGGCGCTGTCAATGTCCAGAACACCCGCCAGAACCATCGGCTGATTGGCAACAACCCCAACGGTCTGCCCTTCCAGACGGATGAATCCGGTGATGATGTTCTTCGCGAAGTCTTCCTGAATTTCGTAAAAATCGGACTCATCCGCGATCTTGTGGATGAGTTCCTTCATATCGTAAGGCGTATTGGCGTTTGCCGGAACCAGCGTATCCAGGGACGATTCAACCCGGTCCACATCATCAAAAAACGGCCGCGTCGGCGCGGGCTGGCGGTTGTTGAGCGGCAGGAAGTCCACCAGACGGCGCACCTCGGCCAGCGCCTCAACGTCATTCTCGAACGCGCCATCGGCGACCGAGGACTTCTTGGTATGGGTCGACGCCCCACCCAATTCCTCCGCCGTCACCTGTTCGTTGGTGACGGTCTTCACCACATCCGGGCCGGTGACGAACATATAGCTGCTGTCCTTCACCATGAAGATGAAGTCCGTCATCGCAGGCGAATAGACCGCCCCGCCCGCACACGGCCCCATGATCACGCTGATCTGCGGCACGACGCCGGATGCCATGATGTTGCGCTGGAACACCTCGCCATAGCCCGCAAGGCTGTCCACGCCTTCCTGAATGCGCGCGCCACCGGAATCGTTGATCCCGATCACCGGCGCGCCGTTCTGCATCGCCATGTCCATGATCTTGCAAATCTTCATCGCGTGGGTCGCGGACACCGATCCGCCCAGCACGGTGAAATCCTGAGAGAAGACATAAACCATCCGCCCGTTGATCGTGCCCCAGCCGGTAACAACCCCGTCGCCTGCCGGCCGGTTCTTCTCCATGCCAAAGTCGGTGCAGCGGTGGGTGACGAACATATCGTATTCTTCAAAGCTGCCCTCATCGAGCAGAAGCTCGACCCGTTCCCGCGCCGTCAGCTTGCCGCGCCCGTGCTGCGCGTCGATGCGTTTCTGACCGCCCCCAAGGCGCGCATCGGCGCGGCGAATTTCCAGCTCTTGCAGAATATCTTTCATGGACCGTCCCTTTTTCGCTTTGCGCGACCATACTGCGCTGCGGCATTGCCTCAAGAGTAAATCAGCAAATTTGCAAACCGTGCATATCACCCTGTCTGCAATATGCAAATTTGCAAAATGCACCGCTACGCCAACGAATATGGACATTTCTCAAACACAGGCGTAGCGACATAGCATGAGCTACGCCGCAAAGGTCCGATTTCTGGACCGCGCCACGCCACCGCATATTGTCACATTGATCCTGCTTGCGGGTCTTTCGGCGTTGGTGATGAACATCTTTCTGCCGTCCCTGCCAAACATGGCCGCGCATTTCCAGACCGATTACAGCATCATGCAGCTGTCTGTCGCGGTGTATCTGGGTGTGAACGCGGTGCTGCAATTGGTGATCGGGCCAATCTCGGACAAGATGGGCCGCCGTCCAGTGATCCTTTGGGGGATCGCCGGGTTTTGCGCCGCCACCTTGGGCTGCATCTATGCACCCAGCATCGGGTGGTTCCTGTTTTTCCGCATGACCCAGGCTGTGATTGTGACCGCAATGGTGCTCAGCCGTGCGGTGGTGCGCGATTGCGTGCCGCAAGATCAGGCCGCGTCGATGATCGGCTATGTGACCATGGGCATGGCGGTGGTGCCGATGATCGGCCCAGCCTTCGGCGGTGTTCTGGATCAGGCCTTTGGCTGGCAGTCGAATTTCTGGCTGCTGTTCATCCTTGGCGTTGGCCTTTACTGGCTGACCTGGTCCGACCTTGGCGAAACCGCCGCGACCAGCGGCCTGACATTAGGGGCGCAGTTCAAGCAATATCCCGAACTTCTGACCAGCCCACGGTTTTGGGGCTACGCGCTGGCCTCCGGCCTCGCTTCGGGCGCGTTCTTTGCCTATCTTGGCGGCGCGCCGTTTGTTGGCACCGAGGTGTTCGGAATGTCGCCCGCCACGCTTGGCTTTTTCTTCGGAGCCCCGGCCATCGGATATTTCGCAGGCAATTTCGTTTCGGGCCGCTATTCCGCGCGGATCGGCGTGAACCGCATGGTCTATATCGGCTCCTTGATCAACGGCACCGGAATTTCGCTGTCGATCCTCGTGTTCTGGCTGGGGCTTGGCACTCAGTGGACGTTTTTC
Source organism: Marivita sp. S0852 (assembly GCF_046591575.1). Lineage (NCBI taxonomy): Bacteria > Pseudomonadati > Pseudomonadota > Alphaproteobacteria > Rhodobacterales > Roseobacteraceae > Marivita > Marivita sp. S0852. The sequence goes on from NZ_JBIQWA010000003.1 coordinate 437,796, forward strand.
GGCTTCATGACCTTTGTCGGCCTTGGCAACGGCATGATCATCCCGAACGCCACAGCAGGCATGCTGTCGGTGCGCCCGCATCTGGCCGGGACAGCCTCTGGGCTGGGCGGGGCAATCATGCTGGGGGGCGGTGCCGCGTTGTCGGCGCTGGCGGGTGTTCTGCTGGTGCCGGGCTCTGGCCCGTGGCCGCTGCTGTGGATCATGCTGGCCACCGCCCTGGGGGCAATCATTGCGATCCGGTTTGTCATCTGGCGCGCGGCCCGGCTGGCAGGGCTGGACAGCGGCTGACGGATTTGCAAACTCGGCACCCAAAGCTGCAAACTTGCAAAGGGATGTCATGGCGACCCAAAAACTCTATGCCGGTGCCAAGCTGCGCGAAATCCGCACCCGGCTTGGCATCACCCAGCGCGATTTTTCCACCAAGATGGGCGTGTCCCTGCCCTATCTCAACCAGATGGAAAACAACAAGCGCCCGCTCTCCACCACGGTGGTGCTGGCGCTGGCGCAGGAGTTTGGCGTTGATGTTACCGAGCTGGGTCAGGGCGATGCCGAGAGGATGATCTCGGATATGCGCGAAGCGCTGGCCGATCCGGTCTTTGCCGATGCCGCGCCGCCGGTGGCCGATCTGCGGCTAACGGCCTCGAACGCGCCGGGTCTTGCGCGGGCGTTTCTTGAACTGCACCGCGCGTATCGGCAGACCCATGAACGTCTGGCCTCTCTGGATGAGGCCCTGGGCCGCGAGGGCGCGCAATTGCAGCCAAGCCCCTGGGAAGAGGTGCGCGATTTCTTTCACTATTGCGACAACTATATCGACGCCGTCGACCGCGCGGCAGAGCGCGTGGCCACGAAACTCACCGGCTCTGACCGGGTGCGCGCCGCGATCCGGGGACTTGAGTCAGAAGGGCTGCATGTGCGCTTTGCCAACACCGCCGATCTGCGCCGGTTCGACGCGTTGCGACAGGAACTGACCCTGTCTTCTTTGGCGGCACCGGAAACCCAGACCTTTCAGATGATGCTGCAACTGGCGCTGGCCCGGCATGGCAAGCTGCTGGATGCGACGCTTGATCTGGCGCGGTTCCAATCCGACGCCGCCCGCGACATCGCGCGGCTGGGGCTGGCCAATTACTTTGCCGGGGCGGCGGTCATGCCTTACGGGCAATTCCTGCAAGCCGCCCAGGACACGCGGCACGATCTGGAACTGATGGCGCGACGGTTTGGGGCCTCGATCGAGCAGGTGGCGCACCGTCTGTCCACCCTGCAACGGCCCGGGGCCAAAGGGATTCCGTTCTTCTTTGTCCGCGTCGATCAGGCGGGCACGATCACCAAGCGCCATTCGGCCACGCGGCTGCAATTTGCGCGTTTCGGCGGGGCCTGTCCACTGTGGAACGTGCATCGCGCGTTTGAAACGCCGGGGCGGTTCCTGCGGCAATTGGCCGAAACACCCGACGGGGTGCGCTATATTTCCCTTGCGCGCGATGTGTCAAAAACCGGCGGTCATTTCGGCGCACCAGTGCGGCGCTATGCGATTGCGCTGGGATGTGAGGTGAAACATGCCAGCGCACTGGTCTATGCCGATGGTCTGGATCTGAGCCGTGACGGTGCCTTTGAACCTATCGGCATTTCCTGCCGCATCTGCGAGCGGTCCAATTGCCACCAACGCTCGGTCCCGCCGCTGGAACGCAAATTGACGATCCAGACGCATCGGCGGGGCATTCTGCCTTATGAGTTGAACTGACGCATGCTGCGTTGAGGTATCGGGATGTTTCCGATGCCGGAAACATATGAGGCGCTGCCTCAAACTCCGAGGTATTTTCAGCCCAAAGAAGCCATATCCTGCGCGACAGGCCAGCGCTGCGCCAGGTTTGCCATCAGGGCGCGATCTGTGTCATCACAGGGGCCCTTTGCCGAGGGGCGGAACCGCAGGCGGAAACTGTGCAGAACATCATCATGCGGCACATCTGCGGTGTAGCCGAACCGGCGGGCGTTTTCGTCAAAGCAGCCCGATCCCTTGGCCTCTGGCCAGATCGACAGGCCCTGTCGCGCCAAGCGTTGCCAATCAAACCGCGCGCCGGGGTCGATTTTGCGACCGGGGGCCATATCGGAATGACCGATCACACGGTCCGGCGGAATGGCGTGGCGGTTCAGAATATCAGCAAGCAGCGCATCCAGCGCATCCATCTGGCGGGCGGCGAATGGGGTAAAGCCGGTGTTTGAGATCTCGATCCCGATCGAGCGCGAATTGACATCGGTCACATCGCCCCATCGCCCCGCCCCGGCATGCCAGGCGCGATCGGCCTCATCGACCAGATGCCAGACCGTGCCGTCCGGGGCGAGCACGTAATGGGCCGAGACCTGGGCCTCGGGGGTGCAGAGCCAGTCGCGCGCTTTGGCCGCGCAGTCCATCGCGGTGTAATGCAGCACCACCATATCCGGCACGGCACCATTGCGGCGTGGGCCGCAATTGGGTGATGGGTGCCAGAGAGGCGTCAGTTGCGCACCGCACGGAACGGTGCCGGATCCCAGCCACAGGCAAAGCCGTCGCCATCGGGATCAAGCGTCTGCCGGTCGCGTTCTGGCCCACCAGCGGCCAAAAACGCCTCTTGCGCCAGATCAGAGGACGTGAAGGCGGCACAGGCGCGTTGATGGCGGGCTTCGGAGGCAAAAGCGGACCGCCGATAGATTGGCGCGCCTTTGGGGTTTGTGGTTTGCAGGGCGTAGGCCACGATGTTGGGGGTGTCACTGCCAGGACGTGTGGGCAGGGCTTCGGGGGCGATGACCTGATAGCGGGCGCGATTCTGCGCGATCAGCGCAGCGTCGCTTTCGATTGACCGCGAATTGGACACCGCGTCGAAATCATTTTCGCCCGACAGCCCGGCTTCGTTGCGCACGATTTGCGGCGCGGGGTTGCTGGGAGAGGCCTGCACCGGGTCGATCCCGGAATTGGCCGCGCGGGCGTCGCGTTGGGCTTGATCCTCGGGGCTGAGGGCCGAGAGCGGCGCGCCAGCTACGGTTGGGGGGGCACCGATGGTGGTTGGCCGGGCGCGGCCTTCGAGAACTGCATCGCGTTGCTGTTGGTAATTGTCATAGCGATCAAAGCCGACGCCCTGCGCGCTATCGGGGATTTCCGAAGTGCAGGCCGCCAGTGCAAGCAAAGCGGCCCCACTGGCCCATCTGCGAAAGGATGCTGGTTTCATAATCCTGTCCTGCCTGTTTTCGGCGCGGTTTACCACCATTTCGCAGGTTTTGCCACGAAGCCCGCAGCCTGTTCCAGCGCGTAAGCGGTATTTAGCAGGTCGCCCTCTTCCCACGGGCGGCCAATCAGTTGCAGCCCCAGCGGAAGACCATTCTTGTCGACACCGGCGGGAACCGAGATCCCCGGCAGGCCCGCCAGATTGACGGTCACGGTGAACACATCGTTGAGATACATCTCGACCGGGTCGGACACGTCTTTGCCCAGCTCAAACGCCGCAGAGGGGGTGGCCGGTGTCAGAATGGCATCGACGCCTTGTGCGAAGACATCTTCAAAGTCTTTCTTGATCAATGTCCGCACCTTGCGGGCGCGGTTGTAATAGGCGTCGTAGAAGCCGGCGGACAGCACATAGGTGCCCACCATCACGCGGCGCTGCACTTCGGGGCCAAAGCCTTCGGCGCGGGTTTTCTCGTACATCTCGGTGATGCCGTCGCCCTGCGCCAGCTTGGCCCGGTGGCCATACCGCACGCCGTCATAGCGCGCGAGGTTGGAAGACGCCTCGGCGGGCGCGATCACGTAATAGGCGGGCAGCGCGTATTTGGTGTGCGGCAGGGAGATATCTACGATCTTGGCCCCGGCCTCTTCGAGCATCTTGCGGCCCTCGGTCCAGAGCACCTCGATGGCGTCGGGCATGCCGTCCATGCGGTATTCGCGCGGGATGCCGATGGTTTTGCCTTTGATGTCGCCGGTCAGCATTGCTTCGAAATTCGGCACCGGCAGGTCCGCCGACGTGCTGTCTTTCGGGTCGTGCCCGCACATCGCCTCTAACATGATGGCAGCGTCGCGCACGTCTTTCGTCATGGGCCCGGCCTGATCGAGGCTGGAGGCAAAGGCCACGATGCCCCAACGCGAACAGCGCCCGTAGGTTGGCTTGATCCCGGTGATGCCGGTAAAGGCCGCAGGCTGACGGATCGACCCGCCGGTGTCGGTGCCGGTGGCGCCAAGGCACAGGTCTGCCGCAACCGCGCTGGCCGAACCACCCGAGGACCCGCCGGGGGTCAACGCGGTGTCGTCATTGCCGCGCCGCCACGGGTTGACCGCATTGCCATAGGTCGAGGTCTCGTTCGACGAGCCCATGGCAAACTCGTCCATGTTGAGCTTGCCCAGCATCACCGCGCCCGCATCGAACAGCTGGCCCGAGACAGTGCTTTCGTATTCCGGCTTGAACCCGTTGAGGATCGCGCTGGCGGCCTGGGACGGTACGCCTTTGGTGCAGAACAGATCCTTGATGCCCAGCGGGATGCCGCACAGGTCCGGCGCGTCGCCCGCCTTGATCCGGTCATCGGCAGACCGCGCCTGCCCCATCGCCACTTCGGGCGTTTTGTGAACGAATGCTCCCAATGCGTCGGCCGCGTCGATCGCTGTGAGACAGGCCTCGGTCAGCTCGACCGAGCTTACATCGCCAGCGCGCAAAGCGTCACGGGCTTCGGCGATTTTCAGTTTTGTCAGATCCGTCATTATTCAACCACCTTTGGCACCGCAAAGAACCCCTCGCGCGCGTCTGGCGCGTTGGCCAGAACCTTGTCCTGATATCCGCCATCCGTGACGCCATCTTCGCGGCGTTTCAGGCGCATCGGCGTGACCGACACCATCGGCTCTACGCCGTCGACATCGACCTCGTTCAGCTGCTCGATGAAGCCAAGAATGGTCGAAAACTCTTGCGCCAAAGCAGGCAGGTCGTCGTCTTCAACGCGGATGCGCGCCAGTTTGGCCACGCGTGCGGCGGTTTCGATGTCGATGGACATGGTCGGGTGCCCCCTGAAAGTGCCAGAAAGTGAATGTCGCGAACTTGGGGCAGCGTTTAGCCATGCATCCCGATGCGCGCAAGGGATAGCGGCAACACAGTGATGCAACGTGATGGCGCAGCGGTGCCGCAAATTTGCCTCTTTGTTTATCTAAATTGGACATGTCCCGAATACGAGCAAAGCGACATTCCATGCCCGATACACTGCTGGGTGGCATTGCAATCAACGAAGTGCTTGTTGATCCGAATGGTCCCACAAACAATTTTGATACAGATGGAAACGGCGCGGCACGCGGCCGGGACGAATTCCTTGAACTGGTGAACCTCTCGAACACAGCCATCGACATCTCGGGGCTGGAGCTATGGGATCAGGGGCGGGACAATTGGTTTACGTTTCCGCCCGGCACCATCCTTGAGGCCGGAGCCGTAGCGGTTGTGGTGCGTGACGTTCAAAATGGCGGCAGTCTTCCAGCGGTCACGGGCGATAACCTGGCCTTTGACGCCGATTATAATCGAAACGTGTTCAACAATGGCGGCGACAATATCGTTGTCTACGATCCGGCCAATGACGAATATATTCAGGCCACCTATAACGGCGATGCCCTGCTTGATCCGACAACCTCATCCGGGTTTTCAGGGTTTTCCAGCACCGCAACCCGGTCTGGCTCAAGCGAGGATTTCGGCAACGATATCGACGGGATTTCCATTCAGCGCCTTGCGACGGGATTTACGAATTCCGAACCGCCCACGCCGGGATCGTTGATTTGCTTTGCAACCGACACCCTGATCGAAACCGAAAGCGGGCAGCGCCCGGTTCAGGATTTGCGGGCGGGCGATCTGGTGCGCACTCTGGACAGCGGGGTGCAGCCGATTGTCTGGGTGTTCGGCACGCCGGTGTCGCAAAGGGACATGGCGCGCGACAGGCTGTTGCGTCCGGTTGTCCTGCCCTGCATTGACGGCTTTGCGCCGCTGTCCCTGTCACGCCAGCACCGGGTGGTGATGTCGGGAAAAACCGTGTCGCGGATGTTTGGCCACAGCGCCGTTTTGGTGCCTGCCAAAGATCTGCTGTCGGCACGCGCTGTGCGGCAAAACCTGCCACGACACAGCATTGCCTATTATCACATTTTGCTGAACGGTCATCATATCCTGAACGCCAACGGCTATGCGGTTGAAAGCCTGTTTGCCGGGCCACAGGCCCGCGACGCACTGTCGTGGCACGCGCGGCAAAACCTGCGCGCCTGCCGCGACAGAGAGGCCGCGCGCGTCTTGCACAACCCCTGCCCGCCGGCCCGTCCATTTGCGTCGGGGGCCAAAGCCCAGCGATTGGTGTTGCGTCACGAAAAGAACGCGCGACCGATTGGCACCCGCTTTTCCGAGGCGTTGGCCGATTATCGTACCAGCGCGCGGGTCACGGCAAAGGTACACACGCCATCCGATTGCGCGGCGCAACAGCTGATCTCGCGGCAGGTGCAGCTTGGATGCACCAGAACCTGATATAGCCGTGCAAACACCTCGGCATGCCAGTGACACAGGGGTGTGTCACTGTGTTCACCGCGCACAATCGGGTTCTGCGCGATCTCGAACCGCCAGGGAGAGACAACCCGAAAATTCCCCGAACCCGCAAAGGTCCAAGCATGTTTGGCAATCGCAGCCGACAGGGCACGTGCGGCAAGCCCCGCCGGAAGCGCCTTGAGCACATATTGCGCCAGGTTCGGAATGCGGTGGGCCAGGATGTAATTGGCCGTCTCACGCCCGGCTTTGGCCGCGAGTTGGGGGGCCAGTTCGGGCTCTTCACGGCGCAACACCTGATGCAACCGCATGGCATCCGTTTCCGGAATCATATGGCTGCCATCGGGCACATCAAAGATGCCCGCCTGAGCAAGCATCTGCGCCACCCGCTCCTCGCCTCCGATACGTTCGATCTGGGGCAAAAGCTGCAGGATGGCGTTGGGGCCGATCACGGCCCCGGTATGCGCCGCTTCAGACATCTTCCATTTGCTGCGTACCACCCCCACAGGCGCGCACCTCAGCCCCGTTCGGCATCTTGAAGCCCTGTGTGCGTGTCGCTGAGCGTTCCTTCATCTGGGCCTTCACCGCTTCGCGGCGCTCTGCGGCTTTGGCGGCCTTGTCGGCTGACGCTTCCCAATCGTCCATCTGCGCCTCGGCGATGGTGCGGGTCTCGTCGAATTTGAAGTCCAGCTTGTGCTTGGATTGCGGGCCAGTATAGCCGACCTTTCCAAGATCATAGAACGTGCGCCCCACGCCGGCCTTGAGGAAGGCGTAAAGACAGCCCAGCAGATACCGCCGCCGGAACCCGGTGCCGCGCCACGGATAGTGGAACAGCGCCTTTTTCATGTAGAAGCGGCGGTAGTTGTTCATCACGCCGTCGAGCAATTCCCCTCGCTCCATCGCGGCGGGCTTCATGATGGGTGTGACAAAGTTATAGCGACTGAAATCAAAGACTTCGACTTGATCCTTCATCTCTTGGAACAAGGGCGTGAAGGGCCAAGGCGTATACATCGACCAGTTGGCCAGATCAGGCTGCCAGTCCCAGGCCATCTTGTAGGTCTCTTCCAGCGTTTCGGGCGTCTCATTGTCGAGACCCACGATAAACTGCGCCTCGACCAGAATGTCGGCCTCGCGCAAGAGGCGGATCGCTTCCTTGTTTTCCTCGACCTTGGTTTCCTTGTTGAAAATGTCGAGCTTCATCTGCGCCGCAGCCTCGGTGCCCAAAGACACATGGACCAGACCGGCCTTGCGATAGAACTTGAGCAGATCACGGTCGCGGTAGATATCCGTGACCCGCGTGTTGATGCCCCACTTCACCTTGTCCGGCAGGCCCCTGTCGATCAATTCCTGACAGAAGGCGACAAATTTCTTCTTGTTGATCGACGGCTCCTCGTCGGCCAGGATGAAGAAGCCGACACCGTGATTGTCCACCAGATCCTCGATCTCGTCGACCACATCCTTGGGGTCGCGCACGCGGTAGTCGCGCCAGAATTTCCACTGTGAACAGAACGAACAGGTGAACGGACAGCCGCGCGCAAGGTTGGGGATCGCGACGCGTGTGCCCAGCGGGATGTAGATGTATTTTTCCCACTCCAGCACCGTCCAGTCGGGCTTGATCTTGGACAGGTCTTTGACCGTGCTGGCGGCGGGTGTGGCAACGATCTTGTCATCCTCAAGAAAGGCAAGACCTTTGATCTTGTGCTTATCCGCAGGCCAGCGCCCGTCTTCAATGGCCAGCATCAATTCGGTGCAGATCTCTTCGCCCTCGCCGCGCACGATCACGTCGATCCAGGGCGCCTCAGAGAGAACCTGCTTATACATAAACGTCGCGTGAACACCGCCCATGACCCGCACCGCACCGGGGACCACGTCGCGGGCAATTTTCAACACATCTTCGGCGCGATAGATCGACGGTGTGATCGCCGTCACGCCAACCACATCGGGATTGACCTCTTCCATTTGACGGGCAAGCTCGCCATCGTCGATATTGTCGGTCATCGCGTCAATGAAATGGATATCGTCAAATCCGGCACCACGCAGATGGCCAGACAGATAGGCCACCCAGGCCGGGGGCCATGTTCCTGCAATCTCAGCCCCGCCAGAGCGATAATTTGGATGCACAAATAAAATCCGCATCGGACGACTCCCTGTGTTGTGTCAGGTTAACTTGACACTTTGCACGTCACGTTGTGTTGACATAGATCAAATCACGCGTCGCTCTTCCCGATTTGTGCGGATGTGCTAGCCTGCATTCCACAGGAAAGAGGGAGACTCCACATGAATATCGTCTGGCTGGGACACGGTTCATTCCGCATTGAAATTGGCGATCAGGTGCTGCTGATCGACCCTTGGATAAACGGCAACCCGATGATGGAAGGACACGATGCCAAAGCCGCGATTGCGGGTGCGACACATATTCTTGTCACCCATGGGCATTTCGACCACAGCACAGATATTGTCGAAATCTCCCAATCGACCGGGGCACCGGTCTCGGCCATTTTCGAACTGGCCAAAAAGCTCTTTTCACTCGGCGCGGTGGAAGGGCATGCATTTGGCAAAGGCGGAACCATCACGCTGGGCAATGTGGCGGCCACGCTGGTGCCTGCGACCCACTCCTCTTCGATGGAGGTCGATGGACAGGCCACATATATGGGCGCGGAAACCGGGTTCATCCTGCGCGGCGAAGGACATACGATCTACATTTCGGGCGATACCGGCATTATGGCCGATATGGAGTGGATCGGGGATTATTACAAACCGAACATCGGCATCCTGTCGGCGGGCGGCTATTTCACCATGGACATGTCCGGTGCCGCCTATGTCGCCAAACGCTATTTTGATTTCAAAACGCTGATTCCGTGCCACTACCGCACGTTCGAGCTGTTGGAACAATCCGCAGACGGCTTGGCCCGCGCCCTGCCAGAGGTTGACGTGATCGAACCGCAGGTGATGCAGGCGATCACGTTGTAACCGGGTGCCAAGCGCCTTCACAGGCGCTTGGCACGACTTTTCGAAAAGCCGTCGCCCTAGCTCACGGCCTTGAGCGCGCGATCCAGATCGGCAATCAAGTCCTTCGCGTCTTCGGTCCCGATGGAGATCCGCACGACGTTAGGTCCGGCTCCTGCGGCGTCCTGTTGCTCGGGCGTCAGCTGCCGGTGCGTGGTCGAGGCCGAATGGATCACCAGACTGCGCGTGTCGCCGAGGTTGGCCACATGGCTGAAAATCTCAAGCGCATCCACAAATTTGATGCAGGCCTCATACCCGCCCTTCAGAGCAACCGTGAACAAGCCGCCCGCGCCTTTGGGGCAGATCTTTTCCACACGGTGATTATAGGGCGACGAGGGCAGGCCCGCATAAGTCACCGATTCCACCGCGTCATGCCCTTCCAGCCAACTGGCCACCTCCATCGCATTCTCGACATGTTTCTGCATCCGCAAACTGAGCGTTTCGATTCCCATCAGCGTGTAATGCGCCGCCTGCGGGTTCAGCGTCATGCCCAGATCGCGCAGGCCGATGGCGATGCCGTGGAAGGTAAAGGCCAGCGGGCCGAAAGTTTCGGCGAATTTCAGGCCGTGATAGGCGGGTTCGGGCTCGCTGAGCGACGGGAATTTGTCATTCGCAGTCCAGTCGAACTTGCCGCTGTCCACCACGGCACCGCCCATGACCGTGCCATTGCCCGTGAGGAACTTGGTCATGGAATGCACCACCAATGTGGCACCATGTTCGATGGGCCGGCACAGGTACGGCGTGGCCGAGGTGTTGTCGACGATCAGCGGAATGCCCGCCGCGTCGGAAATCGCAGCGATCGCATCCAGATCGGTGATGTAGCCGCCCGGGTTTGCGATGGATTCGCAGAACACCGCGCGGGTGTCGTCGTCGATGGCGGCCTTGACCGCGTCCAGATCGTCGAAATCGACAAAGGTCGCGGACCAGCCAAAGCGCTTGATCGTCTGGCTGAACTGCGTGACCGTCCCGCCATAAAGCCGGGTTGAGACAACGATGTTCTTGCCCGGCCCCATCAGCGGGAAAAGCGCCATGATCTGCGCCGCATGCCCCGAGGAACAGCACACCGCACCTGCCCCGCCTTCGAGCGTTGCCATACGTTCCTGAAGCGCCGCCACCGTGGGGTTGGTCAAACGCGAATAGATGTAGCCGACCTCTTGCAAGTTGAAGAGCGCTGCCGCGTGATCGGCATCCCGGAACACGTAAGCGGTGGTCTGGTAAATAGGCGTTTGCCGCGCGCCCGTGGCCGGATCAGGCCGGGCACCGGCGTGGATTTGAAGCGTGTCGAAGCCGTAGTCGGGTCCGTCGGTCATGGTGGTCTTCCCCTTGGGTCAGTGACAGTTGCGCACAGGATTAGGGCATGAACGGGAGCGTCACAACTGTTGCCGCTGGCGAAAAACCGGGACGTCTCGCTTTCAGACCGTCGCAGTGAACGAAATTCGCGCGGCGGGTCGCAGATGAAAACACCGTTCCAACAGGCTTGCGATCCGGTATCAATCTGCCAAAGATGCGCGCGATCCGCACCCTGACAGAAAGCCCCGACATGCCCCTGCCCGACCAGATGACCGCGATTGACATTTCGGAACATGGCGGGCCGGAGGTTTTGAAACCCGTCACGCTTGCGGTGCCCAAGCCGGGGCCGGATCAGATTTTGATCAAGGTGGCCTATGCCGGGGTCAACCGTCCGGATGCCCTGCAACGCGCGGGCAGCTATGCGCCCCCGCCCGACGCGTCACCGCTTCCCGGCCTTGAAGCCTCGGGTCATGTGGTTGCTGTTGGCGAAACTGTGGCGCGCTGGTCTGTCGGGGATGCCGTCACCGCACTTTTGCCCGGTGGCGGGTATGCCGAATATGTCACAACCTTTGCCGATCACGCCCTGCCGGTCCCGGATTCCATGCCAATGGATCAGGCCGCTGCGCTGTGCGAAACCTTTTTCACCGTCTGGTCCAACGTGTTCAACCGAGGCGGGCTGCAAGCGGGGGAACGCTTTTTGGTGCATGGGGGATCGTCCGGCATAGGCACCACGGCGATCCAGCTTGCCGCGCTGCGTGGCGCGCGCGTGTTCACCACCGCCGGGTCTGACGAAAAATGCGCCGCTTGTGTGGCCCTGGGGGCTGAGCAGGCATGGAACTATAATACGGTTGATTTTGTCGATGCGATGCGCGGTGAAGGCGGTGCAAATGTCATCCTCGACATGGTGGGCGGGCCGTATATTCAACGCAATATCAAGGCGTTGGCAGATGAGGGGCGGCTTGTGCAGATCGCTTTTCTGCAAGGCATGACCGCCGAGACAAATTTTGTGCAGATGTTGGCCCGGCGGCTGACATTGACCGGATCAACCCTGCGCCCGCAATCTGTTGCCGCCAAGGCGGGGTACGCGCGCGCGTTGGAATCCGAGATCTGGCCACATCTGGAAACAGGACGGATCGCACCCGTTATGGACAGCACATTTGACCTGACCGACGCGGCCAAGGCGCATGCACGGATGGAAGCCTCCCGGCATATTGGCAAGATCGTTCTGAAGGTCGGCTAGGGGGTCTTGGCAAATTCAATTGTCGCCGCAACCGCCTGTTTCCAAGCCCCGTATTTGCGATCACGGATGTCATTGGTCATGTCCGGATCAAATCGTGCATCGGCGTTCCAGCCTGCGGCAAAAGCGGCCATGTCGGGCAATACGCCTGCCTTGTAGCCGGCCAGCCAGGCGGCCCCCATCGCCGTTGTCTCTAACACCTGCGGGCGTTCAACCGGGGCGTCGATGATGTCTGACAGGAATTGCATCGTCCAGTCAGACGCGCTCATCCCGCCGTCTACGCGCAGCGCATTGTCGCCTGGGGCAGTCCAGTCGGCTTTCATTGCTTCCAGCAGATCCCGCGTCTGGTAGCCAACGCTTTCCAACGCCGCGCGCGCAAATTCCTCTGGCCCGGAATTGCGCGTCAGGCCAAAGACAGCGCCACGGCATTCGGCATTCCAATAAGGCGCGCCAAGCCCGGTGAAGGCGGGGACCAGAACAACATCCTGCGTCGGGTCCGCGTTAAGCGCCAGGGGCTGTGTTTCCGAGGCCTCCCGAATAATTTTCAATCCATCGCGCAACCATTGCACGACGGCACCTGCAATAAAAATCGACCCTTCCAAGGCATAGGTCGGTCGTCCATCAAGTTGATAGGCAATGGTTGTTAACAAACGGTTTGTGGATGTAACCGGCGTCTCGCCGGTGTTGAGCAAGGCGAAACATCCGGTTCCGTAGGTCGATTTCATCATTCCGGGTTCAAAGCAGGCCTGCCCCACGGTTGCCGCCTGCTGGTCGCCCGCAATGCCCAGGATCGGAATCGGTCGGCCAAAGAGATCAGAGCGCGTTTCCCCGAACTCGGCCGCGCAATCCTTGACCTCGGGCAGCATGGACATGGGAATGTTCAACCTGTCACAGATCGTCTGTGACCACCGCCCTTTGCGGATATCGTAAAGCAGCGTTCTTGCGGCATTTGTGGCGTCAGTGACATGCGCCTTGCCGCCGGTCAGGTTCCAGACCAACCAGGTATCGACGGTGCCAAAGGCCAGATCTCCGGCTTCGGCACGGGCGCGAACTCCGTCAACATTGTCTAAAATCCAAGCCAGTTTTGTACCGCTGAAATACGGATCAAGCAGCAACCCGGTGCGGTCGGTAACGGTTTCTTCAAACCCGTCGGCTTTAAGCGTTTTGCACAACGCGGATGTTCGTCTGTCCTGCCAGACGATTGCGTTAAAGACAGGCTTGCCTGTTTTTCGGTCCCACACCAGCGTTGTCTCGCGCTGGTTGGTGATGCCAATGGCGGCGATGTCGTCGGGTCCGCTGCGGGCTTTTTCGATTGCAGCCCGGCATGTGGCGGCTGTGGTCGACCAAAGGTCGGATGGGTCATGTTCGACCCAGCCGCTGTTTGGGTAATATTGCGGGAACTCTTTCTGCGCTGACGCCACTGCCGTCAGTGTTTCGTCAAACAGGATCGCGCGGCTTGATGTGGTGCCTTGATCAATGGCTAGAATAAAGGTCATAAAAACGCCTTTTCTGACTTGGTTTTCCTGCAGTGTTTCAAGACGGGCCGCATTTTTCAAACGGGATGATATGTGGACCGGCAAAGTAGGTGTTGCGATATGTCCGCCCGCCTCTGGCGCGATCCCGGTTTGCGCGCCAGGGCTTCATTGACAGGGTTAACCCGCATGCGCGGCAACAGGTCCGGTGGCACGCTGCGCGGCCATCCATCTGTCCAGCGCGGCAATCTGATCCTGGCTCAGACGCAGACCCAGTTTGTTGCGTCGCCAGACCACATCCTCGGCCGTTCTGGCAAATTCATGCGCCATCAGCCAACGGACTTCGGCCTCGGTCAGTGTCGCGCCGAAATCGCGGCCCATATCCGTGATCGTTTTGGCGTCGCCAGCAATATCCTTGGCCTCGGTTCCATAGGCGCGGACCAGGCGGCGTGCCCAGAACTCTGACAAAAACGGATATGTATCAGCGAGTTGACGCACATTGGCCTCGATCCCGTCGACTGCGAAATCACCACCGGGAAGCGGCACACCCGCCGTCCATTTGCCCGAAACGTCGGGCAGATGCTCGGCGATCTTTTCAAGAGCGGTTTCTGCAAGACGGCGATAGGTGGTGATTTTACCGCCGAACACGTTCAGCACCGGCGCCCCACCCTGCGTGTCGACTTTCAGCGTATAATCCCGCGTCGCGGCCGTCGCGCTGGATGCACCATCATCGTAAAGCGGCCGCACGCCCGAATAGGTCCAGACCACATCGTCATTGCCAAGGTTTTGCTTGAAATACTGATTTGCGAAATTCAGCAAATAGGATTGCTCTTCCGGGGTACAGGTTGGCGGGTTTGACGGATCGTCATGTTCGGCATCCGTTGTCCCGATCAGCGTAAAATCGGTTTCGTAAGGTATGGCAAAGATGATCCGGCCGTCAGTGCCTTGAAAGAAATAGCATTTGTCATGATCATAAAGCCTGCGGGTGACAATATGCGAGCCGCGCACCAGACGGACGCCTTCGGTCGCATTCAGGCGCATTTTGGTGTGGATGATGTCGCCGACCCAGGGTCCACCGGCATTCACCAGCATTCTGGCGTGATGAATTTGCGTCTCGCCATTTTCGGTATTTTGCGTTTCGATACACCACAGATCGCCCTCGCGCCGGGTCGACAGCACCTTGGTGCGGGTCAGGATCGTGGCCCCCCGGGCCTGCGCATCGCGGGCGTTCAAAACCACCAGCCGCGAATCTTCGACCCAGCAATCCGAATATTCATAGGCGCTGGCAAATCTGTCCTCTAGCGGTGCCCCCTCTGGCGTGCCGTTCAAAGACACAGTCGACGTGCCCGGCAGAATTTTGCGCCCCCCCAAATGGTCATACATGAACAGCCCAAGCCGGATCAGCCAGGCGGGGCGCCGGCCCTTCATCCAGGGCATGACAACGCTGAGCAAACGGGATGTCGGCGTGTCGGAGTCGAACCGCATATCCTTATGATACGGCAGAATAAATCGCATCGGCCAACTGATATGCGGCATCGCGCGCAGCAACACTTCCCGTTCAACCAAGGCTTCGCGCACCAGCCGGAATTCAAAATACTCCAGATATCTCAGACCGCCGTGGAACAGCTTGGTCGACGATGACGAGGTGGCCGAGGCCAGATCGTTCATCTCCGCCAGGGTGACAGACAGCCCCCGACCTGCCGCATCGCGGGCGATGCCGCATCCATTGATGCCGCCACCGATGATAAACAGATCTGTGGCTGTGATGTCTGGGGTGCTCACCGGACGGGTCCTCCGCAGGCTTGTTTGGCCCAAACTATCGCAAGACAGGGGCGGCAACGCAAGGCATTTACGTTCGCAATTGTTCGTATAATCACAATTCTGAGGACAAGCGAAAAATTCCGCGCTGTTCATTTTCTCATGACACAGGTTAATTTGACAACACCGGTGCCGAGTCACGATGCCGGATCTGTCCCTGACCGCACGGTGATGCGTGCGCCACCCAAACCGAGCAGCGCCTATGTCTCATGCCTTTCGCCACCGGGAAATCCTTGAAATCGCGCGTCAGGACGGGAAAGTCACTGTCGAAGGGCTGGCACGGCATTTCGGTGTGACCCACCAAACAATCCGGCGCGACCTGAGCGATCTGGCCGATACCGGTCAGGTCGAGCGCGTGCATGGTGGCGCGATGCTGCCCTCCGGGACCAGCAATATCGGCTATGAGGAACGCCGCCGGCTGAATTTCGATAGCAAAACCGCAATGGCCAAAGCCTGCGCCGCGCGTATTCCTGACGACATTTCGCTGTTTCTGAACATCGGCACCAGTACCGAGGCCGTCGCCAAAGAGCTGCGCTCGCACCGGAACCTGCTTGTGGTGACGAACAACATGAATGTGGCAACCATTCTTGCCACGAACCCGGACTGCCAGGTTGTGGTCACCGGCGGCAATTTGCGGCGGACCGATGGCGGGCTGGTTGGCAAACTGGCGACCGACACCATCCTGCAGTTCAAATTCGATCTGGCCATTATCGGGTGTTCGGCTTTGGATCAGGATGGCGATCTGCTTGATTTCGACATTCAGGAGGTCGGTGTCAGCCAGGCCATATTGCAGCAATCGCGACAGACCTTTCTGGTTGCGGATGCCTCAAAACTGCGGCGCAGCGCACCGGCGCGGATTGCATCGCTGGAACAGGTGGCCTGCCTGTTCACCGATGCCGATCTGCCCGGCGATCTTCCGGAACAGTGCCGCGACTGGGGCACCGAAGTGGTGATCACCCCACCCCAATAGTGCCGTGATACGCGTTGCCCGGCCTAAGCGGACACCGCACTCAGGGACGCGCGCAGCCTGAGAGAGCTTTGCACTTCGATGACCCCGCCGGTGCTGCGCTTTTCGACCATGTCGATCAATGCGGCGGCTGCGCGTTTGCCCATTTCACGGTGCGGCACATGCACCGTGGTCAGCGGGGGGGTCACGATCCGCGCCAGTTCGATATCGTCAAATCCGGTGATGGACACATCCTCGGGCACGGACAGGCCCATTTCGCGCACCTTGCGCATCGCACCAGCCGCCAGAACATCATTGCCACACATGATCGCCGTTGGCGGATCGCCCATGCGCAACAGCTCTTCACAGGCCGTGGCCCCGTTTTCTATCTCGTAAGGTGTTTCGATGACCCTGAGTCTATCCGTCGCGATACCTGCCTTGCACAGACCGTCATAGATGCCCGCCAAACGATCACGGGCCCGGTCATTGCCGCTGGTGATCCCCGAGATGACCGCGATATTGCGGTGGCCCATCCCGGTGACCGCTTCGGTAAGCGCCCGCATGGATGCACGATTGTCGAACCCGACGGTGGGATGATCGCTTTCGGGATGATAGGCCCAGGCCGACAAGGATGGCACGCCCTGACGTTGCAGGTAGCGGTACAAGGCGGGGTCACGGTCATATCCGATCAGTAGCAAACCATCCGCACCCCGGGCCACAAGCGCCCGGATCTGCTCTTCTTCGATCTTTGGCTGATACGCCGAGCTTGAGACAAGCAGCGTGTAGCCCTTTTCATGCAGTTCTTCCTGAAAGGCCTGAAGACCGCGCGCGAAAATCGCGTTTTCCATGGTCGGAATAATCGCCCCGATTGTGAAGGTGCGCTTTGCCGCCATCACACGGGCCCCGAAATTCGGCGTATAGCCAAGCTGTTCCACCGCAAGCATCACGCGCCTGCGAGTACGTTCGACAACCCGGTCCGGCGAATTCAGACAGCGCGAGACAGTCGCCGTCGAGACTCCGGCGGTTTTCGCCACATCGTCCAGTGTTGGGACAGAACGCATGTCACTCATCTTTGGTCCTTTGCACACACCCACTTGGAACAGACTACCATGAAGCTCGGGATAGGAAAACGCGACCAAAATGTAAGCGCTTGCATGAATCGAATGTAAGGGCTTACACTCGATGCAGAATCAGCATTTTCTTACGAGGGGCCAGGATGTTTTTGTACGCAGCACTTGTGGTCTTTGTCGTGTATTTCGCCAATGTCGCTTTGGGCGCATTCGCGAATGCCGCCATTCTGGGGGACGTGGGCGAAATGCTGGTTCTGTTCGCCGCGTCAATATTGTTCGTCGTGGCCATTCTTCAAAAAGAGGCTGACCGAAACAACAAAAACGGCAGCTGAACGTCTATCGGGAGGAGACCAGATGACTGAAGATCGCAAAGAGCTCGAGTCTGTCGAGCGCCGCAACTTTCTGAAAATTATGGGCACAAGCGGGTTTACCGCCGCTGTGGTCGCTGGTGCCGGCGGTCTGCTTTGGTCGTCAGAGGCAGCGGCACAATCCGCAAATGAAGAGCGCGAGCGCGAAAACGCGGCCGAGCACACGATGGTGATTGCAACAGCTTATGTGCTGGGCGCGTCGCGCAGCTATCCGATCATGCAGCTGGACCTGAAGGAAAACATTCAGAACGCCACCAATGGCAAGGTCTATGTCAAACTGGCTCCGGGCGGTCAGCTGGGTGCGGGTGGCGCGCTGGTGCAGGCGGTTCAGGGCGGCACCATTCAGGCCGCGCAGCACTCGCTGGCCAACTTTGCGCCGTTCGCCTCTACGGTGGACCTGATCAACATGCCGTATCTGTGCGGCTCGAACCAGCGGTTTACCAATCTTGTAACCTCTGATTTCTGGAACACCGAAGTTCATCCAAAGGTCGAAGAGGCAGGATTTAAGGCATTGTTTTATGTCAATATTGACCCGCGCGTTGTGGCAGTTCGCAAAGGCGGGGCCGGTGCGGTGCTAAGCCCCGGCGATCTGGACGGCGTGAAATTCCGCGTTCCCGGCTCCAAAATGTTGCAGCAATATTACCGCATGGTTGGCGCAAACCCGACCCCGGTTGCCTGGGGTGAGACACCATCGGCCATCAAGCAAGGTGTGGCAGACGCGCTTGATCCATCGGTTGGCGCGCTTTACGTGTTTGGTTTCCAGGACATCCTGAGCTATGTGACCTTCACCCAGGCCGTGCCGGACAGCCAGGTTTATTCCTGTAACCTGGAATGGTTCAATTCCATGCCCGCCGACATTCAGGAAGGCATCATGTGGGGTTCTGAAATGACCGCCCATCAGAACCTGTCCAAAGTCCCCTCTGCGCGCGCCTATGCGATGGCAGAGCTGTCAAAAGCGGGGGTCGAATTCCATTCCCTGAGCGATGATCAACTGGCGGAATGGAAAGACGCCGGTGGATACCAGCGGCCGGAATGGGATGAATTCAAGACCGAACTGGCCGGGTCCATGGAGGCGTTTGCCAAGATGGAAGAAGCGGCCGGGACGCAAGGCAAGTATTTCGTCCACGACGCCTGATCTGACGGGCGCGCCCTGACACCGGGGCGCGCCGTTTTTCTGTCCCAGCATAGAGACCGAACACGCAGCGCGGCGTGACGCAGGATCTATGCGCAGCGAAAGGACATTTTATGTCGATTTGGCGTCGAATTGATCGGGATGCCGAACGGTGGTTGCTTCTTGTGTTCTACGTGATGCTCGTTGCCACAATGGCCATCGAAGTGCTGCGCCGCGAGGTCTTTTCCTACTCCTCTATCTGGGGCGAAGAGATCGTCCGCTATTCATTTATCTACCTGGCATGGGTCGGGGCCGCCGCAGCGGTCAAGGAACGCGCCCATATCCGCATTGACGTGATCATGCACTACCTTGGGCCACGCACCAAAGCGGTGCTGTATATCTTTGGCGATCTGGTCATGTTCGGCGTCGCGATCATCGCGCTCATCTGGTCATTAGAAACCGTCCACGTCTCCTATAAATTCGGCTCGGTGACGCATGGACTGCGTATTTCGAACGTGTGGTTCCTGATGGCGGTGCCGTTGGGATTTGCCCTGATGATCTGGCGGCTGATCCAATCCCTGCTGCGCGATGTGCGGTCTCTTCGTGACGGAACCCCCGTCTACGAAGGCGACAAGCTGTTTGATTGAGGAGCCGCACCGATGCTTTGGCAAACCATGAACCAAACAGTCGAGCTGGGCTGGGATTTCTACGCGCCCGTGATCCTGTTTGTTGTGCTGATCGCGCTGGCGGTGCCGGTCTGGGCGGCGATCGGAACATCCGCCATTACCATGCTGTTGATGTCCGGCGATCTGCCTCTGAGCCTTGTGGGCGAGCGCCTGTTCACCGGGATCGACGCGTTCGCGCTGACAGCGGTGCCGCTGTTCATCCTGACCGGGGACGTTCTGGTGCGCACCGGCCTGTCGCGCAAATTTCTGGATGTGGCCGAAGCGTTGACCTGTTTTGCCAAGGGGGGCTTTGGGTCAGCAACCGTTCTGGTCTGTGGCATGTTCGCCGCGATCTCGGGATCGGATGCGGCGGGCGCGGCAGCGGTGGGTCGGATGACCATCGCCCGGCTTGTTGAAAGCGGCTACCCCCGCCCCTATGCCTGTGCGCTGGTGGCAGCCGGGGCCTGTACCGGCATCCTGATCCCGCCGTCGATTGCCTATATCATCATCGGGCTTGTTCTGGGCATTTCGGCCTCAACGCTGTTTCTGGCCGCGCTGATCCCCGGATTGGCAATTCTGATTTCAATCCTGATCACCAACATCATCATGAACCGCATCTACAAATACGAAGGCGGCGGCAACATGTCGATGGGCGAGTGGGCGGGCAATCTGGCTCGTGCGCTCAAGTCCGGATGGTATGCGTTCATCGTGCCCGGCATCATCTTTTACGGCATCTTTTCAGGCCGCCTGACCCCAACCGAAGCCGGAGCGACAGCGGTGGTCGTGACCATCATCATGGGCTTCATCCTGCGCACCCTGTCCTTTGCCGATTTTCCGGCGATGCTGGTCAGTTCGGCCAAGGTCAACGGGGTGATCCTACCCATCATCGCATTCTCGGCCCCGCTGGCCGAAGCATTGGCCATCATGGGGGTTCCGCAAGGCTTTGTGGCCGCCGTGACCGGCCTGACCGAAGAGCCGTGGATCTTGATCCTTTTGATGATCGGCATCCTGATCGCGGCGGGCTGCGTGATGGAGACCACACCCAACATCGTAATCCTTGCGCCGATCCTGCTGCCTTTGGCGGAAAACATCGGAATGAACGAAATTCAGTTCTGCATCATGATGATCACTGCCTTGGGGGTCGGGTTCATCACACCGCCCCTCGGACTGAACCTTTTTGTTGTTTCGGGAATAACCGGTGAATCGATCCTCAAGATCGCTGTCTATGCTGTTCCCTTCGTGCTTTGCATGTTTGTTGTGGTGCTTCTGATCGCGTACATCCCGTCGATCTCGACCACGCTCTTGCCTGATATCTACAAGTAGGACCTTCCTCACATGACACGTGAATACCTGAAAAAAGCGACCCTGACGGCGAAATCGGATGCCTCCGAAGTGCATGAGACGGTCAAGTCGATCCTGGCGGATATCGAGGCAGGCGGCGACGCAAAAGCGATGGAATACGCGGCCCGGTTCGACAAATACGACGGCAACGTCCTGTTGACAGCCGAAGATATCGAAGCGGCCTGTGCCTTGGTGCCGGACAAGCTCAAGCGCGATATCGAATTTGCCCATGCCAATGTGAAACGGTTCGCCGAAGCGCAGAAAGCAACGGTATCGGATGTCGAGGTCGAGATCGTGCCGGGCATGATTGCCGGTCAAAAGGCGATCCCGGTGGATGCGGCGGGCTGCTACGTGCCCGGCGGGCGCTACAGCCACATCGCGTCGGCCATCATGACCGTCACCACCGCCAAGGTTGCGGGCTGCCATCACATCACCGCCTGTTCCCCGCCCCGCCCCGGCGTGGGTGTGGCTCCGGCCATCGTGTTTGCCGCGCATATCTGTGGTGCCGACAAGATCATGGCGATGGGCGGTGTGCAGGGCGTGGCCGCGATGACCTTTGGCCTGTTCGGTCTGCCCAAGGCCAATATCCTTGTTGGCCCGGGTAATCAGTTTGTGGCAGAGGCCAAGCGCATCCTGTTTGGCCGCGTCGGCATTGACATGATCGCCGGCCCCACCGACAGCCTGATCCTTGCCGACAAAACCGCCGATCCGCATATCGTCGCCACGGATCTCGTGAGCCAGGCCGAGCATGGCTACAATTCCCCCGTCTGGCTGGTCACCGATGATCGCGCGCTGGCCGAGACCGTGATGGACATGGTGCCCGGTCTGATCGACGACCTGCCCGAGCTGAACAGCCAGAATGCCGCCGCCGCATGGCGCGATTATGCCGAGGTGATTGTCTGCGACACGCGCGAAGAGATGGCCGCCTGTTCCGACGATTACGCGCCCGAGCATCTGACTGTTCAGGCCGAGGATCTGGATTGGTGGTTGGACCGCCTAACCTGCTACGGATCGCTGTTCCTTGGCGAAGAAACCACCGTGTCCTATGGCGACAAGGCGACCGGCACGAACCACGTTCTGCCCACTTCTGGCGCGGCCAGCTACACCGGCGGCCTGTCCGTTCATAAATACATGAAGATCGTCACCTGGCAGCGCGCCACCCGCGAAGGATCGCGCGCCGTGGCGGAAGCAACGGCGCGGATTTCGCGGCTTGAAGGCATGGAGGGCCATGCGCGTTCGGCAGATGTCCGGCTGGCAAAATACTTTCCCGGCGTGAATTTCGACCTGACCGCCGATGGCTGACGCGGCCCGATTGTTTGACCTGACCGGGCGCGTTGCCGTGGTCACCGGGGCCAGTTCCGGCCTTGGTCGTCGCGCTGCGGTGACACTGGCTGCGGCAGGGGCCCAGGTTGTCGGCGTCGCACGGCGCAAGGATGCGCTGGCCGATCTGTGCTCCGAGATTGGCAAGGCGGCAGCCTATGTCGTGGCCGATGTGGCCGATCGTGCTGCCCTCGGTGATTTGGTCACTGCCCTGACAACCCCGTTTGGATCACCTGATATCGTGGTCCACGCCGCCGGGATCAACACGCGTGAAGCCGCCGACGATGTGACGCCAGAGGCCTGGGACACAACGCTGGCGCTGAACCTTTCGGCACCGTTTTTTCTGTCTCAGGCGCTGGTTCCGGCGATGAAAGCCAAACGCTGGGGGCGGATCGTCAATTTTGCCTCGCTCCAGACCACGCGCGCCTTTCCGGGGGGCATCGCCTATGGCGCAACCAAAGCCGGGATTGGACAGCTGACCCGCGCCATGGCCGAAGCGTGGTCACGCGACGGGATCAACGCCAACGCCATCGGACCGGGCTTTTTTCCAACCGAGCTGACCGAAGCCGTCTTTTCCGACCCGGACCGTGCCGCGCGCAATGCCGCTCAAACCTGCATGCAGCGCAATGGAAGGCTGGAGGATTTGGACGGACCTTTGCTGTTTCTCTGCTCGGACGCGTCATCTTATGTCACCGGGCAGGTGTTGATGGTCGATGGGGGGTTCACCGCAAAATGAAAGCCTTGGTCTATGACGGGGTCGAAACCCTGACCTATCGCGACATGCCCGACCCCGAACCGCAGGCAGGTGAACACCTGATCCGCGTTGAGGCCGTCGGGATCTGCGGCTCAGACATGCACGCCTATCTGGGCCATGATGACCGCCGCCCGGCCCCGTTGATCCTTGGTCACGAAGTGGCAGGCGTGATCGAGACAGGGCCTTTGGCGGGCAAACGGGTGACGGTCAATCCGCTTGTCACCTGCGGCACCTGCCCCGCCTGTAGCAGCCAACGCGAAAACCTGTGCCCGAGCCGCCAAATCATCTCGATGCGGCCGCGCGAGGGCGCGTTTGCGCAATATATTTCGATGCCCAAAGCAAATCTGGTTGATGTGCCCGATGGCATCCCGTTGACCAGAGCCGCGTTGGCCGAACCTCTTGCTGTCAGTTGGCATGCCGCGCGGCTTGCGCTTGACGCGCTTCATCCCGGGATGGAGCGCAAGGCACTGGTCATCGGCGGCGGCGCCATCGGCTTGGCGGCGTCACTGGCGCTTAAGGCGATGGGTGTGCCGGACGTGACGCTTGTCGAACCCAATGACGCGCGGCGTGCGTTTCTGGCGGACGCCTGTGATGAGACGGTTGTGACCCGAACCGACGCGGCGTTCCCGCTGGTGATCGACGCGGTGGGCTATGCCGCAACGCGGGCCATGGCCTCGGCGCAGGCGCTGCCCGGTGGGGTGATTGCCCATGTCGGATTGGGGGAAGACCTTGGCGGGCTTGATGTACGGCGCATGACGCTGCAGGAAATCACCTTTATCGGCACCTACACCTACACCGCGCAGGATTTCCGCGACACAGCGCAAGCGATTTTTGACGGTCGGCTTGGACCTCTGGATTGGGTTCAGACACGGCCCCTGCACGACGGTCCCGCCGCGTTCAACGATTTGCGGGCCGGTCAAGTCGCCACGCCAAAGATCGTTTTGACGCCGTGGCAGTAACCGCCGACCGCGCAGATAAGGAGAGGCAAAATGTATAAAAAGATACTGGTTCCCATGGCGCTGGATCATGGGATATCACCGCAAACGCTTGAAATTGCGCGTGTGCTGAACGTACCAAACGGCGAAATCATCGCCATTCATGTGTATGAGGCCGCGCATGGGTCGGTGAATGCCTTTCTGGACGAAGAGGTTGTCAAAGCCGGGTTCGAACACGCCCGCGCGCGCATGACGGACAAGCTGCGCGGGTTGGAGGGGATCACCCCGGCATTGGTCAAAGGCCATTCGTCGCGCACCATTATCGACTATTCGAACCAGCATGACATCGACTGTATCGTGATCGGGTCGCACAAACCGGGCCTCAGCGATTTCTTTCTGGGTTCGACGGCGGCGCGGGTGGTGCGGCATGCCAAATGTGCCGTTCACGTCCACCGCGACGCGGCCTGATCCAAAGGGTCGTTGGTCTGATGCCCCGCGCGGATCATATCCATTCGGCCCAGGATGCCCGTCGGCTTGCCCGCAGGCGCTTGCCCTGGATGGTGTTCGACTACATCGACGGGGCCGCTGGAGGCGAAACCGGGGCGGCACGCAATCGGGCGGCGCTGGACGCGCTGACCTTACGCCCACGGATCTTGCGCGATGTCAGCGACCGGTCGCTTGCGACCACGCTGTTCGGGGTGCCTGTGGACCGGCCCTTCGGCATCGCCCCGATGGGCATGTGTAACCTGTCCTGCCCCGGGGCTGACCTAATGCTGGCGCGGTTGGCCGCCGATTTCAAAGTGCCTCACGGTGTTTCGACCGTTGCCTCAACCCCGCTGGAAAAGATCATCGAGGTCGCGCAGGGGCATGCATGGTTTCAACTTTATTTCAGCGGCGATGGCAGCGGGACGTTCCAACTGGTCGAGCGGGCGCGTCAGGCTGGGTATGACACGCTGGTGATGACAGTGGACGTGCCCGACGTCGGGCGCAGGCCGCGCGAATTGCGGCATGGCTTCAAAATGCCGTTCAAGATTGGACCCCGGCAATTTGTCGATTTTGCCCTGCACCCGCATTGGTCGCTGGCCACGTTGATGCACGGCAAGCCGCAGATGGCCAATTTCGCAATGCCCGGCTACACGTTTGACCGCACCGAAAGCCGCGCCAAAGCCAATTGGGACACACTTGCGCGGATGCGCGATGTCTGGCCCGGCACGCTGGTGGTCAAGGGGGTGCTGGACGCCGAAGACGCGACGGCCCTGAAAGACGCAGGCGTCGATGCGATCCAGGTGTCCAGCCACGGGGCGCGCCAATTGGAAAGTGCGCCGACACCGATTGACGCGCTGCACGAAATCCGGGCGGCGGTGGGTGAGACGTTCCCGCTGTTCTTTGACAGTGGTCTTAGATCCGGGGAAGACGC
The DNA here is from genome assembly GCF_046591575.1 of Marivita sp. S0852. Classification (NCBI taxonomy): domain Bacteria; kingdom Pseudomonadati; phylum Pseudomonadota; class Alphaproteobacteria; order Rhodobacterales; family Roseobacteraceae; genus Marivita; species Marivita sp. S0852. The sequence goes on from NZ_JBIQWA010000003.1 coordinate 463,049, forward strand.
GTTGAAAGTCCTTCTGAACGGGGCGGATTTCTGTTTCTTCGGGCGTGTTTTGCTATTTGCCATGGCCGCGGGCGGGGAACCCGGATTGCGACAATTGTGGCGCGTGTTAAGCGATGAGATGAGTATCGCAATGGCGCAAACCGGGATGCGGACGCTTTGTGGTTCTGATCCGGCGTGACCTGTCCTAGCATCCGGCCAAATGACGCCGAGCGTAGGAGCTTTTGAATGACAGCCTGGATCGACATGATAGCGGATGAGGACGCCTCGCCGAGACTGAAAGCCATTCTTGACCAGGCGCGCACGCCGCACGGCACGGTGGATACCGTGATGCGTGTGCATTCGTTGCGGCCCGAAACGATGCAGGGGCATGTCGCCTTGTACCGCGCGGTTCTGCATTCCAAGGACAACACGCTGCCGTTCTGGTTTCTGGAGGTTGTGGCCAGCTACACATCAATCCTGAATGATTGCACCTATTCGCTAACCCATCACTTTATGAACGTCCGCAATTTGCTAAAGGATCAGCCACGATCTGATCGGATTTTCACCGCATTGAAAGCGCACCGGCCCGAGGATGAATTCAGCGGCAAAGAGCTGGCGCTGCTGCGCTATGCGGCCAAACTCACGACGTCTGTGGGAAAAATGGTTAAATCCGATATCGAAGCCCTTCGGATAGCGGGATGCGACGACGGCGAGATCCTGGAGATCAATCAGGTCTGCGCATATTTCAATTATTCCAATCGCTTACTGAACGGTCTTGGCGCAACGACCGACGGCGATGTCGTGGGGTACTACACAGCCTGATCCACGTCTTGCACGATCAGGAGCAGCAATTCGCCCCGCCTGACAAATCCGCGATTGGTATGCGCGAGCACCAGACCGCCCTCGGGCAGGATCAGCGTTCGAGAGGCGCGCTCGGGTTCGGTGATGTGATGAAACATTCCCGCAGCCTGCCCTTTGGCACCCTCTTGTCCGGCAGACATGGCCCTGTCGAAAATGCCTTCGGACGGCGCATAAAGCGATGCGGCTGGTGATGTGATTTCGACACTCCGTGCAGGTTCTGACGGGGCTATATCGCCGTCGATCATGCCCAGATGTTTGAGGATATTGCGCAGGCCCGTTTCGGCCTGATCGGTGATCTGCGGATCAACACCGCCACCGCCGCCCAGTTCGGTCGCGATCATTGGCACGCCCGCACGCTCGGCGGCTGAATTGACCGATCGGTTGTCGTTATGCGGCCCAAGACGCCAGATCAGCGGCAGGCCAAATGCGCGCGCCAACGCCATGTTTTGATCGGCCAGTTCCGGATCAGCGGTCTGCGTCGGCAAGGCACAGGGGGCAAAGACCGCGGCTTTGCCGCCGGAATGCAGATCAATCGCCGCGTCGCATAAGGGCAGAATATCCTGTTCCAGAAATTGCGCGATCATTGCAGTGGGTCCGCCATCGGCATCCCCCGGAAACGCGCGGTTCAGGTTCGCCCCATCCAGCGGCGACACCCGCGCAGAGGACTGCACTGCCGGAGCGTTGAGCGCCGGAAAAGCGATCACCCTGCCCCGCAGCTGTGCGGCTGACAGCGACGCCACGATCCGCATAATGGCGCAAGGGCCTTCAAATTCATCCCCATGCGTACCGCCCGTCAGCAACAGCGTCGGCCCAACGCCTCCATTGATCGAAATCACCGGGATCGGGTGGTAGCCCAATGGATTTGCATTGTCGGACCAGCGCAACATCGCATCACCAAAATGTGTGCCGGGCTGGTCGAGATCAATTGTAAGTGCGATGCGGCTTTTGTGGGTCATCAACATACCTTGCCAGTGTCGGGATCAAGCCTATCTGACCCGGTTCGGGAACACCTGCAACGAAAACGGATCGGAAACGCCGCCAATGACGACAAATGGCACCATTCTTTTGACTGCTGCGTCGTCAAGCAAATATTTGCCTTGCGTCCATAACGGCTTCCTTGGTTTGTTCGGCGCAACTTTTGGAAAGAAAACAATGATGGCAAATCTGTATGTCGGGTGACCGCCCGATCATCACCTTTGACCATGTCGACAAGTTCTACGGCGAGTTCCACGCCCTGAAGGACATTTCGATCAGCGTTCGCGAAGGCGAACGCATGGTGGTGTGTGGCCCGTCGGGATCGGGCAAATCGACCTTGATCCGCTGTATCAACGGGCTCGAATTTCACAATTCGGGCGTTTTGACGGTGGACGGTGTCGAAGTGTACGAGACGTCAAACGACATCTACCGCCTGCGCCAGGAAGTCGGGATGGTGTTTCAACAGTTCAACCTGTTCCCACACCTGACCGTTCTTGAGAACCTCACCATTGGCCCCATCAAGGTCCGCAAAGTGTCCCCGTCGCAAGCAGAGGCGACAGCACGCAAATATCTTGAGCGTGTCCACATTCCCGAACAGGCCGACAAATACCCAACAGCCTTGTCCGGAGGCCAGCAACAGCGCGTGGCCATCGCCCGGTCTTTGTGTATGGAAAGCCGCATCATGCTGTTTGATGAGCCCACATCGGCGCTTGATCCCGAAATGATCAACGAAGTGCTCGACGTGATGGTCGAACTGGCCGACACCGGTATGACGATGGTTGTGGTCACGCATGAAATGGGGTTCGCTCGCAAGGTCGCCGATACGATGGTGTTCATGGATCGGGGCGAAATCGTGGAAACAGCCCCGCCAGAGACGTTTTTCACCAACCCTGCCAGTGCGCGCTGCCGTGCGTTTCTGGACCAGATCCTGAACCACTAAATGGCGATAGCGGAGCCCATCTACACGCCGAAAGGCCGCCCATTGCCGCAGCGGCAACCCATCGCGCGGGTCATCGACTCCGTGGTGTTTGCGATCATTCTGTATGCTGTGATCGTAGGCGGTATTATCCTGCTGGCCTATAATGGCGCGCAGGCGATGGGCTATAATTGGCAGTGGTATCGCATTCCGCAGTATTTCTACACCGTCACCGATGACGGATTTCAATGGGGTGAAATCAGCACAGGGCTGGTCAAGACCCTGACCCTGTCAGCCACCGCCTTTGCCCTGGCGGTGGCGCTCGGGTTGATAGTCGCCCTGTTGCGGCTGTCCGGGCTGGTAGTGTGTACCGCCGTCGCCATCGGCTTTCTGGAGCTTATCCGGAATATTCCGCTGCTGGTGTTGTTATACCTGTTTTACTATGTGCTTGGTCCGATCTTCGGCTTTGATCGCTATTGGGCAAGCATCTTGTGTCTGGCGGTGTTCCATTCTGTCCTGATCTCAGAGATCTTCCGCGCCGGGATCAATGCTGTGCCAAAGGGACAATGGGAGGCCGCGACCTCGATCGGCATGTCCAAAGGCCAGGCGTACCGCTATATCATATTGCCACAATCCATCCGCTTCATGCTGCCGCCGATGACCGGCGAAGCAGTGCATATGGTGAAATCCTCGGCCATCGTCAGCGTGATTGCGGTGGCCGAATTGACCACCATCGGGCGCAACATCATCTCTGACACATTCATGAGTTTCGAAATTTGGTTCACCATCGCCGCCGTTTACATGGCGGTGACGTTGATCCTGTCCGTTGGCGTGTCCTTTTTAGAAAAACGATACGCCGTTGACACATAGCCCGCGCATCCCAGGTGGTGCGCACAGTTCAGAACAGGGAGTTCGACAATGACTATCACCAGACGCTTTATGGGGGCCGCCCTTGGCCTTGCATTGGCGACCACAGCCGCGCTGCCCGCGCTGGCGCAAAGCACGACGCAACAGATCGCCAATGAAAGCGTGATCGAAACGATCAAGGAACGCGGTGTGATCAAGATTGGTCTGTCGCTGTTCAAACCCTGGTCGATGCGGGATCTGAATGGCGACCTGATCGGGTTTGAACTCGATGTGGGCCGGCAGTTGGCCGAAGACATGGGGGTCGAGGTCGAGTTTGTGCCAACCTCCTGGGACGGGATCATCCCGGCACTGGTTTCGGGCAATTTCGACACGATCATCAGCGGCATGACCATCACGCCGCAGCGCAACCTGACGGTCAACTTTACCGTACCCTACGCCTATTCCGGCATGACCATTCTGGCCAATACGGCCATGACCGAAGGCTTCACGCTTGAGGATTACAACAGCCCCGACGTGACCTTTGCCGCCCGCCGTGGTGCAACCCCGGCAACGGTGATTGCGGATATGTTCCCCGAAGCCGAATTGCTGCTCTTCGACGAAGATGGCGCGGCCACGCAGGAAGTGCTGAACGGCAATGCGCATGCCACCATGTCATCCGAACCGACGCCATCGACCGAAGCGCGTCTGAACCCCGACGTGCTCAGCGTGCCGTTCGATCAGGCCTTCCAGGCCGGCGGTGAAGGTTTTGCCGTGCGCAAGGGCGATCCAGACGCGCTGGCGTTTTTCAACAGCTGGATCACCGCCAAGACCAACACCGGCTGGCTGAAAGAACGCCACGACTATTGGTTCCGTGGCAATGAATGGGCGTCAGAAGTCGCCGAATAACCCGCTCAGGCTCTCCGGCTCTGCCGGAGAGCCAGTTTTGGAACCGGACGCAATATGCTGAACAAACTCAAAAAACTCCATTGGCTCGACTGGCTGGTTTTGGCCGTCGTCGTGGGATTTTTTGCGTATGTTTGGTGGAAGATCGAAGGCACGCTGAACTACAATTGGCGCTGGCACCTGATCCCCAACTATATCTTCCGCTATCACACTGTACGCGAAGAATGGTTTGCGAATGTGCTGATGCAGGGCCTGATCACAACCGTTCGCATCTCGATCTATGCCAGCATCCTTGCGGTCATCCTTGGCACGATCCTTGGCATTGCGCGCTGTTCAAAGAACCTGACCATCCGCATGCTGGCCCGCACCTATCTTGAAGTGCTGCGCAACATTCCCCCGGTTGTTGTCATTTTCATCTTCTTTTTCTTTCTGTCGCAGCAACTCATCACCGCGCTCAACATAGAAAGCTGGGCGCGCGAGATTGCCCGCTCTGACAATACCGCCGTGTGGGAGTTTTTCTTTGGCGATATGCGCCGGTTTCCCTCTTTGATCTCGGGGGTGATCGTTCTTGCGCTGTTCGAAAGCGCCTTTGTCGGGGAAATCGTCCGCGCCGGGATCCAATCGGTGGATAAAGGCCAACGCGAAGGGGCGCGCTCTATCGGGATGAACCGCTATCAGGAAATGCGCTATATCGTGTTGCCGCAGGCGATGACCAAAGTCTTGCCCCCGATGGCCAATCAATTCATCACACTGATCAAGGACAGCGCCATTATTTCGTTGATTTCGGTTCAGGAATTGACGTTCAAAACCGTCGAACTGGTGGCGTCCACCCGCCTGATCTTTGAGGCATGGATCACCACAGCGGCATTTTATTTTGTGATCTGTTTCGGCTTGTCGATGCTGTTCCGCAAGCTGGAAAAACGGAAATCCTAGATCGCTGTCGTGACCCACGCCTTGGATGACGGAGGGTTATAGTGCGGCCAGTTCATTTGGGCAAAGATAGGATCACCGGACTGAACAAAGAGGCTGTGAATGTTCATCAAAAACGCGTGGTATGTGGCGGGCTGGTCAAAAGACTATGGCCGAAAGCTTTGCGCCGAGACCTATCTGGGCCAAGACATTGTGATCTTTCGAACCAGGACTGGCGACCCGGTCGCATTGGAAAACGCCTGCCCGCACCGCAAGCTGCCGCTGTCGGATGGCACCCTGAAAGGCGACACGGTTGAGTGCGGCTATCACGGGCTGACCTTTGATTGCACCGGCACCTGCGTTGACTCCCCAACCCAGCGCGGCCAGATCCCGCGTCGCGCCGTGGTGAGATCTTATCCTGTAGTGGATCGGTACCGGTTGCTGTGGATCTGGATGGGCGACCCCGAAAAGGCCGATCCGGATCTGATTTTCCGGGTCGAGAATTTTGACAATCCGGATTGGGGCTATACCGATGGCGGTGTTCTTGACATTGCGTGCAACTATCTTTGGGTTTGCGACAATTTGCTGGACCCCAGCCATGTGGCTTGGGTGCATGTCACATCCTTTGCCGGGGCGGGCACAGATGACGGGCCGCTTGAGGTGCGCAAAACCGACAGCGGTGTGGTTGTGACACGCTGGATCTATGGTCAACCGCCGTCACCCTACTATGCCAATCTGGTCAAATTTGACGGGGTCTGTGACCGCTTGCAACATTACGAGATGCGGTTGCCGGGGATCGGGTTGAACAAATCCATCTACACCCCGCCCGGCACGGGCGGCCCGAACAGCACCCCGGTCACGGACACACTGATCAACATTTCCTATAACTTCATGACCCCGATGACCGAAGACAAAACGCGGTATTTCTGGTTTCAGCACCGTAACACCGACCCGCATGACGCAGCGATGTCCGAGCAGATGAACAAAGGCGCGCGCATGGCGTTCGAGGAGGACCGCGCCGTTCTGGAAAAAGTCCATATCGGGATGAAAAATCCCGACACGCCGCCTATTGACCTGGGCCTTGATCGAGGGGCGAAACAATTTCGTTTGATGGTATCCCGCAGCATTGCTGCAGAACGGGGCTCTCAGGCCTCTGACACGCTAGGCTAAGGCAAGCGGACCACCCGCCCCGTTAAGTCAAAGCGTGGTGCCCAGGGTCGCGAATTGCCCGCGATGAAACACAAGCGGGTCCCGGTCGTTATGATCAATCCGCAATACGCGGCCGATATAGATTTCGTGATCGCCAGAGACAATCCGATCCTGAGTTTCACATTCAAGCGTTGCCATCGCGTCTTCGAGAACCGGGATACCAAAATGGCCTTCGTGCCAATTCACGCCGACAAATTTGTCATCCGAGGATTTGGCAAAGTTCAACGACAGCTCTTTGCTGTCCTTGCACAGAATGTTTATCGCAAAACCGGCGTGACGGCGATACGCGTCGCGCGACCGTGCCTTGAGGTTGATGCTCCACAGCACCAGAGGCGGATCAAGCGACACTGACGAAAACGAATTGATGGTCATGCCCACAGGCTTGTTTCCATCGCCGACCGACGTGACAATACACACGCCTGTCGCAAAACACCCCAACGCATTGCGCAGTTCGCGGGGGTCGATCTTGGGGGTGTTTGGCGTGCTTTGCATGTTCATTGTCAGTCCTCTCGGGCCTCCGTCGCGCTTAAGAGAGAATATGTGGCAAAACCCGGTCAGAACAACTGATCCAGCCAAATTCTTATTCTGCCGGGTCGCAAACAGCTTTGTTGCGCGCCTGTCCTAAGCTTCCAGCTCTGCATCCCAATAGAGAAAATCCATCCAGCTGTCATGCAGATGGTTCGGCGGGAATTTGCGGCCCATGTTCAACAGCTCTTGCGCGCCGGGCTGGCGGGGCGGTTTGCGCAGGGAAAACCCGACCTGGCGCAGGCTTTTGGACCCTTTGCGCAGATTACAGGGCGCGCAGGCGGCGACCACATTTTCCCATGACGTGATCCCGCCAGACGCGCGTGGCACCACATGGTCAAAGGTCAAATCGCCCTTGGCCCCGCAATACTGGCAGCAAAACTGATCCCGCAGGAAAAGATTAAAGCGCGTGAAGGCCACGCGCTTTTGCGGTTTTACATAGTCTTTTAACACCACAACACTGGGAATTCGCAGTGTCATCGACGGGCTTCGGACCACGTCATCATATTCGGCGACAATATCCACCCTGTCTAGAAACGCGGCTTTAACGGCATCCTGCCAGGACCATAAGGAAAGCGGATAATAACTCAGCGGTCTGTAATCGGCATTCAACACCAAAGCTGGATGATGTCGCAGTGCGCCCGGTTCACGCACAAAAGCGGTTCTGAAAGTGCCTTCCATCGGCGGATTCGTCTCCTCGCCTGCCTGCCTCGATCCAGCATCAGGACGGGAGCCCCGCCCCAATCACGTGATGTAACTATATCTCGCGGAAGCTGATCGGCAACCCCCCCAGATATGCAAAGGCCATGGCTGCGTCAGCGGGTGTTTGCCAAGGGTCGCAATACCGTTCAATCCGGCACCTGAAAGACCTGACCAGGATAAATCAGATCCGGGTTGCGGATACGATCGCGATTGGCCTCGAAAACTTTGACATAGGCCGGACCTTCGCCATAGCGGTCGCGGGCGATGGCCCATAATGTGTTTCCCGGCTGCACCGTGACAACCGTCACGTCGGGCGCGCCGTCCGTGTCATCAACCACGGCGGCAAGGGCTTCCGGGTCTTCTCGTCGGAAGGGGCTTTCCACGCGCGACGTCACCGTGCCTGTGTCGTCAACCGCGTCCACCCGCAAGGTATAGGTCCCGCTGTCGATCTGTGGAAGATCAGCCGTCCAGCGCCCGTCTTCGCCCACTTCGGTGGTCAGGATCGGATCGTTATCAAGATAGATCCGCACAAATTCGTCCACCGCCCCGCGCCCCGTCAACGCAACATCACCCGCCGTTTCGTATGTGATGGCATCAAGCGCGATCTGATCCAGAACCTGAGGAACAGCCCCCGAGGGCTGCAACACTGCAACGCCCTCTTCGGTTGACAGGATCACAGCCGGTGTCGATGAAGCCTCGGAAACCGCTTGCGGGCTGGGTACAGGCGCTTCGGTTGCCAATGTTTCAGACGGGTCCGCCGGCCCAAGCGCTGCCGATATGCTGTCTTGCGGCCCGGCATCCGGATCACGTTCTACGATATCGGTAGTGATGTCCGAGAATGCCTCCGGCTCTGTGGTCCGCGCTGTCCTTGTCTGGTCTGTGGTCACCGGTTCTGGTGCCGCGGCACTCTGGACCGATGGCGCAAGGATGACCTGATCAGCGCTTTCCACCCGGCCCAGTTCCCCATCCGACACCAACCCCACCACGCGGGGACTGTCGCTGCTGGGCAGGTCCAGGAAGGCGACAAACTTGCCCGAGGCATCGACCTCGGCGGTTCCGGCCTTGACCGCATCAATCAGGATCGTCACATCCCGCGCGCCGGGGGCGGTGCCCGCAAGCAGGGTTTGCCCATCAGGAGCGACGCGCACGATATCAAAGCTGGGCGGTTCGGGATCTGGTGCAGGTGCGTCCTCTGGATCAAGTCCGCCGTTTACCCCTGGCGCGCTTTGCTCCTCCGGCAGATCGCTGCCCGCCACGTCCGACGGTTTTTCCCGCTCCACAGGCGCGGGGGCCTCTTGCTCCAAAGCGGCAGCCGTCTTTGGGTCAACCGCGCGGTCCGCATCAAGGGCGATTGCACTCTCAGGCACCGCGCTGTTGTTCACACTCGGCGCAGATTCTGGCGACGGAAACAAAATGCCGCTGGCGTAAAGCCCGACACCCAGGGCCACAATCGCGGCGGCCCCGCCCAAAACCACGCCCGATGCGCCGTGTGTCAAAGAAAATCTGGTCATTTTTCCCCAAGTCTTTGCACGGACACGGCATTTGGCCATTGCTACGGTTGAGCGTCGGTATCGACGCACGTATCACGCAGCAAGTTACATGCTCTTGTCAAGGACAGCACTCATGCACACCAAGTCAATCTGTGTCTATTGCGGGTCACGCACCGGTCAAAACAAGACGTTTGCCGATACGGCAGACGCGCTGGGGCGGGCAATTGCAGATGAAGGCTGGAGATTGGTTTACGGGGCCGGGGATGTCGGGCTGATGGGTTTGACGGCGCGCGCGGCGCAAAAGGCGGGTGGCGATACGTTTGGTGTGATCCCGGCACACCTGCTTGAATGGGAAGTCGGCAAACGCGATCTTACCAGCTTTATCGTCACCGAAACCATGCATGAACGCAAAAAGGTGATGTTGATGAACGCCGACGCCATCGTCGTATTGCCCGGCGGTGCGGGGTCTCTGGACGAATTTTTCGAAGCGCTCACATGGCGTCAGCTGGGCCTGCACAGCAAGCCCATCATGTTGTTGGACGTTGACGGCTACTGGGCCCCTTTGTCAGGTTTGTTGCAACACGTCGTCGATCAGGGCTTTGCAGACGCGTCCCTGCTTGATTTTGTGGCCACCACAACTTCGGCCTCGGACACCATCCTTGCCTTGCGGCGCGCGCTGTCCTGACGCAAGGCGCTGGTCGAGTAAATCGCCAAGGCCGTCCAGATCAACGCAAAGGCACTCAGGTGAACCGGGCCGAAAGGTTCGCCAAAAATCACCACCGCGCACAGAAATTGCAGTGTCGGGTTGATGTATTGCACCACCCCCACCGTCGCCAGCGCAAGCCGTCGCGCGCCGTAGGAAAACAGGATCAGCGGCATAGCGGTGACGGGTCCGGACGCAATCAACATCGCGGTTTGGACCAGATCATCGCCGAACACACCGCCGGCCCCTGTGTGCAGATAGATCAGCCACCCCACCGCAATGGGGGACAGGAAAAGCACCTCGGCCGTGACCGACACCACTGGCCCCAGCTCGAGCCGTTTTTTAAGCAATCCGTACAGGCCAAAGGTCGTGGCCAAAACCAGCGAGATCCACGGCACGATCTGCAAGCCGATTGTCAGGGTCAGCACCGCAAACCCCGCCAATGCCACCGCACTCCATTGCGCCCGGCTCAGATGTTCGCCCAGGATCACCCGGCCAATCAGCACCGCCACCAGGGGAAAGATGTAATACCCCATCGACGCTTCGGTCGCGCGCCCCACCTGGATCGACCAGATAAAGAAAAACCAGTTGGTCGAAATCATGACAGCCGCAAGCGCAATCACCCCAAGCGATCCGCCGCTAAAGAACGCGCGCCACAACACCCGCAAGCGCCCTTGCACAGCCAGAACGCCGGCGAAAAACAGCAACGACCACATCGTGCGATGCGCCAATACCTCAAGCGGGGCAACATCGCTTAACGCTTTGTAAAACAGTGGAGACAGGCCCCAGATCACGCAGGCCGCGACAAGGGCTACGACGCCTTTTTGAGTTTCAGTCATGCCGGTTCCTTCCGCCGAACCGGTAAAGCCCACCGCTGTGAAGAACAAGGTATGGTCGCAGACATCCGCACATCAGACGCAAAAAAGCCCCGCCGGTCTGGCGGGGCTTTCTTTGAACTCAGACCAATCAGGCGTTGGACAGACGTTCTGCCACGTTTTCCCAGTTGACCAGATTGTCAAGGAAGTTGGTCAGATATGCCGGCCGTTTGTTGCGGAAGTCGATGTAGTAGCTGTGCTCCCAAACGTCACAGCCCAGCAGGGCCGTCTGATCAAAACAAACAGGGTTCACGCCGTTTTCGGTTTTGGTGACCTTGAGCGTGCCGTCGGTGTCGACCACCAGCCATGCCCAGCCGGACCCGAACTGGCCTGCCCCTGCGGCGCTGAACTCTTCCTTGAACTTGTCAACGCTGCCAAACGCATCCTTGATCCGCGATTCCAGCTCGCTCGGCATAGAGTTGTCACCCGGCCCCATCATTTCCCAGAACTGGTTGTGGTTCCACAGCTGGCTGATGTTGTTGAAAATGCCGCTTTGCGCCACTGCACCTTTGTCATAGGTGCCCTTGATGATCTCTTCCAGCGACTTGCCGTCCCACTCGGTCCCGGCGATGGCCTTGTTGCCGTTGTCGACATAGGCTTTGTGGTGCAGGTCGTGGTGATATTCTAGTGTCTCTTTGGACATACCTTTGCTGGCAAGTGCGTCATGGGCGTAAGGCAGATCAGGAAGTTCGAAAGCCATGGGGTGTCCCTTCTTTGGTGCGTCAAATTATACAAGGCCATACGTGATGCTGACCGCGCGTAAGGTCAAGCCCACCACCGGGCGTATCAGCAATAAACCGGCTTTGTCAGGCAAATAACGCGCAAAGAGGAGAATGGTTCAAACGCCATCAGGTTCTGCAGTGAACAGCGCCAAATCCGGTGCCGTTTTGCAGAATTGGCAGGCCCGGAGAAGTGTGGCGCACTTCCCCCGGCCTGTCGCTTTTATCCGCCAGTGTTGACGTCCGGCTCCACGACATCTGCTCCGGCGCCGTCCTCTGTGTCTTCCATTTCAAGTTGTTCTTCGACGCCGAACACCTCGTCGCCGCCATCGCCGGAAAAGGCGACAATCGCAACAATCGCGACAACCGCCGCGCCGACCAGTAACCAGAGTCTGCTGCCCATGACATATGCTCCCTTTGATCATGTGAGCTAAAGGTGGGCCGTTGGCCGTCACACTGCAACGGCGCGCCCGAGCGCGTCGGCGGTCGGGTGCCGGTGGAATCGGCGAAATACCGCAACCTCGACTAAATGATAAATTTTTCCAGGGAGTTACAGTTCAGGCAATTGCAAAACCCGGTTGGACAATCCCCGCCACCTTGCGTGATATCTGCCACCATGTTGATCGTGCCAAGCGTGCGGCAAAGACCATGTCGGTCACATACATCCCCAAAGAAATCGCGCCATGGCGGTTTGTCACGGTGCTTTGCCCTTTTTTCAAGCGGGGTGCGACTATACATGTCGTGCAAACAGCAGATGGATTTTACGGCAAATGACGTTTTTCTGGATTATTACCGGTGTGTTGGCTGTGGCTATGACAGGGCTTCTGGTGCTGGCATTGATACGCGGACAGCGCCACACAGGGCCATCCGAAGTGTTTGACGTCAAGGTTTACCGCGATCAGCTGACCGAGGTGGACCGGGATCTGCAGCGCGGCGTTATTTCCGAAGAAGATGCAGAGCGGCTGCGCACGGAAATCTCGCGCCGGATCTTGTCTGCTGATGCCAAAGTGCAGGAAAACGACGAAGGCAGCCGCCAACCGCGCATGCTTGGGTATGTTGTGTCGGGGATTATGGCGATCACGTTGATCGGCGGCACGTTCTGGGTGTATTCGGCCATCGGGGCGCCGGGATATGGCGATCTGGGCCTGAAATCGCGGATGGAAATGGCCGAACTGGCTCGCGAAACCCGCCCGTCGCAATCCGAGGCAGAGGCGCAGGTGCCTGCGACCGAAAACCCCTCTGTGCAACCGGAATATGGGGATCTTGTGCAGCGCTTGCGTGCGGCCGTGGCCGAACGCCCGAATGATCTGCAAGGGCATATCCTGTTGGTGCGGTCCGAAGCCGCCTTGGGCAATTACGTTGCCGCCTATGAGGCGCAGGAACGTATTTTGTCGCTGAAAGGCGACGATGCCACTGCAGATGATTATGCCGATTTGGCCGACATGATGGTACTGGCCGCTGGCGGATACGTGTCGCCCGAAGCTGAACGCGTGCTTGAAGCGACCCTGACCCGCGATCCGCAAAACGGCGTGGCGCAATATTACATGGGTCTGATGCTGTCACAAACTGGGCGTCCGGACATTGCGTTCCGGCTTTGGGACAGGTTGCTGCGCGAAAGCCCGTCAGATGCGGTCTGGTTGCCTCCGATCCTGGCGCAGATCGAGGAAATGGCCTTTCGGGCGGGTGTAAGCGACTATCAGGTGCCGCAAATTGCCGGGATGCCCGGACCAACTGCTGACGATGTGGACGCCGCCGAAGAGATGAGCCCGGAAGAGCGCCAGGAGATGATCCGCGGCATGGTGACAAGCCTGTCCGACCGCCTGGCCACAGAAGGTGGCCCGCCTGAGGATTGGGCGCGGTTGATCACGTCTCTGGCGGTGCTGGGCGATCAGGCGCAGGCAATTGCGATTTGGAACAACGCGCAAGAGGTGTTCAGCGACAATCCCGACGCGTTGGAGATCGTGCGCGACGGTGCCCGCGCTGCCGGGCTGGTGTTGTAAGGCATTGATCTACGACGATATCACCAAGCTGCTGGGTGCTCTGCCCCCGATGCGCGCCATAGCCGGTCTTGATTTGGGCACCAAAACCATCGGTGTTGCCGTGTCAGACGGAATGCGCAGCGTGGCTACGCCTTTGGAAACCATCAAACGGCGCAAATTCGGTCAGGACGCCGAGGCGCTGCTGGCGATCCTGTCGGCCCGCGATATCTGCGGCATTGTGTTGGGATTGCCCCGCAACATGGACGGGAGCGAAGGCCCCCGATGCCAGTCCACCCGCGCCTTTGCCCGGAATTTCAGTGCCTTATGGGATGGGCCGATCGGATTTTGGGACGAACGGCTGTCCACAGTTGCGGCAGAAAGAGCACTGCTTGAGGCGGATACGACCAGAAAGCGTCGCGCAGAGGTGATCGACCACGTCGCTGCGTCCTATATCCTGCAGGGGGCGCTGGACCGGATGCGCCATATACAGGCTGAGTGAGGCAACCATGACCGATGACATCTGGCAGCGCGACGAGATCGAAAGCCCTTGTGTGAAGGTCTGCGTCATACACCCGGACAGCCGGTTGTGTACCGGATGCTTGCGCAGCATTGACGAAATCGGGGCCTGGTCGAAAATGTCACCCGAGGCCCGTCGCGCTGTTATGGCAGAGCTTCCGAGTCGCACCGGACAGCTCAAAATCCGCCGCGGCGGACGGGCGGCACGGCTGTTGCGGTGATGCGCCAGGGACGCTGTGATTAACGACAAAAGCCGGAGCGATATACTCCGGCTTTTTGCTTTGGTTTTCGATACCTCAGTCCAGTCCAAACACGCAGATACAGAAGTGCTGACCGCGCTTGACCGCTTTGTGGCTGTGGACGTTTCGCGAAAATTGCGCCTGAAATTTTCCGTTTCTTTCGACACAGTGCAATGACACCTGGTCAATCTTGTACGGAACCTTGGCGCAGAATTTCCGGCCCAGCTTGTACATCTCAGGATCGACCAACTTGTTGAACCTGACTTTGCGCTTGCCATCCTCGTCGAAATAGCAGTTCAAACCGGGATGCATGACCTTTGGTGGAGGCGTCACAACCGGTGTCACCGGACGATCCGGGCCGTCATTGGGTCGATCAGGTCTATCCGGCCGGTCGGGCCTATCGGGCCTGTCTGGTCTGTCGAATTCGGGTTTGTCGTAGGTGGGTTCGTTTGGCGGAAGATCGTTCGCCAAGACCGGAGTTGCGAGCAGAGCGAAAATCAGCAGGGCGAGTTTCATTTTGTTCCCCTTATGGGACCGCGATACACTGCGGGCGTTGTTACGGACTACATGCTGTCTCACGACAGTGCCGCAAGACAGCATGTAAATTCAAAGGAAATTATGTAACGGTTTCCGGTGATCTGACTGGAATAACCGGGGTGTCGCTATCCCCGACGATCACATCCCCAGCCGCATCATCGGCACCGGCCTCACCTTCAGCTTTCTCGGCTGCCGCCTCCTCTGCCACAGGCTCATCTGCCGCAGGTTCGTCTGCCACTGGCTCGTCCGCTACAGGCTCGTCTGCCACAGGCTCCTCCGCCACAGGCTCGTCGGCAACAGGTTCATCCGCTACCGGCTCGTCCTCAACAGGCTCATCCGCCACAGGTTCGTCCGCCACCGGCTCGTCCTCAACAGGCTCATCCGCTACCGGCTCGTCCTCAACAGGCTCGTCCGCTACCGGCTCGTCCTCAACAGGCTCGTCCGCCACCGGCTCGTCCTCAACAGGCTCGTCCTCAACAGGCTCATCCGGCACCGGCTCGTCCGCTACAGGCTCGTCCGCTACCGGCTCGTCCTCAACAGGCTCGTCCGCCACCGGCTCGTCCTCAACAGGCTCATCCGCCACCGGCTCATCCGCCACCGGCTCGTCCTCAACAGGCTCGTCCGCTACAGGCTCGTCCGCTACAGGTTCGTCCGTCGCAGGTTCGTCCGTCGCAGGCGGTTCACTACTATCGGTTGATGTATTGCCAGTTTCACTGTCCAGGCTTTCAACCAGGATAATCTGATCCACAGTCACCGGACCAGCCCCAGCCGCGATCACCACCACGGTTTGACCATTCGCCTGAACGAGTGAATCGCCAGTGGTGTCATCGGTTTCGATGGCGATCGACGTGTCTGTCGCAGTGCCTTCCGGAACGGCTACGATGACAACTTCATCCTCTTCCAGATCAAACACCACCGGTGCCGCCGCAGGATCAACCCAGGTTCCGGTGAAGAAAACGTCGGCTCCGGTGCCACCATAGGCCATGTCGCCGGTGCCAAGCTGGATGTCATCGTTTCCGTCACCGCCCAACAGCATATCGGGATCGTTTTCGTCTTGGGCTGAAATCACATTGCTGCTGAAGCCGTTATAGATGCCGAACAGCTGGTCATCGCCGGCACCGCCATCAAGCGTATCCGCACCACCCTGTCCGATAAGCGAGTCATTGCCCTCATCACCGGTGATAGAATCGTCGCCGTCGCTACCGAACAGCGAGTCGTTCCCGGCACCACCGGACACCACATCGTCGCCATCGCCGCCAACGATCTGATCAGCACCCGCCTCGCCGCGAACGGTGTCATTTCCCTCGTCTCCGAACAGCGTATCATCGCCATCGCCGCCAAGCACAAGGTCATCGCCAGAACCGCCTGCGCCAAGATCGCCACCGGCACCGCCGGTCAGGCTGTCATTGCCCGCGCTGCCAAAGACCTGATCGTCGCCAGGGCCACCCGACACGGTATCGTCACCCAATTGGCCATCCAAAATATCATCGCCGCCCAAGCCATCAATGACATCATTGCCCCCGGCCCCGACAATAGTGTCCACTCCGTCGGTCCCGGTCAGGCTGTCAGCGCCATCCGTTCCGAACAAGACGCCGTCAGACACGATGGGACCGTCTGTATCCGTCCCGCCATCTGTACCAGTGTCACCACCATCCGTGCCAGTATCACCACCATCGGTACCAGTGTCACCACCATCGGTGCCAGTGTCGCCACCATCGGTGCCAGTATCACCTCCGTCGGTACCAGTATCCCCGCCGTCCGTGCCGGTGTCGCCGCCCTCGTCGGTGTCACCGCCGGTGCCTGTATCAGGCTCGTCGTCGTCATCATCATCAGAATCCACGAAAATGCTCGCGGAAATTCCCAACAGGGTAAGTGCCAAAAGCGCTGCAAGTTCCATAATCCTGAATCCCATTAGTACCGAACAGACGTAAAGCTACCTCTGGACAGTGATTGCCCATAAGGAAATCAACAATTTTCGCGGTATTGTCCGGGATTAAGGAACAGTTAATTCGCCCAGGCCAGCATTGTCGCGATTTCCACGCAACAATGTGGCATGCCTTATTTTTGCCTTATTTTACAACGGCTTGATTCGGATGAAACTGGCCGAAAATAGGCGATCATGCGGCCGTGTTTAGACGCCGATGCCGTTTGGCTCCAGGGGGCGACACCGTGGAGCAAATAAGGATGCAGCAAAACCGCTTCTCCGGGGCGCGAGAAAAGCACGCGGCGTTGGCAGGTCTCGAACACTGTCTTGCGCGCAGAAACGTAGATATCGGTGATATCGACATCGTCCCAGTCCGACACTGGATACGGATCAAGCGCAGCCTGCAGGGCCGCTTGCAAGATTCGATGGCTGCCCTCCCAAACCACCAACGGGCTTGCATTCGGGGTGGTTTCCGTCAACGGAATCCCCAAAATCCAGTCATGCCGTTCGCGGAAAAACCGCCGCTTTGGCGTTCCTTCGGCAAGCACACCATCCATATGCGCCGCATCGCGATTGCGGCGATAGCGAAACCCAGCGTCGCTTTCTCCGGCGCGGGGACGGGGATAGCCGGGATATGTGATCGACAGCTGCGCCGGATGCAGATCCGTGCGCTGACCGATCTGTTCAAGAAACGGCCCCTTGAGATCACATCCGGCAATTGCCCCCGTACCGTCAGACGGCAAAGCATCCACCCCGACAAACCAGGTGCCTTCGCACTGAAGCCAAGTTTCAATCATCTTTGGGTCTTGCGCCACAGCCTGCCCAACCACGCGCGCCGCCTGCGACCAGCGATATGTGTCCGCATCCCAGGGATAAGCGATGTATCCGCTCTCGGGCCATGACACAGACATCCCATCACCCCGCAAGACTGTCGGGCTGGCTCATCAGGTCCAGCGCCTGATCCAGCACCTCTACCCCGGTGCCGGGGCGATTGGCCCGCTCTGACAGCACCCTCCGCCAGATCCGCGCGCCCGGCTGGCCCGCGTACAAGCCCAGCATGTGGCGGGTCACATGGTGAACCTTGCCGCCCCTATCCACATGCGCCTGAATATAGGGGCGCATGGCATCGACCACCTGGCTTCGGGTTTTCGCTGACGCGGCATCGCCAAACAGCCGTTCATCAACCCTGGATAACACGTCCCAGGGGCGATGATAGGCCGCCCGCCCGATCATGACCCCATCAAGACCCAGCGCAATCTGGGCCTCGGCCTCGGACAGCGTGTCAATGCCACCATTGATCGACATCGGAATGTCGGGAAACCGCGCTTTCATGCGCTGCACCAGTTCGTAATCCAGCGGCGGGATATCGCGGTTCTCTTTCGGCGAAAGCCCCTGCAACCACGCCTTGCGCGCATGCACAATCAAATAATCGCACCCGGCATCCCGCACCCGCGCGATAAAATCCGGCAGAATGTCTTCGGGGTTCTGATCGTCCACGCCGATCCGGCATTTAACCGTGACCGGCACATCGACCGCATTTTTCATCGCCGACACGCACTTTGCCACCAAAGGCGCAGATTTCATCAACACAGCCCCAAATGTTCCCGACTGCACCCGGTCTGACGGGCAGCCCACATTAAGGTTGATCTCATCATACCCGACCTCTGCCCCCATGCGCGCAGCCTCGGCCAATTCCTGAGGATCAGACCCTCCAAGCTGCAAAGCAAGCGGATGTTCCGGGTCGGAATACTCAAGCAAATGCGCCGCCCCACCCCGCACCAAAGCCGGTGCCGTAACCATCTCGGTATACAAAAGCGCATGCCGGGTGATCTGACGGTGGAAATGCCGGCAGTGGCGATCGGTCCAATCCATCATCGGGGCCACCGAAAGACGCGCCGGATTGAGGACGGTATGGTTTCTCTCCTTATCAGCCATTTATCGCCTATTGCACGGTCTTGCTCGTGTCTCGTTACCTGTGATTTTCGCCCATGTCCGGCATGGTTTACAACAAATGTTGCAACACAAGCCTCATGATGTAACGCCATGGGTAACATCATCAATCGCCGGCCGAAAGACGGCTCCGTCGCCTGGCGCTCTGGAAAAGCTGTCAAGTGTTGTTACGCGTCGCCCCACCTGCGTCCGCATGCGTCGCGGTATCGCCATCGCGAACGGCTTGACCCGCCTGCCTGTCAGTGCAGGGGCTGCAGCCTATGTCACCGCCAGACTGAACACCATCTGGATCGCGCAGATCGTCGGTTTGGCTGACGCTGTCTCAGGCATCGTGTCGCCGACACGTCCTTCGCGCATGCATCGCGCGGATGTCATCTTGAACACATGGCGCAACAGACGATTTTCCTGAAATCGACCGTCACGGTTATTGGAATCGGTTCAATGGACCCGTTGTCACAAAATATATGAATGGCAGGTCTTGGTAGCTCAACCGGCCGCTGCGCCCTGATCAAAGACGCACGACGGATGGGCGAGACAGCCCTCATAAACCGCGTTGATGCATGACCTACGGTTTCGGTGTCATCCGCCGTAGGCTTCGACATGCTTTGGCTGCATCGCATAACTCACCGAAACCGGGGCCCGTCCATCGACATAGCCCACCGTGACCTGCGCGCTCTCGGCTTGCATCACCCCGTCAATCCAGACCGGGTTGAAAAGACCGGTGACCTCGATGCCTTCGGGATAGTGCACATGCACGACCTGGTTGGCGGGTGGTGGGGGCGTATGGACACAGGCCCCAACCGTGGGAACCAGCAGAAACTCGACCGCCTTGCGCCCCTCAAAGGCAAGCGGAAGAACATATCCGGGCATGCGCACATGGGTGCCAACCAGGTCCTGGTTTACGCGTGACGCCGCCTGCTGACGTGTCTCCATGATCTTGACGCGCGCTGCGAAAAGCGCATCCGCGTCGATCCCGTCTGCCGTCAGCGATTGGCGCAACTCACGTGCCCGGTCGATTTCACTGTCATCGCCGGTTGCCTCGGCACGGGTCTCGGCCCGCAGGATAAGGCGCAGGCTATCCATCTGGGCCGGGGTCAACCGCTCGAACGGATTTTCTATCTCGGGTGCCGGTGGTGCCAGCGTTGCCCATCCAATCTGGCGCGCGTCCTCCGCGCCCGCCGCAGCAGGCAAAGCGGCAAGCAGCAACAGCGCACCGATCCGCACCAATTTCCCCGTCATCATATACACCTCTTTTTGGTTCAGTTGCGGATCGCCAGCCCATCCGCCAATGTCATGCGATACACCCGCATGGCCGGCGCACAGGATGCGGCCAGTCCGGCACAGAAAATCAGCGCCATGGCCGAAAGCGCGTCAGGTGTCACCGGTGCGGCGTCAAGACGAACACCAAACCGGGCCGTCAAAACCGGCTCGGCCAGCAACGTGACAAGCGCAAGAAGAGCGGCCCCCAGCACCAGCCCGGCAATCATAACCAACGCCGCCTCGGTGACGATCAGGCCAAAAATGCGTGCAGGGGTCGCCCCGATTGACCGCAGAATCGCAAACTCGCGTCGTCTGGCGTCAAGCGCCGCAGAAAGCATGGCGATCATCCCCAAGAGGCCCGCCGCAGCCACGCACCATGCCATCAGCCGCATCGCCCGCTCCGCGGTACCGGTCAGGCTCCAAAGCTCGGCCAGCGCCGCAGCCGGGAGCACAGCACTCAACGCATCCGCAGGACGTTCGTTGATCGCTCTTTGCAAGCTCAGGACGGCGGTCCGATCGGTCAGACCGACATACACCGCGTTGATCCGGTCGGGGACATGTCCGTGATCGTGCCCAGGGCCGGGATCGTTATGGGATACGTGGTAATGCCCGTCATGATCGTCATGCCCGTGGCCCGCTTCTGACGCGTGATCTTCTGTGCTGTCATGCGCTTCCTGATCCGCGTGCGCCGCACTCCCGGCAAGGTTGGCTTCGGCCAATGCCTCTTGACTGAACGGATCAACAGGGGTTGGTTCCGGCTGCGCATGGATCGCATCAAATCCTTCGAGCGTGACAAACACCATTCGATCGACCGCTGTGCCAGTGGGGGCCAGCACCCCGCTGATCGTGAAGGGTGCGTCGTCATGTACGTGGAACGACACCGATCCCATGCCGTGGGTGTTGACGATGACATCTCCGGGCACGTAGCCGAAACGCGATGCAACTTCGGCACCGATCACCGCCACGTCGGGCACCGTTCCATCAAAGACATGGCCCAGGGCCAGCACAAGGCCCTGCCCCCCCGAATGGCGGAAATGCTCGAAATATGCAGCTGAGGTGCCCAGCACAGGATACCCGCGATGTGTGTCGCCCATCTGGATCGGCACCGCCCAGGCCACCTCTGGCCGCGTTTCAAGCCATTCGTAGCTGTCCCAGGTCATCCCGGTGCCCGTGCCACCGATGCCAAAGACCGTGGCCATCAGGATCTGCACCGAATTGCCGCGCGGTGCCACAATCAGGTCGATGCCCGATGCGGAGTTGGTGAAACTGTCACGCGCGCCGTCGCGCAGCCTTTCCACCCCGAGGATCAGCGCGACGCTCAGGCTGATTGCCAGGATCGTCAGACCGATGGAAAACCGTCGGTTCCAGAGACTGCGAAGGCTGAACACGAGCATCATCGCAGCCCCGCGTTCAGTTCGCGAAAATCGACGCTGCGGTCAAAATGGCCTTCCAGGCTGCGGTCATGGCTAACAAAAAGCAGGGCGGCACCGGCTGATCGGGCCTCGCGCGTCAGCAGGTGCACAAACCCGGTCTTGGTGTCGTCATCAAGCGCTGCCGTTGGTTCGTCCGCCAGGATCAGGTTTGGGCCACCGATCATGGCGCGGGCAGCCGCCACGCGCTGTTGCTGCCCGACACTGAGGGTGCGGGACGGCTGTGCCATCAGCGCGGGCTCGGCAAGGCCCAACTCTGACAAAAGCCGTTGCGCCGCCCCTGCGGTTGGCATGTTGGCAAGGTCGCGGCGGCGGGCCGAAAAGGTACAGGGCAGCACGACATTTTCAAGCGCGCTCAGCCAGGGGATCAGGTTGAACATCTGGAAAATGATCCCGATGTGATCGGCCCGAAACCGGTCGCGCGTGCCGCCTTTCAATTCGCCGACATCCTGCCCCATGACCCGAATGGCACCCGGTGCAATATCCACCACGCCCGCGATTGCCGACAGCAAGGTCGACTTTCCGCATCCGCTTGGACCGTATAGGAACACGCTTTCGCCCGGTTCAAGCACAAGCGCGTCGATGGCAAGCGTTGGTCCACCGGCACCGGGCCATGCATAGGCGAGGTTCTCGATCTTGAGGGCTGTCATGTCGGGTTCATTCGTTTGGACGCCGCATGCGATGCATCATTCTCGCCTTTACCACCGGGTTGACGGGCTGTGCCCCGCGCCATTGCGCGGGCGGACCTCATGTGGTGAATACCTACATACATTGTTGACTTATTCAACTCATTCGTCAATTCATTGATAGCCTTGCAGGGTTGAGGCGGCACCCGGGGTTAAAATTCCACGTGGAAACGACAAAAAGGATCGCCGCGCGAAACGGTCGATGGTATGGAATTGTTGATGATATCAACGCACAATCCGAATATACCGACAACGAGGGTTCTCCAAATTGACTGAGAGCATGCAGAAAGACCAGGTTTCGGCACATCCAGACATCACGCAGATCACCGATGCGCTTAGCTTCAAGATTGCGCGCCTCGATGCCATAAATGCGCGCGCGGGCGGCTACCTTTTCAAGCAGCATCACGACATCACCCTCAATCAGTGGCGTATCCTCGGGCTGGTGACGGCAATGGGCCCGGTGCGGTCCCGCACGGTCCGGGAACAGCTGTGGATGGACAAGGGACAGTTCAGCCGAGTGGTCAAGCAGTTGGTTGATCGCGGCCTGATACAAACCACGCCGCTGGCCAGCAACGCAAGCGCGCTGACATTGGACGTGACACATGAGGGGCGCAAACTGCACAAGACGCTTATCCACTTCACCGCACAACGCAACGCGCGCACGGTCGGCACGTTGAGCAGGCAAGAGTGCGAGACGCTGCTGCGCCTGCTGGACAAGGTGACCGATCACGCCGACCACCTGCAAAGGGAGCGTGAAAGCAAGGTATGATGCAAGGACCGGCGAGCTTGTCCAATATGCCTGCGCCCAAAGGGACGCAGGCTGCGGCAGGACGATTGGCAGCCGGGGTTTTCTCGCTCCTCGTTATCTACAATATCGCGGTGTCCGCACTGGACGAGGCGACGGCCCGCTTTGGCGCGGTCGCAATCGCGGTTCTGGTTGTGGCTCTGGCGCGACCGGCATCGCGCAGCGGGCTATTTTACCGCACACCACGCGCCGGACGGGCGGCCGATCTTGCCCTGGTTGCGGGGCTGGGGTTCGCCGGATGGTGGTTCCACAAAGTTCAGGCCGACCTCTGGAGCGGCTTTTTCACGCCTACGCCTGTCACGGTCGCGGCCGGTTTGACGGGGCTGGCCGTGGTGCTGATCCTCAGCATACGGGCTTGGGGACCGGCGCTGGCGATCATGGCGCTTTTCGCTGCCGGCTTCGCCTTTGCCGGTCCGCACCTGCCACCAATGCTGGCGCATTTCGGGGTCGGACTGGGCAGTTTCGTGCAGATCACCTGGTACAGTTTCGATGGCGTGTTCGGTCGCATGACCGGCCTGGTGGCAAGCAACCTGCTGATTTTCCTGATCTTCGGGGCCGTGCTGAAGCAAACCGGTGCAGGCGAAAGCCTGATCCGCATGTCAACCGCGCTTTTGGGCAGGGTGCGCGGCGGCGCGGCCCATGCCGCGATTGCCGCAAGCGCGATCTTTGGCATGATGAACGGCTCGGTTGCGGCCAATGTGGCAGGCACCGGCATCATAACCATCCCGATGATCCGGCGACAGGGGTTCTCGGCGCGTTTCGCAGGCGCAGTGGAAACGGCGGCCTCCTCCGGTGGACAGCTTACCCCCCCGATCATGGCGGCGGCGGCTTTTGTGATGGCCGATCTGCTTGGCCTGCCGCTTCTGATGGTCCTTGCCGCTGCAACCCTGCCGGTGGTCTTCAAGTATCTGGGTCTTTTTGCACAGGTCTATGTCGAAGCGGTTCGACAGAACATTCAACCGCTCCCTGAACACGAAATCCCCGTTCTGACCCGACAAGACAGGCTCAATTCCGCGCTTGTCATCGTTCCGTTGCTGGCGCTGATGGCGTCCTTTCTGGCAGGCATGTCGACGGGCCTCGCGGGGCTGATCGGGGTCGTGACGGCGCTGGCCATGGGGCTGTTGCTGACGCCGGATGTGCGGCGCGACCCGCACCGCATTTGGCAAGCGCTTTGCGATGGCGGCATATCGTCGGCGCAGATCATGCTTTCGGTTGCGGTCATCGGTATCGTGCTGGCCGTGGTCAATGAAACAGGTGTGGCGATCCGGTTCGGCATTGCCTTGTCACACTTCGGAGAAACCCATCTTTTCGTGACACTGATCATGGCGATGCTGGGGGCGCTGGTGCTTGGCATGGGGTTGCCGACTTTGCCGGCCTATCTTGTGGTGGCGATCATGATCGCACCGACACTGATCACGGCCGGGGTCGATCCGCTGGCCGCGCATATGTTCGTGCTCTACTTCGCTGTCTTTTCCTCAATCATGCCGCCTGTGGCCTATGGTTGTTTCGTCGCCGCACCGATTGCCGGAACAGAGCCGCTGCGCATGTCGCTGACCGCTTTGCGGCTGTCTGCGGTGGGGCTGATCGTGCCGTTTATGTTCGTCTATTCCCCGTCCCTGCTGCTGGTCACGCACGGGTTCAGCTGGGCCGAGTTGCTGACAACCGTGCTGCGCCTCGGCGTGGCGGTCTGGCTGCTTGCCACCGCCCTTGGCGGTGCCACGACGCGGTCCACACGTCTGCCCCTTGCCAACCGACTTCTGCGCGGGGGCCTTGCCTGCGGGCTGGTCGCGCCGCTTTCCGTCATCTGGGGCCCCTCCCTGCTGGCGGCATTGTGCATCGGGCTGTCCCTTGCCTGGTTCCGGTCATTGCGCCCCGCCCCTTTAGAACAAGGCGCGCCACATCCATGACAACAGGCGTGTCGCAAATACTGACGGTCGCGATCACTCTGGCCATGGCGATCTACAGCGCCTCGGATCGCGCAATGGCGGACACGTACAAGGTGAAATCCCTTGCGCCGGGTCTGACGCCCTTTGTGGTCAACAGCGCGATCACCAAAGTGGTCAACACCCACGCCAATGACGTGACCTTTCAGCTCAGCGCGACCGGCACCGCGACCCGGCATATGCTGGATGCCGCGCGCGGAGAGGTAGATTTCCTGTTCGGGTCGCCCACGATCAACTGGATGATGGTCAATCGCCTCGGCCCCTATCGGGACGTGGCCGATGCGCCCGAACTGGAGCAACAGGTGGGCATGATCTTTGCCTATCAAATGGGGCCTTACCATTACATCACCGACGCCAATTCCGGGATCAAGCAGCTTGACGATCTCCGCGGTCGGACCGTTTTCGCGGGGCCGCCTGGCGGGGCTGCGACGCAGGTGGTTCTGCGCGTGATCGAGCAATCCACCGGGATCACGCCAGACGCGATGAAACTGCAGGCATTCGGCTTTGATGCTGCCATCCAGGCCTTTCAGGATGGCAAGATCGACGTCATCGTGCTGCAAACGAACTTACCAAGCGGCGCGGTCCGCCAGTTTGCGCTGACGCGCAAGATCAGATTGCTGGATGTGGACATGACGCACGTGACCGTGCGGCAGGACACCGGCGGAACCTTCGACATGATCCCGCCCGATACCTATGGATCAAACCAGGTCAACGACACAGCCATTCAGACCCACGGCTCCATCGTGAATTTCAGCGCCGGACTGCATGTCCCCGATGAGGTCGTCTATCAAGTGACCAAGGCAATCTGGGAAAACCTGGAGGACATCCACGGCGTTGCCGAATGGCTTCCGAATGCGCTTACCCGCGACCGCGCCCTGTCTTTAATCGCAGGCCGCCTGCATCCCGGTGCAGAACAATATTACCGCGAACAGGGCTGGGACATCCCGGCCCCCACGACGTTCACCCCAATGCAATGACGGACCTCACGAAATACTCAGGAAAGGTTTCGACCACATGATTAAAACCGACCACACCGCGCTCGATCGCCGCTCTCTTCTTGTCGGGCTTGGCGCGCTCGGGCTTTCGACCACCCTGCCCCGCCGCGCATTTGCTCAGGAAGGCCCATCGCCCATCGTCATCAAGGGGGCCGCGATTTTCGATGGCACATCGGAAGACCTGATCACAGGGTCTGACGTGCGCATCGAGAACGGCATGATTTCTGCGGTCGGGCCGGACCTGTCGACGGAGGACGCAGAGATCATCGACGCCACCGGGCTGACGCTCACCCCCGGGCTGACCGATGCGCACACCCATATCATGTGGCACGACGAGATCGAGGAACTGATCTATGGCTCGCCCCATGAATACACCGGCGTGATGGCCGCAGAGGGCGCACACCGCATGTTGATGCGCGGCTTCACGACCGTCCGCGACGCAGGCGGGCCGTCCTTCGGCCTGAAGAAAGCCATCGACGCAGGCGTCATTGCAGGGCCTCGCATCCTGCCGTCGGGGTTCTTCATCTCGCAAACCTCCGGACATGGCGATTTCGAGCCCCGGATGAACTATCTGTCGCCCTATTTCACCGGCCAGCTCGATCCGGCCTATCTGCGCGGCTGGACGATCACCGGCGATGGCAAGGCAGAGGTCATGAAGGCCGCGCGCGAGGCGCTGCGCTATGGCGCGAGCCAGATCAAGATCATGGGCTCGGGTTCGATCACCGGGGCGCATGATCCGTTGGACGTGACCGAATATACGCTGGAAGAGCTTCAGGCCATCGTGGGCGAGGCGCAGAAATGGGGCACCTACGCCAAGATCCACGCTTATTCCGACGCCTCGGTTCAGAACGCGATCACGGCCGGGGTCCGGTCGGTCGAGCATGGGCTCTTTGCCTCTGAGGAGTCCATGCAGATGATGAAGGACAATGACGTGTTCTTCTCGACCCAGTACCTGACCTATTCGGTGCCCGCCGATCAAACCGGGCTGACCGGTGATGCGCTGCCCAAATTCATCCAGGCCCAAGAGGGCGCGACCGCGGGCTATGAACGTGCCAAGGCGTTCGGGCTGAAAGTCGCCTGGGGCACCGATATTCTGGGCACGATCGACAAAGGGCCTTCGCAATCGCTCGAATTCGTGGCGCGCACGCCGTATTACACCCCGCGCGAGATCCTGATGCAGGCGACATCCGGCAATGCCGAGCTGTTCGAACGCAGCGGCTTGCGCCACCCCTATCGCGATGGGCCGCTTGGGGTGGTCGCTCCGGGGGCATATGCCGATCTGTTGTTGGTCAATGGCAACCCGCTGGACGATATCTCGGTCCTGACGACACCCGACACCTCGCTGGCCCTGATCATGAAGGGCGGCATCATTCACAAGACCTTGCTGTGACGCGCGATGGGGACCAGACCATGAAACGCATGACCACCACACCATATCGATCGGCGCGACGCCGGCGCAGTGCCCTGCTGGCCGGGTGCGCTTCTGCGCTTCTGCTGACGCATCCCGACGCCCTGATGGCGCAAAGTTCCGCTACGGACCTTGCAGGCCCCGATGCGGCCGGTCGCCTGATCGCAAGCGACACCCCGTCATTCGCCGAAGACTGGCAAAAGTCCAAAGCGCTCCTTGCGGAACGTACAGGGCTGGAGCTTGCTTTCGACTACAACGCGCTCGGTTTTGCCGCCTCCGCGAGCCTTGGAGAGGACAGTGCGGCAGGCGGCGTGTTCCGCATGATCGGGAAATGGTCCTTGCTCAATCGGGGCGGCCCCGATACCGGCAGCCTCGTTTTCAAGCTAGAGCACCGCCATGCCTATCGCGATGTCGCGATCACCGATTTCGGCAATGAGCTGGGCTATATCGGGCTGGTGAATTCGGTCTACAACGATCAAGGCTGGCGCGCCACGAACCTCTACTGGCAACAGAACTTTGCCGGTGGTCGGGCGACCGCCTCGCTGGGCTGGCTCGACGTGACGGATTATGTCGATGTCTATGCACTGGCCAGCCCGTGGACCGGCTTTTCCAATCTCGCCTTCCAGACCGGGTCAGGCACCATTGCCGGACTGCCCGACGGCGCATTGGGCCTAAGTGCTGCGGGGTTTGTGACCGACACCATCTACGTTGCCGCAGGCATCGTCGATGCAAATGCCGATCCCACCGATATCGGGGCTGGCATCGACAGCCTTTTTGACGAAGGCGAGACCTTCAAGTCCGTCGAGATGGGATGGACGTCTGGCCCCAAGGCGGTCTTTATCGACAATGCCCATCTGACGTTCTGGCAGATCGACGCGCGCGAAGAGGCCGGTTCCCCCGAAAGTCATGGCGTTGCTTTCTCGCTGACCACCGCGATCAACGATCAATGGATGCCCTTCTTGCGCGGCGGCTGGGCCGATGGCGGCGGCAGTCTTTATGAGGCATCGGTAAGTGCGGGCTTTGGCTATACCAAAAATCCCGGCCAGCAACTGACCGGCGTGGGCCTTAACTGGAGCAGGCCCAACAGTGAAACCTTTGGCGACGGTCTGGATGAACAGGTCACGGCAGAAGTGTTCAGCCGTTGGCAGCCGCTTGATGGCGTCGAGATCACGCCAAGCCTGCAGTTTATCAAAAATCCCGCCCTCAATCCCGATGAGAACGTTCTCGGCATTTTCGGACTGAGACTGCGCGTGGTCTTCTAGACCCTCAGCAAATCCCGTCGGATCGGGATCTGCGCATAACGGATGACAAGGAAACATATGATGAGACTGATCACCCGAAACCTGTCGGGCCTTGGCCTGGCAATGATGATGGCCACCTCTGCGCAGGCGGACATGACGCAAACAGTGCCGTTTCAGTGCGACGATGGCCGCATCCTGACCGTTTCCTTTGCCGATGGCCGCGCCGAGATCACCATGTTTGTCTCTCTTGAGGCGCAGCCCAGCGGATCGGGGTTTTTGTATGAGGGCGATGCGGGGGTGCTGCGCGGGCAAGCAGACGAAATCACATGGCAAGACAGCGCAAGCGGCGCGCTTGCCTGTAACGCCGTGCCGGGCGGCGCGGCTTTGGTCGGCGGCACTTGGGAATTGATCCGAATGGACGACAAGGAGGCCGACATGCCGGAACGGCACACGGTCACCTTCCTGGCCGATGGCACAGCGCATCTGCGCGCCGATTGCAACAACGGCCGCGGCGCGTGGCAAGCCACGCCAGCGTCGGAAACAGACGGGGCGCTGGCCCTTGGCCCGTTCGCTGTGACCCGCGCCGCCTGCGCCAATGATCCGTTTCCTGCTATGGCCGCCGATTTGTCCGACGTGACCGGATACAAGATTGACAACGGCGGCTTGCACCTGGACGCGGCAAGCGGTGCCAAATACGTGTTTCGCGCAAACACCCGTTAGAGCACACCGAAACTGGGGAAACGCGAGCCAACAGCCTGAAAACCCGTGAGTGGTTTTGCTGGCAAAACTGCGGTCGATCTTGGGTCGTGGATGATCCGGGATCACACAACCCGCGCCGCCCCTCTTTATAAAAGGGGCGGCTGAAAAGCAGACCTTACTCCATCGTGTTCTTGAAAATTTGTCCGTCCTTCATGACCAGTTCAATCTTGACGCCGTTGTCGCCAAGCACAGTGATATCTTCCATCGGGTTGCCGTCCACCAGAATGATATCGGCATAGGCTCCTGCCTCGATCACGCCAAGCGGACCTTCCTGATAGGGATTGCGCGGCCCGCTGAGGGCGACGATTTCGGCATTGGTCGATGTGATCATGCGCAGCATTTCGACATTGCTGAACCATGTCCCGAACCGCGCAAGATAATCTGCCTGTTCGTGGTTCGTGCCCGGCGAGAATACAAGGTCTGTCCCAAAACCCATTTTGACGTTGTGCTTCTTGAGCAGCTCAACGGTGCGCGCCCAACCTTCGACCACTTGGGTGTACTTTCCATACTGGATCGGATCGGCGATCGCCTCCAGCTGCGGTTGCGGCTCAAACGGCTGCGTGATGAGGTAAACACCCTTGTCGGCCATGGCTTTGGCAGCTTCGTCATTCATCAACTGGCCGTGCTCGATGGTCTTCATCCCGGCATTGACAGCACGCAGAACACCTTTGGGCGTGTAGACATGAGATGTCACATAGGTGCCCCAGTCGGATGCGGCCTGAACGGCCGCTTCGATTTCCTCGACGGTGAATTCGGTCACGTCGAGCGGATCGTAGAGCGAATAAATCCCGCCGCCGACAGCGATCTTGATCTGTGTGGCTCCCTGTTTGAGGTTCTGGCGCACGGCGGCCAGCACCTCTGCCCGGCCATTCGCGACGCGGTCCAGCTTCATCACGCTTTCGCCCACCGGAACGCCACCACTGAAGATCCGCGGCTCCTCAAAGGGCAGCGTGCGATCCGCATGACCCGAGGTCTGTGTGATAAGCGTCCCTGACAGATACATGCGCGGCCCAGGGATCATGCCGGCATCAACAGCCTTCTTGATGCCGAAACCCGGACCTGCGGTGTCGCGGATCGTGGTGAAGCCACGCTGCAGCAGCCTGTTGGCCTCAAGCACCATCGTGGCATGGGTGTAATCCGGTTGCTCCAGACGCCAGGCGTCGCCTTCGCTCGCCGCCAGCATCAGGTGGTAATGGGTGTCAATCAGGCCGGGCATCAGGGTGCGGCCCTGGCCGTCGATCACATTGACCGCCACCTCCTGCGTTTCAGTCTGAATGCCATCCGCATCCAGGATCGTGACCGTATAGCCGTTCACGCCGGACCCGGGCAGTGCCTCCACGCGCTGTAACTCTCCGGTGGTCACTTCAAGCTCGTAGGTGCCTTCGGTCGGGATATCCTCGGCGATTTCCCGGATCAGGTTTTCGACAACCAGAACATCATAACCTTCAAGCATCTCCTCGTTGACGCCGTCAAAGATGTTGACGTCCTTGAAAAGCGTGACTTCTGCCGGAACATCCTGTGCGTGCGCGGCCGTGCTGATCAAGGCCGAAACGGCGACAGCGCCAAGGAGAGTGGTTTTTAGCTTCATTATGAATCCTTCGGTTTTTTGGCTTTTCGTGGTACGTGTTCAGCGGGTAGTCTGATGACACTGTCAACGACGCTCTTTCGAAATTTCCCCACTTACGGGGAGGCGGTTCAGGGTGGTGACAGCATCCGGGACACCATACACAGCGGTGTCCTAGACGCATCACCAAAAGGGTCTAGCATCCAGACTTCAAAGAGATCTTTCAACAATGGATGTTTATAGTATCGTCTTTTGTTGACAAAATCAACACAATCGTGAATGAACGATCCTGTCCCACTGCGTAGACGTCGCAAGGATTCACTTTGCAGGAGACCCAGTCATGCACCGCTTTGTTATCGCCTCGATTGCCGTTTTCGCGCTGCCGCTGGCTGCTCTGGCGGACCCGCTTCCCTCATGGAAGGCGGGCGCTGCGAAAGATTCTATCATCGCATTTGTCGAAACCGTCACCGATCCCCAGTCCGAGAATTACGTGCCCATGTCGGACCGCATCGCGGTTTTCGACAATGACGGAACATTATGGGCCGAACAGCCGCTGACGTTTCAATTGGCCTACGCCCTGGACATGGTCCGGCAGCGCGCAGAGGACGACCCGTCGATCCTCGGCTCGGAGGCCCTGTCCGCTGCCGCGAACGGTGATTTTGCCGCCATCAGGGAGGCCGGATCTGAGGCCATTCTGGAGGTCCTGAACGTGTCGCACGCCAATGTCACGCCGACGGCGTTCATGGCTTCTGTGCATGAATGGCTCACCACTACAGAACACCCGACATCCGGCATGGTCTATGCCGACATGACGTATCAGCCCATGACAGAACTTCTGCGCTATATGCGAGACGAAGGGTTCTCTACGTATATCGTCTCTGGTGGCAGCCTCTTTTTCATGCGCGCCATCACGGAAGAGATTTATAACATCCCGCCCTCGCAGATCATCGGCAGTATCGGCAACATGGAGTATTCGGTTGTCGATGGCGAACCGACCCTGACCAAGCAAAGCGGTGCCTTATTTTTCGACCGGAGTGCCGGCAAACCGGTCGGGATCATGAACCACATTGGCCAGCGTCCAATCTTTGCCGCCGGGAATACGGATGGGGATTTCCAAATGCTTGAATGGGTCACCGCAGGGGAAGGCGCTCGTTTTGGCATGTTGATCCACCACACAGATGGCGAACGCGAATTCGCCTATGACCGGGAAAGCGCCGTTGGCTCTCTGAACCGGGGGCTTGACGAGGCAGACACGCGCGGATGGCTTCTGGTCGATATGGCCAAGGATTGGCGACGGGTCTGGTCCGGCGCTGAGTAAGGGTTTGGCCGCAGGCCAGAAAGACGAAATGCGACATGCGCAGGCCGTTTCAGACGTCAGCAGCCGGGGTTTTGTAAGACCGCCACTCCCTGAGCGACCATCTTTTTGCCAATTCGGACCCGAACGGGTCGGAAGACCGATCCGCCGGTGTCAAACGGACGGGGCGCGCTGACACGCGGATCAGGTCAAGTATGTCTTGCTCGATGCTCTTGTAGCTTGCAAACTTACCGTAGGGACTCCGAACGGGATGGCCCGTTCGATGGAAAGTGCGGCGATGGCGACCGACAGCGCCAAACCCACCCGACGTCCTACGGAGTGTGTGCATCATGTTCGAGCTACTGAAAGCCGCCGCAGCTGTGGGCACTGCCACAGAAACCACCGCCCTGCCCCCCGATATCCTTCGGTTTATCCTTGATTATCCCGGTTTGCCGGATGTGGCCCTGGAACGACAGCGGATCGCGCAGCTGTTGGGCGGCAGCGGGTTTGACCTTTTCGCCTATTCGGATGAGGAACCGACACTCCTGATCCTGCAATTCCCCGGCGTCAAACGCGAGCAATCTCCCGATTACCTGTTTGAAACCGCAGATGAATTGGTTGACGCGCTTGGCCTTGTCTCTGCCGAACCAGAGATCGGCCCGTCCTATGCCGATGTCGAAACCAGTGATCCAACAACCGAGGCTTTGGGCAGTATCCTGTCGGCCCTCTGCCGGTCGCATGCCACCCCACCGGACGCAGCGCTGTGGCCTGTTCGCCTTGTCAGGGCTGATGTCGCGGCACAGACATTCAATGTCTCGGGCGCGGGGGTTCTGATTGGTCAGCCTGATACCGGCGTTGCGGATCACAACGAACTGACCGCCGGTATCGACATGGCACGCGGATACGATTTCCTGGCGGACCGGGCCGACCCGACCGACCCGCTGTCACGCTCCATGAGATCCCCCGGACATGGCACCGGCACGGCGAGCGTGGCAATCAGCCGACCGGCTGGACAGATATCCGGGTCCGCTCCCGGTGCGACCGTGATCCCGATCCGCTGCGTGAACAGCGTGGTCATCGGCGGCGGGACAGCGGTGGCCAAGGCCATTGATCACGCGCGGGCACAAAAGTGCCGGATTGTATCCATGAGCCTTGGCGGTCCGTTCGCAGGGCGCGCACTGCGCCGCGCCGTGGCACGGGCTGTCCGAGACGACATGATCGTTCTCGCCGCTGCGGGCAATTGTGTGAAGATGGTCACCTATCCCGCATGGGACCGCAATGTCATTGCTGTGGCAGCCGTGGACGAGCGAAAACGGCCGTGGAAAGGCACCTGTCGGGGTCCGGAGGTCGACATCTCGGCCCCCGGGGAAAACGTGCACATTGCCCGCCGCGAAGCCGTGGGTGCAGGCCACGTTCCCACACCTGATGAGGTGTCCCGGGTCGACAAGGATGGGCAAGGTACATCCTACGCGGTGGCGCTGACCGCCGGAGTGGCGGCTTTGTGGATTGAGCGATTTGGCTTCGATGCCATTCGCGCCGAAGCCCGCCAGCGCGGCAACCTTCCCGTACAGGAATTGTTTCGCGCAGCACTTCGGGCGACGGCGCAGCAAGGCAATGGGCTTGATCCGGAAAAAATGGGCGCAGGGATCGTCGACGCCCAGGCGCTTCTCGAAATGCCGCTTGCTGATATCACAAGTGGCGATGCCTTACGCCCAGAGGCCGGTCCGGTGATCAGCATGGCCGGATCGGTGTCCGATATGATCCGGCATGGCGCAGAGGCTGAATTTGTTGTCTTCGACCGGCAAATGCGGGCTGATCCCGAACAGGGCGGTGTGCCCGAAACCCCTTTCGCGGCAGAACCTTCGCCACGGCTGGCGCGGCTGCTGCGGCTGCCAGAGGTCGCCCCATTGTCTGCTCCGGCGGCGCTGGCCATGCCAGCAACCCCGCCTGTGCCGTTATCCGACGCGCTGCGGCGGCTTGGTGCCGGGCGCGGCGAAGGTCTGGAGGCAGCGGCCTCGATATCAGCCGAAGATGCGTTGCAGCGCATCACATCTGAGGGACCGGGTAACATCCTTGCCAATGTCGACTCCGTTCTGAACGACCGCCGCGCCAAAGCCCCGGGTGTCGATGGCGCGCTCCAACAAGAGGCGCTGAACCGGATGGAGCGTGCTCTCGCCAAGATCATCGCAGCCGACACACTTGACGCAGCGTCCGAAGGCGAGCAACGCTTTGCCCTGGAAGCGCTTGTCCGGCTCACGGGTCGACCGGCGATCCGGATCACGGATGACGATGCAGAGCTGGCCACCAACGCAAACCTTGGGGTTTGGGCCGGACATCTGATGCCGAACCGGGCAAAATGGCGGCCCAAGGTCGATGCCGTGGGGCGGATCGACGTCACCGACTCTGCCGGGCGCTGGGTGCATGGGGGTACGGGGTTTGTGCTGCCGGGCAACCGCATCATGACCAACCGCCATGTGCTCGATGTGTTCGCCGAATCGCTGCCCGGCGCAGGTCATGACTTCCGTCTACGCCGCCGCGCCTCAATCATCTTCGACCCCGATGCCCAGGACGAGACCCGACGCTTCGAGATCACCGGCATCGTCTCGGCCGGAGGTGCGCGGATCGGCCGACGCGTCGATCTGGCCAAGCTCGACATGGCGATCCTGAGTGTCGATCCCGACACAGGCCACGCCCCCCTACCCGACCCGATCCTTTTGGCCGACACTGTATCGAGCACTGACCCGAGCATCCAGAACCTCTTGGTCGTCGGCTATCCGGCACGGCCCGGCTTTTCCCAGGCCCCCCGGGATGCAGGCAATGCCTTGCGGTTCTGGGACCGTGTGGGCGAATTGTACGGGGATGAATTCGGCGTCAAATACATCAGCCCCGGAGCCATCATGGAACGACCCGGCGGGATCGCAAACGATGCCAGGAAATGGGCGTTCACACATGACGCAACCACCTTGGCCGGCAGTTCCGGGTCCCTGATCCTCACGCTGCACGGCGGCATGACAGCGTGCGGTCTGCATTTTGGAGGCGCGCCGCTGACGATGAACCTCGCGCATGACATCGCAGCCGTCCGGGCCGTGGGCGACGGTGTTTTCGACGCCGCGTTGCTTTAGGGCGGCAAGCGGATGGAGGGACCGGTTCAGGATTTAAGCGGCCTTGTCCGACAGCTCCAAAGGGGTAGCGACCGGCTTTACTTTTCCCGCGATCAGTTTGCCGTGTTTTACGACGCATGGGTCACAGAACGCGCGATTGCTCCGGGGTGCCGCTCCATGATGCACGCTGTGGTGTCAACCGCCAACGCCTTGCTGGCCAAAGGAACCACCCCGCCGAACCCGGCCGAAAACGGAGCGGCCCTGGCACTGGCGCTGGCAGCCCTTGGAGAGCGCAAGGAGATCATCATCTGCCTCAGCGCCGGCGTTGGTGGCGGTCTGTTTGACCAAAGCTATCCAACGCTGCAACCGCATGTCGCGCGAAAGCAGATCATGGACCACTTCGCCAACGTGCTTGGCATCAGACCAGACGCGGGCACCGCATCAGGGCCAACACTGCGCGCCGAAATGCAGGCAGCCGAATTTCATAAACTGACATCCCCCGAAGCCATCTGGACCGATCCGGGTCATCTTGTCCCTGCCTTATTGCTTGCGCGCCGCAGGCTCTGCGTGGTCCAGACCTTCAGGGAAAACGGGGATCGGGACAAGACCGGCACCGGCTTTCTGATCGGCCCCTCAACGGTGCTGACAAATCACCACGTGGTCGACGGCCTGCCCAAGCACCTGAAGCATCCGGAAGACAGGCTGGAACTGCGCTTTGACTATTCGCCCACAACCGGGCTTGCCGATGCCGAAAGCTCGGTTCATTTTGCTGAAAGCGATTGGTGCGTCGCTGACAGCCGTCCGGGGCCGCTTTCGCCGGACGGAGCGCAGGACAATTGGTGGCGCGACCGATCCCGGCGCGAGGCATGGCGAGAGAGCGTCGAAAACAGTCTCGACTATGCCGTGATCCAGCTGTCCTCAACGCCCGGCCATATGCGCGGCTGGTACGATCTCAATGACGTTGGCAACCCGCGATACAATCGCGGCTGCTGGGTGTTGCACCACCCGTCAGGGCAATCGCACACGGTGACCGAAGGCGAGATCCATTACGCGCGTCGCAAGGTCGCGCGCATGTTCCACTCTGCCTCAACGGTCAAGGGATCGTCAGGCGGTCTGGTTCTTGACGCAACCGGGACGCCGGTTGGTTTGCACCATCTGGGGCTGTCGCACCTGCCAATCACCCAAGACGGCGGGGATCTGGGGGGATACCGGGTGCCCGACGAGGTCGTGAACTGTGCCGTGGTGCTGCAAAGCATCGCGTCAGATCTGAAAACCAAAGGGGTGTTCGCCCAGCTTTCGGCGTCACGCTATCCGATGCCGTTCCGCGGCTGCCTTGACGGTGTCCGGCCAGTGTTTGGCCGCGCACCACTGCTGCACGACCTTGCCGCGCTGTATCAGGGCGACACACCCGTGATGCGCGTTCATGTGGCCGAGAGCGCCAAACATGTCCTGAAACCTGGCAAGACATTCACCATTGACGTAGTAAGGGCGCTCTTCCGCCCGCCGGAACACCATCACATCGTGGTCAATGCCGAGGACATTCAACATGACGCGCTGACCCAGACCAAAGCGGTCCTGCGCGGGTTTGCACCGGATCTGATCGACACTCTGCCCCGCACGCCGAACAGCACAACACCGGCCTTTGTGGCGCGGCTGGTCAATCACCTTGGCAGCGCCATCCAGGACCGGTTGGGAAATAATACGGTCTGGCTGATGATTGACAGCCTCGACCGCCACACATTGTCAGACGCATCAGGACGCGAATTCCTGGCAACGCTTTATGCGCAGGTTCACACCATCAAGAACCTGCGCATCATTCTGATCGGCTTGCCGGTGGACATCACCATTGGCGGCCTTGATCCAAATGACGTGATATACAGTTCGATATCCTCCGAGGATATCGACAACACAAGCGCGCTGTTTGACACTTGGCTGGATCAGCGCGGTGCCCGGCAAAAGCCCATGGGCACAGACGCCCGCGCGCTTTTGAGCCAGACCGTTGCGGCCTATGCGGGCAAGGACATGCCGCTGGCGCGAATGGCGAACTTTACCGAAACCTACATGCCGGATGTGCTAAAAGCGGTGTTTGGCAGCGCCGACCTGACCACGGATGATCGAACATGAGCAGCGCCTTGCTTGACCTGGCCTTGCGCAATGCCAGCCTGTGCGGCCCGTTCGACCCATTGGCGCTCAGCGACAGTCTTGGTCTTGCGGCGGTCGATGCGCCAACCCGCGATGCGGTGCTGGGCGCGCTTGGTCGCTGTTCGATGGAACGGATACTGACCGGTCCGAACGGCGCTCCGCCGCGATACTGCTGGATGCTTCACCCCGACGCGCGCCGCCGCGTGTTGCAGGGCCTGCTCAGCGCGCAGATGATCCAAGCGGCACTCGCCACGGCACCGGACCCGCTGCCGGGCGATCAGTTGGGCCCGTTGCTCCGCGCCGCGCTGCGGTGCCAACTGCCTCAAGACCCCAAACGCAGCGATGAGGAAAGCAGCGACGTTTTTCTGCAACGACAGATAAACCATTGGGGTGCAGTCTACACCGCACTGCAATGCGCCCGCGACAGTCCAGCCGCCGACACCCCCTGGATCGAAACACACATTGATGCCGCCGCCATCAAAATCAAAGCCTTGCAGCGCCAACGCGACATCCAGATTGTCCTGCCCAGCATCAGAACCGACACCGCGTCGCGACCAATCCCGCTTCTTGGACGCGACCATGTCAAACGCAAGCTGTCGGCACATCTTCGTGGACTGGACGACGACCCGCGCCCGATCCTCATGACGTCTGTCGACGGGGCGGGCAAATCCGCACTTCTGGCAAGCCTGCTTCATGGCTGGACCACCCGTCGGGGCGGGCCAGATGTGATCGTGATACTGGATTTCGACCGTCACCAGCTTGTGACAGCTGAACCGATCCAGATGCTGCAGGAAGTCTTGCGCCAACTGGACACGGGTTTGGTTCAAAGCGATGTCATCCCGCAGGCGCAACTGCCCTCTGTGCGTGATCACCTGCGCCGCCTTCGCGCCGACATTCCGAACCTGCTGGCAACCGGAACGCCGCGCGACTTCGGCTCGCAGCTTGGCTATCTCCAGTCTGCGGTGTTCCCGCGTCTTGGGGATTCGGCGGCCCTGCCGCTTGGCCAGCTGTCGATCGCGCTGATCATGGACAGCTTTGAAGCAATTGACCAGCAGGGGGCATTTGCGGTGCGACGGCTTTTGGATCTGGAGGCCGCGTTGCGCACCTATGGGCTGTCGGGGCTGCGGACGGTGGTCAGCGACCGCGCGCCGCCCCTGCCGGAACCGGACCTGACGCAGCTATTCGGCCAGAAAGATAGGCGCATCCAGATCGGTGGACTTGGCAGAACCTCGGGCGGGCGGCTTTTGAAAAAGCATGACACAGCCGGGGTTTTTCGCACAGTCGCGCAACGGGAAACAGCAAGCGCAGCATTGGGCGGCCACCCGTCAGCACTGATCGTTCTTGGCCAATACGCAGCCACCCATAAAGCCGATGCCAAGGCCCTGATAAAAGAAATCTCCTGTGAAAACGGCTTCAACGCCGAGTCCGCACAAACCGAACTCTATGACCGAATTCTGCAGCGGATCGACGACCCCGAGCTGCGTGCAATGGCCTATCCCGGGCTTATCCTGCGGCACCTGAATGCAGACATGATCCGGCTTGTCCTTGCCAAAGCGTGTTTCCGGACCGACATCAGCCCCGACACATCCCGCCAATTGAGGGACCGGCTTGGCAAGGAATACTGGCTGACCGAGCCCGCCGGGGATCTGTTCCCACTCCGCCACCGGCCGCGTTTGAGACGCCTGATGCTGCCGGGCCTTTTGGCTGACCGGACCGAACATGACGATGCAGACAAGGCCGCGCGCGACATGTCTCAGGCGGAAAACGCACGCGTGCTTTGCAACGTCGCTGCCGAGTTTTTTGCCAACGGCCCAGCAGTTGCCGACCCGGCCCACCGATGGTGGCGCGCGATGTCCGCCATCGAACGCAACGTCGAGTCCACCTATTACCGCGCCCTTGGAAACACCATAACGCCCTGGTTCGACCGCACATTCGCAAATCATCTGTGTCTCGTTTTGGGATCGGACCTGGACACGCTGCCGCCATCCTGGGCTGCGCGCGCCAAGGCGGTGCGGGGCGAAACGCTGCAAGATACGGACTGGGACGCGCTGCCCGAGGACACACGCGACGCAGCGGCTGACAGGGCTTTCCAGATCAAGATCCGTCAAGAGGGATTCGCGCACGCAGGCGCGACATTCAAACCCGATCCAAAGACCGGTATTGCACCCGACAGCTCCGTTCCTGATATCAATTCCCCGCCTCATCCCTTACGCCACGTCTCGCCCCACGCGATATCCCGTGACATTGCCTCGTTTTTTCTAGCGGCCGATTTTGCTGCGGTCGCCAATCTGACACCTGCCTATCTGGACGCTATGTGCGGCAGCAGTCCCGGATTACCGGCTGGCGATGACCTGTTCCTGTCTGCAGAGTGGTACTGTGTGCTGGCGGCAAGTGTGTGTTCCGACGGCGCACCAATGGCCCACCCATTGCCAGAAACCACCCCCGAACAAGGCCCATACCATAGCCTCGTGATGGCCTTGCGGGCGATCCAGACGCGCGGCGCTTTACCCGCTGACCATCCTGCCCAAACCGGTGATGCGTTGCGGACACTCTTGCCCGATGCCGCCGGCTGGATATCCGCCGATCAGGCCCCCCTGCGGACCTTGCGGTATCATGGCGCAGACGTGATGGCAGGGCTGACACGCCCCAAAACCAGGCAGCCGCAGGATATCCGGCTTGCGGCGCGCGCGCTGGCGTTGGCTGTGTGCCCTCAAACGCCGTCTGATCTGACATCGCAAACGCCGGAGCTTCCCGGCAATCTGCCGACCCTCGTTGAGCCGCTTTATACAACAAAATCTCCGGCTGATCTTGCTTTGATCCAAAGGCTTTACAGACACAGCGAGCCGTTCCACGTCAGCGTGCGCGATGTCACTGGACTGTCTGACCCAGGTCGCAAGATGTTCACCCGGATGCTGCGGGGTCTGTCACCGGAATTATACGGCCCGACCCGGCGCGTGTTGACGGATCTGGGTGCTGAGACCGCAATCAGCTGCGCCGAACATCTCGCGGCCACCTGTGCGCACTGGCCACGGGATCTGTCGTTTGAAAAAACCAGCGCCTATCATGACGTACAAGCCGCAACAATTGTCGAGACAAGCGATCAATGCGGCGCATTTGGCGCACTTCTGGACCTGCTCGCACCCATGGATTCCCGAGCCCGGCACCTGGCCATGATGCATGCACGGATCGGTC
Source organism: Marivita sp. S0852 (assembly GCF_046591575.1). NCBI lineage: Bacteria > Pseudomonadati > Pseudomonadota > Alphaproteobacteria > Rhodobacterales > Roseobacteraceae > Marivita > Marivita sp. S0852. The sequence continues at coordinate 503,626 of NZ_JBIQWA010000003.1, forward strand.
ACTGGTTCTTTGCACTGCATGGGCCTGCGGTGCCCTGACAACCCGAAAGTTTGAGACCCACGCCAGCCGCCACCCTAGGGTCCGGTAGATCAATACCCACGGGCCGCATCAGCCATATCCGGGCAGGTGCCCGTTTCGGCAAATGACTTGAGATTGGCCGCGATGAGCCGTCCTCCCGTGGCCGCATCAATTTGCGACGCGACATGCGGGGTGACGGTGATGGCCGGGTGATCCCAGAACGGATGATCGGTTGGCAAGGGTTCGATATGAAACACATCCAGCGTGGCCTGCTTGATATGGCCCGATTTCAGCGCCGCCAGAAGATCGTCATCCACCAGATGCCCGCCACGCGCACAGTTGATGACACAGGCCCCTGGTGCCAGCTTGCCAAACAGATCGGCTTTCAGGATGCCGGTGGTTGCATCGGTCAGCGGCAACAGGTTTACCAAAATTTCGCACCCGGACAGAAACGCGTCCAATGTCCCCGCCCCCGCATAGGTTTCGACGCCTTGGATGGTTTTTTCCGATTTCGACCAGCCACGGGTGGCAAAGCCTAGCCCTGACAGGGTTTCAGCCGCTGCCGCGCCCAGATTGCCCAACCCCATCACGCCAACCGTGCGGTTCGGGGCAACAGGGACAACGATGGCATGCCAGTCCTTTTCCGCCTGCGCCTGCAACTGACGCGGCATATCGCGGTGATGGCGCAGCACATGCAGCGCCACATATTCGCGCATGCGCTGGGTCAGATCGTCGCCCACGGTGCGAATGATCGGTACATCTGCGGGCAATTCAGGGTCCGCCAGAACGTGGTCGATCCCCGCCCCGATGGAAACGATCACCTCAAGATGGGGAAATGTGGCAAGATCGCCGGGGCGCGGTCGCCAGACAACGGCGTGTTTCACCGCCGCGCGGTCTTTTATGTCTTCAATCGACGCGATATCCCATCCGGGCAGCAACCCTTGCAGCATTTCCACCCACCAGTGGGTCTTTTCTTCTGAGGGCAAGTAGACAGCGACGGTCATAAGTGATCCTTTGATCCGGGTGTAATGATGGTTTGGCGATGAATTTCAAGCAGCTTGAAGCGTTTTACTGGCTTTGCCAGATCAAGAACTATCGCAAGACGGCCGAGCGGCTGAGCCTGACCCAACCTGCGGTTTCGGCGCGGATTCAGGGGCTTGAGCGCGACCTGGGCAAAACCCTGATAGATCGCGACGCACCTGAATTCCAGCTGACCGATCAAGGCGTCGAAGTGGCGGAATTCGCGCTGAGCTTTCTGAACCTTCAGGATGCCATGAACAGCCGTCTGCAAGACAAAAAGAAGCGACGGATTTCTGTGGGTCTTGCCGGAATGGCAACGATCACCTGGGGCCCGGCCTTGCTGGATCGCCTGCGTTCCGAGCATCCGGATATGATGCTCGACATCTTTTCGGGATCGGATTTGCAGTTGAGCCGATTTATCGAGGCAGGCACCCTGGACATCGCGTTCACGGCCAGCGGCGACAAGGTGCCGGACGCGGATTTCTCGGTCACCTATAATGTGGGATGGGTGGCGCGGCCCAAGCTGATCGAGGCGCAAACCCTGCCGATGACGCCTGGAACCCTGCGCGATCTGCCGCTGGTGCTGTATCCGAAAACATCGCCGCTTTTTAATCCGGTGGCTGATTATGTCGACGAAATGTCGTCGCGCGCCGCACCGCGTCACTATGGCAATTCTCTTGCCACCATCTGCGAAATGGTGCGCAAAGGCTATGGCGCGTCGGCCTTGGCGCTCAGCGCACTGGAAGATGAAATTGCCGACGGAAGCCTTGTGGAAATCCCGGTCACCGAACCGATCAGCCCGCTGAATGTCGCGTGCAGCTACGCCAATCGCACCCGCCGCAAAGAGATCGGCACAGTGCTTGACATGGCCCGCGAGGTTGCGCGGGAGTGGTGCTCGGCCCATCATCGCTACAGCTCCTTTGCCCCCCTGCCCTAGCCCAGCTTGTCCTGAACCATTTTCGTGGCCCCCGACAAGGTGCCAAGATGGGTGCCGTCGCTGACCTTGGCCTCCGATATCCGGCCGCGTTCGGTCTTGATTTCGCCCTCAGCCAGAACCGCGTCCAAATCGTCGGGCGCGATGAACAAAACACCGGAATCGTCAGCCAGCACCGCATAGCCCGGCAGCACCGCCGCCCCGCCGATACACACCGGTACGTTGAACCCGCCGCCCGTGTTGTAAAGCCGCGTTGTCACCGGCGACGGGCCGCGCGACCACATGGCAAACCCTTGCTCTTCGACTTCGGCAGTGTCGGTATGAGGCCCATCGACACACGCGCCCTCAAGCCCCATCATCGCCGCCATCCGCGTCACGCCACCGCCCCAACAGGCGTATTTGGTATCGCCCAGCCGATCCACCGCCACAAAATAGCCGGGTCCGACCAGTGACAGGCAATGATGCAGCAGGGTGGAATCCAGCCCAGGAATGGCCAGCGTCGCCACCGTGCCCGTCACCACCTTGCCGGTGATCACCGGCTGAATTGCCGGCGCGACAAAGCCGAAATGATAGAAATGCCCAATCGTTGCGGTTTCGAGTTTTGCCAGACGGTCCAGCTTGTCCTGCGCGATCTTCTCGGGCATCGGGTTCATTTTGTAGGTCAGGTTGGTCATGTCGGTCCTATTGTTTTCCAAGAACAAGGTCGGGAAGAAACGTTGATATCTGCGGAATGTAAGTGAGCATGAGCAGCACCACGATCAGCGGCACCAGCATCGGCAGAACCGCCATCGTCACTTTTTCAAACGGCACGCGGCCCACTTCGGCAACGATATAAAGACCGATCCCCATCGGCGGGGTGGCGATACCGATCAGCAGGCCCAGCTGGATGATGATGCCAAAATGTACCCGGTCGATCCCGTAGGCGTCGATCAGCGGCAAAAGCGTTGGCACAAGGATCAGCTTGGCCGGAACCCCCTCGACCACGCAACCCACAAGGATGATGAACACCAAGAGCAGCCCCAGAAACACGTTCCGGCTCTCGGTCAGCGAAAAGGTCCATTCCGCCAGCTTTTGCGGTGTCTGGTCGATGGCCAGAAGCCAGCCCATCGCAATGGAAAACGCGATGATGATCATGATCACCGATGTCATCATGGCCGTATCGCTCAGCGCGCCAAAAAAGCCCTTCCAAGTCAGCTCTTTGTACCAGACGCCCAGCAGGATGCAGTAGAGACAGGCCAGCACGCCCGCCTCGGTCGCGGTGACGAAACCGAACATGATCGAGCCAAGAATGATCGCAGGTGCCATCAACGCCGCAAAGCCATGCCGCGCGCTTCCGGCCACTTGCTTGACCGTGGCGCGAGGTTGGGTCGGAAAGTTCTCGAACCCGGCCCGAAGGCGCACATAGATCATCAGCGACATCCCAACCAGCAAGCCTGGAACAAGCCCCGCCAGAAACATCCGTTCGATGGATTGCTGGGCAAGGAACGCATAGATCACCAGCCCGATGGACGGCGGGATCAGCGGCCCGATCACCGATGACGCCACGGTGATCGCAGCGGCAAAGGCCGGTTTGTACCCGGCTTCGCGCATCGCCTTGATTTCAATCGCTCCAAGCCCCGCGCAATCGGCCACGGCAGCCCCGGAAATCCCAGCGAAAATCATCGACGACAGAACGTTCACCTGCGCCAACCCGGCCTTCATATGCCCCACCAGCGCGTTGGCGAATGTGAAGATGCGCTCGGTCACCCCTGTCGCGTTCATCAGGTTGCCTGCCATGATGAAGAACGGAACGGCGGTCAGCGACGCCTTGTTCACGCCCTCCAGCATTTGCTGCGGGATGATCTGCAACGCGTTTGAAAAATCCGAGGTCAGAAAGGTCAGCACAACGGCGGTGCCGATGGCAATAGAGATCGGCACACGCATCAGGATAAGCACAATGAACGTGCCGAACAAAATCCAAGCCATACCCTATTGCTCCGGATGATAGGTATTGATGTTTTCGGGCATGCCTGCGGCCATCTTGGCAAGATCCAGCACCGCGCTGAACGCCACCAGAACCGTCGAAATCATCAGGGGAACAGACAGCGCAAGACGCGGCAGCTCAAACCCGCCTGGCAGGATGGCACCATCATAAACGCCGCGAGATGTCGCGATGACGGTGGGAATCTGCGAAATCAGGATGCCCGTGACCAGCAAGGTCGCAACATCGGTCAGTATCCGGGTCAAGGCGAACGCTCTTGGTCCCAGCATATTGGCCAGAAAATCAACCCGCACATCCTTGAGCCGGGCGTAAAGTGCAAAGAAGCCGAAGAACGACAGCCAGATGAAAAACACCATCGTCCAGGGCCACATCCAGTAAAATGAAATGTCAAACGGGCGCAGAAGAATTGTGGCGGTGGTCAGCCCGAGCATCACCAGAAGACAGATGTTGGACAGCCATAAAAACGCGCCACCCAACGACCAGTTGAACCGGTCCGCAAGGTTGAGGGCCCGCTGAAGCGGACCCTCGGGAGTATATTCGCTCGGGATCAATTGGAGGCTCGTGATGCTTCGATGGCGTCAACGAACCCTTCGGGAAGTTCCCCCTTCTCGGCCATCTCTTCGTAGTAAACCCGCATTTTTTCGACCAGCGGCGCGGTGTCGATGACGGTATAGGTCGTGCCCGCCGCCTTCATCCGCTCGATGCCTTCTTCGGCGACACTGAACATCAGATCCTGGGAATATGCGCCTGCCTCGTTATAGGCCTTCATCAACCCGGCGCGTGTGTCGTCGTCCAGCGCGTCCAGCGCCTGTTGATTGACCATAAAGCCAATCGACTGCCAATATTCATCATGGCGCGCGATATAGGGCGCGACTTCGTTAAACCGCATGGATTCAACCAGCGCGATTGGCGAATTGACAGCTTCCACGATCCCTTTTGAAATGCCCTGATACACTTCCGTCCAGGGCAACGTGATCACCTCTGCACCCAGATTGTCCCAGGTCTCAATGGCGACCTTGTTCTCGTGCATGCGCAGTTTAATGTTTTCGATATCAGCCGCCGAATTTACCGGTTTGTTCGACACCATCACCCGAAACGGACCGCGCAGGATCTGCGTCGGGTCGCCCAAGGGCCGCACGCCAGACTGCGCGGCCGCGCTGTCAAACCACCCCGACACCGTGTCAGAGGTCATGAAGCGTTGCCAATGGTCATAATCGTCGAAGGCAAACGCGGCAGAGGTCCAGGCAAGCGCGGGCTCCCACTTTTTCATGTAGCCGAAGCCTTCGGCATAGATCTGGACGATGTTGGCCTGCAACTGCTCTAACACCGCGTCTTCCTTGCCAAGCTGTTCGTTGGGAAAGACATCAACCTTCAACGCGCCATTGGTGTATTCGGCGGTCAGGTCCGAGAACCGGCTGAACACTTTGCCCTCGGGGCTGTCCACCGGCATTTTTGTTGCCATGCGCCAGGTGGTCTCGGCCTGTGATGCAGTGGCAAAGCTCAGGGTCATGGCGACGGCCAGACCAAGTTTTGTGATTGTTTTCATGCTGTTTCTCCCCAGTAAGATGTGATTAGTCGTGCAAGCCGCGCGCAACGTGGTCGCGCACGAGGCCCGCACCAATTTTCGCAAGCCGCGTGACCAGCTTTTCACCGGTTTCGGCACTGCTGAGCGTCGGATCACAATTGTAGGCCCCGGTTTCGGTGGCCTCCAACGCCTCGATCGGGGCCTGAATGTTGACCCCGTCATAGCGCAGGGTTGAAAACCCAGAGACATCCAGCCCCTTGACTTTGGCCCCGGTGGGGGACGGACGGATCAGATCCTCGCGCAGCAGGTTCGGATAAAAGTGCAGGCCCACAGATGTCAGCGGATCGCCCCCATGCCCAGACACTTTTGCCGCTTTTTCCTTGCCGATCATGTCAGGCAAAAGACCATATGCGACCTGCCACAGATACATTGACGGCACGAACAGCCCCGCCTTGTGCCGCCAGCGCAGCGCAACCTCTGTGATCACCGGAACATTGCCGCCATGGCCGTTGACGATCATGATCTTACGGATCTTGTGCCGCGACAGGCAGGCAAACATATCGTCAATAATGGCCGCAAGCGTCGCATGACTGATGGAAATGCCGCCATGACTGGAATCAAAGTAGTCGCGCCCGCCAAACGGAATAACCGGGGCCACGAATGTGGCGACACCGTCGGCCCGGGCCGCCTTGGCGATCTCGATCGCAACCAGATCAGCCGCCATATAATCGCCCATGGGGGCATGGATACCCTGATCCTCAAGCGAGCCCATGGGCAGCAGAACAACGGCGTCTTCGGTCAGGTTCTGGCGGGCTTCTTCGGATGTCAGTTCAGCCATGCGGATCTTGTCGATCATTGGCGCACTCCTGCGATTGTGTTGCATCAGTTGCCGTCAATCAAACGATTGCAGATGCCCGACGTCCAATCGAAAAGCCTTGTCAGGCGATAGAAATTTTTATGCTGGCACCGGCACTTTCACCGGACCCGCCTTGATACAGGCGACACGCCAATTGGGCCCTTGCGAGGCCAGCGGCGGCACATCCTGCGCGCAAGCGGCCTCGGCGATGGGACATCGGGTGCGGAACGGGCACCCCGATGGCGGGTTCATCGGGCTGGGCAATTCGCCCGGCAGAACGCGATCCTCCAGCGATGTCTCGCGCGGTTTAAGCGACGGCGTCGATTCCAGCAGCGCGCGGGTATAGGGATGCGCCGGGGTTCCAAACACCAGTGCAGCGGGGCCTTCCTCAACGATGCGGCCCAGATACATGACCACGATCCGGTTACACAGATGGCGCACCACATGCAGGTCATGGCTGATAAACAGCATCGCCAGATCCAGATCGCTGCGCAGATCCATCAGCAGATTGACCACCTGCGCCTGAATGGACACGTCCAACGCCGAAACCGGCTCGTCGGCGACGATGAAATCCGGCCGGGTGGCCAAGGCCCGCGCGACCGCGATCCGCTGCCGCTGACCACCGGAAAACTCGTGCGGACGGCGGTGGATCGCATCACGCGACAGGCCCACCTGTTCGGTCAGCCTGACGACCTCGGCCGCGATCTCGGTGCGTGGCACGATGTTATGGATGCGCAACCCATCGGCCAGTTGCGCGCCGACGCTGCGGCGCGGGTCCAGCGATCCGAACGGGTCCTGGAACACCATCTGCATCCGCCGCGCCAGCCGCCGCCGGTCGGCCCCCTGCACCGTTGACAGCTCACGCCCGTCAAATGCAACAGTGCCGGTCGTCGGCGCGTCCAGCCCCATCATGATGCGGCCCAGGGTCGATTTCCCGCATCCGGATTCCCCAACCACACCGACAGTTTCGCCCTTCGATATGCTCAGATCAACATCGCGCACTGCCCAGACATCACGGGGACGGCCCAAAAGCCCTTTTCGCATGGGAAAATTGCGCCCCAAACCGCGCGCCTGAACCAATATGCGCTCTGCCAAGGGGTCAGCCATCACGTCACCTCTTTCCAGCGGATACAGCGGGTGGATCTGTCTGCCGAAGGTCGCTCCATGTTCGGGATCACCGCGGCACAGGCGTCAGTGGCGTAAGAGCATCGCGGCGCGAAACGGCAGCCTGGTGGCATGGCGTTGGGCGTCGGCACTGTGCCGGGAATGGCCTCCAGCCGCTCTGCCCCGCCTTCCGGGACCGACGCGATCAAGGCCGCCGTGTACGGGTGGCGCGGGCGGTCAAACACCTGATCCACCGGCCCCTCCTCCACAACTTCGCCAGCATACATCACCGTCACCTGATCGGCGATTTCGGCAACCACAGCCAGATCATGGGTGACAAATATCAGCCCCATCCCGTCGGTTTCGTCCTTCAAATTTTGAAACAGCTTCAGGATCTGTGCCTGTATCGTCGGATCAAGCGCCGTTGTCGGCTCGTCCGCGATCAGCAGGCGCGGGTCGTTCGCCACGGCCACGGCAATCATCGCGCGTTGCCGCTGACCCCCAGACAATTCATGCGGATAGGATCGCACCCGGCGTTCCGGATCGGGCAACCCGACCTGCCGCAGCAAAGCGACCACGCGTTTCTTTAATGCCTCATCGTCGATCTGGGTATGCGCGCGGATCGCCTCGCCCACCTGTTCGCCGATGCGCAGCACCGGGTTCAGCGCAGCGGCGGCGTCCTGAAAGACCATCGACACCTCGCGCCCGCGCAGGCTGCGGAACGCGTCCTCGCCCAGCGCCGCCAGATCCACATGCGCGCCATCGCGGCAGGTGAACAGCGCGCGCCCTCCACTGACACTCAAAACATCCGACAACAACCCGGTCAGCGCCAGCCCTGTCAGCGTTTTGCCCGACCCGCTTTCGCCAACAATGGCGCGGGTTTCGCCCGGCATCACGGTGAACGACACCGCGCGGACCAGTTCGGTCTTGCGGTATTCCCCGTCAAGCGCGATGGACAGGTCCTCGACGCGCAGCAACGCGCTGTCCTGTGTGTCGGGCACAACTTCGGACACGACCTGAGGACGTTTCGCTCGGCGCAGCCACAGCGCGCCGCCCCCCGTCACACCGCGCGGATCAAGCGCCGATTGCAGCCGGTCGCACAACAGGTTGAACGTCAGGATCGTGCCCGCCAGCGCCAGTGAGGGCCAGACCAGCAGCAGCCATTGCTGCTCCATCGCGCCGCGCGCGGCCCGGATCATCAAGCCCCAGGACGGCGTCGGGGGTACGACGCCAAGGCCCAGAAAGCTTAGCCCGCTTTCGATCACCATCGCCGAGGCGACCACCAAAGACATTTGCACCAGCAAGGGCGGCAGGATGTTCGGCAACACGGTGCGCACCAGAACCTGTGCCGGATGCGCGCCCAGTGCCGTTTGGGCGGTGACGTAATCAAGCGACCGCACCTGCAAGGTCGCGGCATAGACCACACGTGCATAGTTCGGTGTGTATAGAAGTGTCAGCGCAAGGATCAGCGGCCACGTCCCGGCACCCAGAATTGTGACCACCAGCAGCGCCAGAAGCAGTGGCGGCAGGCACAGGATCGCCTCGGAAAAGCGCACGGTCACGATCTCGACAAAGCCGCGAAAGAACCCGCCCAGCAGGCCCAGCGTTGTCCCGATCATTGCCGCCGCCAGCGCCGCTCCAACGGCGATAAACAACGAGGCGCGCCCGCCCCAAATCAACCGTGACAGCACGTCGCGTCCAAATTCGTCCTGACCCAGCCAATGCGCGGCGGACGGCCCGGCAAAGCGGTTCGGGATGTTCATCTCGCGCGTGTCATAAAGCGGCAAGACCGGTGCCAGCAACACCAGCGCAACAATAGCCGACGCAATCGCCAAAGGCAGGATCAGCCTCTTTTGCGCGGTTGTCATCGGTTCACCAATGAGATGCGCGGATCAAGCGCCGCGTTCAGCACATCCACCACGAGGTTGAGGAACACAAAAAGGATCGAGATTGTCATGACGATGCCCACGACTTCGGGATAGTCGCGCGCATCGACCGCCGCGACAAGATAGCCGGACAGGCCCGGCCAGTTGAACACGAACTCAACCAGAACCGTCCCGCCGATCAGCGTGCCCATCTCAAGACCCAAAATGGTCAGAACCGGGATCAGCGCGTTTCGCACGATATGGCGGCGCAATATCCGCTTGCGCGGCAGCCCCTTGGCGCGCGCGGTGCGCACATAATCGCGCTGAAGCACTTCGAGCACCGACGCCCGGCTCATGCGGGTGATCACCGCCAGCAAGGCCAAAGCAACAGTGCCCGCAGGCAGCAACAGCAGTTTGAAATGCTCGACCGGGTCTTCGGAAAAGGGAACATAGCCGCCCGCAGGCATGATCTTGAGCTGTTGGGCAAAGATCAGGATCACCACCGATCCGACCACAAAAACCGGCGTGGACAAGGCAGCAGAGGCGAAAAAGGAAATCACGCCATCCGCCCGGCTATTGGCGTGAATGGCGGCATAGGTGCCCAGTGGCACGCCGATCCCCGTGGCAATCAGCGACGCCAGCACGATCACCTCAAGGGTGCGCGGAAGCCGTTTGGCGATCTGTTCGATCACCGGCGCACCGTCGCGAAACGATGCGCCAAGATCACCGGTCAGGACACCGCCCAGATGGTCGAGATATTGTTGCCAGATCGGCGCGTTCAGCCCCATCTTTTCCCGCAACGCCTCTACTGCCGCCGGATCAGCCGCGATAGAGCCCTGGCTTAGCAAAAGCTCAGCCGGATCGCCGGGGATGAGGTGCAGCAGCAAGAAAACGGCCGTCACCACAACCCAGACCAGAAACAGCGCAACAACGCTGCGATAGGCAATATATCTCAGCATTGCGGGGCTTAGCCCACCACGGTTTCTTCCAGCGTCAGGCCGGAATAAAAGGTCAGCTGACCAGGCATATTGGCAAAGCCGGATACCGCATTGGTCATCGCATAGCCCTGAGACCGCCACGCCAGCCCGACAATGGGCACCGTGTCAATCGCCGCTTTTTCCAACCCGTGGTAGATTGCCTTGCGGGCCTCGTTGTCAAACTCGGCACGGCCGCGCGCGAAAGCCTCGGTGATGTCCGGGGTCTCCATGCCGAAACTGCGCACAAAGCTGTTGGGAAGTGAGCCGTCAAGGATATTGCTCAGACCGTCAGGATCGTTATTGGCAGCCGTGGTGCCCATGACCGCCAGGTCATACTGGCCCTCATTGCCTTTCTGCACCCGCGAGGACCATTCCGGCAGATCAAGCTGCACATTGATGCCGATCATCGACAGATAGGCCTGACAGACCTCGGCGGTGGATTGGTGCATCCCGTATTGCGCGGTCGACAGCATCGTGCAGTCAAACCCGTCCGGATAGCCCGCCTCGGCCAGCAGCGCTTTGGCCTTCTCCGGGTCATAGCTCCACGCATCCTTGAACTCCGGATTGTAGAACTCTGACTGCTCGGCAATGGGCAGATGAGCCAGCGGGCCGCCCCGGTCAAAGAACGCCGCAGCCACGATGTCTTCGCGCTTGATCGCATGGGCAACCGCGCGGCGCACCAATGGGTTGTCAAACGGCGCGCGGGTGGCGTTGAAGGTCAGGTACATGAACGGCCCGCTGCGGGTATCAAGCTTTAGATCGGAGTTGTCTTCGATCCGGCTCATCGACTGCCACGGGACATATTCGATCAGATCCACATCCCCCGCCTCAAGCGCCGCGACGCGCAGGTTTTCGTCGGCATAAACCGTCGCCTCGACGCCGGCCAGTTTGGGCAGACCGTCCTTGTAGTAATCGGGATTGGCGGTCAGGTTGAGCGACACGCCCCGATCCCGCCCTGTCAGCTTGAACGGACCCGCGCCCATCTGGGTGTCGCGCGGTTCGCCCTTTTTGATCATGGGCATATTGTAATGGGCGAACCACCCCGGCAGCACCGCCAACGGTTCGGCCGTCGACATGCGCACGGTCTTGTTATCCGGTGTCTCGACCCCGGTGATCAAGGCAAGCTGGCCTTGAAGATAGGCGGCAGAGTCAGGCTTTTGCGCCTCGGTCACGTTCCAGGCGATATCTTCGGCGGTGACGGGTGATCCATCATGCCATTTTGCGTCGCGCAAGCGGAACGTCCAGACGCCGTCATCGTCCACATCCCAGCTTTCCGCCAGCTCGCCCCGCATCTTGCCGTCGCGGTCATAGCTGACAAGACCGCGATGCATCAGCAGCTTGATGGTGCCTGCCGCCGTCCCGGATGAGGCCCACGCATCAAAGCTGGGCGGATAGCTGGACAGCGCAAAGCGCAACGTGCCGCCTTCCTGCGCGTGAAGCGCGCGTGGTCCGACGAACGCGAGGCCACCGGCAATCGCCCCGGTCGCTGCAAGAAAATGGCGGCGATTCAGATCGTTGGTCATATAAGGTCTCCTTGTTGAGTGCAGAGCATTCTGTCCGCTCTGTCTGGTTGCATCAGATGTTAGTCTGCTTTTGTGTCAGGTGCGCCATGGCCTCCTCCGCCGGGGGTCACGACCTCAAGCCATTCGCCTGCTTTCAGGGTGCCACTGCCACGCTCGAACGTCTCGGTGTCGGGTCCGGTGTCAAAGCCCCCATGCCCTCCGGCCCCCCCTCCGTTCAGCCCCCAGGACCGGGACTGGTTGCGCGAAATGTCGACGCGCACCATGCAATCCTCTGTCGCGCGATAGACCCGGCGCAAGCCCATACCGCCTCGGTGACGCCCCGCGCCGCCGGACCCGTCGATCAGTTCATAGCGTTCCAGCGTCAGCGGATATTCCAGCTCCAGCGCCTCGATCGGCAGGTTGGAGGTGTTGGTGACATGAACATGAATCCCGTCCAGCCCGTCCCGGTCCGCCCGCGCGCCGCCGCCACCGCCGATGGTTTCCAGATAGACCCAATAGCTGCCCGCATCCGGGCCGCTCAGGCGGGTGCCGGAAAACACCGCGACGGTGCAGGTCGAATTGGTACAGGCCGAGACGCGCTTGGGGGCGGCTTGCGCCAGGGCACCAAGGATCAGGTCGGCCACCCGCTGACAGGTTTGCACCCGCCCGTTGACCGCGGCAGGATGCGTACAATTGAGAACCGAACCCTCTGGCGCGCTGACCGTGATCGGCCGCGCCAGTCCGGCATTGGGCAGAACTGTCGGGTCCACCACCGATTTGACGATGTAATACACCGTCGCCAAAAGCGCCGTGCGCGTCATGTTGATGCCGGACCGGACCTGCGGCGGAGCCTCGAAATCAAGCGATATGTCGTCGCCCGCGATGGTGATCGTCACCGCCAAAGGCAGCGGATCATCGAAATCCAGACTGTCGAACACGTCCTCGAACCGCCATTGCCCGTCTGGCAGCTCTGCCAGTCCGGCGCGCATCTTACGCTCTGCATAGTCCAGCAGAGCCACGCCCGAGGCCAGCACGGTATCGACGCCATACCGTGCGCACAGGTCGGTGAACCGGCGCACGCCGACGCGGTTGGCGGCCATCTGCGCGCGCAGATCAGACAGGCGTTCGCGCGGGACTTGGCAATTCAGCAAGATCAGGTCCTGCACATCCTTTTGCAACGCGCCCGCGCGATAAAGCCGGATCGGTGGAATGCGCAAACCTTCCTGATAGATATGGGCATGGCCCCGGTCCACAAAGTCCGAATGATGCGCAAGATTGACCGTCCATGCAGCCAATGTGCCGTCGATGAAAATCGGCTCTGCCAACACAATATCCGGCAGATGCGTTCCGCCCCCGCGATAGGCGTCATTGCCCACAAACACATCGCCCGGGCGCATATCGGCCGGATCATGCGCGTCCAGCACCATGGGGATGAAATCAAGAAAGCTGCCCAGATGGATCGGAATATGCTCGGCCTGGCACAGCGTGCGCCCTTCGCGGTCAAAAAGCGCGGTCGAACAATCGCGGCGTTCCTTGATATTGGTCGAATACGACGCCCGCACCAGCGCCTCGCCAGTTTCCTCGACAATAGAAGACAGCGCCGCGCCGATCACTTCGACGGTGATGGGATCAAGTGCGACAGTCACGGCGAAAGCTCCAATATCAGGTTGTCCAGCGCATCGACCCGTGCGCGCACACCGGGCGGCACCAGCGTTGTCGTGTCCATCTGGTCGATGATCGCAGGGCCATCAAACACCATGCCGGGATGCAGCCTGTCGCGCGCGTAAAGCGTGGTTTCGGTATAGCGACGGGTTTCCGGATACCACACGTCGCGGGTTCCTGTCACGGCGGCTGCGGCATCGGGCGGGCCTTCTGTGCGCGCGGGAAGGTCCGCTTTGGCGACAACGCCTGTGGCTTCAAGCCGGAAGGTGATACAGTGGATGCGTTCGCCCTCAACCGCAAAGCCGTACATCCGGGTATGCGCCTGTGCAAACGCGCACTTGAGGCTGTCGAGGGCTGCGTCATCCAACCTGCCGTCCGGCACGGGGATCGACAATTCGTGGTTCTGGCCCTCGTAGCGCATATCTATGCGGCGCGCGCGGCGGCGCTTTTCGGGGGCAATATCCTCGTCCGCAAACCACGCAGCCCCCTGCGCGTCCACCGTCGCAATCGCTTCGTTGATCTGCGGCAACGCATCGGTCTCCAGCGGCAGCAACCGCGTCGTCGAAAAGTCAGCGCGCAGATCGGTCAGCAAAAGCCCCATGGCGCACAGGATGCCGGGGTTGCGCGGCACGATGACCCGCGACATGCCCAGCTCTTGCGCCAACCGCACCGCATGCAGCGGCCCTGCCCCGCCAAACGCCATCAAAGCATAGCCGCGCGGATCATGCCCGCGCTGCACCGAAATCACGCGGATCGCCTTGGCCATATTCGCCGACACCACCGAAAGGATGCCCTGGGCCGTATCTTCGACGCCCATGCCCAACTGTGCGGCCATCTTTGCGATGGCATCGACAGCCAGATCGCGCCGAACTGCCATGCGCCCGTCCAGCAAATGCGTCGGGTTCAGGATCTGCAACACGATATTGGCATCTGTCACCGTGGGGCGGTCGGAACCCAACCCATAGCATACCGGGCCCGGATCTGCGCCTGCGCTTTCGGGGCCGACTTTCAGCAAACCACCGCTATCAATCGACGCGATAGATCCACCGCCTGCGCCAACCGTATGGATATCCAGCATCGGTGCCTTGATCGGATACCCGTGAACGGTGCTTTCGTTGGTCTGGGTCACGTCACCGCCAGCCATCAGCGCCACATCCGATGACGTGCCGCCCATGTCGAAAGTGATGATGTCGTCAAACCCGGCACGCGACCCGATGGCCCGCGCGGCCACCACACCGGTTGACGGGCCGGACAGCACCGCCCGAACCGGCGTTTGGGCTGCTACATCAAAGCGCACGACACCCCCGTTCGATTGCGTCAGATGCGCGCCGACTGTCAGCCCCATATCGGAAAATCGCGGCGTCAGGCGACGGATATAGCGATGCATGATCGGCCCGAGATAGGCATTGACCGTCGCGGTTGTGAGACGCTCGAATTCGCGAAACTCGGGTGCTATCTCGTGACTGGCGCAGATAAAGGCATCGGGCAGTTCCTGCGCGATGATCGCCCGCGCGGCGCGTTCATGGGTGGAATTGACAAACGCATAGAGAAAACAGATCGCAACCGCGTCGACCCCCTGATCTTTCATCGCCCGCGCCGCAGACCGCACCGCAGCTTCGTCCAGCGGTGCCACGACCTCACCAGTGTGACGCAACCGTTCCCTAACTTCGAACCGCAAATCGCGCGGCACAAGGGTCACCGGCTTGTCCGCGAACAGATCATAAAGGTCCGGCCGTTTCTGACGACCGATTTCCAGCAGGTCGCGAAACCCGTCCGTGGTGATCAGGCCAACCTTGCTTCCGGTGCCGGTGATCAACGCGTTGGTCGCCACCGTGGTGCCATGGCCCAGATACGCAACCGCAGCGGCGCGATCGGCGATGGATAGGCCGCGATTGCCCAGCGCTTCGTCGACCCCGTGGGCAATGCCGCGCGACGGGTCATCCGGGGTTGACGCAACCTTCCAGACCGACACGTCGCCGCTGATTTCATCGAACAGACAGACATCGGTAAAGGTGCCGCCGGAATCCACGCCGACGCGCCAGGTCGGCGTCGATGCAGCCGCTTGCGTGTCGTCCTTCATGGCATCATGCTCAAAATCGGATGGCCCTTGGTCATTGATATGTCCCTGGCACTGGCAATTTGACGTATCTCCCAACGGACCCCGTGCAGAAGGCCGCGTCCAATTCAAAAGTTTTGTCAGACAAAAGAATTTTCTTATTTGTCCCGAATTGATAGCGTCTGGCAGGCTGCCGGGAACCGCGCGCGAAAGGACTCCGCCAGATGACAGATTTGCCCTTCAGTTGCGAAAAATCTCCGGCTTCGGGGCGTGGCGGGGTGGTGGTGACCAACCATCCGCTTGGCTCTGCTGCGGGGTACGAAATTCTGGCCGCCGGCGGCAACGCCATTGACGCCGCTGTCGGGTCTTTGCTGGCGCTGTGCGTGGTTGAGCCGATGATGGTCGGCATCGCGGGCGGCGGGTTGGCCCATCTGCGGCTGGCCGACGGGCGGCATCTGGTGTTCGACGGCATGGCACAGGCCCCCGCATCGACCCACCCCGAGATATTCGAACCGGTTTCCGACGACCCCCCCGATCACATGGAAACCGTCGGTCGGCGCTCTGCCCTTGGGCCCACAGCCGTGGCGGTGCCGGGCAATCTGGCAGTCTGGTGCAAGATGCAGGCTGACCACGGAGCATTGCCCTTTT
This sequence comes from Marivita sp. S0852, assembly GCF_046591575.1. Lineage (NCBI taxonomy): Bacteria > Pseudomonadati > Pseudomonadota > Alphaproteobacteria > Rhodobacterales > Roseobacteraceae > Marivita > Marivita sp. S0852. Next base: position 519,774 of record NZ_JBIQWA010000003.1, read on the forward strand.
CCGATGTCATCGCACCGGCGATCCGTCTGGCGGCGCGCGGGTTCGCCATCACACCCTACCTGTCCGGCGCAATTGCCGAAGCGGCAGAGGATCTGTCCCGCGATCCTGTCATATCCGATCTGCTGATGCCCGGCGGCACAGCACTTGCAGCAGGGGCGCGGCTGATCCAGGGCAATTTTGCCGACGCCTTGCGCGAGATCGAGACCAAGGGGGCCGCCGCGCTGCATGGGGGCCCGCTGGGTGCCGCTCTGGCCGACAGCATCGCCACCGGCACCGACGCTGCTGGCTGGCTGACTTTGGATGACCTGCGCCGCTATGAGGTGAAGCTGCGCGATGCCATCACCGGCACCTATCGCGGGTACGAGGTTGTCGGCCCGCCCCCGCCCGCGTCATCGGGGGTACATGTCGCACAGATGCTGAACATCCTGGAACCGCATGATGTGGCGGGATTGGGATTTGGTACGGCAGACGGGCTGCACCTGATGGCCGAGGTGATCCGCATCGGGTTCGAAGACCGCCGCGCCGCCAGTGGTGATCCCGATTTCATTGACGTGCCGGTGCAAAAGCTGATCTCGAAAGCCTATGCTGCCCAATGTCAGGCCCGCCTGCGTGACGTCGCCTTGCCTGCGGCTGTGTCAGATGGCTATGAAAGCCGCGACACAACCCATGTCACGGTCGCCGATGCCCATGGCAATATTGTGTCCGCCACCCACACGATCAACGGCATTTTTGGCGCACGCTATATGGTGCCGGGAACAGGGATCATCCCCAACAACTACATGATGAATTTCGACCCACACCCCGGACGCGCACTCTCTGTGGCCCCCGGCAAACGGGTGCCCACGTCGATGGCACCGATGATTGTGTTGAAGGACGGCGCACCGGCCTGGGCGTTGGGTCTGCCCGGCGGGCTCAGGATTTTTCCCTCAGCCTTGCAGGCTATCGTCAACCTGATCGACCACCGCATGCCACTGCAACAGGCCATCGAAGCCCCCCGCATCTGGACCGAAGGCCATGATCTGGAGATCGAAAAACCCTTTGCACCGGTGGAAACCGCGCTTGGCGCAAAAGGCCACACCCTGCGCCGGATGCCTCATATCGGAGGTGGCATGAACGCCATCGCCTTTCACCCCGACGGGTTGTTGGAAGGCGCGGCCTGTTGGCGCGCCGATGGCACTGTCGCCGCATTGGGTGGCGGACAGGCCCGCCCCGGCATCCGGTTCTGGCCCGGTCGCGCGCCCGATGCGCCCGACACCGAACCCGAATGAATGGGCCAGGCGGTGTCCCCGGAATGACGGGAAACAGCAAGCCGCGCCATAATATCTTCAACCCTGTGTAAGATGCCAAGCAAAACCCACCCGATATACCCCACTGCATGTGGCTGGAACGCCATGCTGCCGCCGCGCGAGGCCAGACCCGGCCTGGCGCAAGACATAACCGTCGATCACGCGGTCATCGGCGCAGGCTATACCGGTCTTGCAACGGCCCGCCGTCTGCACGAACTGGACCCGCAGGCTCAGATTGCAGTGCTAGAGGCAAGCGCGGTGGGCGAAGGCTCTTCGGCACGCAATTCCGGTTTCACCGCCGCCGAGGTCTTGCCCCGCACAGCCACCCCAAAAAGCGCAGCCGCCGCCCGTGGGCAAAGCGCAGTGATGCGCGACGCGTTCCGGTGGTTGACGGATATCGTGTCAGAGCATGGCATCGCCTGTGACATGCAAAAGACCGGGGCCATCCGAGCCGCAGCAACTGCGGCGGGCGAAGCGTCCTTACGCAAGGTGCTGGAGGTGGCGCGCACAAATGACATCCCGCACAAGATCCTGTCGCGCGGTGACATCCAAAGCCGCATCGGGTCCGATTATTACCGCTTCGGCCTGCATCTCAGCGATATGTACCTGTTGCAGCCCGCAGCCCTGATCCGTGGATTGGCGGATGCCCTGCCCGAGCCGGTGACGCTTTATGAAAACACTGCTGTTCGCAGGCTTGATCGCGACGGTGGGGGCTGGATCGTACACACGGCCGATGGCGTGGTCAGGGCACGCAACGTGGTGCTGGCCAATAACAGTTTCATTCCCAGGCTGGGCTATCTCAAACTGCGGATGGCGACGATCTATACCTATGCCGCTGTGACGCGCGAATTGACCTCTGCCGAGCGCCCCCATCTGGGTCACTCGCCTGCTTGGGGGCTGCTGCCCTCGCACCGGTTGGGCACGACCTTGCGCCGCATCGGGCCGAACCGGCTTATGGTCCGCTCTCTTTATGCGCATGACAGGCAAATCGCCCAGGACGACGCGGTTGCCCAGCTTCTCGCGCGGTTTGCGCGGCGCTGGCCGGGCCTGTCTCATGTCGATTTCGACTATGTCTGGGCCGGGGCCACGGCGTTCACGCTGAATGGGGCACCTTGGTGGGGCCAACTGGATCGCGGGCTTTACGCATCGGGCGGCTGCAATGGCAGCGGCATTGCCAAAGGCACATTGCTGGGGCGGCATCTGGCCGAGCTTATGCTAGGCGTGGGTGACCCAAACAGAATTCCCGCCGTGATGGGAACCGCCAGTCTGATGGCCCCCGAACCATTCCGAAGCATCGCCTTTCATGTGGTTTCCGCACTGGAACGCCGCAAAGCCGGTCTGGAAATCTGACACCGACGCCACCTGCGCGATCGTCAGACAACACGGTTATGTAACAAACGACGATGTCATATCAGACCCCTCGCGCATGTGTCTTGCCAGGGCCTCCACGTGTTTTTTGGCTGCAAACCGGCGCGATGTACCGCCGTAAGCACCTGCAACCAGTCTTTTGTCACCTGACGCGGCAGACAGTTTGGGGAACCGTCTGAAAAGTTCGGTCCGGGCATCGGTTTCCATCATGTTCAGCGCCATCGGCCCGGGATAAAAACTTTCTGACGCAACATTTTCGGAAAAAACGATCTGATGGGCATCAAACATCAGATGGATATAGGTCACGTTTTGTTTGCCATGCGCGACGCGTATTCCCGGTGCTGTTTGCGCCAGATGTTTCGCACGCGCCAGATGATCGCCGTTGCGCCCCATAAGCAGCCCATGTTGCGCAGATACAAGCAAATTGCGTTCCGCCCCCAACACTCCGCGCCGCACAAGGACGGGCCGAAGGTTTGGGTTTGTGCGCAACGCGAAACTGTTGACTGTGCGCCGACCGATCCAGCGAATAGGTTGCGGGCCGTTATCCATTGTCGTGACAAGATCACCCACCCGCAAATCGTCGATTGCCACATCGCCCCCGGGCGTCCGGATCGCCGTGCCAGCCGTAAAGCACACAACACCGGTGTTTTCGCTGGTAAAGCTGGACCTGTCGGCAGACGCGCCGGTAATGGTCAGCGATCCCGCACCGAACTGCGTATTGTCAGAATAATCGATCACACGACCGTTCAGGGTGGTGCTGTTTGACTGGTTCAGGATGCCATCATCGGCCTGATCCGCCCATAGCTCTGCGATGTGATCGTAATGGCGGCTTAAATCAATGCGATCATTGTTGGTGACCTTTCCATCGTTCAGCGTACCGCTATTGCCACTATTGAAATCGTCAATCGTATCATTGCCGCCGCTGATCGCGAACCGGTCATCGCCTTTGCCCCCGGTCAAAAGGTCACTGCCTGCCCCGCCATCCAGCGTGTCATCACCGGTCCCTCCGAAAAGCGCGTCGTTCCCGTCGCCGCCGTCGATGACATCATCCCCCGACCCGCCAACAAGCGTGTCATCGCCATCAGCGTCGGCGTGGCTGGTTGGGTCGTCAAAAAAGACATCGGTGATGGCCAGGGTCCATTTGTCTATGCTGGTGAATTCCATTTCGATCCGTGCGATCGGACCCGGAATTTTGACAAGCACGGACCCTTCGGGATCACGATCATGATATTCGCCCCCCGCCCCTTCAAACGTGTCGACCCCCGGCACGGTGTCAGTATCGCTGCTTAGAACATTGGAGCCTTGTTCGGTGTTGAACGCGATCTGATTGCCGTCTGCGTCATAGGCGCGGATCACCAGATGTTCGTTAGAGGCATCGAAATTGTTGATCCGGAACGAGACGTTCTGAACCTCTTGCGAAAAATTCAAGGCAACTGATCCGGTATCGCGGATATCGAGCGCGCTGTTGGAGTTGATCGACCCATCCCCATCGTCGATCCCCCGGACATTCTGGGTCTCGTTTTCAAAGCGCCCAATTCCGTGCGTGACGGCATAGCTCACATCAACGCCACCCACGCTTTGCGTGCCAGAGCCGATCCAGTCCCTGTCGTCAATCGCGCCGCCATTGTCCGGGTCGGGAATATCGCTCCACCTAAAGCCAAGGCGCGCGCCAGTCCCGGTTGCGGCGTCGCCACCTGACAGCACGTCGTTGCCCGGTCCCCCATCAAGATGGTCATTGCCGGAACCACCATCAAGCGTGTCGCGCCCCGTACCTCCGATCAACAGGTCATCACCACGGTCGCCATAGAGGATGTCGGTCCCGGTGCCACCGTCAATCGTATCAGCCCCGCCACCCCCCTTGATGGTGTCCATGCCAGTCCCACCGCCCAGCATGTCATCGCCATTCAAGCCGAAGATTGAATCGCTTCCAGAACCGCCCTCAAGGCTATCGTGACGGTTGGTCCCGGTGATGATATTGGCCGGGTCCTGGTCATAGAGTTGCGCATCAAAGCTGCTATAACCGGGGGCGGCGGCACCATTGGGCTGATAGGCGTTGGTGACTTTGTAATTCGCGCCGGGCTGAACCGGGCTGTCCGCCGCATAGCCAACCAGGGAATTGCCGATATAAATGCTGTGGACGGTCACCACCGCATTGTCCGGCCCAATCAGTTCGAACGCGTATTCTGAAAAAGCATAGCCATTTGCGATGGGTGATCCAGAGGGGTGCGTAACCACTGCCGTCTGCTGAGACGTGTCACCATCCCCGGATTCACGCGGATCACCACCCAGAGTGGCATCATCATCCGTCACTGTCATGGTGCGCGCATCGGTTGCGTTGGACCAGTCGGATTTCAACTGAAATTCATCGCCGATGGTGGGAAACGCACCAGCCGGTCCCGGGGTCGTCAGGTTGGTGACGTCCGACGGCGAAAATAGCGTGATCGTAAAGGTGGCCATTGGTGCCTCTTGATCCTGTGATCGCCGGTTGATGGACCGACCAGCGCCTCACAGGGCATAGACACCAAAGGTAACTGTTCTCTTTCCCGCCCTCTCATGCGCGAAAAACTCTGATTAAAATTGATCCCAATTGATCAAGGGCGCGGCGGCAGCCTCATACCCCGCTTACACCGCAGGCAGAACCGCCGACCGTTGCTCGCCCAGACCAGAGATGCCCAATGTGACAACCTCGCCGCCATGCAGATACCGTTGCGGGGATTGGCCCATCCCCACGCCCGGCGGTGTTCCGGTGGATATCACGTCGCCTGGCTGCAGGCTCATGAATTGGCTGCAATAGGATACAAGATAGGGGATTTTGAAGATCAATGTCGCGGTAGAGCCGGTTTGCATCCGGTCTCCGTCCACGTCCAGCCACATATCCAATGCATCAATATCCGGGATTTCATCCAGCGTCACAAGCCACGGCCCGGTTGGCCCAAACGTATCGCAGCCCTTGCCCTTGTCCCAGGTTCCGGCGCGTTCGATCTGGAATGTGCGTTCGGATACATCGTTCACCACGCAAAGACCCGCCACATGGGCCATCGCGCGGGCTTCGTCGATATAGACGCCGGGTTCGCCGATAACAACGCCAAGTTCGACTTCCCAATCGGTTTTCACCGATCCACGCGGCACCTGAATGGGATCATTGGGGCCAACAACACAGGACGTCCATTTGTTAAAGATGATCGGCTCGTCAGGGATCGGCATCCCGGCCTCTTCGGCGTGATCAGCATAGTTCAGCCCGATGCAAACGAATTTGCCGATCTCTCCGACACAAGGGCCAAGCCGCAGGTCTTCTTGCGGCGTGCCGTCGACAATGGGCAAGGCGTCAATGTTCAGCTGGTGCAAGGCGCGCAACCCGGCAGGGCGCAATGCCTCGCCTGCGATATCCGGAACGCTTCCCGAAAGATCGCGCACCCGACCCGATGCGTCCAGCACGCCGGGCTTTTCAGCTCCGGGTGCGCCATAGCGGAGAAGTTTCATGACCTGTCTTTCCCTTCCGATACTGCAAAATTCTTTCCTCTGACCGCGCCCCGGCAACCGATCTGTCCTAAGACAGCTCTTCGGCAAAATGGCAGGCTGACCGGCTCTCGCCTACATTGCGCAAATCAGGCCGGGTGGTACGACAGATGTCCTGGGCAAAGGGGCAGCGCGGGTGATAGGCGCAGCCTTTGGGCGGATTGATCGGATCGGGGATTTCACCAATCGGCGGATCGGTCTCACGCCCGAACCCATCCAGTTTCGGGGCGGCCTCAAGCAGCATCTGGGTGTAGGGATGGCGCGGCGTGGTGAACAGAACGTCCGGCGCGGCTTCCTCGACCAGACGGCCCAGATACAGCACACCGATCCGGTCGGCCATGTGGCGCACAACGGTTAAATCATGGCTGATAAACAGAAATGTCAGACCCAGATTGGCCTTGAGATCCGACATCAGGTTCAGAACCTGCGCCTGAACGCTGACATCCAGGGCCGATGTCGGTTCGTCGCAGACGATGAACCGTGGATTGGAGGACAGCGCACGCGCGATACACAGGCGCTGTCGTTGTCCGCCCGAAAATTCATGCGGGAATTTGTCTGCATCATCGGCGGACAACCCCACCTGTTCAAGCAGCCGGTGCGCCAGGCCTGTCGTATCGCCTCCGCGTGCGGCCACAGGTTCGGTGATGATGTTGCGCACCCGCCAGCGTGGATTGAGGCTTGCAAAGGGGTCCTGAAACACCATCTGAATCTTCTCGCGGGCGGCATCCATTGCCTTGGCCGATGTTTCGCGCGACAGGTCTATGCCGTCGATGGTCACAGAGCCTTCGGTGGGGGCCAAAAGCCCGACCATCATTTTGCCGATGGTCGATTTGCCCGATCCGCTTTCGCCCACCAACGCATAGGTTTCGCGTTCCGGGATATCGAACGACACGTCCGACACCGCTGTCAGAATGCTTTTGGGCAGACGTTCCACCACCCGGTTGAGCCACGGTTTGGAGACATCGAATTTGCGCGTCAGGTTGCGCACTGACACCATCACAGGCTTGTCTGACATCAGGCGGTTTCCTTGGCTTGCATCGGCGTCTCGACCGGGAACCAGCAGGCAGCGCGGCCCTCATCAGCGGCAAGCGTCGGTGCAGGGTCGCGGCGGCAGCGGTCTTGCGCGCGGTCGCAGCGCGGATGAAACGCGCATCCTTGCGGCAAGGCACCAAGCCGCGGCATGTTTCCGGGGATCTGACGCAACCGGGTTTGCCCCATCGAGGCAAGCGGGGCCGACCCCATCAGCCCTTCGGTATAGGGATGGCGCGGCTGCAACAGCACCTGCCGCACCGGCCCCAGTTCGGCGGTCCGCCCGGCATACATCACCGCAACCTTGTCGGCGGTTTCCGCAATGACCCCCATGTCATGCGTGACCAGCATCACCGCCGTGCCCCGTTCGCGGCACAAACGGCGCAGCAGGGCAATGATCTGGGCCTGCACACTGACATCAAGCGCCGTCGTCGGCTCGTCGGCAATCACCAGCGACGGCTCGGCGCAGAGCGCAAGCGCAATCACCACGCGCTGCCGCATGCCGCCGGAAAAGGCGTGTGGATAGCTGTCGATCCGGTCCCGCGCGCCGGGGATGCCCACCTCTTCCAGTGCCTGAATGGCGCGCTCCTGCGCCTCGGTCTGGGTGATATCAAGATGTTCGCGCATCGTTTCAATCAGCTGTTCACCCACGGTCAAAAGCGGATTGAGGCTGGTCAGCGGATCCTGGAACACCATGCCGATGCCGGTGCCACGCACCTTGCGCATCTCGACCGGTGTCAGCGTGTCGATCCGCTGACCGTTCAGATACACCTCGCCCGACGCAATATGCGCGGGCCGGTCCAACAGCCCGATCACCGCGTTGCCGGTCATGGATTTACCGGCACCAGATTCCCCCACCACGCCAAGGATCTCGCCCCGCGCGATGTCAAAGCTGACATCGTCCACCGGGCGCAGCACCGCGTGGCGCGTCGGGATTTCGACAACCAGATTTCGAACGGACAAAACAGGAGTGTCGGTCATTTCAGCCTCGGATTCAAAGCATCGCGCAACCAGTCGCCCAGCAGGTTCACACTCAGCGCCAGCAGCAAAAGCGTCACGGCAGGAAAGAACAAAATCCACCACTCACCAGAAAACAGAAACCCCTGCCCGATGCGGATCAGCGTGCCAAGGCTGGGCTGTGTGGGCGGTGCGCCAACCCCCAGGAAAGACAGCGTCGCCTCGGCGATAATGGCCAAAGCAAGCGAGATCGTCGCAATCACCAGAACCGGCGACAGCACATTGGGCAGGATGTGACGCAGCATGATTGCGGCTTTGCTGCGTCCGATCAGACGGGCCGCCTGCACATATTCCTTGTTCTTTTCCACCAAAGTGGCCCCGCGCACCACGCGGGCAAACTGAACCCAATCCGATAAACCAATGGCAACGATCAGAACCCAGATCGCCATCTGGTCGCGATATTCAACCGGTGTGATCCCCTTGGCGATGCCAAAGATCAACATCGCGACCAGAATGGCGGGAAAGGTCAGCTGCACATCGGCAGCACGCATGATGATGGTTTCGGTCCATCCGCCCAGATAGCCCGCCAGCAGCCCCAAAGTGACCCCAAGCGTCATCGCGAACAAAACCGCGGCAAAGCCCACAAACAGCGAAATGCGCATGCCGTACAGAATGGTCGAGAACACGTCCCGGCCCTGATCGTCAGTGCCCATCCAGAACACTTCGCCGCTGAACATGTTGGGCTCCATCGGCGGGGTAAAGCCATTCATCAGGTTCAGCGATCCCGGATCGAACGGATTGTAAGGTGCCACAAGCGGGGCAAAAACCGCGCCCAGAACCAGGGTCATCATCACAATGAACGACACCACGGCCACCGGAGAGCGGCGGAATTTCCACGCGAAATCGGAGTGCCATGCGGCCGAAAAGCGCGACAGGCGCGCGCGGGTCGATGCGGGCGGCGGCGTAGTGTCGACCATGGCTAATGTCCTTTCGTGCCATCGACGCGCAACCGCGGATCAATGACAAAATACAGCAGATCAACGATCAGGTTGATGCCGACAAACATGACGGAAATCATCATCAGATAAGCGGCCATCACCGGGATATCGACAAACTGGATCGCATTGATGAACAGCAATCCAACGCCCGGCCATTGAAACACCGTCTCGGTGATGATAGCAAACGCGATGATCGAGCCAAGCTGCAGACCCGTCACCGTGATCACCGGCACCAATGTGTTTTTCAACGCATGACGGAAATTGACCGCGCGTTCCGACAAGCCACGGGCCCGGGCAAAGCGGATGTAATCCTGCCGCAGCACTTCCAGCATCTCGGATCGCACCAGCCGCATGATCAACGTCATCTGATACAGGCCCAGCGTGATCGACGGCAGGATCAGCGCCTTCAGCCCGCTTTCGGTCAGAAAGCCAGTGCTCCAGCCTCCGATCTTGACGGTGTCTCCACGTCCGAAACTGGGCAGCAGATCCAGCTCAACCGAAAACACCCAGATCAGCAGAATACCAATCAGGAAGGTCGGCAATGACACCCCGACAAGCGACAGCGTCATGATGATGTTCGAGCCCACCCCATTGCGACGGATGGCGGTGAAAACGCCAAAACCGATCCCGAAAACCATGGCAAAAACGCCCGACACAAAGGCCAGCTCCAGCGTGGCAGGCAGGCGTTCCGCAATGATCTGGGACACTTCGCGCCCTTGTCGGTAGGACAGGCCGAAATTGCCCTGAATGGCGTTGCCCAGGAAGGTCCAGTATTGCACGATAACCGGCTGATCCAGCCCCATCTGTTCGCGCAGGCGATCCACATCGGCCTGCGTGCGTTCCTGGCCCAGCATGTTTTCAACCGGATCACCGACAAAGCTGAACATCGCAAACGCGACAAGGCCCACGATCAGCAAGACAAGAACAGATTGGAAAACGCGCCTGAGGATAAAGGCAATCATGCGGCTTGGCTTTCGATGGTGTCATCTGGATACCACGGGCAGATCCCTGCCCGTGTCGCACTCATCACGGCGGGAAGGCGCGTCACGGCCCCTTCCCTGAAAACCGGATCAATCAAGGGTGAAATATTTCACCTTGACCTGATCGTCGGAGTCCATGGCGGCGCCAACCTTGCTGTCCATGGCCCAGTTCAGCACCTGGTGATGGATGGGCAAATAGACCACATCATCCTTCACGATCTGCCACATCTCGGCGATCATCTCGTCGCGCTTGGCCTGATCGACCTCGGATGCAATGGCCTTGGTCAATTCGTCGATGCGGTCATTGGAATAGCGTGTGCCGTTCCAGGTGCCAAACAGATCCCCCTTGGTGTGATACAGGAAGTTGAAGATATACTCGGAATCGTAAGACGGCACGCCCCAGCCCAGCATGTAAAAATCGGATTTCAATCCGTTGACCAGCGGGAAATGCTGGGCTTTCGGAAGGGCTTCGAGGTTCACATTGACCCCGATCTGCGCCAGCATCCCAACCGAAGCCTGACAGATTGCCTCGTCATTGACATAGCGATCATTCGGGCAGTTCAGCGTGATCGAAAACCCGTCCCCGTAACCGGCCTCTTCCATCAGCGCCTTGGCTGCGGCCACATCCCATTCGGGATACTGGTCCAGCTCTTCGGTCCAGCCATGGACAAATGGCGGTGCAATGATGCCAGCGGGCTGTGACTGTCCGCGCATGACAACCTGTTGAATCGCCTCGCGGTTCAGCGCCATGTTCATCGCCTGACGGACCCTGACATCGGTCAACGGATTTTTGCCGTCGACATTGCCGCCCAGCAATTCGTCACTGACATTCAGGCCAAAAAAGATCACCCGATTTTGCGGCGCGGTCATCACCTGTTTGCCTTCGGTGGTCTTGATGCGTTCAAGATCCTGGACCGGCACGTCCTGGATAAAATCGACTTCGCCGGACAAAAGCGCTGCCATGCGGGTGGCCTGGTTCTGGATCGGCGTGAATTCGATATCGGTAAAGTCCATCGGGAAGTCGTCTTTTCCCCAATAATCCTCGTTGATCGTCATAACCGTTTTGACGTCGTTCTCGCGGCTGACCAACTTGTACGGCCCGGTGCCATTGACGTTCTGTGACGCAAAGGTCTCTTCACCGCCCTCGACATCCTGCACGTCCACCACGTTGTTGGCTTCCGCCCAGCCTTTGTCGATCATAAAGATATTGGGCAGCGTCGCGGGCAGAATGGGGTTTGCGCCATCGGTGGTGATGTTGACTTCATAGTCATTCACCGCCTCGACCGATTTGATCGACGTGATAACGCCTTTCATGTCGCTTTCTTCGGACAGCGCACGTTCAATCGAGAACACCACATCCTCGGCGGTGAACTCGGCCCCGTCATGAAACGTCACGCCTTCGCGCAGTTTCAGGTTCCAGACATCCGGATTGTCGGGGCTGACCGACCACTCGGTCGCCAGCGACGGCACAAGCGTCCCATCCGGTGCACGCAGGATCAGCGGCTCCATCATCTGATGCATCACCGCAAGCGTCACGCCTTCGTTCTGGGCGTGCGGATCAAGCGTCAGCGCATCACCGGCGCGCGCCCATTTCAAGGTCTCCGCACTGGCCGCAGCCCCCAAGACCAGCGACATCGCGGTGGCCATCAACATTGTCTTTTTCATATCAGAGGTCTCCCTGTTGGTCGTTTTTTATCTGCATGTGTCTGCAGGACAGTCTTTTTGTCTGCCGGATAAAATGACACTCCGACAGAGCATGCAAGCCTTACGCGTCGTCGCTCTGGCACCATGTCGCGACGTATATATCCCCGCTTGGCGAGGACCGGATTCCGCCACCATCCTTGCGCAAGATCACAGCTTCCTCAAGACGAATGCCGAAACGATCCGGAACACTTCGCCCTACCTTATTGAAAAGTATAGTTTTTTCAACCATACGCACCTGCGAAGCCAAGACCGGAAAAGGCGGCACGTGGATTTCAAAGGCCACGTCACACGCGACGCGCGCCCCGGACGCGCCATCTGCCTCATCACCAGTCAGGCGGCACCCGGGCAGAATTCGCTGGCGCAATCGTCTCTTTAGAGGCAGGGTCAGGTCATGTTGCAAAAACAAACCGTGCCCCTGACCGACATTCGTGTGCCCAAGCAACGCGCCAAAACGCTTGATCCAGACAAACGCGACACACTTGGCGAGGACATTCTAGAACAAGGCATGACAACCCCCATTCAGGTCCGCACGGATGGGGCCGGGTTTGTCCTGGTTGAAGGATTGCACCGGCTAGAAGCGATGCGCGCGTTGGGCGAAACCGAGATCGAGGCGTATCTGGTCCGGGCGCGCCTGCACTGATCGTCCGCACCACCCACATGCACCAACCGCGCCGACAGCGGCGTTCAGCCAGCAACCGCGTGACGCGCAGGACTGGCCTACAAAGACGCCGCATCGCGCCGGTCACCGTTGCCGCACAGATCGCTCAGCAACGTCGCAAATGTGCGGGTCGCAACCGACGGCACCTCTTCTGCCCGGCTCATGATGCCCACCGCACCCCGAGTGGACGCCATCTCTATCTCAAGCTGCACCAGCCGGCCTTTGACAATGTCATCTGCCACCACACCCTTACTGATGATCCATACCGTGTTGCGGTCGGCCAGTGTCACAGCCCGGCCAAAGGCGGGCGATGCGGTTTCGATCCGGTTGCGGAAAAGCGGAACGCCCCTGGCGATCAACAGCCGCGCCACCAACGGTCGGATGGCGGAATCCTTGGGTGGATACAGCACGCGGAACGCCTCAAGATCAGCCGCATCGCGCAGCCCCGTGGCCGGGCTTTCGGGATGCGCCACAACCACCACATCCTCGGAATAGAGCTGCTGAAAGCTCAATCCGACCATTGTATCCGGCTTGCCCAGACGCCCGACAACCAGATCAAGCCCGCCGCTGCGCAATCGCGTGGTCAAATCGTGGTGCGGGCCTTCGTGAACTTCGACACGGGTGTCGGGGCTTTTGGCGGCAAAGGCGCGCACCGCATCGGGCAGCAGGCAGGACGCAACACTTGGCAAAGCCCCCAGTTTCAACTGCCCCGCCGCGCTGTCTGTGGCGCGCAGGCTGCGCAAACCATGCCGAAGCGCGGCCGTACTTTGTTCGGCAAATTGCAAAAACACCTCGCCCTGCGGCGTCAGCGACACCCCTGATCGGCTGCGCTCCAGCACGACCACACCAAGGATGTCCTCCAATTCCTTGAGCGTCTTGGAGATCGCCGGTTGGGTCAGGTTCAACTGTTCCGCAGCCTGCTTGAAACTGCGCGCGCGGGCAATCGCGCTAAAGGCATCCAGATGGCGAAACTTGATCCGACGGTCCACTTTCATTCCTTTTTGGATATGCAATTCGCACAATATCTCATTTTGAATACCGAAACACATATGCGAAAACCACCCAAACCGTCAGGGGAATGACATGAAAACACAGGTCGCCATCATTGGCGGTGGGCCATCGGGGCTGTTGCTGGCGCAGCTTTTGCACAAACACGGGATCGCGTCTGTGGTTCTGGAACGCAAAACCAAGGCATATGTGCTGGGCCGCATCCGCGCGGGCGTGCTAGAGCAAGGTCTGGTCAAGCTTATGGAAGAGGCCGGATGCGCCGACCGGCTGCATGCCGAAGGCTATATTCACGAAGGCACGCTGGTGTCCTATGGCGACGAAATATTCCGCGTGGATTTCACCGAACACACCGGCACCCCGGTGATCGTTTACGGCCAGACCGAAGTCACCCGCGATCTGTATGACGCCCGCGATGAGGCCGGTGGCGCAATTGAATTCAACGTCGAAGATGTGGTGATCCACGGGGCCGATACCGACACACCGCATGTGACCTACACCGTCGATGGGACGGCGCAGCGGCTGGACTGCGATTTTATCGCCGGGTGTGATGGGTTTCACGGCGTCAGCCGCCAGTCCATCCCCCTGGACATGCGCAAGGAATACGAAAAAATCTACCCGTTCGGCTGGCTGGGCATCCTGTCGGAAACACCGCCCGTCAATCACGAACTGATCTATGCCAATTCACCGCGGGGCTTTGCCCTGTGTTCAATGCGCAATGAAAACCTCAGCCGCTATTACATCCAGTGCTCGCTCAGTGACACGCCCGAAGACTGGACGGATGAGGCGTTCTGGCAAGAGCTTAAGCGCCGCATCCCCTCTGATCAGGCAGACCGCCTTGTCACCGGGCCAAGTATTGAAAAATCCATCGCGCCCTTGCGGTCTTTCGTCACCGAACCGATGCGCTGGGGCCGGTTGTTCCTGTGCGGGGATGCGGCCCATATTGTTCCTCCGACCGGTGCCAAGGGGCTGAACACTGCTGCCTCTGACGTGCATTACCTCTATACCGGTCTGCGGGATTACTATGAAAACAACAGCACCGACGGGATCGACAGCTATTCGCAAAAGGCGCTGTCCCGCGTCTGGAAGGCCGAGCGGTTCAGCTGGTGGTTCTCGTCACTGATGCACACCTATCCGGACCAATCCGAGTTCGATCTGAAAATGCAGGTGGCCGAGATTGAATTCCTGCGCTCTAACAAGGCGGCACAGAAATCCATGGCGGAAAACTATGTCGGCCTGCCCTACTGATGCCCGAATGAACCACCGTTCGCTTATACCGCTGAAGGAGCCTGTCAATGTCTGACCGTTTTGAACAAGGCATGGCCACACGCCGGTCTGTGTTGGGGGATGCCCATGTCGACCGCGCCGAAGCCAACAAAAGCGCCTTTGATGCCCCGTTTCAGACATTGATCACCGAAAGCGCCTGGGGCACCGTGTGGTCAGACGACACCATCAGCAAGCGCGACCGGTCTTTGCTGACCCTGGCCTTGCTGGCCGCCACCGGGAATTTCGAAGAAATCCCCATGCATATCCGCGCCACCGCCAATACCGGCGCGACCCCCCAAGACGTCTTGCAGGCCTTCATGCATGTGGCCATCTACGCAGGTGTGCCCAAAGCCAACCATGCCATCAGACTGGCCAAGCAAACCTATGCCGAGATGGAGGACGCCCCATGAAGACGCCCGCAGAGTATTTTCAGCGCGACCACGATCGGCACCCCCCGGCCTATGCGCCCGGCTATAAAACATCCGTGACGCGCAGCCCGCGCTATCCCCTGATCAGCCTGCAACAATCGGTCAGCGAACTGACCGGACCGGTGTTCGGCCATAACGATCTGGGCCCTCTGGATCATGACCTGATCAGAAATTACGCCCATACCGGCGATCCGGTGGGCGAACGCATTATCGTGCATGGCCATGTGCTGGATGAAAACGCGCGGCCTGTGCCCAACACTCTGGTCGAGATCTGGCAAGCCAACGCGGGCGGGCGCTATCGCCACAAGAAAGACAGCTATCTGGCCCCCATTGACCCGAATTTTGGCGGCTGTGGCCGGACCATAACAGACGCAGAGGGCTATTATGCCTTCCGCACCGTCAAACCCGGGGCCTATCCCTGGCGCAACATGGTCAACAACTGGCGCCCCGCGCATATCCATTTCAGCGTCTTCGGCGCGTCTTTCAGCCAGCGTCTGGTCACGCAGCTTTATTTCGAGGGCGACCCCCTGATCCCGCTGTGTCCCATCGTCCAGACCCTTCCCGATCAAGAGGCGATTGACGCTTTGACGGCCAAGCTTGATCTGAACGCGACGATCCCGCTCGATACAATCGCCTACAGGTTCAACATCGTGCTGCGCGGGCGGCGCGCGACCCTGTTTGAAAACCGCCCCGAGGGAAACTGATGCGCCAACTTGATTATCTGAAAGAAACCCCGTCCCAAACCGCCGGTCCCTATGTGCATATCGGGCTGGCCCCCGGTGCTGCGGGGTTTGACATCTACGATCAGGAACTTGGCTGGGACATCGCCGGTCCAAACGCCGCCGGAGAGCGAATTCGCATCGAAGGCCGTGTCATCGACGGCACCGGCAACCCGGTCAAAGACGTACTGCTGGAGGCGTGGCAGGCCAATGCACAGGGCCGATACGCACATCCCGAAGGCGGTGGAGAAGTCGAGGACGGCTTTCGCGGCTGGGGGCGCGTGATCACCGATTTCGACACCGGCGAATGGGCGTTTGACACCATCAAACCGGGTCAGGTTCCCGCCCGCGCAGGCCCCGCATCTGCCGCCACACCACTGCAAGCCCCGCACATCAATTTGTGGATCGTCGCACGCGGAATCAATCTGGGGCTGAACACCCGGCTTTATTTCAGCGATGAGCCCGACGCGAATGCCGCTGATCCGGTCATCAACCTGATCGAATGGGAAAGCCGGCGCAAAACCCTGATCGCCCAGCGCAGTGACCGCGATGGGCAGGCCGTCTACCGCTTTGACATCCATATTCAAGGCGACAAAGAAACCGTCTTTTTTGACATTTAGGCCAGCCTCACTGTCGAATGTCACATAGCAGCGACCCGTTGCGTTCGGTCTGCTGAATCTTATCCGCAGCCCGTGCCAAGAAAATCCGACCCAACTGACAAAATTTCCGATCCGGACCGGACGCAGGACGCAGGACGCGCGAAGGTCCGGTGAGCGGACGAAGCTGCCGTTGGTTTGTTCGACAAATACCGTGGAGTTAGATAAGAGTGTCGGTGACGATGACGCCAAAGGAACCAGCGACCGATGCCAATGCCGTGGACATATCGGCACGCCTCCAAGGAATGGCGCGCTTTCCTTGATGACGTGAAAGAGCGCATGTCCCTCGAGTCAGACAACATGGCTTACACGGCGGTCGATGCGGTCTTTCAGGTGTTCCGGCGTCGTCTGACCGCTCAGGAGGGCTTGAACTTCGCAAGTATCTTGCCAAGCGTGCTTCGCTCGATCTTTCTTCAAAACTGGGATGTTACGGAGCCTCGCGCAGCGTTTGACGACCGAGAGACGCTCATCTCGGAAGTCAAGGAGGTGCGGGTAAACCACAACCTAACGCCGGACAATGCGATTGAGGCGACGGCATGGGCGGTTCGGCGCTGCACCAATGGAAGAGACTTCGAGCGCGTTTTGGCAAAGCTTCCGGCTGAAGCGCGCGCCTTCTGGCATGTCGACGTTGCGGATCCTGCCGAGCTGGAGCAACGGATCATTTAGCGGCTTTGCACCATTCGGAAGGTTTGGGCTCTTTCCGCGCTTTCGCGGCACGCGGCACGCGGCGCGAAGGGCTGCTTAGCCTGATCCCACGTGCAATCTAGGTCAGTTACCTGTCACAAAAGTCGGTTTTGTCCGTCACCTGACACCCACTCAGACAGCCGCACGCAGCCGCGCTAAGGGCGCAACCCGGATGAGTTCACAGTTTCGCATTGCGATGCGGGGCAAAACGCGTAAACCACAATCTGATTTTTTTCGGAGCTGCTTATGCCGTTGCCCATTGCGCATGTCACCCCGGTGACTGGCCGCCTGACCGGACAGGTCACCTTGCCGGGATCGAAATCCGTCACCAATCGCGCGCTTTTGGTGGCAGGTCTGGCGCGCGGGACTTCGCAGCTCAGCGGTATTCTGCGCAGCGATGATACGAAATACATGATGGCCGCTCTGCGCGCGATGGGTGTCGAGATCACCGAAATTGACGACACCACCGTCGCCGTCCACGGCACCGGAACCCTTCACGCCCCGTCAGAGCCGTTGTTTCTGGGCAATGCCGGAACCGCCGTGCGGTTTCTGACCGCCGCGGTGGCGCTGGTTGACGGCAAGACCCGCGTCACTGGCGACGCGCATATGCAAAAACGCCCCATCGCCCCCCTGCTGGAAACGCTGCGCGCCATGGGCGTCGACGCGACCTCTGACACCGGGTGCCCGCCGGTCTGCGTCAATGGCACCGGCACATTTCAAAGTGGCGAGATCGAGGTCAGTGGCAAACTGTCCAGCCAGTATATCTCGGCCATCATGATGTTGGCGGCGATGGGCACGGGCGAAACCCGGATCAGGATCGGCGGTGGCAAAATCGGCGCGGTCGGCTATCTGCACATCACTGCCGCCGTCATGCGCGCGTTCGGCGCGCAGGTGTCCTTTCCAAATGAGTCTGACATATTGGTGTCGCCCGGCGGCTACAGGGCAGCCGAGTACCCGGTGGAACCCGATGCAAGTGCCGCAACCTATTTGTGGGCCGCAGAGGCGCTGACCGGCGGCCGGATCGACATCGGCTCGGCCCCCGGTGATATGAACCAACCGGACGCCAAGGCGTATGACCTCATCGCGGCGTTTCCCAACATGCCAGCCACGATCAACGGCTCTCAGATGCAGGATGCGGTGCCCACGCTCGCGGTACTGGCCGCGTTCAATGCAACAGCGGTGCGCTTTACCGGTATCGAAAACCTGCGGGTCAAGGAATGTGACAGGATCGAAGCCGTCCACAAAGGGCTGACGGCCATCCGGGCCGATCTGGCAAGCGTCGAGGGCGATGATCTGATCGTCCACGCCGACCCCGGTCTGGCCGGGCAGACCCATCCCTGCCTGATCGACAGCTATGCCGACCACCGTATCGCCATGTGCTTTGCGCTGGCCGCGTTGAAAATTCACGGGGTGACAATCGAAGACCCCTATTGCGTCTCAAAAACCTTTCCGGCCTATTGGGACGTGTTGCGCGGGCTGGGGGTCTCTGTCGACATCACCCAGCCCTGACGCTTTATTCTGCCGCGATTCCCGGTGCCGCCACCTCGCCGCGCAGCGATGTCCACTGGCCCTTGCCGGAATAGCGCCAGGCCAGCCGCCCCTCTTCGTCCATGGCAAACAGTTTGAGCCAGCCATTGTCGAACAGGTCCGCAACGCCGGGATGGCGGTTCAGGATATCCGTGATCGCCTCGCGCGGGGCCTCGACAGCGACGCTCAGACGCACAGGATCATGCATGAACCGGTCACCATCATGCACCGACTGCCACGGCAGCCCACCGCGCAGAACACCGCCATTGCCTTCGATCACACCGATACCGCCGGTCACATTGTGCAACAGCTTGTTCCCGGCCCCAAACGCATCCGGCGCAACCGAAGAGCCGTAATATTGCAGGCTGATCCAGCTGGCGACCACAACCGGCGCGGTCAGGATCAGCTCTAGCACGCCAAACCCCTCATCCTCTTGCCAGGTGTAATTGTGCAGGAAAGACCGCCCCTCAAGGCTGCGCCCCGCCGTCCGCGACCGCGGAGCCGCGATAAACGCGGAACAGCCCGCAAGCCCCCATTCGGGCCGGGTTTCCGACCAGTTTTTCGCCCGCTCCATGATCGCAAGGGTCGAGTCGGCCCGTGGCAGCCGCGCCGACCGTTCCGTCCGCGTGACCTTGGCCGCCTGCCGCAAAGCGGATTTTAACGCGGCCAACGCCTCGGACTGGCTGTGATCTTTGGGAAGATCACCCTCATACAGCGTCACTTCGTCCGTCACCGTATCATGCAAACCGGCCACAAACAGCGTATCGGCAGGGACATTCAGCCCCTTCTCGACCAGACCGGACCGCACCTCGGGATCGTTCAGCAGCAAGGCAACCAACCGCGCATTGACATCCCCCGCATGGCCCCCGCAGGCCCCGCATTGCAGCGCCGAGGCATGCGGGTTGTTCACAACCCGCGCCCCGTGACCTGCCAACAGAACCAGTTTGGCCAGACCGGATTTCAGCGACATCGCCGACAAGATACCTGCGGCCATGCCGATCCGGTCCTCAAGGCTGACATCGCCTGCCAGCACAGGCGCAGGATCGGTGCCAAGATCCGGGTTTTTCTGCGCCAGCGAATCCCGCACCAGCTTGCCAAGGTAAAGCGGCCCGGTTGCCTCGACAAAGGCAAAGCTTGACACCGCCGCCAGCCGGAACCGGCCCCAGGCGCGGGTGACGCGACGGGCGACCCGGGTCAACGTATCGGTGTCCTGCGGATCGCTTGCCGCCGTCTCGGCACCGGTATTGATCAGCACCGGACCCCGCGTTTCGGTCACATCAGACGCAAAGCTGTTATGCGCAGCCGCGATGCCAAAGAACCCGGCAAACCCGATGGTTTCAATCCGCTTGTCTGTCGCTTCCAGCGCGCGCCGGAAAATCTCGGATCGCACGTCAATACAGAACGCGGCCTGAATGTCCGGGGTCTGGTCGGTTTCGGCAACCGGCTGCGACAGCGTCTCGTCCAGCATCCGGGCTGCGGCATGATCGGCCGCCGCCTGCAAGGCCGCGTCAATCAGATCGTCCTGAGACGGGACAATCGGTTGCGCATGGGCCTCAAGCACGTCTTTCCACCTGTCGCCGATCTTGTCCTTGTAGCGCGCCAGAAGGGCGGCTTCGAACACCAGCTTGGCGGTCAGCAGATCGGTGATGTCGTTGTTGCCCTCGTTCTGCAGCGCCGCGCGGAACGCCTCTCCGGAGGCCAGTTGCCCCCAACCGCCCAAGCGCATCAGCAACGTGTGGAAATAGCTTTCCGAGGCCGCAGCGGTGATGCCCATGTCTTCGGCGCATTTGGTCAGCGCGCCGCGCGCAGACATCGACATCGACGCCACCCGGCTGGCAAACCCGGTCAGCCCGAAAATCTCGGGCGTCAGATCGCGCTGCGCAAATGACCGCCAGGACAGCCAGGCCCGTGTCTTGGGCGCGGGCCACAGCGCCTGACCGACATCATAATGGCCGCCCGCCCAGTGACCGATCCGCTCGGCCACGAAATCCGGCCAATTGATATCGGACACGTCCTCTGCCAGATCGGCAAGCGTCGGCAGCGTTTCCGGCGCGGCCACGTCCTGTGACAGGGCGGCAATCAGATCATCGACCGTGATCGTCAATTCCGGCACTTCGGCCAGACCGGCCTCAAGATCAGACAGCGTCAGCTCCTTGGCATCGAACTTTGCCTTGAAATGCGACCGCTCTGCGACAGTGCGCACTCCGGCCACCCGGGCAAGGCGCGCTGCCGCCATTTGCAACGGCTCGCCCGCTTGGCCCACATAGGGATTGACCGCAACAGTGGCATCAAGCGCCCAAAGCGGCGGGATGTGTGACGCGGCGGTCTTGGCCCCTGCCATGATCTCAAGCGCCGGACCGGAAAACCGTTCTACCATTGTCAGCATGTCATTTTCTCCTGTCGGTTCCATTACCGTGCCCCTTTGTTCGACCGCGCGGCCCAGCCACCGGTGACGCGGTCAAACACCGCATTCAGATAAAACCCGTTCGACAGATGCACCCGCAAACCCTGCGCTGACGGGTGTGTCGCCCAATTCGGAAACGTGGCCTGCGCCAGCGCGACCGCGCCAAAGCTCAGGATGGTCAGCACCATCAGCGCCCATTCCAGCGGACCGGGGGCCGGAGTTGC
The DNA here is from genome assembly GCF_046591575.1 of Marivita sp. S0852. Classification (NCBI taxonomy): domain Bacteria; kingdom Pseudomonadati; phylum Pseudomonadota; class Alphaproteobacteria; order Rhodobacterales; family Roseobacteraceae; genus Marivita; species Marivita sp. S0852. The sequence goes on from NZ_JBIQWA010000003.1 coordinate 541,183, forward strand.
CGGCAAGGTGCCCGCCGTGAGCCGGATCGCGATGGATTGCAGCGCGAAGTAACTCAGCGTGGTGGCCACCGAATAAAGCGCCATGCGCTGGGTCAGAACGCCGGGTGCGGCATCCGCAAGCCCCTGCGCCAACAGATACGCCACCCCCATCACCAGGACCGCGCCCAACGCAATCGCCTGAGCCGATTTGCCGTCGATGCCCAAAAGCAGACCAATCACGCCATAGATCGCCAGTGCAATGGCAAACGCCTTGAGCACAGCCTTGCCATTTGGAATGGCCACCGGGCCGGGTTTGCGGATCGAATTGACCTGCTGCACCGCCCCGCCCGACGCCAGAAACGCGTGAGCCTTGTAAAGCGAATGGGCCACAATGTGCAAAAGCGCCAGCGGAAACAGCGCCAGTCCGCATTGCATGATCATAAAGCCCATCTGCGCCACAGTGGACCAGGCCAGCGATGTTTTCACCGATGGCTGGGTCAGCATGACCAGCCCGCCAAACAGGGCAGACAAGCCCCCCACCATGACAAGAACAGACAGAACACCGGGTGCGAGCAAAAGAACATCGGCAAACCGGATCAGAAGGAAGCCACCCGCATTGACCACCCCTGCATGCAACAGCGCCGAAACAGGTGTCGGGGCTTCCATCACTTCTGTCAGCCAGCCATGCGTTGGAATCTGCGCCGATTTGAACAAGGCAGACACCGCCAGCAATGCCACAGCGCCAACCGCGATCAGCCCGCCATCACCGGCGCGCGCGGCACTCAGGATGCTGGCGATATCGGCGGTGTCATAAGCCATGAACAAAGCCACCGCACCGGTAATCAAACCCACATCAGACGCGGCGGAACACAACGCTTTCTTACGCGCCGCCCGCTGCGCTGCCGCACGCTCGGGATAGGTGAGCAACAACCGGTTGACACACAGCCCCACCGCGCCCCATCCAACGATCAGCTGCACAAGGTTCGCCGCGCTGACCAACAACAACACCGACGCCAGCGCAAAGCTCAGCCACCCCAGAAACCGGGTCTGATTGTGTTCGCCATCGGTATAGGTGACCGCAAAGCGCATCACCACCCAGCCAATAAAGCTGACCAGCATCAACATGGTGACACTGACCGCATCAATGCGCGCGGCAAAGCCCATTCCGCCAACGCCGATCAAGGGGCTGCTGGCCGACCCCGACTGGATCAGGCTCACCAGCGCGATCACCGACACCGCGATGGCCCCAAGCCCGGCAAATTCGCCCAGTCGCAGCTGCGCTGCGCCGCGCGGCATGGTGGTGCGCATATATATCACACCCACAACAGCAAAGAACGCCGGTGCCAGCATCGGAAGTAATGTGATCATGGTGCAATCTCCCCTCGTCACGTGATCTCACTTGGCGAAGTAGCGCGGCGTGATCATGAATGAAAATACATTGTTTAAGAAGTATCGTTCTATTAAAGTGAACGAATGACGGATCTGAACTATCATCACCTGCGCTATTTCTGGGCCGTCGCCCATGACGGCAACCTCACCCGCACGGCCGAGCGCCTGAACCTGTCGCAATCCGCGCTGTCCGCGCAGATCAAACAGCTGGAGGGCCGGATCGGACAAGCCCTGTTCGAACGCCGGGGCCGCGCGCTGCACCTGACCGAGGCGGGCCGCATCGCGCTGGATCACGCCGATACGATCTTTGCCGCCGGCGAGGAATTGCTGGACACGCTGCGCGAAACAGCCCGCCCGGCCCGGGCGCTGCGTGTCGGCGCGCTTTCGACCTTGTCACGCAATTTCCAGCTGTCCTTTCTGGAGCCGGTTCTGGGACGCGACGATGTCGAGGTGATCCTGCGGTCCGGCAGCGCGGCGGAATTATACGCCGCTTTGAATGCGCTCAATCTGGACGTGCTGTTGACCAACACTCCCCCCCCGCGGGACGCGATCACCCCCTATCTGACACAGAAATTGGCGGATCAGACCGTCGGCCTGTTTGGCAGGGCGGATCGGGTGTCCGGCACCGCCACGCTCGAAGATCTGGTGGCGCAGCACCCGCTGATCCTGCCCACCCGCGACACGCTTATTCGGGACGCCTTCGATACGCTGCTGCGACGGGTCGGTGCGGTTCCGAAAATCGCCGCCGAGGTCGATGACATGGCGATGATCCGTCTGCTCGCGCGGCAAGGCACCGGTCTGGCCGTTGTCCCGCCAATCGTGGTCCAGGACGAACTGGCCCGCGGCGAACTGCGGCAGGCCGCCATGCTGGATCTTCACGAACTTTTCTATGCTGTCACGCTGGATCGACGCTATCCCAACCCGCTGCTGGCCGAACTTCTTGATAGGGCGGACACTAGGAAATGATCTCGAACCTGGTCACATCGACCATCCCCCGGTCGGTGATCTTTAGCGCGGGAATGACCGGAAGGGCCAGAAATGCCAGTTGCAGGAACGGCTCGTTCAGCGTCACCCCCAAATCGCGCGCCGCATCACGCAACAACGCCAGCTTGTCGCGCACCACCTCGAACGGCTCAAGGCTCATCAATCCGGCAACCGGCAGCGCCAGCTCGGCCAGGATCTCGCCTTGGTGTGCCACCACAAACCCGCCTTCAAGATCGGTCAACCGGTTGGCCGCCAGCGCCATATCGGCGTATTCCACACCAACGCAAGCAATGTTGTGATGGTCGTGGCACACCGTTGACGCGATGGCCCCCCGTTTAAGCCCAAACCCCCGCACAAAGCCCGCGGCAATGTTGCCGTTCTTGCCATGCCGTTCAATCACGGCGATGCGGATCAGGTCGCGGTCCGGATCGGGGCGTTTGTCTCCATCCTGAAGGGGGATCGTTTCGTGCAGATGCTCTGTGATGATCCGGCCTTCGACAATACCGATGACATCCGTATCGGCGCTATTGGCTTTGGCGCGAAAATCCTCGGGGCCAAGAACCGGCGCATGGACGGAATGGCGCGCGACCGGAGGCACGATCCGGCGTGTGTCAAAGTTCTGCGGCGTGGCCGCCACCCCTGCACAGAACACATGGCGCACATCGCATGCCTCAAGCGAGGTCACCGCAACAAGATCGGCGCGTTTGCCCGGCGCAATGATGCCCCGGTCTTTCAGCCCAAACGCCTCTGCCCCCGACAGCGACGCCGCCCGATACGCCGCCAAAGGCGGTGTGCCCAAGCCGATAAGCGTGCGGATCATGTAATCAAGATGCCCCTGTTCGCCAATATCCAGCGGATTGCGGTCATCGGTGCACAGGCACATGTAAGGGGCCGTACGCTCGGTCAGCAGGGGCTGCAGCGCGTGCAGGTCTTTCGAAACCGATCCTTCCCGGATCAGCACCCGCATCCCCTTTTGCAGCTTTTCGCGCGCTTCCGGGGCTGTTGTGGCCTCGTGTTCGGTGGAAATCCCGGCGCTGATATAGGCGTTCAAATCGCGCCCGCTCAATTGCGGGCAATGGCCATCAATATGCCCGCCCTCGAACAGGAGCAGCTTGTCCATCACATCGGGATCGCGGTGTATCACACCGGGATAATTCATAAATTCCGCCAACCCGATTGCAGATGGATGTCCCATGAGCTGGGCCAAATCCGCGGCGGACAAGGCCGCACCGGCCGTTTCCATATGTGTGGATGGCACGCAAGAGGACAGCTGAACGCGAATATCCATCAAGGTCTGTGCGCTTGCGTTCTGGAAATACCGGACACCCTCTGCACCAACCACATTGGCAATCTCGTGCGGATCACAGATCGCCGTGGTCACGCCATGCGGCAGCACACAGCGATCAAATTCAAACGGCGTCACCAAAGAGCTTTCGATGTGCAAATGGGTATCGATAAACCCCGGAACGAGGATCATGCCGGTCAGATCCAGCACGGTGTCACCCTCATAAGTTGCGCATGTGCCCGCGATCATGCCGTCGCATATGGCCACATCACCGGGCATCATGTCCCCGGTCACTAGATCAAAAACATGCGCATTGCGCAGAACAAGATCGGCGGGCAAATCCCCGCGCCCGACGGCGATACGGCGTTCAAGAGAACTAAGGTTCGGCATTGGCCCGGCCTTTCCTGTGGTGATGTCCGGCAGGCTATCGCAGTGTGGCATGTCCGGCCACTGCCAAAATTTTAGCGCTAACGACTCACTTTCGCACAATCCTTGGGCGAGGCAGGTTTGATGGACGAAAATATGGCATTTTTGGCATACAACCGCATACCGGAACAATATGCCACACCCGCTCGCAGGCCCGATTGCCACTTCGGCATGTCGCAGTGGCGATATAAGCCGCCATTTCAAACCGATTAAAGTTACCGTTCTTTTAAGACCTTACGTAACGTCTTGTTAATTTGTTTTCATATTTTCGATTACGTCTGAAAATTATTTACAACTAACCCACTGTTTTTAATTTACTTATTTATTTGTTTTCATCTGACCTTATGATCGACCCCAGCTGCAATGACAGGTTTGTGATTGCATTTCACTGCGCCCGGCGGCGACCGGGCGACGCGAGGAGACCATGACCATGCAAGACCTTTCCACGACAGAAACCGCAACCACCTACCCACCATCGTCTGATCTTGTGAAGACGGCGCATGTTGATGCGGCGGGGTATGAGGAGATGTATGCGCGGTCGGTGTCTGATCCTGACGGGTTTTGGGCCGAGCAGGCGCAGCGGCTGGACTGGATCAAGGCCCCGAGCCAGGTGTCGGATGTTGATTTCACCCTGGGGCAGGTCAAGATCAACTGGTTTGCCGATGGCACGTTGAATGTCGCGGCCAATTGTATTGACCGGCATCTGGCGACGCGCGGCGATCAGACCGCGATCATTTTCGAGCCTGACAATCCTGACGAGGCCGCCAAGCATATCACCTATCGCGACCTGCATCGCAGCGTGTGCAAGATG